>CAMAXP010000004.1 GCA_945862265.1 Bordetella parapertussis
CAGCAGCAGCAGGCCAGCAACGCCTGGTACTACTGCCAGGGCTCCAACGCGTACTACCCGTACGTGCGCGAATGCCCCACCGGCTGGCAACAGGTGGCGCCGCAGCCGCAGCGCTAGTTGTCGAACTAGGCGCGGCGCATCTTCAGGTAGTACAGCCCGCAGTTCCACGCGACGGCCACGGCGAGCCCCAGCAGCAGGGCCGCGGCCGACCCCATCTGCGCGGCGGCGAGGTGCAGCACCGCCAGCGCCGAGCCGAACCCGACCAGGCCCTTGAGGGAATTCACCAGCAGCGACGCCGTGAACGGGCCGCCCCAGCGCGGCTGCAGTATCAATACCAGCGAAGTAAACACCACCGGGTAGGTCGCAAGTACCCCTGTGGACGCGGGGCCGAGCGCGTTGCTGGTGATCGTCGTGCCGATGACGACGCAGGCGACGAGGATCGAGCGCAGCGCCAGGTCGAAGCGCACGCGCGGTACCGGCGGCGGCGAGGACGCCAGCACGAACCGCCGCAGCGCGAAGATCGCGCCGCCAAACACCACGGCGAACAGCACGCAGGCTTCCACGAACGACCACTGTCGCAGTTGCAGCAGCATCGCGCAGGTCCACCAGGCCGCCGTCGCGGCGATCCAGGACACGAAGGTCGCCGAGCGCTGCGCGACCAGCGCATGCACCGTGACGAAAGCGACGGTCGCCGGGACCCCCGCAACCCCCATCAACGCGCTGTCCGAGATGAACTGCGGCCCGTGGTCGATCGCGAGGAACACGTAGATCGGCCCGGTGGACACCGGCAGCGTCGCGACCAGCGAGCCGAAGAAGGGCCCGAGGCGCTCGGCCGCGCGCGAGGCGCTGACCACGACGACGATCGCGCAGGCGATCTTCAGCGCGATGAAGGGGTCGATCACGGGGTGCATGGATCAGTCCGTCGCATCAGCCGCGCAGCACGAGCACGTTGCCCGTCACCGACACTACCATGCCCGCGACCACCGGCACCATCGCCATAACCGGAATGAAGCATACGTCTCTGGAAGGCGATTCAATCCGGCGATGCGCTACTTCGCCCCGGTGCCGAGGTAGGCGCGCGCGAGTGCCGCGTCGCCCTTCAGGCGCGCCGCCTCGTCCGTGACGACGATGCGCCCGGTCTCGAGCACGCATGCGCGGTCGGCGATGGCGAGCGTCTGCCGCGCCTTCTGCTCGATGATGAGAATGGTTATCCCTGCTGCGCGCAAGTCCTTCACGATGCCGAACACCCGCTCGACCATCAGCGGCGCGAGGCCGAGCGACGGTTCGTCGAGCATCAGCAGGCGCGGCTTTGCGAGCAGCGCGCGGCCGATGGCGAGCATCTGCTGCTCGCCGCCCGAGAGCAGGCCCGCAGGCACGGCGCTGCGCTCCTGCAGCACGGGGAAGCGCTCGTAGACGGCATTGATCTCCTGCTCCGGCGCGCCGCCTTTGCGGCAGTAGCCGCCCATCAGCAGGTTCTCGTGCACGGTCATGCGCGCGAGGATGCCGCGGCCTTCCGGCACAAGGCACAGGCCCTGGCCGGGGCGCTCTTCCGCGCGCCCGGGGCGCAACGGCGCGCCGTCGAATTCGATGCGGCCGGTAAAGGGCAGTACACCAGCGATTGCCTTCAGCGTCGTGGTCTTGCCGGCGCCGTTGGGGCCGATCAGCGCGAGGATTTCGCCGGCGCGCACCTCGAAGCCGACATCGCTCACGGCGCGCACCGGGCCGTAGGAAACGCAAAGGCCTTCGACCTTAAGCATCGGTCGCCTCCGCGCCGAGGTAGGCCTCGAGCACGCGCGGGTTGTTCTGCACCTCGGCGGGCGTGCCGGTCGCGATCACGCTGCCGAAGTCGAGCACGGTGATGCGGTCGCACAGGTTCATCACGAAGCTCATGTCGTGCTCGATCAGCAGCACCGCGAGCCCGCGCTTGCGCAGCACCAGCAAGAGGTCGGCGATCGCGGTGGACTCCTCGCGGCTCATGCCGGCCACGGGCTCATCGAGCAAGAGCAGCTTCGGGTCGGTGGCGAGCGCGCGGCCGATCTCGACCCGGCGCTGCCGCCCGTAGGGCAGTTCGGCCGCGGGGCGGTCGGCCACGTCGGCGAGGCCGAGGAGGTCGAGCAGTTCGGCTGCGCGCGCCCGGCCGGCAGCGGCGGACTCTCCGCGACGTCTCGCCGCGCCAAGCGCGATCTGCAAGTGCTCGCTCACACTCAGGCTGCGGAAGAGGCGGATGTTCTGGAACGTGCGCGCCATGCCCATGGCCACGATGCGGTGCGGCTTCACGCCGTCGATGCGCCGGCCGGCGAGTTCGATCGTGCCCGCGTCCGGCGTGTAGGCGCCGGTCACGACATTGAAAAGCGTGGTCTTGCCGGCGCCGTTGGGGCCGATGACTGAGACGATTTCACCTGCGGCGACTTCGAGTTCGATGGCGTTCAACGCGACCACGCCGCCGAACTGCTTGCCGACGCCGGCCAGACTGAGGAGTGGTTGCGGTGCGTCAGCCATGGCGTTTGAACAGGCGGAAGACGGGGTCGAGCAACTTGCGATCCAAGAGACCCTGCCTGCGCACGAGCAGGATCAGCACCAGCAGCGCGCCGAAGGCCGCCAGCCGCCAGTTGGCCGCGAAGCGCAGCGCCTCGGGCAGCAGGTTCAGGATCACCGAGCCGGCCAGCGCGCCGATGGCGACTTCGGAGCCGCCGACGATGGCGATCAGGACCAGGTCCACGGAGCGTTCGAACGCGAAGTTGCCCGGCTCGATGAAGAGCTGGTGGTGCGCGAACAGCCCGCCCGCGACGCCGCCGATCGCGGCGCTCAGCGTGAACGCGGTGAGCTTGAGGCGCGTGGTGTCGAGGCCCGCCATCTCCGCGGCGGTTTCGTCGTCGCGCACCGCGCGGAACTCCAGCCACAGCCGCGAGCGTTCGAGCAGCATCACAATGCCGAGGAGGCCCGCGGTCCACAGCCAGATGGACGCGAGCGATACCTTTTGCATGCCGTGGAACCCGCCCGCGCCGCCGGTGGCCTCCAGGTTGAGGAAGAAGCTGCGCGTCATTTCGCCAAAGCCGAGCGTGGCCATCGCGAGGTAGATGCCGCGCAGGCGCAGCGCGGGGAAGCCGATGATGAGCCCGGTGAGGCCGCTGGCGGCTGCGCCCGCGAGCAAGGCCGCGTCGAGCGGCCAGCCTTTCCAGACGGTGAGCATCGACGCGACATACGCGCCGATCGCCATGAAGGCCGCGTTGCCGAGCGACAGCTGCCCCACCGACAGGATCACGTAGACCGACAGGCCGCCAAGGAGGCCGACGCCCACATCGGCCAGCAGCGCCTGGACGTAGCTCGACATCACAGCCGCTCGCCTTCCTGTCCGGGCGGCTTGCCGAGCAGGCCGTGGGGCCGCAGCAGCAGCGTCGCGATCATCAGGCCATAGACCACGAAGTCGCGCACCGCCGAGCCGCCGAGGTAGATCGTCATCACTTCGGCGATGCCGACCAGCGGCCCCGCCAGCAGCACGCCCCAGATGCGCGTCACGCCGCCGATCACCATGACGGCGATGGCCTTCAGGCCCGCGTCTGCGCCCACAAACGGACTGACCGCCGAGTAGTGCAGTCCGATCAGCACCCCCGCCGCGCCGGCGAGCACGCCCGAAAGGAGGAAGGTGCCGCTTACCACGCGCTGTGCGGGCACGCCAAGCAGCCGGGCTACGCCGGGGTTCTCGGCCACGGCGCGCAGGGCGCGGCCGAAGCGCGTGCGCTGCACGAGCCACGCAACGATGCCGACGAGGAGGATCGCGCAGCCGATCACCGTGAGCTGCGGCGTGGAGATGCGCAGGCCCGCGAACTCGAAGGCCGTGCCCACCGCGCTGTCGGGCAGCTGCAGTGGATCGGAGCCGAAGAGGTTGACCACCGCGTTCTGCAGCACGATCGAGCAGCCGAGCGTCGAGAGCAGCGGCACGATGGGCGGGGCGCCCGCGAAGGGCCGGTAGGCGACGCGCTCGATGACCAGCGCCAGCACCCCGGCCGACCCCATTCCCGCGAGGACCGCCACCGGAAGCGGGGCGCCGTGCGCGAGCGCGGAGAGGCCCACGTAGGCGCCGACCATGAAGAGCTCGGCCACTGCGATGTTGAGCACGCCGAGCACGCCCATCACCAGCGAGAAGGCGAGGGCCACCAGCGTATAGACGGCCCCGAGGGTGAGGCCGTTGAGGAGCTGCTGCAGCGCGATCATGTCAGGCCGCGCCGCAGCCGGTCAGCGGCGTTCAGCAGCCCTTGCCTCCGGGGGCGCTGCAGCCGCGCACGCGCTCGGCCCACTTGCCGCCCTGGCCGACCACGATGTAGAAGCTCTTGATCGCGTCCCCGTCCGGGTTGAACGAGACCTTGCCGGCAAAGCCGGTGAAGGCGCCCGAGGTGGCGACGTACTTCTGGATCTTCTCGCGGTCCTGCGCGAGCTGGTCGGGCTTGCCCGAGACGCCGGCCTTCTTGATCGCGTCGATGTAGAGGCTGACGATCTCGTAGATGTTCGCGTCGTACATGCTTGGTTCGATCTCGGCGGGCAGGCCCTGGGTCTTCCTGAGGATGGGCTGCAGCGCGGTGACGAACCTGGCCGACGGGCCGGCGGTGTCGCCGAGGAAGAACGTGGCCGGCGCGACCACGGGGATCTCCGGCGCGGCCTTGAGGATCGCGGCCGAGATCAGCGGGGTGCCGCCGATCACGGGCTTCGCGAATCCCTGGCGCTTCATTTCGCGGATCACGGTGATGGCCTGGCTGTAGTCAGCGGCGACGATCACGCCGTCCGGGTTCAGCGAGCGCAGCGTCGTGACCTGCGCGCTGACGTCCACGTCGCCGGTGTTGAAGGTGAGGAAGCTGCCCTCGTTCACGACCTTGATGCCGTTCTCCTTCATGAGGCCCGGCATGATGCGGCTGCCCAGCGACACCGAGTTGGCGTCCTTCGCGTCGTAGATCACCGCGACGGTCGCGACCTTGTAGGCGTCCTTGAAGAACGGCACGCTGGTCTTCGCGAGCACGAGCTCGTCGACCGTGTTGCGGAAGGCCCACGGGCGGTTCAGCGCCGACACGCCGGGCTTGGAGGAGGCCTGCGACATCGACACCAGCTTCATCTGGTTGGCGACCGGGAACGCGACCTCGGCCGCGCTGCTGGTGAGCGGGCCGGCGATCGCGAGGACCTTGTCGTCCTCGGCGAGGCGGCGCACGAGGTTGGCGGCCTGCGGGGGCTTGGCCGAGTCGTCGTACACGATCACGCGGAGCTTGGCGCCCTCGACGCCACCAGCGGCGTTGACCTCGTCCTCGAGCATCTTCAGCGTGGCGGTGTTGGTGCGGCCCCATTCCGCGAACGGGCCGCTGGAAGGCACCACCGCGCCGATGCGCACTTCGAGGCCGGCGAGGCGGCCGCTCTGCGCGGCGGAAGGTTGGGCGAAGGCAAGGGCGAGCGCGGCAAGCGCAAAGCCGGTGCGAAAGCGGGTGCTGGTCATGGGGATCTCTCGTGGGGTGGTGGTTGCGCGAACGTGCTGCGCGAGCGGCGAAGGTTAACCGAGTGTCGGGAAAGTTTACAAGCAGGGATGCGAATCAAACGGGCGCACCAGCGAAATGCGCCGCGCAGCTATTGACTTTCGCTAGGCTACCTAGCTATCTTGGCGCGCGCCCCTACTGGCCGAGACCCGCATGACCGCACGCAAGACCTCCCGCCCGGCCCGTCCCCCCGCCCGCAAGCGCGCCGCCAAGGCGCCGCTGACCGTGTCGCGCAAGGCCTTGCTCACCGGCAGCGACGACCGCAGGTTCCGCGAGCTGGTGCATGCGTTCTTCGCGTTCCAGGCGCGCCACGAGGCGATCCGCGACGGGCACGCCGCCTACATCGGCCTGGCCGGCATCCAGTACACGATCCTGATCTCGATCGGCCACCTCGAGGCCGAGGGCCCGGTCACGGTGAAGACGGTGTGCGACCACCTGCGCATGTCGAGCGCGTTCATCGCGGTGGAGACCGCCAAGCTCGTCGAGCGCGACCTGATTGCGAAGGCCCGCGACCCGAAGGATGCGCGCCGCACGCTGCTGAAGACCACCGCGCAGGGCTATGCGCTGCTGGCGAAACTCGCGCCCGCGCAGCGCGCGGTGAACGACATCGAGTTCGGCGGGCTCTCGCCGCGCGACTTCACGCAGCTGCACCGGACCATGAACCGCCTGATCGAAAACTGCGACGCCGCGCTGGCGATGCAGCGCCTGCTCGAACAACCAGCCACGCGCGGCATCGCCGCGCGGCTCGACGAATCCCAGCCGGCCTGACCCCGGCCGAACCTGCACCAAGGAGACCACGATGACCCACCCTGTGAAGGACGGCAAGAAGCACCTCGAATCGCTGCGCGACGGCCGCCGCGTATTCATCGACGGCAAGCTCGTCGACGACGTCACCACGCACCCGGCGTTCCGCAACTCGGTGCAGTCCTCGTGTTCGCTCTACGACTTCCAGGCGCACCCCGAGAACCGCGAGCTGATGACCTTCGAGACGGAAACGGGGCATCAGGTCAGCCGCGCCTGGCAGAAGCCGCGCACCTACGCCGAGATGGTCGAGCGCCGCAAGGCCCTCACGGCGCTGGCCGAGCAGCACCACGGCTTCATGGGCCGCTCGCCGGACCACCTCGCCTCCGCGCTGCTCGGGCAGGTCATGGGCCTGCCGGTGTTCGAGAAGCATGGCTCCAAGCGCGCCAAGGCGATGAACGACTACTACCACTGGGCGGCCGACAACGACCTTTTCCTCACCTACGTGATCATCAACCCGCAGGCCGATCGCGCCAAGGACTGGGGCGACCAGGCGGGCGAGGACCTCGTGGCCGCGGTGGTGGACGAGGACTCGGAGGGCATCACTATCCGCGGCGCGAAGATGCTCGGCACCAGCTCGATCATGGCCAACGAGGTGTTCGTCGCCAACCTGCAGCCGCTCAAACCGGGCGAGGAGAAACTCGCGTTCTCGTGCGCGCTGCCGATGAACGCCAAGGGCCTCAAGGTGCTGTCGCGGAAATCGTTCGAGCAGCACGCGGTGTCGCGCTTCGACAACCCGCTCGCCTCGCACTACGACGAGAACGACGCGGTGATCTACTTCGACGACGTGAAAGTCCCTTGGGACCGGGTGTTCGTCTACAACGACACCGACATGTGCCGCGCGCAGTTCCACGACACGGCCGGCCACATCATGCAGAACTACCAGGCGCAGATCCGCATGGCGGTGAAGATGCGCTTCATGGTCGGCATCGCCCGCAAGATCGCCGAGACCATCGGCACGGTGAACATGCCGCCGGTGCGCGAGAAGCTCGGCTGGCTCGCGGCCAAGGCCGCGATGGTGGAATCGATGATGCTGGGAATGGAGGCGGGCGGGGGGATGTACGAGGGCTACTACATCCCGAGCCGCCACCTCGTGTACACCTCGCAGGTGATCACGCAGGAGCTTTACCCCCAGTTCGTGCAGACCATGCGCGAGCTCGCCGGCGGGGCGCTGATCATGCTGCCCTCCTCCTCGGCCGACTTCGACAACCCCGAGCTCGCGCCGATCATCGCCAAGACCCAGGTCTCGCCGGCGATGTCGTCGGACGACCGGGTGAAGTTCCTCAAGCTCGCGTGGGACGCGGTGGGCAGCGAGTTCGCCTCGCGCCACGTGCAGTACGAGATGTTCTATGCGGGCGCGCAGTTCGTCACCAGCGGGCACAGCTACCGCACCTACGACTGGAAGAGGGCGCTGGCGATGACCGACCGCGCGCTCGGCCAGTACGAGCGCGTGCCGGCGAAGTCGCCCTCCCTGACCAAAGTTGCCTGAGGACCCCATGAAGACAGCCATCATCAACCTCGGTCGCATCCTCTCGGGCGACTGGCGCGACCCGTACGTGGCGGGCGATTCGATCCTGATGCAGGACGGCAGGATCACCGCCATCGGCACGGTTCCCGCGAAAGACATCGAGGCCGCCGACGTCGTCATCGACGCCGACAAGGCCACCGCGATTCCCGGCCTCATCGATTCGCAGGTGCACAACACTTTCGGCGACTACACGCCGCGCCAGAAGACCGTGGGGTTCCTCGAGAGCTACGTGCACGGCGGCGTCACCACCGCGATCAGCGCGTCCGAGGTCCATGTGCCCGGCCGGCCCACGGATCCCGAGGGCGTGAAGGCGCTCGCGGTCGCGGCGATGAAATGCTTCGAGCACTACCGTCCCGGCGGCATGCGCGTCTGGGCGGGCTCGATCATCCTCGAGCCGGGGCTGGTCGAGGCGGACTTCGCCGAGATCGCGGCCAAGGGCGTGTGGCTCGCCAAGGCGGGCTTCGGCGGCGTGAAGACCCCGTACGACTACGAGCCCATGATCGCGTGGGCCAGGAAGCACGGCATGATCTCGATGGTGCACACCGGAGGGTCGTCGATCCCGGGGTCCTCGGGCATCTGGGCCGACCACCTCATCAAGATCAAGCCCGACGTGTCGTTCCACGTGAACGGCGGGCCGGTGGCCATGCCGGACGAGGACTTCCCGCGCCTTGTGCACGAGACGAACATCGCGCTGCAGGTGTGCACCGCGGGCAACCTGCGCACCACGCTGCTGCTCGGCGACATGGTGCGCGAAGCCGACCAGTTCGACCGCTTCCTGATCGCCACCGATACGCCTACAGGCTCCGGAATCATGCCGCTCGGCATGATGTACACGATCACGCACCTCGCCAGCCTCACGAAGATGCCGGTGGAGTGGGCGATCGCCGCGGCCACCGGCAACAACGCCAAGGTCTACAAGAGGAACAGCGGTTTCCTGCAGGTGGGCAAGGATGCGGACGTGGTGATCATCGATGCCTGCGTGGGCGGCTCGAAGAGCGACGCCCTCGACGCGCTTAGAAACGGCGACATCGCCGCCGTCGGCGCAGTCATCACCGACGGGGTGCCGCGGTTCGTGGGCAAGAGCCGCAATACCCCGGCGCCGAACAAGCGCATCCGCGTGGCCACCTGCCGGATCCCGCAGGACTATTCGGGCGCGGCGCACTAGACACCCAAAAGAAGAGACCAACGAAATGCAGGCACTGCACGCAGACGCGGCCGCCGGCCGCACTGCCTGGCGCGGCCCCGACTTCGACGGGGACACGAGCTGGATCTACCGCTTCACCCAGCCGCAGCTCGATGAGATCGATGCGGCGCTGCTCACGTTCCGCGCGAGCGGCCGCAGCGTGGCCGACATGACGCGCGCCGAATTCCCGCTGCCGGGCTATGGCGCCACGCTCGCCAGCCACCTCAGGGAGATCCGCGCCGGACGCGGGTTCGTGCTGCTGCGCGGCCTGCCGGTGCAGCAATACTCCGACGAGGATGTGGGCGCGATCTTCTACGGCCTCGGCCTCTACCTCGGCGACCCGGTGCGGCAGAACCCGCGCGGGGACCTGCTCGGCCATGTGTTCGACCAGGGCCGCAAGTACGGCGAGATCGACGTGCGCGGCTACGAGACCAACGCCTACCTGCCGTTCCACAGCGACGGCTGCGAGATCGTCGGCCTGCTCTGCCTGCGCCCGGCGCGCTCGGGCGGCCTCAGCAGCATCTCGAATGCGCTCACCGTGTACCGCGAGATCGAGAAGGCCAATCCCGAGTACCTGGAACCACTCAAGCGCGGCTACCACTACATCCGCCGCGAGGCCGCGCTGACCGAATCGCCGGTGTCCGAAAAGCGTGTGCCGGTGTTCGGCGAGAAGGACGGCATCGTCAGCTGCCGGATCGTCTCCAACCAGATCGAGGCGGGCGCGAAGAAGATGGGCAAGCCGCTCGAAGGGCTGGAGCGCAAAGCGCTCGACCGCTTCGTCGAGCTGTCGGGCAGCAAGCCCATCCGGCTCGACATGGACCTGCAGCAGGGCGACATCCAGCTGATCAACAACTACACCACTTTGCACTCGCGCACCGAGTACGAGGACTATCCCGAGCCCGAGCGGCGCCGCCACATGCTGCGCCTGTGGCTGGTGTTCAAGGAAGGCTGGCCGCTGCCGGAGTCGTTCCCGCGCCGGCTGGGCTACGTCGTCAACAAACCGGCCGAAGTCCGCCCCTGAGGAGTACCGGCTCTTCAGTGCGCGTCTCTCGTACAATAGTTCCCCATAGCCCGTAGCACTACCGATCAAGGAGCAGGGATCCCATGCAGATGCCAGTCAAGAAGTGGTTCACGTTCATCGAGGAAACCGCCGCGCCCGCGGGCGAAGCGCCTCAGCGCAAGGTCGCGATCGTCGCGGTCGTCGCCAATCCGTGCGCGGGGCGCCAGGTCGAGGACCTGCAGCCCATGATCGACGCGAGCGTCGAGCTCGGCCGGCTGATGGCCGAGCGCGGCGTGCAGGCCATGGCGCCTTTCAAGATCATGGGTCTGGGCAAGGGTGGCGTGGCCGGCATGGCCGGCGAGCAGGAGCACGTCAACGCGCTCCTCACCACGGCCTTCGCCGTGCCGATCCGCGAGGCGATCGGCGGCGGCAAGGCGTGGATCTCCTCGATGACCAAGCGCGGCGGCCCGGGCACTTCGATCGACATCCCGTTCAACCACAAGGACGCGCTGTATGTGCGCTCGTTCTACGACGGCATCTCGCTGACGCTGCATGACTGCCCGCAGCCCGACGAGATCGCGCTGATCGCGGGGTTCGTCAACCGCGGCCGGATCGGCGCGCGCGTGGGCGGCCTCAAGCCCGAGGACGTCAATGGCATCGACGGGCTGGTGTGAGATGAGAGCCACGCTGCGCTTCATTGCACCATTTCTCGCGTTGCTGCTTGCCACCGCTGCGGGCACGGCCGCGGCCTTTCCCGACAAGCCGGTGCGCATCATCGTGCCGTTCCCGCCGGGCGGGTCGGCCGATTTCGTCGGGCGGCTGGTCGCCGAGAGGCTCACCACCGCCTGGGGCAAGCCCGTGCTCGTCGAGAACCGGCCCGGCGGCAGCGCCACGATCGGCCTCGGCGCGGTCGCGAAATCCGCGCCGGACGGCCACACCATCGGCATCGCCACCGGCTCGTTCGCCATCCAGCCCGCGATCCGCATCACCATGCCGTACGACTCGCTTAACGATTTCGAGTTCGTCACGCAGATCATGGAAAGCCCGTTCGTGCTGACGGTGAACTCGTCGCTGCCGGTGAACTCCCTCAAGGACCTCATCGCCTATGCGAAGTCCAACCCGGGCAAGCTGAACATCGGCTCGTTCGGCGTGGGTTCCACGCCGCACATCCTTGCCGAGATCCTCGCGCAGCAAACAGGCACGAAGATCGTCCACGTACCGTTCAAGGGGTCGTCCGACGGGATGGCCGCGCAACTCGCGGGCGACGTGCCGCTCAACTTCGACGTGGTGATGTCGCCGCTGCCGCAGATCAAGCAGGGCCGGCTGCGCCCGCTGGTGGTGACCTCGCAGCGCCGCTACAAGGAGCTGCCCGACACGCCGACCGGGGTCGAGGCGGGCATCCCCGAACTCGAGATGCCGACCTGGTTCGGTTTCCTCGCGCCCAAGGGCGTGCCGGCCGATACGCTGAAGGCGCTGAACACGGCGATCGTGCAGGTGCTGAAGCAACCGGACGTGGGCGCGGCCTTCGACAAGCAGGCGATGACCGTGGTGACCAGCACGCCCGAGGAGTTCCGCGGGTTCGTGACCCGGTCGATGCAGCGCGTGGCCACTGCGGTGCGCGCAGCCGGCATCCCGAAGTCAGACTGAGATCCCTGGAGTCCGCACATGACTGTCTTTCTGCGCCGCAGTGCCGCGATCCTTCTCTGCCTTGCAGGTTGCCTTGCGATGCCCGTCCAGTCCCAGCCCGCAGGCAAGTTGCTGATCGGGCTGGGGACTCATCCCACCCTGATCTACGGGGTCCACTACCTGATGGTGTCCCGCGGTTTCCTGAAGGAAGAGGGCCTCGACGCCGAATTCGTGGTGCTCGACGGCACGGCGACCCTGGTCACCCAGATGGCACAGAAGCGCATCTTCACCGCCTGGCCCAACCCGGACGCCCTGATCATTTCCCGCCAGCCCGGGCGCGACCCGCTCCCGCTGCGCTGCGCCTACAACGGCGTACGCACTACGGCCTGGGAGTTCGCTGTTCCGGAGGCGAGCCCGATCAAGACCCTGGCCGATCTCAAGGGAAAGCGCATTGGCGTGATCACCCTCGCGATGGGCAACGTGCCGATCACCCGGGCGCTGATGGCCGAGCTGGGCATCAAGGACTACGAACTGCTCCCGGTTTCGCAGGGGGCGCCCGCGTTCCGCGCATTGCAGACCGGGGCTGTGGATGCGCTGAACCTGTTTGACGGCCAGCACCTGCAGCTGGAGCTTTCCGGGACCCGCATTCGCAGGCTGCAGCAGCCGGACAAGTACGAGAACCAGTTTTCCAACTGCTGGGTATTCCACGAGGAAACACTCCGCGACCGGGGTGAGCAGGTGGCCCGCTTCGGCCGCGCCTTTGCCAAGGCCTCGATCGCCTGCCAGGCCAACTGGAATGCCTGCGTGCGCAGCTATTGGCAGGTTTTCCCCGACCAGAAACCCGCCGAAGGCAGCGAGGAACAAAAGCTCGAACGCAGCGTAAAGATCCTGCGTGCGCGGACCGACAAGTTCTTCAACTTCAGGCCCGGCGAGCCGCGCCGGCTGGGCTCCTATTCGGAGCAGGACTGGCTGAATTTCGTCGAGGCCCTGCACGCCGGCGGCCAGATCAAGACGCGCGATATCCCGGTGCGCGAGCTCTACACCAACCAATTCGTCGAAGCCTACAACCGCTTCGACGCCGACGCCGTTGCGCGCACCGCGCGCGGCTGGCAGTAGGCTCATGGCGCTGTCCGGGGCGCAGGTGAAAGCGGCAGCGCAGGCGCTGCTTGATGCTCGCGCGCGTCGCGTGCGTCTGCCCGACCTGCCGGCGGGCCTGAGGCCGCAGACGACGGCCGACGCCGAGGCGATCTGCGAGGCCATGGGGGTGGGCTTCGAACACCCCGTGGGGGGCTGGAAGGTCGGGTGCACCGACCCGGTCGTGGCAATCAAAGTCGGGCTGGAGCGTCCTTTCCTGGGCCGGATCCCGGCGATGTACGTTTACCAGAGCGGTGCTTCCGTCCCCTGGTCCGATCTGCTGCGCCCGGTGGTCGAGGCCGAGATCGGCTTTCGCTTCGGCCGCGACCTGCCGCCGCGCGCGGCGCCGTATTCTGCCGCGGAGGTGGCTGACGCGATCGATGCACTGGTGCCCGGCATCGAGATTCCCGAGAGCCGCCTGACCGACGACCATCCGCTCGGCGCGCTGGGCATGGTGGCCGACCAGGGCTATGCCGGGCGCTTTGTGTGCGGCACGCCGGTAATGCGCTGGCGCGAACTCGACTTGTCCGGACAGCCCGTGGTGCTGAGCGTGGGCGGACGGGAAGTGGCGCGTGGCACTGGCGCACGGGCGATGGGCAATCCCTTCGAGGCGGTGGTGTGGCTCGCCAACGAACGCTCGCGCATCGGCGATGGCGTGCTCGCGGGGCAAGTGGTCAGCACCGGATCGCTGACCGGCATCCAGTGGACTCGACCCGGCGACCTTGCGGTGGCCGACTACGGCGCGCTTGGGCGGGTCGAAGTGCGCCTTGCCCCCTGACTTTCCTCAGCCCTTTTTGCTGCCGTAGCTGAGGATCGCCTCGCGCGCCTTGGGCGGGTGGGCGCGCAGCGCCTCCTCGTTGGGCTCCGTGCCCCAGCCCGGGCGGTCGGGCATCACCAGGTGCCCGTCGACGAATTCGGGCACATGCGTGAACAGCTCGTGGTCCCACGCGATGCGGTCGATGTCGGTTTCCATGATGCGCAGGTTCGGCACCGCGCACGAGAAATGCGCGTTCATCATCGTGCAGAGGTGCCCGTAGAAGTTGTGCGGGGCCACGTTGACCTCGTGCGCCGCGGCCGCAGCCGCGATCTTCATCGACTGCCACACGCCGTTCCACGGGGTATCGACGATCGCCACGTCCATGGCCTGCTCGCGCAAGTACGGCAGGAATTCGCCCAGGCCCAGCAGCGTCTCGCAGGAGCTGATCGGGTGGCGGCTGTGGTCGCGGATGTAGGCGAGCGCCTGCGGGTTGAAGGTGTCGATCTCCACCCAGAACATGTCGAGGTGCTCGATGGCGCGCAGGATCTTGAGGTAGCCCTCGGTCTTGGCGTTGAAATTCAAATCCAGCAGGATGTCGACGTCCGGCCCGGTGCCTTCGCGCAGCGCCTCGAGGTGCGTCACGATGTTCTTCAGCACCGTGCGGTCGATGTTGAGTTCGGGCGTGAACGGCACGCCGAACCCCGGCCGGTAGCCGCGCGGGTTCTTCCCGTGCTCGTCGTAGATGAAGATGTTGGTCTTGCAGGCGGTGAAGCCCTTTTCGCGCACTTCGCGGCCCAGCGACTTCACGCCTTCGAGGTCGGTGATCGCCGGCGTGTAGTACGCCGGGTGGTTGATGCGCCACGTGCAGCAGTGCGACCAGTACACCCGGATGCGGTCGCGCACCTTGCCGCCGAGGAGCGAATACACCGGCACGCCGAGGCCCTTGGCCTTCGCGTCGAGCAGCGCGTTCTCGATCGCGCCCATGGCCAGTGCCACGATGCCGCCCGAGGCGGGGCGCGTCGCGCTGTTCAGGTCGGCGAATATTTTTTCATGTTCGTCTGCGGACTGGCCCACCACGCGGGCCGCCAGCCGCTCGATCACCGCGCCCACGCCCGGGGCGCCGAAGCCCTCGTCGTACTCGCTCCAGCCGACGATGCCGCTGTCGGTGGTGACCTTGACGAAGTGGTAGTTGCGCCAGCCCGCGTCGCAGGCGAGCGTCTCGAGGCTCCTGATGGTCATGCCGGCCATCTCAGAACCCCTCCAGCACGACCTTGCCGATGGTGCGCCCGCTCTCGATCAGCGCGTGCGCGTGCCTGAGGTTGGCCGCATTGATCCCGCGCAGGTTCTGCGTGAGCGTCGTCTCCAGCGTGCCGGCATCGGCCAGCGCCGAGATCTCGTCGAGCAGGTCGTGCTGCAGGATCATGTCGTCGGTGGTGAACATGGAGCGCGTGAACATCGCCTCCCAGTGCACCGACCCGCACTTGCGCTTGAACGGCACGATGTCGAGCGTGGCCGGGTCGTCGATCACGCCGAGCTTGCCCTGCGGCGCGAGGATCGTGGGGTAGGCGGGCAGGTGCTTCGTCGTGCCGGTGAGGCCGGCGATGTAGTTCACCTCGGGAAAGCCGTGGCGCTTCAGTTCCTCGGCCAGCGGCCGGGTGTGGTCGACCACGTGGTGCGCGCCGAACGACAGGCACCACTCGACGGTCTCCGGGCGGGAGGCCGTGGCGATCACCGTCAGGTGGGTGAGCTTGCGGGCGATCTGGATCATCATCGAGCCCACGCCGCCCGCGCCGCCGACCACCAGCAGGCTGCCGGTCGAGTTGCGGGTGACGCCGAAGCGATGGAACAACAGTTCCCAGGCCGTGATCGAGGTCAGCGGCAGTGCGGCGGCTTCCGCGAACGACAGTTGCTGGGGCTTCGTGCCGACGATTCGCTCGTCCACGCAGTGCAACTGCGCGTTGGTGCCCGGGCGGATGTTGGAGCCGGCGTAGAACACCTCGTCGCCCGGCTTGAAGAGGGTGACGTCCTTGCCGACCGCCTTGACCACGCCGGCGGCGTCGAAGCCCAGCACCTTGGTCATGCCCTCGGGGACGCCGCGCATGCGCATCTTGGTGTCGACCGGGTTCACTGACACGGCCTTGACCTCGACAAGCAGGTCGCGCGGCTCGGGAACGGGATCGGGGAGCTCGATGTCGAGCAGCGATTCGCGCTCGGTGATCGGCAGGCTCTTCTGGAAACCGACGGCCTTCATGGGTGGGGTTGCTCTGAAAAATTGGCGAAGGAGGGAAGATAAACGAGCGCCACGCCGGGTGGTAGACTTTTACATGAGGAGGGCACGCCCATGAGACTGACTGAAGCGCAAACCGCCGCCTATGAGCGGGACGGATTCCTGGTGTTTCCCGAGCTGGTGTCTGCGGCGGAGGTGGCGCTGCTGCGCCAGGAGGTGGAAAGGCTCATGCATGTCGACGCCGAAGGCACGGTCAGGGAAGGCTCGACCGGCGCGCCGAAGTCGATGTTCCGCCTGCATGAAGACAACGGCGCGGGCGCTTCGCCTGCCTTCCGGGCCTTGTCGCGCACGCCGCGGGTGCTCGGCGTGGCGCAGCAGCTGCTGGGCAAGGACGACCTCTACCTGCACCACTCCAAGGTCAACGCCAAGGCGGCGATCGAGGGCTCGGTGTGGCCCTGGCACCAGGACTTCGGCGCCTGGCACCTCGACGGCATCCAGCGCCCGGACATGGCGACCACCATGGTGATGCTGGACGACGCCACCGAGCTTTCAGGGTGCCTGTACCTGCTCCCCGGCAGCCACAAGTGGGGCCGCACCGACGCGTACCTGGATACCAGCACCGCCTACCGGCTGTGGTCGGTGACGCCGGAGGACATGAAGCGCCGCATGGCCGAGTCGCCCGCGCCGGTGGCGATCTCAGGCAAGGCCGGAACCTGTGCGATCTTCCACTGCAACCTGATGCATTCGAGCGGCCACAACCTCTCGCACAATGACCGCTGGCAGGCCTACTTCTGCTTCAACACCTGCGCGAACCGGCCGCAGGACGTTCCGAACCCGCGGCCCGACCATGTGCGCTCGACCAACTGGGCGCCCATGCAGCGGGTGGGCGATGCCGCCGTCCTCGAGGGGAATGTACCGGAACCAGTGCACTAACTGCCCTGGAAGCCGCTCCCAGAGCGGACTTTGCGAACATAATTGACCGAAATTTCGCCGGCTACGCCGGCTGGCCGCGATACTCGTCGGCCACCTCCTGCGCGGTGTGCAGCGCGACCACCGTGCAGTCGCCCGGGCCGGGCGAGTTCGATTTGTGCCAGGCGGCCATCGGCACGAGGTGCCAGAGGTCCTCGAGGCTCGTGCCGCCCGGTTCTCCATAGCGGTCGATGCGCCAGCCCTGCGCGGTCTCGACATGGGTCTCCACCGGGCCGTCGAGCACGAACAGGTACTGGGTGCTGTTCGGGTGCCGCTCCACAGCCGTGTCGACGCCGGCGCGGCTGACCGCGACCCGCAGCGTGCCGATGCCCTCGATCGCCGGGGCGCCACAGGCGGCGGGATCGAGCGTGATGAACGTCGAGCGCAGGCCGGGCTCGCGCGCGAGCTTCGCGGCGGCTTCCGACTGCGCCGTCCGCAGGGCTGCCATTACCGCAGGCTGCAGCACCCAGTCGTGCATCTGCCTGACAAACGGCAGGGCCTCGGGCGACAGGCTCGCGTTGGATGTCCCAGCCATGGCTAGCTGGCGATGGCGGGGCGGATCTTCGCCACGCCGGTCACTTCCTCGAACGCGTGCGCGAGCTGCAGCACGCCGAAGTCGTCGCGGTACCGGCCGACGATCTGCAGGCCCACGGGCAGCGGCACCGCGTCATTGGTGAACCCGGCGGGGACCGAGATGGCCGGGTGGCTGGTGATGGTCACGTAGTAGCAGCTCTTCATCCAGTCGAGGTAATTGCCCATCTTCTTGCCGGCGATCTCGCGCGGGTAGTCGAGGTCCACCGGGTACGGCGGCAGCTGGTTTACCGGGCCGGCGAAGAACTCGTACTTCTCCATGAACGCACGCTGGCGCTGGAACAACTGCGTGCGCAGCGCGTCGGCACGGCCGTACTCCGCGCCGGTGACGGCGAGGCCCTGCTCGATGTTCCAGATCACCGTGTCCTTCAGCAGCTTGCGGTGGGTCTTGAGGAGCGGGGCGTACTTCATCGAAAACGACACCGCGCGGATGGTCTCGAACGCTTCCTTCGCGCCGCTGTAGTCCGGGCAGGCGTCTTCCACGATGCAGCCCAGCGACTCGAGCACCTTGCGTTGCGCGTCGATCACTTTCAGCACGCGCGGGTCCATGGGCAGGCCGTTGAAATCCCGGGTGAAGGCAACGCGCACTTTCTTGAACTTGCGGCCCAGGGGCTTCGCAAAGGTGCTCCCCGGCTCGCTGAGCGTGACCGGCGCGCGCGGGTCCTGGCCGGCCATCGCGGCAAACAGGAACGCCGTGTCCTCCACCGACCTTGCCATCGGGCCGAGCGTGGATTGCGTATCCCAGGCGTTGGCGTTGGGGAAGCTCGCCACGCGCCCCGGCGTCGGGCGGAAGCCCACGATGTTGCAGTAGTTGCCGGGGTTCCTGAGGCTCGCCGCGAGGTCCGAGCCGTCGGCGAACGGCAGCATGCCGCAGGCCGCGGCAACCGCGCCGCCGCCGGAGGATCCGCCGCAGGTCTTGGTGAGGTCGTAGGGGTTCTTCGTCGCGCCGAACACCGCGTTGAAGGTCTGCGAACCCGCACCGAACTCCGGCGTGTTGGTCTTGCCGAGCGTGATCGCGCCGGCGGCCGAAAGCCGCTCGACGAGGGCGCTGTTGGCCTCGGGGACGTTGTCCTTGTAGACCGGCGAGCCGAAGGTGGTGCGGATGCCCTTGGTGGACAGGAGGTCCTTGTAGGCGATCGGCAGGCCGGCGAGCGGCCCGAAGTCGGCCGCGGACTTGGCCCGCGCAAGCTTCGCATCGAGCTTCTTCGCCTCCTTGAGCGCTGCCTCGGGCAGGAAGGTGACGATTGCGTTGACCTTCGGGTTGACCTTCTCGATCTGCGCGATATGCGCCTTCATGACCTCCGTGGCGGAGACCTTTTTGGTGCGGATCAGGCGGGCGAGCTTCTTGGCGGACTGGAAAACGATGTCGTTCATTGGATTCCTACATAAGGACGATGTCGAACTGCTCTTGGGTATAGCTGCTTTCAACCTGCATCGAGATCGGCTTGTCGATGAATTCGGAGAGCATCGCGAGCGACTGCGACTCCTCTTCCTCGAACAGGTCGATGACCGGCCGCCCGGCGAGGATGCGGAACTCGCGCGCCTTGAACGCGCGCGCTTCGCGCAGGATCTCGCGCAGGATTTCGTAGCAGACGGTGCGCGCCGTCTTGATCTCGCCGCGGCTGCCGCAGGTCGGGCAGGACTCGCACAGCACGTGGGCGAGCGACTCGCGGGTGCGCTTGCGGGTCATCTCGACCAGGCCGAGCTGGGTGAAGCCGTTCACGGTCATGCGCGTGCGGTCGCGCGACAGTGCCTTCTTCAGCTCCTCGAGCACCGCGCGGCGGTGCTCCTCGCTCTCCATGTCGATGAAGTCGAGCACGATGATGCCGCCGAGGTTGCGCAGCCGCAGCTGGCGGGCGAGGGCCTGCGCCGCCTCGAGGTTGGTCTTGAAGATCGTGTCGTCGAAGCTGCGCGTGCCCACGAACCCGCCGGTGTTCACGTCGATCGTGGTCATCGCCTCGGTCTGGTCGATGATCAGGTAGCCGCCGGATTTCAGGTCGACGCGCCGGGCGAGGGCCTTCTCGATCTCCTTCTCGACGCCGTAGACGTCGAAGAGGGGCCGCTCGCCGGTGTAATGGTCGAGCTTGGGCCGCACCTGCGGCGTGTAGGTTTCGGCGAACGCGGTCAGCTTCTGGAAGTTCTCGCGCGAGTCGATCATCACGCGGTCCGTGTAGTCGAGCACCATGTCGCGCAGCACGCGCTGTGCGAGCGAGAGGTCCTCGTAGATCATCTCCGTGGGCCGGGCGGCGAGCGACTTCTCGAGCAGGTCGTCCCACAGGTTGCGCAGGTAGCGGATGTCCGCCGCGAGTTCTTCCGCGGAGGCCGACTCGGCGATGGTGCGCACGATGAAGCCGCCCTTCTCGTCGGGCGGGATGACCTTCATCAGGCGTTCCTTCAGCGCGGCGCGCTCGGCCTCGTCGCCGATGCGCTGCGAAATCCCGATGTGCCCGTCCTGCGGCAGGTAGACGAGCAGGCGCCCGGCGATCGAGACCTGGGTGGTCAGGCGCGCGCCCTTGGTGCCGATCGGGTCCTTCACCACCTGCACGATGATCGGCTGGCCCTCGGCGAGGATCTTCTCGATCGGTACGGCCGGAGTGCCGCCGTCCTTGGGCCGGTGATCCCAGATGTCGGCCACGTGCAGGAACGCGGCGCGCTCGAGGCCTATTTCCACGAACGCCGACTGCATGCCCGGCAGCACGCGTGCGACGCGGCCCTTGTAGATGTTGCCCACGCGCCCGCGGCTGGCCGAGCGCTCGACGAGGAGCTCCTGCGCGACGCCGTTCTGCATCACGGCCACGCGGGTCTCCTGCGGGGTGATGTTAATTAATATTTCTTCGTTCATAGGTACAGGTGGGGTTACACCCCCCCCGTGCCCCCCCGTCTATCGTGCATTGAACCAGTCTTCTCCAGGAGTTGCGCGGTCTCGTACAACGGCAGGCCCATGACGCCCGAATAGCTGCCGCGGATCTCGGCGATGAACTGCCCGGCGCGGCCCTGGATGCCGTAGGCCCCGGCCTTGTCGTCCGATTCGCCGGTGGCCACGTACTGATGGATCTCCGCGGCGCTGAGCGCGCGGAATTCGACTTCGGTGCGCGACACGGCGAGCTCCACGCGATCGTCGTACTTCAGCGCCACCGCGGTGAGGACCTCGTGCCTGCGCCCCGAGAGCGAGCCGAGCATGTCGGCGGCCTCGCGCCGGTCGGCGGGCTTGGCGAGGACATGGCCGTCGAGCGCGACCGTGGTGTCGGCGGAGAGCACCGGGCTCCTCGGCAGGCTGCGCTGCTGCATGCGCTTCCAGCCCGCCTCGGCCTTGATGCGGCACACGCGCACCACGTAGTCGCGGGGCGTCTCGCCGGGGATCGTGTCCTCGTTCACCTCAGGGTCGGCCTGCGGCAGGTCGCGGAACAGCAGCAGGTGGAATTTCACGCCGATCTGGGCGAGCAGTTCCCGACGCCGTGGGCTGCGCGATGCGAGATAGATGCTGCGGTTCTGGGGGCTGATCATGGCGGCACGGGGGTTGCCGCCGAGTGTAGCAGAGGGTCGGCGCTAGTCCCTGTGGTACGGATGCCCGGTCAGCAATGACGCGGCGCGATAGAGCTGTTCGGCAAAGACCGCGCGCGCGAGCGCGTGCGGCAGCGTGAAGCTCGAGAGCCTGACCAGCAGTTCGCATTCGCGCTTCAGGTCCGGGTCGAGCCCGTCGGGTCCGCCGACCAGGAAGGCGGTGGACACCCCGGAATCGAGCCAGTCGCGCACCTTGGCGGAGAACTGCGTCGTGGAGAGGTCCTTGCCGCGCTCGTCGAGCGCCACCATGCGCACGCCTTTGGGCAGCGCGGCCCGCAGGCGCTGCGCTTCGGCCGCCATCATCTGCGGGACGCTCTTGCCTGAAGTGCGCGGCTCGGCGCGCACTTCGAACAGCAGCGCTTCAAAGCCGCGCGGCAATCGCTTGAGGTATTCGTCGCAGGCCTCGTTGGCCCAGCCCGGCAGCTTGTCCCCGACGGCGACGACGTAGAGGCGGGGCAAGGCTCAGGCGCGGCGCTTCGCCGCTTTCTTCTTCTTGGCGGGCGCCTTGCGGGCCTTGGCGGCGACCTTCTTCCTGGCCGGGGTCTTGGCCCCGGCTTTCACCTTGGCCTTGGGTGCGGGCTTGGTCTTGGCTTTGGTCTTGGTCTTGGCTTTGGTCTTGGTTGTGGTCTTGGCCTTCACCTTCACCTTCACCGTCACCTTCGCCTTGGACTTCGCCTTGGGCGCCACGCGCGCGGGGGGCTCGGGTTCGCGCTTGATCTTCACGTCCTTGCCGCCCCACAGCGCCTCGAGGTTGTACGTGAGCCGCGCCGAGGGGTGCATCACGTGGACCACGATGTCGCCGAGGTCCACCAGCACCCATTCGCTGCCGTCGCCTTCCATCCCGTGGATCCGTGCGCCCAGGCGCTTCAGCTTTTCCTGCACGTTGTCCGCCAGCGCCTTGACCTGGCGGGTCGAGTCGCCGGTGGCAAGGACCACCCGCTCGAAATAGGCCGACAGGCGCTCGGTGTTGAAGACCACGATGTCGCGGCCCTTGATGTCTTCGAGCGCCTCGACCACTGCGCGTTGTTTTTTACGGATGTCCATTAAGGGGTTTTAGTCTCTGCAGAGGAGTAAAGGCGGTGGGATTGAATATAGTCGAGAACCGCTGCGGGCAGCAATGCGTGCGGCGCGTCGCCTGCTGCAATGCGCGAACGGATGGCGGTGGAGGCTATGTCCAGGGGCGCAAACGGCACGACCGTGACCCGCTCCGCGCCGGCGAGCGTGTCCCCGGGGCGCGCAAACACCGCAATTCGCGCAAGCGAGAACAATTCCTGCCAGCGGTGCCAGGTGCCGAGCCGGGCGTACTGGTCGGCGCCGATCAGCAACACCAGGTCGGCCGCCCTGCCGAGTTCGGCATGCAGGGCTTCGAGGGTCTCGACGGTATAGCCCGGCGCGGCCTTGCGGATCTCGCGCTCGTCGAGGACGAAGCGCGGCTCGCCCGCGATCGCCAGCCGCACCATGGCCGCGCGGTGTTCGGCAGGAGCGACGGGCGCCCCGCGGTGCGGGGGGGTGCCGCTCGGGATCCACAGGACCTTGGCGAGGGACAGGGTTTGCAGTGCGGCGCGCGCGACGGCGAGGTGCGCGTTGTGGACCGGGTCGAAGCTGCCGCCCAGGATGCCTATGCCCGCGCCGAAGGCGCCCTGGCTCAAGTGCGCACTTCGCCGTGGCCGAGGACGACGAACTTCTGCGAGGTCAGGCCTTCCAGCCCGACCGGCCCGCGCGCGTGCAGCTTGTCGGTCGAGATGCCGATCTCGGCGCCCAGGCCGAACTCGAACCCGTCGGCAAAGCGCGTCGAGGCGTTGACCATGACCGAGGCGGAGTCCACTTCGCGCAGGAACCGGTCGGCGCGCGCGCGATCCTCGGTGATGATCGCGTCGGTGTGCTGCGAGCCGTACTTGGCGATGTGGTCGAGCGCTTCGTCGAGGCCCTTCACCACGCGGATGGCCGCGATCGGCGCGAGGTACTCGGCATACCAGTCGTTTTCGGTGGCGACCTTCGCGTCCGGCACGAGCCGGCGCGTGGCGTCGTCGCCGCGCATCTCCACGCCCTTGGCGCGGTAGATGGAGGCAATCTCGGGCAGCACCCTGGCCGCGATGCCCTCGGCGACTAGCAGCGTCTCGAGCGTGTTGCAGGTGCCGTAGCGCTGGGTTTTCGCGTTGTCGGCGATGTTCACCGCCATCACCGTGTCGGCCTTGTCGTCGATGTAGACGTGGCACACGCCGTCGAGGTGCTTGATCATCGGGATCTTCGACTCGCGCATCAGGCGCGAGATCAGGTCCTTGCCGCCGCGCGGCACGATGATGTCGACGTATTCCGGCATGGTGATCAACTCGCCCACCGCGGCGCGGTCGGCGGTCGCCACGACCTGCACTGCGGTTTGGGGGAGCCCGGCGGCTTCGAGGCCCGTGCGGATGCAGGCCGCGATGGCGCGGTTGGAATGGATCGCCTCCGACCCGCCGCGCAGGATGCACGCGTTGCCGGCCTTGAGGCACAGCGCCGCCGCGTCCACGGTCACGTTGGGCCGGGATTCGTAGATGATGCCGATCACGCCGAGCGGCACGCGCATGCGGCCCACTTCGATGCCGGTGGGGCGCGTTTCGAGCGAAGTGATCTCGCCGACCGGATCGGGCAGCGCGGCCACCTGCTCGACGCCCGCGGCCATCTGCTCGACGCTCTTGGCGCTGAGCGTGAGCCGGTCGACGAAGGCGCCGTCGCGGCCTTCCGACTTGGCGCGCTCGACGTCGCGGCGGTTTTCGGCGATGAGTTCCGGCGCCTGCCTGCGGATCTCGGCGGCAATGGCCTGGAGGGCGCGGTTCTTCGCTGCCGTGTCGGCGCGCGCGACCAGGCGCGCCGCGGCCCGCGCCGCGCGCCCCAGCCCCTGCATGTACTCCTTCACGTCGAGATCAGCGCCCATGCCGCAATGTTAAACCCAGTTTCAGGAATTCATCCCACGCGTTGCCCTTGGCAATGCCCTTGATCACGCGGTCGATGACCGCCGCGTGCGACAGCGCCGCATCGACGGTTTCCTGGCGGAACCGCCGCAGCGCGGCCTTCATCGGGGCTTCCTTGTTGCGCCAGACCCGGTTTTCGCGGAACAACTGCTCCATTTGCCGGCCGGCGGCGAGGCCCGACAGGATGCGCGAGACCGCGCGCAACTCCTCGGAAACCGCCCACAACACGAAGGTGGGGGCTTCGCCCTCGCCTCGCAGTCCCTCCAGTACACGCGCATACCGCGCGGTGTCCCCGGCGAGCATGGCCTCGGCGAGCGCCTGCACGTCGTAGCGCGCCACGTTGGAGACCGCGGCCTGCACGTCATCCAGCGTGACTTCGCCGGGCGGCAGCAGGAGCGCGAGCTTCTGCACTTCCTGATGGGCGGCCAGCAGGTTGCCTTCGACCCGGTCGGCGAGGTAGTCCAGCGCTTCGCGGCCGGCCCGCTGCCCGCTGCGCGCGAGGCGCTGGCCGATCCAGTCGGGCAGCCGCGCGCGCTCGATCTTGTAGACGTCGATCACCATGCCGGCGCCGGAGAGGGTGCCGAACCAAGCGGAATTCTGGCCGGTCTTGTCGAGGCGCGGCAGCGACACCAGCGTGAGGCAGTCGGGGTTCAGGTTGGCGCAGTAGCGCTCGATCGCCTTGGCGCCTTCGGTGCCGGGCTTGCCGGTGGGCAGGCGCAGTTCCACGATCTTCTTGTCGCCGAACAGGGACATGCTCGCGCCGGACTGGAACAGCTCGCCCCAGTCGAACCCCCGCTCGGCCACGAACAGGTCGCGCTCGGTAAAGCCCTGGTTGCGCGCGGCGGCGCGGATGGCGTCCGCCGCCTCGAGGGCCACGAGCGGCTCGTCGCCATGGACGACATAGAGGGGCGCGAGGGACTTCTTTAAGTGCGCCTCGAGCTGGTCGGCGCGCAGCTGCATGGGGCTATTGCACGACCGGTTTCGCTGGCTGCGCGGCAGAGAGGCGGCGCAGGATCTGCTGCACGAGGTCGGTCTGGATTTCGCGGTAGATGTTTGCCTCCTCGATCTCTTTGGAGAGGACGTCGGAGTCGTTGTAGGTCAGGTCGCGGGTGATCGAGAACGGGGTGGCCGGCAGGAACTCGCCGCCCTTGCCGTCGTGCACGCGCAGGTTGACGCGGTACACCAGCTGCAGCTCGCGCACGCGGCCGGCGCCGGACAGCGAGAGGATGTTGCGGACCTTGGTCTCGCCGGAGAGCTCGAGCTGCGCCTCGGCGGACTTGGGGTCGTTGACCACCACCGTGCGTGACCCGCTTTGGATGTAGCGCTTCAGGTCGAGCGCGATCCCGGCATCGGCCTTGGGGATGTACAGCGTCTCGAACGGCAGCGACGAGGTGCCGCGCAGCTGGAAGCCGCAGGCGGAGAGGGTGAGGGCGAGGACCGCAATTGCGATGCGCAAGCGCAACTCCTTGTTCATACCACCACGTTGATCAGTCGCCCGGGGACGATGACGATCTTTCGGATCGCCTGCCCGGCCGCGTACTTTTGCACGAGGGCGCTGGCCGTGACAAGCGCTTCGAGCGCTGGGCGGTCGGCCGACTTGGGCGCGCGCAGGTTGCCGCGCGTCTTGCCGGCGATCTGCACCACGTAGTCGATCTCGTCCTGCTCGAGCGCCTGCGGGTCGGGTTCCGGCCACGGCGCCGCGAGCACGTCCGTGCCGAAGCCGAGCTCGCGCCAAAGGTGGTGGCAGAGGTGCGGCGTGATCGGCGAGAGCAGGCGCAGCAGGATCGACAGGCCTTCCTCCTTGACCGCGCCGTCGGGCATCTTTTCCAGTGCGTTGAGGATCTTCATCGCGGCGGAGGCCACGGTGTTGAACTGGTGGCGCTGCACGTCGTAGGTCGCCTGCTTCAGCACACTGTGGATCTCGTGGCGCGCGGCGGCGAGCGTGGCGTCGAGCTTGCCCGCATCGACCGGCGTGCCGGAGGCCTTGCCCGCCTTCTGGCTGAACGCGAGGCCGGCGGCCCAGACGCGCTTCAGGAACCGGAATGAGCCATCCACGCCCTCGTCGGACCATTCGAGCGACTGCGTGGGCGGCGAAGCGAAGATGATGAAGAAGCGCGCGGTATCGGCGCCGTATTGGTCGATCAGCGCCTGCGGGTCCACGCCATTGTTCTTCGACTTGGACATCGTGCCGATGCCGGCCGCCACCACTGCTGCGCCGTCGGAAGCGCGCTTCGCGGCGAGGGCTCGGCCCTTCGCGTCGCGTTCCACGGTCACGTCGGCGGGGTTGATCCACTCGCGGCGGCCCTCGGCGTTGTCGTGGTAGTAGAGCTCGGCCAGCACCATGCCCTGCGTGAGCAGGTTGGTGAACGGCTCGCTGATGTCGAGCAGACCTTCGTCCCGCATCACGCGCGCGAAGAACCGCGAGTACAGGAGGTGCAGGATCGCGTGCTCGATGCCGCCGATGTACTGGTCGACCGGCATCCAGTACCTGGCGCGGTCGTCGACCATCGCGTCCGCGTTGTCCGGGCAGGCGTAGCGCGAGAAGTACCAGGACGAGTCGACGAACGTGTCCATGGTGTCGGTCTCGCGGCGCGCGGGCTTGCCGCACGAAGGGCACATGCACTCGTAGAACGAGGGCAGCTTGGCGAGCGGGTTGCCCGTGCCGTCGGGCACGAGGTCTTCCGGCAGCACCACCGGCAGGTCTTTCTCGGGCACCGGCACGTCGCCGCAGTCCTTGCAGTGGATGATCGGCACCGGGCAGCCCCAGTAGCGCTGGCGCGAGATGCCCCAGTCACGCAGCCGCCACTGCACGTGCTTGTCGCCGAGACTCTTTGCCTTGAGGTCGGCCGCAATCGAGCTGACCGCGGCCTTGAAGTCGAGGCCGTCGTATTTGCCCGAGTTGATGCAGGTGCCGTACTCAGCGTACTCCGGCTTCCATGGCGCGGGGACAGTGTCGCCGGCGCCGCTTTCATCGACCCTGCGGATCACCGGCTTGATCGCGAGACCATACTTGTTGGCGAATTCGTAGTCGCGCTCGTCGTGCGCAGGCACGCCCATGACCGCGCCGTCGCCGTAGCTCATCAGCACGTAGTTGCCCACCCACACCGGCACCTGCTCGCCCGACAGCGGGTGCGTGACGTTTAGGCCGGTGGCCATGCCCTTCTTTTCCTGCTGGGCCATCTCGGCCTCGATCACCGCGCCCTGGCGGCATTCCTCGATGAACTGCGCCAGCGCCGGGTTGCCCTTGGCCGCGTGCAGCGCGAGGGGGTGCTCGGCGGCCACCGCGCAGAAGGTCACGCCCATGATGGTGTCGGCGCGGGTGGTGAACACGTTCAGCACCTTGCTTTCGCCGTCCAGCGGGTACGGGAAGCCGAAGCGCACGCCCTCGGACTTGCCGATCCAATTCTTCTGCATCAGCTTGACCTGCTCGGGCCAGCCTCCCATGCCATCCAGGGCCGACAGCAGTTCGTCCGCGTAGGCCGAGATGCGCAGGAAGTACATCGGGATCTCGCGCTTCTCGACCACCGCGCCGGTGCGCCAGCCGCGGCCGTCGATCACCTGCTCGTTGGCGAGCACGGTCTGGTCGATCGGGTCCCAGTTCACCACGCCGGTCTTCTTGTAGGCGAGGCCCTTCTTGAACAGGCGCACGAACAGCCACTGGTCCCACTTGTAGTACTGCGGCGTGCAGGTGGCGAGTTCGCGCGTCCAGTCGATCGCAAAGCCCAGGCTCTTCAGCTGCGAGCGCATGTAGGCGATGTTGTCGTAGGTCCACTTGGCCGGCGGCACCTTGTTGGCCATGGCCGCGTTCTCGGCCGGCAGGCCGAAGGCATCCCAGCCCATGGGCTGCAGCACGTTGAAGCCGCGCATCCGGTAAAAGCGCGTGAGCACGTCGCCGATGGTGTAGTTGCGGACGTGGCCCATGTGCAGCTTTCCCGACGGGTACGGGAACATCGACAGGCAGTAATACTTCGGGCGGGCGGGGTCTTCCGTGACGCGGAACGACCCGGATCCATCCCAGTATCCCTGGGCGTCTCGTTCTACCGACTGGGGGGTGTAGCGTTCTTGCATAAAGGTTCGCAAAATCAGTGCCGAACTGAAAATTATAGCCGAATCCCCCGCGCTGCCCGGGCGCCGGAGGGGGCGGTTGCTATAATCCGCGCGCTTTGTCTCTCCACCTCGAACACCTCAATCCCGAGCAGCTTGCGGCGGTCACGATTCCCGACCGGCAGCACGCGCTCATCCTTGCCGGGGCCGGCAGCGGGAAGACACGCGTGCTCACCACGCGCATCGCCTGGCTGATCAAGAACGGCCTGGTTTCGCCGGCGGGGCTGCTTGCGGTCACGTTCACGAACAAGGCGGCGCGCGAGATGCTGACGCGCCTCACCGCGATGCTGCCGGTGAACCCGCGCGGCATGTGGATCGGCACCTTCCACGGCCTGTGCAACCGGATGCTGCGGATCCATCACCGCGACGCGGGGCTGCCGCAGACCTTCCAGATCCTCGATACCGCCGACCAGCTCGCCGTGGTGAAGCGGCTGCTGAAGGCCATGGACGTCGACGACGACCGTTTCCCGCCGCGCGAGGTGCAGTGGTTCATCAACGGCAGGAAGGAAGAAGGCCAGCGGGCAAGCGATGTGCAGGCCACCGACGACCAGTCGCGCCGCACCATCGAGATCTACGCCGCCTACGACGCGCAGTGCCAGCGCGAGGGCGTGGCCGACTTCCCCGAGCTGCTTTTGCGCAGCTACGAGCTGCTGTCGCGAAACGAGCTCCTGCGCGCGCACTACGCGCATCGCTTTCGCCACATCCTCGTCGACGAGTTCCAGGACACGAACCGGCTGCAGTACCGCTGGCTGAAGCTGCTGGCCGGGCCGGAGACCGCGATCTTCGCGGTCGGCGACGACGACCAGTCGATCTATGCGTTCCGCGGCGCGAACGTGGGCAACATGGCCGACTTCGAGCGGGACTTCAAGGTCGAGAAGGTGATCCGCCTCGAGCAGAACTACCGCTCGCACGGCAATATCCTGGACGCGGCCAACGCGCTGATCGCCAACAACGCCAATCGCCTTGGCAAGAACCTGTGGACTGCGGCCGGCTCGGGCGAGCCGATCCGCGTGTTCGAGGGCGAGTCCGACATGGACGAGGCGCGCTGGATCGTCGAGGAAGTCCAGGGCCTCGCGCGCGATGGCGCGCGCTATCAGGACATGGCGATCCTGTACCGCTCGAACGCGCAGTCGCGGGTGCTGGAGCACGCGCTGTTTTCGGCAGGCGTCTCATACCGTGTCTATGGCGGCCTGCGCTTCTTCGAGCGGGCCGAGATCAAGCACGCGCTGGCGTACCTGCGCCTCGTGGAAAACCCCGAGGACGACAACGCTTTCCTGCGGATCGCCAACTTCCCGCCGCGCGGCATCGGCGCGCGGGCGATGGAAACTTTGCAGGATGCGGCCAGGGACGCGAACGTGCCGCTCTACGCCGCCATCACCACCCTCGCCGCCGGCAAGGCAGGCAATTCGCTGGCTTCGTTCCGCGCGATCATCGAGGAGATGAAGTCCGAGACGCGCGGCCTGCCGCTGGCCGAGGCCGTGGACCACGTGATCGCCAAGAGCGGGCTCGTGCCGCACTACCAGTCGGAGCGCGAAGGCGCCGACCGGATCGAGAACCTCGCAGAACTCGTCAACGCGGCGGCCGCGTTTAATGCCGACGAAACCATCGTCGACCTCGCGACCGGCGAGACCACGGATCCGACCGTGGTGGACCCGCTCACTGCGTTCCTCGCTCACGCGGCGCTGGAGGCCGGCGAGCACCAGGCGGGCGAAGGCCAGGATGCGCTGCAGATGATGACCGTGCACTCGGCCAAGGGCCTGGAGTTTTCGGCGGTGTTCATCACCGGCCTGGAAGAAGGCCTGTTCCCGCATGAGCAGAGCCTCAACGTGAAGGACGGCCTCGAGGAAGAGCGGCGCCTCGCCTATGTGGCGATCACCCGGGCGCGCGAGCGCCTCTACCTGTCGTTCGCGCAGACGCGGATGCTGCACGGCCAGACACGCTACAACCTGCCCTCGCGCTTCTTCGACGAATTGCCCGACGGCCTGCTCAAATGGCTCACGCCCAAGCTTGCCGACCGGCGCGCGCAAATGCAGGCGAGCTCGTCGTTCGGCACGTGGAACCGCACGCGCGGGCCGACGGCCCGCGAGGCCGCCCAGCCCAAGGGATTCGGGCAGCCCTCGGGGGCCCATGGCGGCAGCAGCGCGGCCGGCGGGTTCCAGGTCGGGCAGAGCGTGCAGCACGCCAAGTTCGGCAGCGGCGTGATCATCGACGCAGAAGGCCAGGGCAACGACGCTCGGGTGCAGGTGAATTTCGGCCGCCAGGGCGTAAAGTGGCTGGCCGTCGCAGTGGCAAAATTACAAGCTGCCTGAAGGCAGTCCCACAAAGGAGAGAGACAAAATGATGCACAGGATCCTCGTTGGCTTATCCGCGGTGCTGCTGGCCTTGCCGGTCGCTGCCCAGCAGCTCAAGTCGGACGTGAAGTTCTTCAACGGCTTCCCGCCCGGCGGCACATCCGACCTGCTCGGCCGGCTGCTGGCCGAGGCCATCAGCCCCGTCGTCGGGCAAAAGGTCGTCGTCGAGCAGCGCACCGGCGCCAGCGGCTTCATCGCCGCAGAGGCGTGCGCGCGCGCGCCGGCCGACGGCCACACAATCTTCCTCGCGCCCATGGGCGTGATGAGCGTCGCGCCTGTGATGCCCGGGCAGAAGCTCACCATCGACGTCGACAAGGACCTCACCCCGATCTCCAACCTCGCCGGCGTTTACAACATCCTGGTGGTGGGCGCGCCGAGCCCGTACAAGACGGTCGGGGAGGTCATCGACTACGCGAAGAAGAATCCCGGCAAGCTGACCTACGCGTCCTCCGGCAACGGGACCTCGCAGCACATGTCCGGCGAACTCTTCAAGCGCCTGGCCGGGGTCGACATCCTGCACGTGCCGTATCGCGGCGGCGCGCCGGCGATCCTCGACATGGTGGGCGGGCGCACTACCATGATGTTCGGCAACATGCCCGAGTTCCTCGGCCAGATCCGCGGCGGCGGCCTGCGGCCCATCGCGTTCGGCGCCGCCAAGCCTTCGCCCCTGTTTCCGGACCTGCCGGTGATCCATTCGACGCTGCCCGAATTCAAGATCGCCAACTGGTTCGGCGTCGTCGGGCCCGCAGGGCTCTCGCCCGAGTGGGTCGGCTTCTGGAGCCGCGCGATCGCGACCGTCGCGAAGCAGCCGAAGTTCATCCAGTTGATGACCGATAACGGCATGGAACTGCTCGCCGGCCCGGCCGACGAGTTCAAGGCCACCATCCTTGCCGACCGCAAGAAGTGGAGCGACGTGATCCAGGCGGGGAAGATCCGGGTGGATTAAACAACCCCGCTATTTGACCGGTTCATCGTTTGCGTCGGCCGGGGCGTCGGGCACCCTGCTCAGGTAGTGCTCGAAGTCGCTGCGCTTGCCTTTGCCCGCTTCCGTCCGGAGATAGTCGAGCGTCATCACCGAGGCCATTTTTTCAGCGGCGGCGCTCGCGATGAACTGGTTCACCGAGATATCGTCCCGCTCGGCCAGTTCCTTGATCTTCTGGTGCACGGAGTTCGGCAAACGAACGGTCAATGCGGTCATGGTTTGCTCCTCAACAGCTTCAAAAAATCAGCGGGCGTGATGGCCTGCACCTTCAGCGTCTCAACACGACGAAAGTCCTTCACGTTGTGCGTCACGATGAATTCACTGCCCGACGACACGGCGCACTCGACCAGCATGTCGTCATCCGGATCGCGCGAAAACGGCCTCCACAAAAAGTGCACGTCTTGCAGATGCGCCACCGATGCCAGGTAGCGCAGAAATTCCAACGCCGCGTCAGCCGTCACACCCGGCGGCAGGTGCTCCGGCCTGGTCAAGACTGCCTGCCACTCCGTATAGACCGCGATGGTGAGCGCGATCTCAAAGCGTGGTGTGGGCAGCATGGACACAAGCTGGAAACTTGCCCCATTGCGCGAGCGGGATGCGGCGACCAAGACTGATGTGTCGAGTACGATTTTCATGGTATCGCAGGTATAACCAGATTATGCCTCGAAAGATCTCCTGCCGCTACTTTCTCCCGTCCTCGACCAAGCTGAACGGCGTCCAGAACATGGGATGCGCGTAGGTGTAGCCCTTGGCGACTGGCCCACTTTGGCGATACGAGTTGATTGGCAGGACGTCCGGTTTAGGTGATCGACAAGAAGCATAATGTTTGTAATAGCAAACATTTATAGATAGTATTCGATAAATACCCGCATAAATGTTCGTTATATGAAACAAATTAGAAAATCGATGGACAAGCCTCCCCAACCTTTGCTGGAGGTCGAGGCGAGGCACATGCGTCGACTCGGTGAGATGGTCGAGAAGGCGCGAAAAGCTTCGGGCAAGTCACAGCAGGAGCTTGGCGCGGCCGCCGCCGTTGGCAGGACTCTTATCTGGCGAATCGAGTCAGGGTCAATGGAAGGCGTCAGCGCGCATAACCTCATGCGCGTTCTTCGGTCCTGCGGACTCGAGTTGGTGGTTCGCCCGATGAGCAAACCTACCATTTCAGAGATCGAAGCTGATCGATTCACGTCCGCGAAATTCAGGCCATGACCACCCTGAGGTCGCTACACGCGTTTGTAAACGGAAAGCGCGTCGGGCGGCTCGACGAAGTTCAGGCAGCCGACGGCATCGCGCCTACGTACCGCTTTGCCTACGAGGGCTCCCTGTCCACAAGCGACGCGGTGTCGGTGACGATGCCCACCACGAAGTCCGAATTTACTACGCAGCGAATCCCTCCGATCTTTACGCAGAACATGCCCGAGGGGCCCCGCCTTGCCTCGCTCATGAAGGCCGGGAAGATCATCAGGCTTGATGATCACTTCGGCATCATCTCCGCCACGGGCGCCATAGCGATCGGGCGAGTTCGCATGAGCCCGGACACAACCCTGGCAACGGAACTGCTCCCCGGCATTACCGAAAAAGATGGACGCGCATCGCTCCTGAAAATACTTGAAGGCCTGGGGATCAGCCAGGGCATCTCCGGCGCACAGCCAAAAATGCTCTCGACCATTCCGAGAACCTTGTACGGAGAGCGCGTCATTGCAAAGACATTCGATCCGCAGGAGTACCCGGATCTGGCGCTCAACGAGTTTCACACCATCAATGCAGCCCGGTTGTCGGGACTGCTTGTGCCGGCAGTGCGCTTGTCGACGGATGAATCGATCCTGATCGTTGATCGTTTTGATCTCCGGGAAGATTCGTTCCTCGGCGTGGAGGAGGCCGCCACGCTGACCTCGCTCACGCCGGACGAGAAGTATCTTGGCAGCTATGAAAGCGTCGCTCGCGCAATCGAAAAATTTGTCGATGACAAGGCGCTCGCGATGGCGCAATTCTTTCGCCTGCTGTTGTTCAACTGTGTTGTGCGAAACGGGGATGCGCACGCCAAGAACTTCGCCGTGCTGGTGAACGAAAATGCAGTCGCATTCGCTCCGGCATATGACTTGGTGACGACTGGCGTGTACCTGGGGCCCGCGGAGAGTCCGGCGCTTGCTCTGGAATGGGACAACGTCAGCAAGAAATGGTGGCCGAGAAAGGAGCTTGAAGCGTTTGCCTCTCAAACACTTCTCCTTGGCCGAAGGGAAATTGCCGGCATTTTTGATGCCGTTTGCTCGGGCATCGAGAAGGCCCTCGCTGATCTTCCCGATCGACCGACAACGAATGCAATGCGAGCACTCTGGGTGGGGGGGCTTCAACAGTATTGCGAGGTTGGAAAAGTTCCAAAAAACAAATAGGCCGATCCCCTATATCAGCGCCCCCTGCGCCACCACCCAGTACCGGATCACCCGCCCTGCGGTCATCCAGATCGTCACCGCGACCCAGTTCAGCCGCAGCCAGCCGGCGCCGACGCAGAGCGCGTCGCCCACGATCGGCAGCCACGCAAAGAAGGTGAGCGGGCTGCCATAGCGCCGCAGCTTTTCGAGCGCGCGCGGAGCCAGCTTCTTCTCGATGCGGACCGGAAGCAAGCGCCCGAACCAGTAGGAGCTGAGTCCCCCCAGAGTGTTGCCCAGCGTCGCCACCAGGATGGCCGCGCCGAACTCGTGCGGGTACAGTTTGAGGTACCCGAACAACACCGCTTCCGAAGAGAACGGCACGATGGTCGAGGCGAGGAAACTCGCCGCAAACAGCCCCCACAGGCCGTGCTCCGGGCTGATCAGGTCCGCCACTCGATGTCCTGTTTATTGATACCCTTACTCCCCTTGTTTTGACCCAGTGCGCCCCATGGCCCGCGATTACCTGCAGAAAATCCTCACCGCGCGCGTTTACGACGTGGCGATCGAGTCGCCGCTCGAGGTCGCGCCGAACCTTTCGGCCCGCACGAAGAATACCGTGCTGCTCAAGCGCGAGGACATGCAGCCGGTATTCTCGTTCAAGCTGCGCGGCGCCTACAACAAGATGGCGGGCCTCACGCAGGCGCAGCTCAAGCGTGGCGTGATCGCGGCGTCCGCGGGCAACCACGCGCAGGGTGTGGCGCTCGCCGCGCAGGTATTGGGCTGCAAGGCGGTGATCGTGATGCCGGTCACCACGCCGGGCATCAAGGTGGATGCAGTCACCGCGCGCGGCGCGGAGGTCGTGCTGGTCGGCGACTCGTACAGCGATGCCTACGAGCATGCGCTGACCCTCCAGAAGAAACGCAAGCTCGTGTTCGTGCACCCCTACGACGATCCCGACGTGATCGCCGGGCAGGGCACCATCGGCATGGAGATCCTGCGCCAGCATCCCAAGCCCATCCACGCGATCTTCGTTGCGGTCGGCGGCGGCGGGCTGATCTCCGGCATTGCGGCCTACGTGAAGAGCGTGCGGCCCGATATCAGGATCATCGGCGTGCAGACGGTCGACTCGGATGCGATGACGCGTTCGCTCAAGGCCGGCAAGCGCGTGACGCTCGCGAACGTGGGCCTCTTCGCCGATGGCATCGCGGTAAAGAAGGTGGGCGAGGAGACTTTCCGCCTCGCGAGCAAGTATGTCGACGAGATGATCCTCGTCGACACCGATGCGATCTGCGCGGCGATCAAGGATGTGTTCGAAGACACTCGCTCGATCCTCGAGCCGGCGGGCGCGGTGTCGGTGGCGGGCGCCAAGGCCTACGCCGAGCGGACCGGGATCCGAGGCGAGGCGCTGGTGGCGATCGCCTGTGGCGCGAATACCAACTTCGACCGCCTGCGCTTCGTCGCCGAGCGCGCGGAAGTCGGCGAGCACCGCGAGGCGATCATCGCGGTGACGATTCCCGAGAAGCCCGGCAGTTTCAAGCGCTTCTGCGCCACGCTCGGGGCGCGCAACATCACCGAGTTCAACTACCGCATCGCCGACCCGAAGGAAGCCCACGTGTTCGTCGGCGTGCAGGTGCAGGGCACCGGCGAGACGGCGAAGATCGTGCGCACGCTGACGCGCAACGGCCTCAAGGCGCTCGACCTGTCCGAGAACGAGATGGCGAAGCTCCACGTGCGCCACCTGGTCGGCGGGCACGCCGCGAGTGCCAAGAATGAGCTGCTGTACCGCTTCGAGTTCCCCGAGCGACCCGGCGCGCTGATGAAATTCCTCGACAACATGCGCACCGACTGGAACATCAGCCTGTTCCACTACCGCAACCATGGCGCCGATTCCGGGCGCGTGCTGGTCGGCATGCAGGTGCCGAAACAGGAAATGCCCGCGTTCCGCCGCTTCCTCGCGGCGCTGGGCTACCCGTACGCAGACGAGTCGGCCAATCCCGCGTACCGCCTGTTCCTCGGCTAGCGCAGCACCAGCGTCCCGTTGACCCGCTCGTAGACGCCGAGCTCGGTCGCCACGAAGTCCATCGGGATGTCGTGCACCTGCGGGTGGATGGTCTCAATGCGCGCAAGCTCATGCGTGACGCCGATGGCCACGGGCCGCTTGGGGTCGGCGGACCGCAGGTGCGCAAGCGTGCGGTCGAAGAAGCCGCCGCCATAGCCCAGCCGAAAGCCGCCCGCGTCGAACGCGTTCATCGGCACCAGCGCGTAGTCGGGCACCACCGGCTCGCCGGAGGCCGGGTAGGGGATGTCGTACGCGCCCTTGGCAAGCTCGTCGCCCGGCGCCCAGGGCCGGAACACCAGCGGCTGGCGCGGCGCCACCACCACGGGCAAGGCAGTGCGCGCGCCGCGTTCGCGCAGCCGGTGCGCGAGAAAGCGAGGGTCGTATTCGTTCTTGAACGGCCAGCAGATCGCGAGCGTCCCATTCGCGAAGCCCGGGAACGCACGCTCAAGGTGCGTGTCTATCCGCAGGCGGAACTCGTGCAGCGTTTCCGGGCTGAGCGCGAGCCGCGTCTCCACCAGGCGGTCGCGCTGGTCCTTGCGCCACTGTTTCAGGGCCTCCGGACTCATGTGCGCCAACCCGGGTGAGAGGGGGGCTGTGTTATCCTTTCCCTATGATTCGCAAGCATTTTTATACTATAGCACTGGCCCTGCTGGCCTCCGGCGCGGCGCTTGGCGCCCCGGCCCGCCCGACGGGCGCGGATGAAACCATTCTCGCCGCGCATGCGTCGTTCCGGACCGGCGATGCGGTGAGGCTCGCCCACTACGCAGCCGCGCTCGAAGGTCACGTGCTGCAGCCTTATGCGGAGTATTGGCAGCTCAAGGTGCGGCTCGACGTCATGCCCTCCACCGAAGTGCGCGCTTACCTTGCGAAGTATCCCGGTAGCTATCTCGCGGATCGCCTGCGCGCCGACTGGTTGAAGGAACTGGGCAAGCGCCGCGATTGGCAGACCTTCGACCTCGAGTTGGCGGCGCTGACCGTGGATGACGCGGACACCCGCTGCTATGCGCTGGCCTCGCGCCTGACTCGCGGCGACGAAAGCACGCTCAACGAAGTCAGCCGTTACTGGCACGATCCCAGGGAACTGCCGGAAGGCTGCGTGGGCGTCGCCGAAGAGGCGCTGGCCCGCGGGCGGTTCACCGTCAAGCACGTCTGGCGGCGCGTGAGGTTGTTGCTGGAAGCCGGGCAGATGACCGCGGCCCGCAAGGCCATGGCCTACCTGCCGGCGGCCGAGCGGCCCGACGAAAAGCTGCTCACGCTGGCGGCGACGAGCGCCGCGCGGCTGGTCGCCCGCCCGCCCGAAAACCTCTCGGCGCGCGGTGTGCGCGAGATGGTGCTCTTCGCCGTCGTGCGCCATGCGCGCACCGATCCCGGCGCTGCCGCGGAGTTTCTCGCCTCGAAAGCGGGGCAGTCCCTCTCGGCGGCCGACCGGTCGTACCTCTGGGGTCGCATTGCCTTCGAAGCGGCCAAGCGCCTGCTGCCGGAAGCGGCCGGCTGGTATGCCCGAGCGGGCGATGCCGACTACTCGGACGAGCAGCTCGCGTGGAAGGCGCGCGCTGCGCTGCGCGCCGGCAACTGGGCCATGGTGGCCGAAGCGATCGACGCGATGACCGTCGCGGCGCATGCCGACCCGGCGTGGACGTACTGGTATGCGCGCAGCCTTGCCGCGCAAGGCAAGGCCGATGGCGCCCGCGCCTATTTCCTGAAGATCTCCGGGCAGCCGGACTTCTACGGCTTGCTGGCGAGCGAAGACCTCGGCCAGCCGGTGGGGGTGCCTGCTTTTGCACCGGCGCCGACCGAGGAGCAGGTCGCCAAGGCCAAGGTCACGCCGGGCCTCGCCCGTGCGCTGGAGCTCTTCCGCCTGAACCTGCGCACGGAGGGGGTGCGCGAGTGGGTGTTCTCGATTCGCGGCATGGATGACAGCCAGCTGCTTGCCGCCGCTGAACTCGCCCGCCGCGTCGAACTCTACGACCGCGCGATCAACACAGCCGACCGGACCACCAGCCTGCACGACTACAAGGTGCGGTTCCTCACGCCGTTCCGCGAGACCTATCGCGCGCAGTCGCAGGCCTTCGGCGTGGAAGAAGCCTGGCTGTACGGCCTCACCCGCCAGGAAAGTCGCTTCATCGTCAATGCGAAGTCTTCGGCCGGCGCGCAGGGCCTGATGCAGTTGATGCCGACCACCGCGCGCTGGGTGGCGCAGAAGATCGGCCTGCAGCTCAGCCCCGGGCGCGTCATCGAGGTGGACACCAACGTCACGCTCGGCGCCCGCTACGTGAAGCTCGTGCTCGACGACCTCGGCCATCCGGTGATGGCGTCCGCGGCCTACAACGCCGGGCCGGGCCGGGCGCGCCGCTGGCGCGACGCGAAGCCGCTGGAGGGCGCCATCTACGCCGAAAGCATTCCGTTCAACGAAACCCGCGACTACGTGAAGAAGGTCATGGCCAACACTTTCTGGTACGCCTCGTTGATGGAGGGCCGGAGCGCGCCGCTCAAGGGGCGCATGGGGACCATCCCGGCCAAGGCCGGCGGCGACAAGTTCAACGAAGACCTGCCATAATTTCGGCATGAAAACCCAAAACGTCCTGGTCATTGGCGGCTCCGGTTTCATCGGCAGCCATGTCGTCAGCCTCTTGGCTGCACGCGGCGTCAACGTCCTGGTCCCCACGCGCCGGCGAGAGCGCGCCAAGCACCTGATCCTGTTGCCCACCGTCGATGTGGTCGCGGCCGACGTCAATGCGCCGGGCGTCCTAGACGGCCTCGTGCGCGGCTGCGACGCCGTCATCAACCTCGTCGGCGTGCTGCACAGCCGCCCGGCCGGCGGGGCGAGCGACGGCGGCAACCGCTACGGGCAGGACTTCTTCCTCGCGCACGTTGAGCTCGCGCAGCGCATCGCTTCCGCCTGCCGCGCGGCGGGTGTTCGCCGCGTGCTGCACATGAGCGCGCTGGGCGCGTCGCGCGATGCGCCGAGCGAATACCTGCGCTCCAAAGGCGCGGGGGAAGAAGCCGCGCTGGCCGCGGACGACCTCTCGGTCACGGTATTCCGGCCCTCCGTGGTGTTCGGGCCCGACGATCGCTTCCTCAACCTTTTCGCCACGCTGGCGGCGCTGACGCCCGCGCTGTTGCTGGCCAGCCCCGATGCGCGATTCCAGCCGGTGTACGTCGGCGACGTGGCGCAGGCAATGGTGCAGTCGCTCGACGATAGCGATGCGGCGGGCAAGCGCTTCGACCTCTGCGGGCCGTGCGAATACACCTTGCGCGAGCTGGTGGAGTACGTCTGCCGCGCGACCGGTCGCCGGCGCCTCATCATCGGCCTGGGGCCGATGTTCTCGAGCCTGCAGGCTTGGGTGCTCGAGAAACTGCCGGGCAAGCTCGTCACGCGCGACAACCTGCGCTCGATGCAGGTGCCGAGCGTCTCGTCCGCCCCGCTGCCTTACGGCCTAGTGGCCACCTCGCTCGATGCGGTCACGCCGTTCTACCTCAGTCACGCAGCACCGCGCGAGCGCTACGACGATTTCCGCCGGTCGCACCGGTAGGTTTTCGTGAGCGAGCTGACACTCGTCATCGGGAACAAGAATTACTCTTCCTGGTCCCTGCGCCCGTGGCTCGCGATGAGGGTCGCGGGCATCCCGTTTGCCGAGCACCGCATCCCGCTGTACGGGCCGGGTTCCAAGGACCAGATCCTGGTGTATTCGCCGGCCGGGAAAGTGCCCTGCCTCGCCGACGGCGACCTGCGCGTCTGGGATTCGCTGTCGATCTGCGAGTACCTCGCCGAGAAGCACCCCGGGCTGTGGCCGCAGGATCCGGCGGCGCGGGCCCTCGCGCGGTCCGTCTCCGCCGAAATGCACTCGGGCTTCGCGAACCTGCGCGCCAAGATGAGCATGAACATCCGCAAGCGCTACCCGGGTCTGGGCCGCACGCCGGAGTCGCTGGCGGATGTCGCGCGCATTGTCTCGCTCTGGTCGGACTGCCGCGCGCGCTACGGCAAGGGCGGGCGGTTCCTCTTCGGCGCGTTCTCGATCGCCGACGCAATGTATGCCCCGGTGGTGCTGCGTTTTCGCACCTACGAGGTCGAGCTGCCCGCCGATTGCCGGGCCTACTCCGACGCGGTGCTTGCGCTGCCGGCGATGCAGGACTGGATCGCGGCCGCGATGGCGGAGACCGAATCCCTGCCGCAGTTCGAGCTGTACGGCTGACCCCGGCGCGATGCAAGCGTACGTAGTGGGCGGCGCGGTGCGCGACGAGTTGCTCGGCCTGCCGGTGGTCGATCGCGATTGGGTCGTGGTCGGCGCCACGCCCGAATCGATGGCCGCGCTGGGCTACACGCCCGTGGGCCGCGACTTCCCGGTATTCCTGCATCCCGAAACACACGAGGAATACGCCCTCGCGCGCACCGAGCGCAAAAGCGGCCGTGGCTACAAGGGCTTCACCGTCTACGCCGCGCCGGATGTCACCCTCGAGCAGGATCTCGCGCGGCGCGACCTGACGATCAACGCGATGGCGCGCGGCGCCGACGGCCGGCTGATCGACCCCTTCGGTGGGGAAGCGGACCTTCGCGCCGGCGTACTGCGCCATGTGGGCGAGGCCTTCCACGAGGACCCCGTGCGCATCCTGCGCGTGGCGCGGTTTGCGGCCAGGTTCCAATTCCATGTCCACGAGGCGACCCGCAGGCTGATGGCCGGCATGGTGCAGGCGGGCGAAGTCGACCACCTCGTGGCCGAGCGGGTCTGGCAGGAGTTCGAGCGCGGGCTCGGCGAGGCGCACCCGAAGGAAATGTTCCTCCTCCTGGAAGAGTGCGGTGCGCTCGGCCGCCTTGCGCCGGAGCTGTTGCCCCTCTTGGCCGGGACGGCGCGCGACGAGACCTTCGCGGCGCTGGCGCGCGCGGTCGACGCGGGCGCCCTCCTCCCGGTTCGCTTCGCTCTGCTGGCCTGGTTCGCCGGCGAAGGCGGCGAGGCGGGCTTTGCCGCGTTGTGCAAGCGCCTGCGGGCGCCCATGGAGGTGCGCGACCTCGCCGTCCTCGCCTGCCGATGCCGCCCGTTCATCGAACGAGCCGCCGATGCCGACGCCGGCGACCTGCTGCAACTGCTGAAGCGCGCGGATGCTTTCCGCCGTCGCGACCGCTTCGAGGAACTGCTGCTGGCGGCGCGCCTGGCCGCGCCCGGCACCGCCCCCGGCGCGGGGCGCGCGCGGCAGGCGCTGCGCGCGGCGGCCTCCATCGATGCCGGCGCGATTGCCGGCGACACGCTCACCCCCGGGGACATCCCCGCCGCCATCGATGCCGCGCGCCTCGAGGCGATCCGTACCGCCACTGGAACCTAGATGAAAGAACGCTTTTTCGCGGGACTGCTGCGCAACCTGTCCGCGGGCACCCGCCTTGCGCTGTTCCTGCCGGTGCGCTGGCTGCACTTCCGGGCCACGCCGGGGCAGTTCGCGCTGCTGGCCGTGTTCAACCTGCTGGTCTGGGTCTTGTCGGCCACGCTGCAGGCCGACGGCGGCGCGCTGAACCCGCAAGCTGTCGCCGTCTACCTCGCGCAGATCCCGGTGCTGCTGCTCGCGTGCCTGGCGATCGCCTCGATCCACGGCAACGCTTCGCTCGCCACGCTGCTCGCGGTGGCGCTGTCTGCAAGCGACCTCGCGTTCGAACTGGCCGGGGTGGCGTTGTTCGGGGCCGGCATCAGCACCGGGGCGCAGCTTGCCAGTTGGGTCGCTTTCCTCGCGTGGGGCTGGCTCGTCGCCATGCGCGCCATCGTGATCTGCACCGGCGCACGCTGGCGGCAGAAGGCAACGGCCCTGACTGGCGGCGTGATCCTGCTGCTGATGGCGTTCTCCCTCTTTGTGTTGCCGCGCACCGAGCTGTGGACGCCCGATCCGGAGGGCGATGTCGAGCCGTCGAGGCTCGTGCGGGAGGACGTGTTCCACACCCAGGGCGAGCTGATCGAGCGCCAGCTCGCAGCCATCGAGCCGGGGCGGGTCGGCGACACTGAGCTCTACTTTGTCGGGTTCGCGCCCGATGGCAGCCAGGACGTGTTCCGCCGCGAGATGCGCTCGGTGCAGAAGCTCATCGAGCAGAGCTACGACGCGGCGCGCCGCTCGATCGCGCTGGTGAGCAACCCGGCGACGCTGGCCGACCATCCGCTTGCCACGGCCACCAACCTGCGGCGCACGCTCGCGCATGTGGCGAAGCGGATGAACGCAGACGAGGACGTGCTGATGCTCTACGTGACCGCGCACGGCGACCAGGGCTTCGGGCTGTCGGCCTGGGCGCCGCCGCTCGACCTCGCGCCGGTGAATCCCACAGTGCTCGCCCGCGCATTGAACGACGCGGGCATCAAGTGGCGGGTGCTGGTGATCTCGGCCTGCTACTCGGGCGGGTTCATCGAGCCGCTGAAGGACGACAACACGCTGATCATCACCGCTTCCGCGTCAGACAGGCAGTCCTTCGGCTGCGAGAGCGGCAATGAGTGGACGCACTTCGGCGACGCGTATTTCCGCCAGGCGTTGCCGAACGCAAAGGCTTTCATCGAGGCCTTCCCGGTGGCGGCGGAGGCCGTGGCCGCGCGCGAAAAGGCCGAGGGGCTTTCGCCGCCCTCAAACCCGCAGATCTTCGTCGGGCGGGCCATCGCCGAGAAGTTGCGTCACCTGCCGCTCGCGCAATAGGAGGACGGCGGGGACGCCGGCGGGCCCTACACCAGCCGGCCGATCAGCCAGGCGAGCAGCGAGAGGATCAGCGTGCTCGCCAGCGGCAGGATGTACTGGCGGCCGCGCAGGTTGAAGCGCAGGTCGCCGGGCATCTGCCCGATGCCGAAGCGCCGCGCGAGCCAGGGCATGGCGGCAGTCAAAACAACCAGGGCGATGACGGTGGTGAGGAGCCATTTGAGCATCGGTTCAGGATAAACTTCCTCTCCCCCCACAGCAAACCGGACAGAGCGCGACCATGATCGAACTGCACACCTGGACCACCCCCAACGGCCGCAAGGTTTCGGTGATGCTCGAGGAGTGCGGCCTGCCGTACATCGCGCACAAGGTGAACATCGGCCAGAACGAGCAGTTCAAGCCCGAGTTCCTCGCCATCAGCCCGAACAACCGCATCCCGGCGATCGTCGATCCCGACGGTCCCGACGGCAAGCCCATCCACCTGTTCGAGTCGGGCGCGATCCTGGTCTATCTCGCCGGCAAGACCGGCAAGTTCCTGCCTACCTCGACCAAGGGCAAGTACGAGGCGCTGCAGTGGCTGATGTGGCAGATGGGCGGCGTGGGCCCGATGTTCGGCCAGGCGCACCATTTCCTGCGCGCGGCGCCGGAGCAGGTGCCCTACGGCATCAAGCGCTACACGGATGAGGCCAAGCGCCTCTACGGCGTGCTCGACCGGCGCCTCGCCGAAGCGGCCTACATGGCGGGCGAGTACTCGATCGCCGACATCGCCACCTACCCGTGGATCGCGCGCCACGAGTGGCACAAGGTCGACCTCGCCGAGTTCCCCAACGTCAAGCGCTGGTACGACACCATCGGCCGGCGGCCGGCGGTGGTGCGGGGCATGGCGGTGCCGGCCTGATTGCCTTTTAAGGCATGCTACCTAACTGAAGATCGGCTCCTGCAGCCGATCTTGCAGAGTAAATGTTAAAGATTCATAGGGACTTCCTCGCATACTTCGCGAGGAAGGCGTTGATGTCCTCGACGCGCAGCTGCGGCTCGCCGCGGGCCGGCTGCGAGCCCACCACGCGGTTCATCCACTCCATGTTCCGTTCCATGCGCGCGACCACCTCGCGCCATTCCTTGGCGGTGTGGCGCTGCGGATCGGGAAGCACATGGCACTGGCTGCAGGCGATGCGGAAGGGTTCCCCCGAGGGCGCATTCACTTCGGGCAGCTTCTTCGGGTCGAGCGGCTTCATCGCGTTCACGCGAAGGTAGGTGACCAGCACGCGGGCCTCCTCCGGGGTGGGCGCAGACACGCCGGCCATCATGTCGGTCATCAGCTTGCCCATGTTCCCCAAGCCTCGCATGCGCACCACCATGCGCTCGAACACCGGTGGCCATTTCTGCGCGTGGTGCATTGCCGGGTTGGGCAGGTTGTGGCACTGCACGCAGTAGCGCAGCGCCAGCTGCGCGCCCGCGGAGCCGGGCTGGGGCAGCATGGAGGGCTCGAATCCCGGCGGCAGGATGCGCTCGAGCATGGGGCCGTAGGGGCTATCTTCCCAGCGCTTCTTCGCGGCGGCGGTGGGGTCTGCGGCCTGTGCCGCAGTTGCAACTGACAGCAGGAACGCGAGCGCGCCGAGCTTGAGCATGAGCATGCCCTACAGCGTATGCGAACGCTCGCCGCGTGCAAAGCCCGCAAGGCCCGGCGCGATGCCGCGTCCGAGGCACAGCACCTTGAATAATTCGCCCATTTCCGCCGGGGACAGGAGCTTTTGCGCGGTGGCCGCGACAGGGGCGTAGCGGCGCACGTCCGCCGGGTCGCTGCGCCCGAGCACGTCCGTGATCCCGCAATTGACGAGGAAGCTCGATTGCGTGGCGTACCCGAGCAGGTCGAGGCCCGCAGCCGTGCCGGCCGCGGCCAGCGCGCTGAAGTCCACGTGCGCGGTGATGTCCTGCAATCCCGGGTAGAGGAAAGGGTCGGCGTGCGCGAGGTGGCGGTAGTGGCACATCAGCGTCCCGCCCGAACGCTGCGGGTGGAAGAACTCATGGGCCGGGAAGCCGTAATCGATCACGAGCAGCGCGCCGTGCGCGAGGCTTTCGGCCACCGACGCGGCCCAGCCTTGCGCGGCGAGGGCGATCTCGCCTTCGTAGGGCATGGGGACGGCAATCGCCCGCGCTGTGGCGAGGAGGTCGCCGGTGGCGGGGCGTTCAGACCACGCGAGTTCCCCGTCGACGAGCGCGACCCCGCGCTCGAAAACGCCGGACTCGCGCCACGCGACCGCATGCACCGGCATCGCGTCGACGACCTCGTTGGCGAGCATCACGCCGCGAAACGCTTCCGGCAGGCGATCCAGCCAGGCGACCTTGCCCACCGAGCCGGGCGCGAGCCGGGTGATCGTGGCGCGCTGGCGCTCGGCGAGTTCCGCGCCGGGTTCGAGGATCGAATAGCTGTCCACCGCGCAGCCCAGCCGTTCGAGTTCCGCAAGCAGCTCGCCGGCAAGGTCCCCGCCTCCCGCCCCGAATTCGAGCAGGTGGGGACCGGCCTGCGGGAGGAGTTCCGCCACCTGCCGCGCGAGCGTCTGCGCAAACAGGGGGCCGAGCGTAGGGGCGGTGACGAAATCGCCCGCCGCGCCAAACTTGGCCGCCCCGCCCATGTAGTAGCCGAGGCCCGGCGCGTAGAGCGCCATCTGCATGTAGTCCGCGAAGCTGATCCAGCCGCCGGAGGCCGCAATTGCCTCCTCGACGCGTCCAACCAACGCACGACTGGCGTCGAGTGCGTCGGGTCCGGGCGTCGGCAACTGCGGGGCGGGGCGTAACATGGGGCGGGCATCGTCCCCCATTTGGGTAAAATCCGCAATTCACTGTTCTTTCAACGACCCCCATGCAAGACCTGAAGGACAAGGTAGCGCTGGTCACAGGCGCGGCGCGACGCGTCGGGGCGGCGATCGCGCGCAAGCTCCACGCGCACGGCGCCACGGTGCTCATGCATTACCGCGGCTCCGAGCCCGAGGCGATCGCGCTCGAGGCGGAACTGAACGCGCTGCGCCCGGGCAGCGCGCTGCGGGTCAAGGCCGACCTGCTAGCGCACGGCGCACCCGAACTGCTGGTGCGCACAGCGGTCGAGCGGTTCGGCCGGCTCGACATCCTCGTCAACAATGCCTCGAGCTTCTTCCCGACGGCGGTGGGCGAGGTCAACGACCAGAGCTGGGACGATCTCGTGGGCACGAACGTGAAGGCCCCGTTGCTGCTCTCGCAGGCCGCCGCGGGCGAGCTCGCGAAGGCGAAGGGCTCGATCGTCAACATCGTCGACATCCATGCCGAGCGGCCCCTCAAGGGGTACGTCGTGTATACGATTGCCAAGGCGGGACTCGCGGCGATGACGCGGTCCCTCGCGATGGAACTCGCGCCGGACGTGCGCGTGAACGGCGTTTCCCCCGGCGCGATCGCGTGGCCCGAGGACGGCCAGTTCCCGCCCGAGGTGCGCAAGCACATCATCGACGACACGCTGCTGAAGCGCCTCGGCGACCCCGAAGACATCGCGCTCGCGGTGCTCTTTCTCGCGGCCGGCGCGCCTTACGTCACCGGGCAGATCATCGCCGTCGACGGCGGCCGCAGCGTTAACATCTGAGTCCATGAACCCGCAGCCGATCAGCATCGTCCCGCGCCGCGACCCAAGGAGGTCGGAGCACGAAGCCAACAAGCTCGCCAAGCGCCTGCGGCGGCAGGTGGGGAATGCGATCGTCGACTTCGGCATGATCGGCGAGGGCGACCGCGTGATGGTGTGCCTCTCCGGCGGCAAGGACAGCTACGGCATGCTCGACGTGCTGATGGCGCTGCAGGAAAAGGCGCCGGTGCGCTTCGAATTGATTGCGGTCAACCTCGACCAGAAGCAGCCGGGGTTCCCCGCGGACGTGCTGCCCGCCTACCTCAAGGCGCGCGGCGTGCCGTTCCACATCATCGAGCAGGACACCTACTCGATCGTGAAGCGCGTGATCCCCGAGGGCAAGACCATGTGCTCGCTGTGCTCGCGGCTGCGGCGTGGCGTGCTGTATCGCGTGGCGGGCGAACTGGGCGCGACGAAGATCGCGCTCGGGCACCACCGCGACGACATCCTCGCCACGTTCTTCCTCAACCTGTTCTATGCCGGCAAGCTCAAGGCCATGCCGGCGAAGCTGGTCTCGGACGACGGCAAGCACGTCGTGATCCGGCCGCTCGCCTATGTGGCCGAGGCCGACCTCACGGCCTATGCCGAGTTGAAGCAGTTCCCGATCATTCCCTGCACGCTGTGCGGGTCGCAGACCAACCTGCAGCGCCAGGTGGTCGGCAGCATGCTGCGCGAGTGGCAGAAGAAGTTTCCCGGGCGCATCGAGTCGATGATGCGCGCGTTGTCGGATGTGCGGCCCTCGCACCTGATGGACCGCAAGATGTTCGATTTCGCGGGCCTTGCGCCGACCGGCGTGGCGGACGAGGAAGGCGACACCGCCTTCGATCCCGAAGCGTTTCGCGAGCCGGCCTTCGCAGATCCGGATGCCGGCGTGGATTGAGAGTTGCAATGCTGTGCCTGGAGGGGATGGCTAGAATTTCAGGCTGACAAACAGCTGACGCCCGGCACCCGGGCGGTTCCCGCCCATGGATGTACCGCAAATGCGAAGCGCCCTTCGCATTGTTGCCCTCGTCGTTCCTTTTGCTTGCGCATCGCATGCCCTGGCGGCCGAATGGCTGGGCCTGCGGGAGGTCCTGCGCTACGTCGAGGATGCAAGCCCGGAGATGGCGTCCGCAGCGCAGCTGCGCGCCGGCGCGCAGGCTGAAACGCTGACCGCGCGCGCCTATCCCAACCCGGACCTCGAGATCGGGGGAGGCACATGGCGCTCGCGCATCGGCGGCGCCACCGGATCGGCCAGCACCGTCGGATTTGCGCAACTGCTTGAACTGCCTTCGGTGCGCGGCGCCCGCGCCGAAGCCTCGGAGGCCGGGCTGTCCGTCGCTTCAGCGCAGGTAGCGGCGGTCCGCCTCGCCGTGGGCTACCAGGCGCGTGCCGCGTTCTACGAGTTGCTGCGCAGGCAGGAAGAAGAGCGCCTCGCGGGCGAGTCCGTGAAGCTGCTGGCCGAGATCCAGGGCAAGGTGGAAACCCGGGTTGCGGTCGGCGAGGCGCCGCGCTTCGAATCGGTCCGCGCAGAGGCCGAAACGCTGGCCGCGCAGAACACCGCTGCCGCGGCGGCCCTGCGGGTCGACGAAGCCCGCGCCGTGCTGCGGCGGCTCGGGGGCAATTCGCTGCCCGCGGTGTTCCGCGCGCGAGGTGCTTTGCCCCCGCACGTGGAGGCGCCGCCGCTGGCCGTCCTCGTGCCCCAGGTGCTGGAGGCTCATCCGCAACTGAAGGCGGCTGCAGCCGAGACGGAGCGCGCGCGTTCGCGCCTCGAACTCGAGCGTGCGCTGCGCAACCCCCAGCCTACGGTGCGCGCGATCGGGTCATCGGACCCGGAATCCCGCCACGCGATGGTCGGCATTTCGATTCCGCTGCCGTTGTGGAACCGGCGCGAGGGGCCGATTGCGCAGGCGCAGGCCGGGATCGGCTATGCCGCCGCACAGGTCGAGGCGCAGAGCGCGCAGCTGCTGCGTGAACTCGATTCGGCCTACGCCCGGCAAGGCGTGACCCAGCGCCAGATCTCCACCTTCGAGAGAAGCCTGCTGCGGAGCGCGGAGGAGGGCCTGCGCGTGGCCGAAGCGGCTTATCGCGCCGGGGAACGCAGCCTCCTCGAGGTGCTCGATGCGCAACGCACACTGCGATCCGTGCGCGTCGACTACAACCAGGCGCTGTTCGACCGCAATGCGGCCTGGCTCGACATCGAACGGCTTACCGCGCGGGATCCCTTCCGCGTCCCGGACTGACTTCGTGAAGGCAAAACCCATGAGAGCGCTGTTGTTCGTGCCTGCATTCGCCGTTGCACTGGTCGCCGGGTGCGGCGATCCGTCGGGTGGCAAACCCGCCGCCGCGCCGGCCGTGCGGGATCCCTTGCTTATCGCGGCCACGTCCGACCTGCGCACGCGCGTGGCGCTCGGCGAGGCGGCCTGGGCGGAGGTGCGCGAGACGCTGCGCGCGCCCGGGCGCATCGAGGTCGACGAGACGCGCATGGCGCGCATCGGCTCGCCCGTCGCCGGCCGCCTCACCGACGTGGAGGCTGTCGTGGGGCGGGAGGTGCGCCGCGGGCAGGTGCTCGCCACGCTGAACAGCACCGAGTTGTCCTCTGCACAGCTCGGCTTCCTCAAGGCCCAGTCCAATCGCCTGCAGGCGCAGCGCGCCACCGAGCGTGCGCAGCGCCTGCTTGCGGCCGACGTCATCGGGACGGCCGAAGTGCAGCGCAGGCAGAGCGAGCTGACCCAGGCCGAGGCGGAACTGAATGCTGCGAGCGACCAGCTGAAGGTGCTGGGCATGTCGGAGGCGGCGGTGCGGCGGCTGGCCGATACCGGGACCATCACTTCGCGCACGCAGATCGTCGCCAGCCTCAGCGGGACGGTGATCGAGCGCAAGGTCACCGAAGGGCAGATGGTGCAGCCCGCCGACAGCATGTTCGTGATTGCCGACCTGTCGAGCGTGTGGGTCGTGGCCGACATCCCCGAGCAGGGCGCGGGCCTTGTGCGCGTGGGTGAGCCGGCCGCGGCCGAGGTGGCGGCGCTGCCCGGCTCAAGACTGCACGGCCGGCTCACCTTCGTCAGCCCCACGGTGAACCCCGAGACCCGCACGGTGCGCGCGCGCATGGACTTGTCGAACACCGAACGGGTGTTCAAGCCGGCCATGCTCGCCAACGTGCTGATCGAGGGCCGCCCGCAGAAGCGGCTCGTGATCCCCGCGGCCGCAGTCGTGCGCGAGGACAACCGCGACTATGTGTTCGTCGAGTCGGGCCGCGAGGCCTGGCGCCTGCGCCCGGTGACGCTCGGCACCGAACACGAGGGCCGCCGCGTGCTGCTCGAGGGCCTGCGCGAGGGCGAGAAGATCGTGGTCGAAGGGGCGTTCCACCTGAACAACGAGCGCAAGCGCCGCGCGCTCGGGGGCGGCTAGGCGATGCTCGACGCCATCGTTCGCGCGGCCCTGTCGCAGCGCCTCGTCGTGCTGGTGGTCGCGGCGGCGCTGCTTGCCTTCGGCCTGAACGCGGCGCGCAAGCTGTCGGTCGACGCGTTCCCCGACGTAACCAACGTGCAGGTGCAGATCGCGACCGAGGCGCCGGGACGCTCGCCCGAGGAGGTCGAGCGCTTCGTCACCGCGCCCGTGGAGGTGGCGATGACGGGCCTGCCCGCGCTCATGGAGATGCGCTCGCTGAACAAGCCCGGGCTTTCCCTGATCACGCTCGTGTTCAGCGACGCGACCGACGTCTACTTTGCCCGCCAGCTGGTGCTCGAGCGGCTGATCGAGATCGGCGCGCGACTTCCGGTGGGTGTGACGCCGGTGCTGGGCCCGGTGTCGACGGCGCTCGGCGAGGTCTACCAGTACACGCTTGAGCGCCCCGACGACGGCAAGCGGGAGTTGACCCGCGCGGAACTCACCGAGCGCCGCACGGCGCAGGATTGGGTGGTGCGGCCGCTGCTGCGCTCGATCCCGGGGGTGGCGGAGATCAACTCCACCGGCGGCCACGTGAAGCAGTACCAGGTGCTGGTCGATCCTGACCGGCTGCGTTACTTCAAGGTGTCGATCCATGACGCCTGGCAGGCGTTGGCGAGGAACAATGCCAACTCGGGCGGCGGCGTGCTGCCGCAGCGCGCCGAGCAGTATCTCGTCCGCGGCATCGGGCTGGTGCGCAACCTCGACGACATCCGCGACATCGTGCTGAAGGAGGTGGGCGGCACGCCGGTCTACGTGCGCGATGTGGCTGAGGTGACGCTGGGCGAGGAGGTGCGCCACGGCGCGATGATCAAGGACGGGCATACCGAAGCCGTGGGCGGCGTCGTGATGATGATACGCGCAGGCAACGCCAAGGAGGTCGTGGGCCGGGTCAAGGCGCGCGTCGCCGAGATCAACGCCCGCGGGATGCTGCCGGGCGGGTTGCAGGTCGTCCCGTACTACGACCGCTCGGAACTCGTCGACGCGGCATTGTGGACGGTGGTCAAGGTGTTGCTCGAGGGCGTGCTCTTCGTGGTGGTGGTGCTGGTGCTGTTCCTCGGCGACCTGCGTTCTTCGCTGATCGTGGTCGCCACGCTGGTGCTGACGCCCCTTGCGACGTTCATCGTGATGAACCGCTACGGGATCTCGGCCAACCTGATGTCGCTCGGGGGCCTCGCGATCGCGATCGGGCTGATGGTGGACGGGTCGGTGGTGGTGATCGAGAACGCCTACGGGCAACTCGGGAAGCGCCCCGGCGAGCCGCGGGCGCGGGTGATCTTCGAGTCGGTGCGCGAGGTCGCCACGCCGGTCGTGTTCGGCGTGGGCATCATCATCCTGGTGTTCCTGCCGCTGATGACGCTGTCGGGGATGGAGGGCAAGATGTTCGCACCGCTCGCCTATACGATCGCGATCGCGCTGGCGATCTCCCTGGTGCTGTCGCTCACGCTGACGCCCGCGCTGGCGTCCTTCCTGCTCAAGGGGGGCGCAGAGCACGACACCTGGCTGATCGCGGCGCTGAAGCGCCCCTACCTCGCGCTGCTGCAGCTCGCGTTGGCGAACCGCAAGCGTACTGTGGGGGTTGCGGTGGCGCTCTTCGTCGCCACGCTGGCGCTGGTGCCGTTCCTCGGCACGGCGTTCATCCCGGAAATGAAGGAGGGCTCGATCTCGCCCTCGATGGACCGAGTGCCGAACATCTCGCTGGACGAGTCCATCCAGATGGAGAAGGAGGCCATGCGCCGGACGATGGAGGTGCCGGGCGTGAAATCGGCCGTGTCCCGGCTGGGGCGGGGCGAATCCGCGGCCGACCCCGCGGGGCCGAACGAGTCCGACCCGATCGTCTCGCTCAAGCCGCGCAGTGAGTGGCCCTCGGGCTGGACGCAGGACGACATCGCCGCCGCCATCCTCGACAAGCTGCGCACGATGCCGGGCGTGCAGCTGGTCATGGCGCAGCCGATCTCGGACCGGGTGGACGAGATGGTGACGGGCGTGCGTTCCGATGTCGCGGTGAAGGTGTTCGGTGATGACCTCGAAGTGCTGCGCGCCAAGGCCAACGAGATCGCACGGGTGGCCGGGACCGTGCGCGGCGTGCGCGACATGCGCGTGGAGCGCACCGGCGGCCAGCAGTACCTCACCATCGCCATCGACCGGCAGGCGATCGCGCGCCAGGGGCTCAACGTGTCGGACGTGCAGGACGTGATCGAGACGGCCGTGGGGGGCAAGGTGGCCACCGAGATCTACGAGGGCGAGCGGCGCTTCCAGGCCGTCGTGCGCCTGCCCGAGCGCCTGCGCGACAGCGTGGCCGAGATCCGCGCGATCACCCTGACCGCGCCGAGCGGCGCGCAGGTGGCGCTCGACAGCCTTGCGAAGATCGAGGTCGCCGACGGCCCCGCGCAGGTCAGCCGCGAGTCGGCCAAGCGCCGGATCGTGATCGGGATCAACGTGAAGGACCGCGACCTCGGCGGCTTCGTCGCCGAGTTGCAGGCGGCGGTCGGCGCGCAGGTGCCGATGCCCGAGGGGTACTACCTGGTGTGGGGCGGGCAGTTCGAGAACCTCGAGCGCGCGCTCGGCCACCTCAAGGTCATCGTGCCGGTGACGATCGCCGCGATCTTCTTCCTGCTTTTCCTGCTGTTCAATTCGCTGCGCTTCGCGGCGCTCATCATCACCGTGCTGCCGTTCGCCTCGATCGGCGGCATCATCGGGCTCGCCGTGACCGGCGAATACCTGTCGGTGCCGGCGTCGGTGGGCTTCATCGCGCTGTGGGGCATCGCCGTGCTGAACGGCGTGGTGCTCGTCAGCTACATCCGCAAGTTGCGTGACGAGGGCCTCGCGCTGCTCGAGGCGGTTGTCGAGGGCGCAATCCATCGCTTTCGCCCGGTGATGATGACTGCGACCGTGGCCATGCTGGGCCTGATCCCGTTCCTGTTCGCCGACGGGCCGGGGTCGGAGGTGCAGAGGCCGCTCGCGATCGTGGTGATCGGCGGGCTGATCACCTCGACGCTGCTGACGCTGGTCGTGGTGCCCGCGCTGTATGGCTATTTCGAGGAAAGGAGGATCGAGGCATGAAGGAGATCAAGGCGGTGATCCAGCCGGCCAAGCTACCGCGGTTGCGTACCGTTCTGCTGCAGGTGCCCGGGTTCAACGGCATGACCGTTTCCAAGGTGGAAGGCATGAGCCAGCCGGGCGGCCCGGCCGACGCGCCACGCAGCATCCGGGACGAACTAACGGACTACAGCGGCAAGGTGCTCGTCACCCTGATCGCCGAGGACGCCGCGGCCGAAGCGATCGCCGCGGCGATTTGCGCAACGGCGACGACAGGGCAGAAGGGTGACGGACTGGCCTGGATCGTACCGGTGGAGGGCGTATACCGTATCCGTGATGCCAAGGCGGCCGGCTGATGCGGCCGCGCGGCCGCATGAGATAGGGGCTGCTGGAAACGCGAAGCCCCGCAACGTGCCGGGGCTTCGCGTTTAATGCAACGTGAACTTGGTGCCCTGGCTTCAGAACGACGGGCCGTTGGTCGCCAGTGCCGTTGCCGTACCACCTTTGCTCGACTGCACCACCACCGAGGTCGGCTTGAGCCGGGCGGCATCTCCGGGAATTTTGGTCACCGGTAATTGCCAGCACGGGCTGGCCACCGAGCACTGCACCGTGCCAATCACCCGCGGACGACGACGGGCATCGTTGGCCTCCAGGAGCAGATCGATCGGGATCGTCACGCGACGCATCGCGGTCTGCGGCAATATGATGTTGTGGTTATTGAAACCCGTCACAAACAGTGCGGGAACCGGGCCACTAGGCTGCGAGGTTTTGGCCACCACCATGAGCCCGCGGTTACCGCCAAACGTAGTCCAGGTCACACCCTCAACGGTCACGGTATCGGCTGTCGCCACCGGCGTCACCACCGGCACCGGCGGCGGTGCAATCACCGGCGTCACCACCGGCACCGGCGGCGGTGCAATCACCGGCGTCACCACCGGCACCACCGGCGGATTGCGCGGCGCCGGCGCTGCTGCCAGCAGTTCCGCCGGCATGCAGGCACCGTTGCGCAGCACCAGCGGGGCCGAACACACCTGCGGCGCCACCGTTGCCGCACAACTGCCGGTGCTTGAAGCGCAGAAGGTCTCTGCCGGCGTCACTGCCACCGCGAAGGTCGGCGGATCCATCGGCGGCCAGGCCAGTACGCTGGCATTGCCGTTGAAATCCACGGTGCCGCCCACCGGCGTCACAAAGGACAGGATGCGGTTGCGCGCATCGCTCAGCGGCGCTGCGGTGAAACGCGGGTCGTTGTACGGGCCGGTCGGCAGGGTGCGTGCCTGCAGGCGCGGATCCACCCCTTCGAAGGGATACGGGTCCAGCGGCTGCGGGGTCGGTTCGCAAACGCCATCCTTGCAACCGCCGGGGCTCAAGCGACGGTCCAGCGTCCAGGGCAGGCCGGTGAACTGGTGGGGCCAGGCCATCTTGGTCAGGTCGAACTCATTGAATTCCGGGAAACCGACACCGCCAAGATTGACACCCAGCGGCACCAGGTACTCGCCATTGGTCGCCGGTGCGCCCTTGATGTCCACCGTGGTCGGCGTGAAGCCGGCGGCCAGCGCGGCCAGCCGGTGTCCGGTACGGGCAATGATTTCGCGCGGCATCGGACTGACGATGGCCAGCTGCTCGGCAATCGAACCGGCCGGCGTGCTCTGGTTGACCGGACAGAATTGGGCGGGATTGCCGAAACGCGGTTCGGCCCGCAGATTGCTGCAAGGGTTATCCGTAACATCCTGTGCGCCAACGTCAAATTGGACGTTGTAACGGATTTTCCAGATATAGCCGCCGACGCCGGGGACGAGGCCGTTGGCGCTGCAGTCCCCCTCGCCACCGACCACGTCGCAGGCGAGCACCGAAGCCCAGGGCTTCTCGACACGGCTGTTGGTGACCGGATCATAGTGCAGGGTCCACAGCAGGACATCGGGCCGCAGCGTCGAAAAGCCGATCAGCAGCGTGCGGGCGCGCAGGTTCTCGTAGCCGGGGGCGTCCTGCTCCACTTCTTCCGGCATCACGTAGTCGGGCTGGCTGAGATTCTGCCGCGTCTCCAGCGCGATCTCGGTGACCGAACTGTGGAAGGACAGGAAACGCACGCCGTTGACGGTCTCGAAGTTGCCCACGAGCTTGATCTCATCACCAAGCCGGATCGGCGCCATGAAGCGCGAATCATTGACCAGGCCGCTCGGCGTGACCGGGCGGTTGGTATCAAGGCACAGTACATCCCCACGTGCGGGGTCGAGCGCGCCCGACTGCGCAAGCTGCGCGGGTACCGCGGGCGAGAAGTTCGGATCTGCCGCATTGGCGCCCTGCGCCGGCAGACCGGCAAAAGGCCGCGCCACCCGGCTGGGAATGCACATCGGAAAGCCGTTCACCGCGGTGTTGGTGTAGTTGTCCGGGTCGTTGGTAAAACGCGGGTCAGCACTGCAATTGGGACTGCCGGCAACACAGCCGAGACCCTGCTGCACGGTGTGGCGCGACGTGGGATCGTTCATCCGCGCCATCATGCCGACATTGGGATCGCCGAGAATGCCGTTGATGCGCAGGTAGCTCTCATCATGATTGATGTAGGTCACTGCGCCGGTGACCACCTCCTGCCCCTTGTCGATCAGCATGTCGCCGGCAATGATGTTGCCGCCGTTGGTGCGGTTGGCGGCAATGCTGGCGTAGCCGCCGGTGCCCGTGGTGTTGCAGCGGTCGGTGCTGGTCAGCCCGGTCTCGCCCAGGGCCTTGCACGCCGCCGAGGCCTGGTCGAACAACTGCCACAGCGTCAGCCGGTTGGCCGGCAGGTCAATCAGCAGGTTGCGCGGGATGGTCACGTACTGCCCGCTGATCACCAGTGTGCCGGCGGACCAGTAATCGCCCGGCGTGGTCAAGGTGATGCGCGAAATCTCGCCGCTGATCGACACCGAGGTCGCGGCCTGCGCCGCCATCGGGGTCAGCGCAAAACCTGTCGCCATCAACAGGCCGAGGGCTGCCGCGGTTTTGCGCGCACTACGCAGGTATGGGATTGGTTTGGAAAACATGGGGTTTCCTTGCTCGGAATTGAAGTTCAGGGCAGCGCTGCGTGTATGGTTCATGGCGCCCCCGATCAGAACGATTGATTATTGGTGGGCAACTGCGTCGCGGTGCCACCCTTGCTCGACTGCACCACCACCGAGCTTGGTTTGACGTTGCGCGGTAATCTCACCAACGGATTTCCGTTGAGATCGAACGGCAATTGCCAGCAGGGATCCGCTACCGAGCACTGCACCGCGCCGACGTCGGTGGCAATGGGCGCCACCGACCGAATCATCCTGGTCTGCGGCAGCAGCACATTGGCGCCGTCAAACGCGGTGACAAACAGATCGGGGACCGGTCCGGCAGGCTGCGAGGATTTGGCAATCACCCGCAGGCCGCGCAGACCACCGATCGGCACCCACATCACACGGCTGATGGTCACGGTATCGATGGTCGGCGGCGTCACCGGCGGGGTGACAGGCGGGGTCACTGCCGTGGTAAAGGTTGGCGGTGCCGGCGGTGCTTCGGCAGCCACCGTAATCAGCGCCTGCACGCAGGAACCGTTCTGCAGCACCAGCGGCGGCGTGCACCCGGGCGGCGCCACCGGCTGCATGCAGCTGGTGTTGCCGGGGGCAGCGCCCTTGGCGCAATAGGCGATCTGCGGCGTAACGAGGATCGGCAGCGCATCCGGATCGGCAGGGGGCCAGGCGAGCACGCTGGCATCGCCGTTGAAGTCATACACCGCGGGCTCGGCGGTGCCGATGCGGGTCATGTGGGACAGGACGCGGTTGCGCACATCGCTCAGCGGTGCCGCGGTGAATTTCGGGTCGTTATAGAGGCCGACCGGAATATTCTCCGCCTGGGTGCGCGGATCGAGGCCTTCGAAGGGATAAGGGTCGAGCGGCTGCGGGGTGGTCTCGCAACCATCCTTGCAACCACCGGGGCTCAGACGCCGGTCGAGGGTCCACGGCATCGAGGTAAAGAAGAACGGCAATGCGGTCTTGGTCAGGTCGACTTCCGCCATCTCCGGCATGCCGATACCGCCGAGGCCGCCCATGCCGAGAATGCCGTTGGCAATCGGGAACAGGTATTCGCCGTTGGTCGCCTTGTTGCCGCGGATGTCCACGGTCACCGGCTCGTAGCCGGCGGCACGCGCCGCGAGCAGATGCCCGGTACGCATGATGATTTCACGCGGCAGCGGGCTCAGTACGCCGAAGATATCGTTCAGTGATGCCGCCGTTGCGCTCTGGTTGTTCGGGCAGAAACTGTTGCCCAGACGTGCATCGGCACGCATATGGATGCAGGGATTCCCGCGTTCACGCGCGCCCGAGAGGAAGTCGAGGTTGTAGCGCAGTTTCCAGATGTTGTTGCCAACGCCTGCGACAAGACCATTGTTCAGTCCGCAGTCGTTGCCGGCACGTGTCACCAGATCGCAACCCTTGGTGGTGCCCAGCGGTTTTTCGTGGGGCAGGTTCTGCTCCGGGTCATAGTGCACGGTCCAGAACAGCACGTCGGGCGGCAGCGTCGAGTAGCCGATGAACAGGCCGCGGATGCGCAGGTTGTTGAAGCCCGGGGCATCGAGTTCAATTTCATCCGGATACAGATAGTCGGGCTGGGTCAGCGCGGTCTTGGTGGCAATCGCCACCGAGGTGGTCGATGTGTGGAAAGACAGGAAGCGCACGCCGTTCACCAACTCATAGCTGCCCTCCAGCTTGATATGGTCGCCGACCTTGATCGGCGCCATGCGCCGCGAATCGGCAACGGGTGTATTGGGCAATGCCGGACGATTGGTCTGCGGGCACAAGGCATCACCGTTGGCGGGATTCGCGAGGCTGGCGCGGGCCGTACCACCGGCCACTGCCGCAGAGGCATCCACGCCGGCACCCTGTGCCGGCAGGCCGGCCCAGGTCCGCGCCACCCGGCTGGGGATGCACATCGGATAGCCGGTGATTGAAGCGTTGGTATAGTTGTCGGGATCGTTGCCGAAGCGCGCATCGGGGCTGCAGTTTTCGGATCCGGTCGCGCAGCCGAGGCCCGCCTGGATGGTGTGGCGCGAACTCGGATCGTTCATCCGTGCCAGCAGGCCGGTACCCGGATCCACCGTCGATGTCGCCGGAACGACCGGCGTACCGTTGATGCGCAGATAACCGTCGGTATGGTTAATGTAGGTCACCACCCCGGAAAGACCCTCGCGCCCCTTTTCCAGGAACAGGTCGCCGGCGATGACATTGCCGTTGCGCGTACGGTTGGCGGCGACAAAAGCAAAGCCGCCCTTGCCGCTGGTGTTGCAGGTATCGGACTTGGCCAGACCGGTCTGCCCCAGCGCCTTGCAAGCCGCGGGCGCCTGATCCACCAGCTGCCACAGCGTCAGCCGGTTCGCCGGCAGATCCACCAGCAAGTTGCGCGGGACGATGATCGACTGGTTGCCGACTACGATGGTGCCGCCCGACCAGTAATCCCCGGGGGTAGTCAGCGACAGGTGCTGAATCTCTCCGGAGATCGGTGCAGCGGTTGCGGCGCCCGCTGGCGCGGCTGGCGTTGCTGTCGCGAAAAGCGCAAGCGCGGCCAACAGCCGTCCAGCGTCCTGTGCGAGTTGATGAATGCGTAAGGTTTTCATGGCCGACCCCGGTATGACTTCCGAAAAAACGAGTGTCATAAAAATCGGATTCGCGGACGTGGCTGAAAGGTCTTTAAACCGTCAACTTGAGTCGTCGGGATGTAACGTCGTGTAACGGAAGCCTTACAAAGAAGGAAACACAAAAAAGGTGTCCGTGCGCCAGCTGGCGAGGAGCCCCGTGGCTATCTTCTGGAACCGGATTCTGCTGGAAGAGATGTTTTCCAACCTTGTGGACAACGCGATCCGGCATACCCCTGATTCCGGGCGGATCGGGGCGGAGCGGTCGCTTACACCCTAGCCGCGGTCTGAACCGACCTCGGGCATAATGGCCGCCTATGTGTCTATGCGCCTGAAAGGAGCCCGACATGGAAACGCCGGTCCGTTGGTCGTTGAAAGTTTCGCGGGAAACCGACGAGGCGTTGCGCGAGCACCTCGGTCGCTCGGGTGGCCGCAAGGGCGACATGTCCAGGTACGTGCAGGAAGCGGTCAATGCACGGCTTAAGGCGGAGGCGGCTCCTTCCGGAAAGCCGGAAATGCCCGCCAAGGCCGGCACGAGGGAGGGGCTGGCGGAGGCGCTCGTCGAGATCAGGGCGCGAACAGGCGCGCTTTCGAAGGCGCGCTTCGAGAAACTGGTGACCGAGGCGGTGGCCTACGCGCGTAAGCGCCGCTGAGCGGTGCTCGTCATCCTCGATACGAATGTCCTCCTGAGCGCACTGCACGCGCAGAGCGGCCCGCCGGCGAAAATTCTGGATGCGTGGCGAGACGGACGCTTTGGTCTGGCGACGAGTTCCGAGCAGATCGAGGAATTCAGGCGCGCGGCGCGTTACCCGAAACTGCTCCCTTACCTGCCGCGTGGCGCGGTGGGCCGGATGGTCAACGATCTGCGGGCTGCGGAAGTCTTGCTCGAGCGGCTGAGGCGCGCGGGCGACGCTCCCGACCCGGGCGACGACTACTTGCTCGCCATGGCGCTCGCCGCCGGCGCGGATTTCCTGGTGACCGGGGACAAACCCCTGCTGTCGGTCAAGTGCGTGGGGCACGCGCAGATCATTTCGCCAAGCCGTTTCGCAGCCATGCTGGCCGGCTAAGGGCGACGATTTATGACATTCAACCCCGGATCCGGACCCGGTTAGTTCAGCTTGATGTTGCCTTCACGCGCGATGCGCCCGTAGGCCTCGTACTCTTCCTGCGTCATCTGCCCGAGGCGTTCCGCCGTGATGGCCTTCGCGAGGGCATCGGTGGCGGATATGCGCGCGATCACGTCGGGTCGCCGGAGGATCTTCTCGGTCTCGCTGCGCAGGCGGGAGAGGATCGGTGCCGGGGTACCGGCCTTCACGTACAGCGCATTCCACGACCCGATGACGATGCCGGGCACGCCCGCCTCCTTCAGCGTGGGCACGTCGGGAAGGGACGCGACGCGCTCCTCGTCGCCGGTGGCAAGCGCCTTGAGCTGCCCGCTGCGGATGAAGGCGAGGACGGTGGGCAGCACGGCGAAGTAGGCCTGTACCCGGCCGGAGAGCAGGTCGGGATTCACCGCCGCGGCGCCCTTGTAGGGGACGTGCGTCATCGCGCTTCCTGTGACCTTGTTGAACTGCACGCAGGCGAGGTGGTTGAAGCTGCCCTCGCCGTGGGACGCGCACGACACCTTCGGGCCCTGGGCCTTGGCATAGGCGGCGAACTCGAGCAGCGTCTTCGCCGGGACGGAAGGATGCACCACCAGCATCGAGGGCAGGGCGGCCACGAAGCCGATCGGCTCGAAATTCTTCGGGCTGTAGTTCACCACCGGGTTCAGCGAGGGCACGATCGCGGAGGGGCCGTTACCGCCCATGGCCAGCGTGTACCCGTCGGCCGGTTGCGAGAGCACGTAGTTGAGTCCGACTGCGCCGCCCGCGCCGCCGCGGTTCTCGACGACGGCGGGCTGGCCCAGGGACTTGCCGAGTTCGTCGGCCATGATGCGCGTAAGCAGGTCGGTGATGCCGCCCGCGGTGAACGGGGCCACGAGCGTGAGGCCCTTGCGCGGCCAGTCCTGCGCCGATGCCGCGCCTGGCAGCGCCAACAGGCAGGACACAAGCAGCGTGAGCGTCGCCCTCATTTCGGCTCGCCCTGGAACGGCACCAGCGGCCAGTTGATGCTGCGCAGGTAGTCCTTGTACTTGGCCGGGATGCCCTTGTCGTAGCAGTCCGCGTAGAAGGGCGAGAGCGGTTTGTACCACTCGTAGGCCTTGCGTAATTCGCCGGTGGGTTCGAGGGCCACGTCGACCCGCAGGTCGAAGAGCGGGTAGGGACCGTCGCCGCAAACGAACAGCGTCGCGGAGCGTTCGCCGTCAGCCTGGCCGCCCGCATCGCGCCCGGCTTCGAGCGCGAGCATCAGGCGCTCGTCCAGCTCGAGTGCGCTGTTGCTGCTGAAGGCCGCGGCCATGTTCGCGACCACCTTTTCCCCGGCCAGCACGTTACCGGCGACTGCGAAGTCCTCGCCTTCGATGTGGCCGCACCACGGGCGCGACTCGCTGCCGGTCAGCGCGATGCCCGAGCCGCTTGTGCCGATGTACATGAGCTGGCGCTGCGCGGAGTAGGGGTCGGAGTGGGTCACCGCATCGAAGACGCGTTTCGCGCCGAAGCCCGCCTTGGCCAGCTCCACCGCGATCTCCAACAGGAAATGGTTGTGCCCGGCCTGCACCACGACCACGGCCTTGCCCGGGATTACCCGTACGGCGCGGCGACCGATGGCGGGGGTGCCGGTGGCCTGCGCGAATCCCAGCTTGCCGGTGCGGTTGCAACGGCCTATGACTGTGAATGTCATTCTCTATACCCCCTTCGGATCAGGAAATTTGTAAAGCTCCGCCGCGGTCCCGCACAGGATGCGGTCCTTGTCGAGCGGGGACAGGAAGTCGCAGTGCTTGCGGATGTAGTCGAGCGATTGCGGGTAGGTTGCGGCGCGCTCGGAGGTCGGGTAGTCGGACCCCCACAGCAGTTTCGAGGCGCCCAGTCGCTTGTGGAAGTCCCGGATCAGGACCTGCGCTTCAGGAAAGGGATAGTCCCAGCGGTTGCCCTGCATCACGGGGAACAGCAGTTCGAGCCTGATGTTGTCGGCTTCCAGCGTTTCCCAGAATTCCTCCGGGATCACGACCCGGCCGCCCGCGTCCATCAGCAGGCCCACATGCACGCCGTGGGTGAACACGCTGGGGATGTCCTTCCAGCGCCGCGCCCACTTGCCCAGCCGCGCCACCTGCTCGACGTAGTTGCGCTCGCGCGGCGCGCCCAGCGGCCGGATGTTCCAGAGCACCGGGATGCCGAGCCTGCGGACCTCTTCCCAGAACGGGTCGAACTTGGTGTCGTCGAACTTGTCGCGGAAGTCGTAGCGGAAGAAACCCTCGATCTGGAAATGCAGGGCGGTGAGCCCGAGCACCTCGACGGCTCGCGTCAGCTCGCCGATCTGTTCCGGCTGGTCGCAATCGGCCTCGTGGATCTGGGCGGAGGCGGCAAACCGATGCGGGTACTTGCGGATGACCTCGCCGTAGTAGTCGTTGAGCATGCCGTACATGTGCGCGTTGTGCAGCATGGCCTTCTCGACGCCGGCGTAGTCCATCAACGCGATCATCTTCTCCGGCGCGAGGCTCTCCGGGAAGTTCGGCGCGAACATCTGCAGGTGGTAGTCCTTCCCGTCGCGCGTCCATTCCATCCTGCCAAACTCGCCGTAGCGGAAATTCACGTCGACCATGTTCGACCAGCCCATGCCCTTGCCGTCGCTGAGCGTCTGCTCGGTCACCACCCGGCCGGTCGCCGTCTCGATCACGGGCTGCGAGGGTGCTACGACGTGCACCTGCGCTGCACGCATGTGCTCCTCGGGCGAGGCATAGCCCACATGGTCGTGCAGAGAGGGAAAGGCGTGGGCATGGGCGTCGATGATCATTTGCGTACCTCCTTTTTGGTGCCGGCAAGCCGCAGCTGGATGCGCGTGGCCTCGGCCTTGAGCAGTGTGACGACTTTTGCACGACGCTTGGGATCGAGCCTTTCCTTGATCGCCGCGCAGGACAGCGCGCCGACCGGGCGGCCCTCGCCGTCGAGGATCGGCACCGCCACGACGAGCGCTTCGGAAATCAGCGCGGGCCAGAACGCGTAGCCTTTCTCCCGTGCGTCTTCCAGCAGCGCCTTGATGCGGGTCAGGGTGACCTTGGGGTAGGGGCGGATCCGGCCCCGGATGCGTTCAAGGACGGCCTTTGTTTCTTCCTCGCCGAGGGAGGCCAGCAACGCGAGGGCCCCGCCGCCGACGCCGAGCGGGTACGACTTGCCGATCTCCATGACCAGCGACTTGATCGGGTAGCTGCCGTCGCGGCGCGCCACGCACAACGCATCGTCGCCGACCCGGCGCAAGAGGTAGATGGTGTCGTGCGTCTCGGCCTCGATGCGGTCGAGCGAAGGCGCGGCAATCGTCGTGAGATCGAAGCGGCGGTTGGCCGCCATGCCGAGGAGCCACGCCTGCGGACCGAGGTGGTAGCAGCGGCTGGCATCGCGTTCGACGAGCCCTTCGCGGTCGAGCGACTTCAGCATGCGGTGCAGCGTGATGCGGTTGAGGCCCGTGGCCTGCACGAGCTGCCCCGCCTGCAGGCCACCGGTCTCGGCATCCATCAGCGCCTGCAGCACCAGCATGGCCTTGCGGAGCATCACGGCAGGCTGTTCCTCAGGCGCTGCTTGTCGATCTTGCCGACGTTGGTGCGCGGCATCTCGGGGAGGACCACTATGGTCCTGGGCACCTTGTAGGGCGCGAGCTCCTTCGCGCACAGCGCGCGCAGGACCTCGGGTTCGATCGGGCTGCGGGTGGTGACGTACGCGATGACCTCTTCGCCGAGCTGCGCCGAGGGCGCGCCCACCACCGCGGCTTCGGCCACCTGCTCGTGGCCGAGCAGAACGCTCTCGATCTCGTTGGGGTACACGTTCACGCCGCCGCGGATGATCATGTCTTTCTCGCGGCCGGTGAGGTAGACGAACCCGTCCACGTCGACATACCCCAGGTCGCCCGGCAGGTACCAGCCGTCGCGGAACGCGAGCGCGCTCGCTTCGGGGTCGCGGTAGAACTCCCGCGCGCTGCCGCCGCTGCGGTAGCAGATGCGGCCGATCTCGCCGCGCGGCAGGTCGTTGAAGTCCGCGTCCACGACGCGCACCTCGGTGCCCCAGACGATGGCGCCCGCGGAGCGGGATTTTTCCGGCGGGTGGGCCGAGGTCAGCGCGGAGATGCCGCTGCCTTCCGCCGAGCCGTAGAAGTTGATGATGTTGGGTGCGATCTTCTTCATCGCCAGTTCCCGGTCTTCGGGAAAGAGGGCCGCGCCGGTGGAGATCAGCACGCGCAGGTTCGGGTAGCAGTGCCCGTCGGCCGGGTTCGCGTCGATCAGGCGCCGTACGATGGTCGGCACGATGAAGGCGCTGGTGCAGCGGTAGTCGTTGACCTCGCCGATCAGCGTCGCGGCGCTCACCGGGGGCGGCAGCAGCACCACCGTGGAGCCTGCGTACAGCGCGCACAGCGAAAAGCCCCGGCTGCCGCTGAAGTACAGCGGCGAGGCGCAGGCGAAGCGGTCATGCTCGCTGAAGGTGAGCGTGATGTAGTAGATCAGGAAGCGATGGTAGAAATTGCGGTGCGTGAGCAACGGCCCCTTGGGCCGCCCGGTCGTGCCCGAGGAGAGCGACAGCACGAAGCCGAGGTCGGGGTCCGTGGGACTGTCCGGGAGCCGCGCGCGTGCGGCAGGGTCGATCTTCAGCGGCACTTCGACCGCTTCGCACTCCACGCCGGCGATCGCGGGGTCGGTGGCGTCGATCAGCGTCAGGCGCGCGCCGAAGTGCTGCGCTACGCGCTGCTTCTCGCCTTCGGTCCAGCGTTTGTCCATCGGCAGGATCACCGCGCCGGCGCGCGCGATGCCCCACAGGAAAGCGAGGTGCTCCGGCGTGTCGCCGAGCGCGATGCCGACGATGTCGCCTTGCTTCACGCCGCGATCCAGCAGGCGCAGCGCGGCGGTGTCTACGGCGGCATCCAGTTCCGCGTAGCTCCACGTCCGGTCGCGTGCGACGACCGCCGGGTGCTCCGGGCGGCGCCGCGCGTGGTGGCGGATCAGGTCTGCGAGGTTCATCGCGTCAGCCCACCCGCGCCGGCTGCTTGTCGGTGGCGCGCCGGTTGGCGTGGCGCGACACCAGGAGCTTCAGCACCTCGCTCGTGCCGTCGCCGATCTCGAAGAGCTTCGCCTCGCGGTACATCCGCTCGATCGGGTGCATCTTCAAGAGGCCGTGCCCGCCCATCATCTGCATGGCTTCGCCCGTGGCCTCGACGGCGACCCGGCTGGCGAAGATCTTTGCCATCGAGGCGGCGACCGGTCCGTCCGGATGGCTTGCGTCGGCCATCGCTGCCGCGCGATAGGAGAGCTGCCGCGCGGCCTCGATCTTCGTGAGCATTTCCGCGACCTTGAAGCGGATGCCCTGGAACGACGCGATGGTCTGCCCGAACTGTTTGCGCTCCACGGCGTACTGCAGCGCATAGTCCATCGCGGCCTGCGCCACGCCCACGCAGCGTGAGCCGTAGACCGCGCGGATCTTGGCGAAGTCTTTCTGGATGTACGAGAAGCCTTCGCCTTCGCCGCCGATCAGGTTCTCCTTGGGCACGCGGCAGTCGTCGAACACCACCTCCCAGATCGGGTTGGAGGTGTGGCCGATGGTCTCGAAGCGCTGGCCGATCTGCAGGCCCTTGGTGCCCTTCTCCACCAGCACGATGGAGATGCCCTTGCCGCGCGGGGCGTCGGCCTGCGAGCGCGCGAAGACGATGATCACGTCGGCGCGGTGCGCGTTGCTGATGAAGATCTTCTGGCCGCGCAGCACGTAGCCGTCGCCGTCGCGGGTCACGCGCGTGGTGATGTTGGCGGCATCCGACCCGCCGGCGGGCTCCGTGAGCGCAAACGAGGGGATCACCGTGCCGTTGCAGATGCCGCCGAGGTACTTGCGCTTCTGCTCGGCCGAGCCGGCGGCCAGCAGCGGGCCGGTGGCGAGGTTCATTGCGAAGATCGTCGAGGAGAACCAGCCTGCGGCGAGTTCCTCGAGGATCACCGCGCAGGACAGCGTGTCGAGGCCCTGGCCGCCGTATTCGGTGGGTACATCAAGACCCAGCAGCCCGTGCCTGGCCATTTCCTGCAGGGCGCTGGCCGGGAAGTCGATGCCTTCGCGCTCGGTTTTCGCGGCTTCCGCGACGAGGTAGCCCTGGGCGAATCTGCGGGTGGCTTCGCGCAGGGCCTTCTGGTCCCCGTTCAGTTCGTACTGTGACATTTACATCCTTCTGCCGAGTTGGCCGGTTGTGAAACGAATCAGGGTTCCCCGCGCAGCGCGCCGCCGTTCGCATAAACTGGTGCGACGAAAACGCGAGAGGAGTCGGGGCATGTCATCCATGTATTTCGAGGACTTCGAGGTCGGGCGCCGCTATCCCACCTACACGCGCACGATCACCGAGGCGGACCTGGTGATGTTCTGCGCGCTGGTCGGCTACCACACGCCGATGTTCATCGACGAGCACTACGCGAAGAAGACCCGCTTCGGCGGGCGCATCGTGCCGAGCTCGCTCACGATGAGTTTCTCCACGGCGATGACGGAATCGTTCTTCCGCACGACGATCGTCGCGCACCTGTCGAGCGACAAGGCGACCTTCCATGCACCGGTGCGGCCGGGCGACACGATCGGCACCGAGGTCGAAGTCGTGAGCAAGGAGTCCAAATCCCCGCGCAGCGGCATCGTATTGTTCAAGGACCACGTCACCAACCACGACGGCACGCTGGTCTACTCGGTGGAAAAGAGGGTGCTCATTTCCAAGCGTCCGCCCGCCGGCTGATACGTTCATGCGGCAGGCAGGCCGAGCACGCGCTTGGCCAGCAGGTTTTTCTGCACTTCGGTGCTGCCGCTGTAGATCGTCGACGGCCGTGAACGGTAATAGAGGCGCAGCGCGGTGAGGCTGCCGGACACGTCCATGCCGTCCGCCTCCACGCCTTCCTCCCCCGACACCTCAAGGAACAGTTCCGAGAGCCGCTGGTAGGTTTCGGTCGACCAGATCTTCAGCATCGAGACTTCCGGTCCCGGCGTGCGGCCGGTCTTCAGCAGGCCGCAGAAGTGCCGGTACGCGCAGTACTGGTCGTGCAGGCCGAGGCGCAGCCTCGTGATCCGGTCGGCGAAGGCCGGGTCCGCGGAGAGCCCCTTCTTCTTCGCGTATTCGTCGAGCTGGTTCAACGCGTACAGCGCGAGCTTGGGGCTGCCGTTGTTGATGCGCTCGAACTCGAGCAGGTCCTTGGCCGCGGACCAGCCGCCGTGCAGCGGCCCGACGACGTTGGCGGCCGGCACGCGCACGTTGTCGAAGAACACCTCGCCCAGCTCGTCGTGGCCGGCGATGGTCTTGATCAGCCGGCGCTGGATGCCGGGCGTGTCGAGGTTGACGAGGAACAGGGTGATGCCGGCCTGCTTTTTGCCTTCCTTGCTGGTGCGCGCCAGCAGGAACATGTGCGTGGCGTCATCCAGGAACGTGGTCCAGGTCTTGTGGCCGTTGACGATGTAGTGGTCGCCCGCATTGTCGGACCCAGGGAGGGCCGAGGTCCGCAGGCTGGCGAGGTCGGACCCGGCGCCGGGCTCCGAATAGCCCTGTGACCAGCGGTGCTCGCCCGACAGGATCTTCGGCAGGTACTCGCGCTTCTGCTCGTCGGTGCCGTGCCGGATCAGGATGGGGCCGAGCATGAAGAGGCCCATGTCGTAGAGGCGCGGTACGCCCCAGCGCTCCAGTTCCTCGAAGTAGATGATCAGCTTCGACGCAGTGAGGCCCATGCCGCCGTGGGCCACGGGCCAGTTCGGCGCGATCCAGCCCTTGGCCGACAGCGTGAGGAACCACTCGCGCGTGGTTTCCCATCGCGGGATGCGGCGCGGATGGTTGCGCAGCGCCGGCGGGAACTGGCTTTCCACGAAGCCGCGGACCTCGGCGCGGAAATCGGCATCGCTCGTCGTGTTCCAGTCCATGCGCCTAGGCCTCGATGCCTGCGGATTCGAGCGCCGCGTAGCGCCGCCGATGCCACTCGGCCCCGCCCAACCACGCGGACAGCACCAGGATGCGCTTCACATACAGCCCGAGGTCGTACTCGTCGCTGAAGCCGATGCCGCCATGCATCTGGATGCCTTCCTTGGCGATGCGCAGCGCGGCGTCCGATGCGCGCGCCTTGGCGCGGCTCGCGTAGGCCGCAAGCGTCTCGGCGGGCACCTCCGCGGTCGTGGCGTCGATCGCCTCGCCCAAGAGGAACCTCGTGATCTGCGCGTGGTTGTAGAGCTCCACTGCGCGGTGCTGCAGCGCCTGGAACGCACCCAGGGGCTTGTCGAACTGGACCCGTGTGTTGAGGTACTCGAGCGTCAGCTCAAGGATGCGCGATTGCAGGCCGTGGAGCAGGCCGGCGACGCAGAGGTTGGCGAGGTCCAGGGCGCGGGTCAGCGCCGGAAGGCAGTCGGGACCGCGGGCAAGGATGTCGCTGTCGGCGAGCAGCGTGTCGAACTCGAGGTCCGACCAGCAGGTTCCGTCCGCGAGGGCTTTGTCGTGCCGTTGCGCCTTGGAGGAGGGAACGCACACGAGGGTGGGCTTGCCCTCCAGTGTCGCGAGCACCGCCAGGCGGGTGCTGGCGCGGGCGCCCATCACGAAGCGCTTGGTGCCCTTGAGGCGCAATCCTGCGCCTTCGCAGGTCAGGGTGGTGGCGATGGATCCTTCCGAGGGCAGGTCGAACGCGCCTTCCTGCCACGCGACGCACAGGATCTCGCCGTTGCCGGAAGCCTCAAGCAGGGCGGCTACACTTGGTTGTGCCGGCAGCGCCATCAGTAACGCGACGGGCAGCACGATGTTTTCTGCATAGGGTTCGCGTGCCAGCGCATGGCCCAGACGTTCGGCCACCAGCGCGACGACGCCGGGCGGGAGGCCCGAGCCTCCCTGCGCCTCCGGCACCACCGCCTGCGCGAGGCCGAGGACTGCGAGACCGCCATAGGCCGCAACGTCGACCGCTGCGTCGGCGCTGTTGCGCGCCTGCCGGAAGCGGGCCGGTCCCGAGGCCGCGAGCAGGTAGCGGTCCACCGCATCGATCGTGGCGGCGATGTCGGGCTCGCGCGCGGTGGCGCTGGCCTCCTTCAGCGAGTACAAGCCTTGCGCCTCATTCCGCCCGGATGCCGGCTTCCTTCACCACGCGCCCGATCGCCTCGTATTGCGCGTCGACGAACTTGCGCAGTTCTTCGGGCGTGGAGGCCACGACGATCACGCCGAGCGACTGCATGCGCTTCTCGACTTCAGGCACGCGCGACGCGCGCGTGAACTCGGCGTGCAGTTTCTGGATGATCGCGGCGGGCGTGTTAAGCGGCGCCATCAGGGCATACCAATTGGAGGCCTCGTAGCCGGGGTAGCCCTGCTCCGCCACCGTGGTGACCTCGGGCAGGAGCGGGGAGCGCATCGCGGTGCTCAGCGCCAGCGGGCGCATCTTGCCGCTGGTGATGAACGGCGTGGCCGTGGTGATCGAGTCGAAGATGAAGTCGAGGTTCCCGGCGAGCAGGTCCTGCGTCGCGGCCGAGCCCTTGTAGGGCACGTGCGTCGCGCGGATCTTTGCCTGGTAGAGGAAGAGTTCCGTCGCCATGTGGTTCGAGGTGCCGATGCCGGGCGTGCCGTAACTGAGCTTGCCGGGATTGGCCCTGGCTGCGGCTACGAGGTCTGCCAGCGATTTGTAGGGCGATTGCGTCGGCACGATCACCACCAGCGGGACGATGCCGATGAGGCTCACCGGGACCAGGTCCTTGTAGCCGTACGGCATCGACTTGTTGAGGTGGTGGTTGATCACCGCAGACCCGGGCGCGGCCCAGTGCAGCGAATAGCCGTCCGGCGCGGCCTTGGCTGTGGCTTCGCCGGCGATGTTGCCGCCCGCGCCGGCCTTGTTGTCCACGATCACTGGTTGCGGCACGGTCTTGGACACCTCGGCTGCGACGATGCGTGCGATCACGTCGATGCCCGTCCCGGGCGTGAAGCCTACATAGAGGCGGATCGGGCGGTTCGGGAAGTCCTGGGCGCATGCCGCGCCCGAAATGACGACCGCGCATCCGGCCAGCAGCAACGTCAGCAGGCGGCGTAGCATGATCATCCCTCCTTGTCGGCGGCGAGCATGCGCTTCAGCCGCTCGAGAAAGAACGGCGCGCATTTCATCATGCGGGTTTCCATCTTCATGATGAGCGGGTGGATCTTGGGCCGGTAGGATTGCCACTCGGGATCGGCAAACAGCGCGATGCGGCAGCGCTCGCGCTGGTTGAGGTCGTCGTAGGCCCACATGTGGACCACCATGTTCTGCGGTCCGATCTCCGGTGTGTAATAGCCGAGCATGTGCGGCTGGTGGCGCAACTGCACCGGCATGCCGTGGGTCTCGTAGTGGTGGAAATACTCCGGCACCTTGCCGGGATGCAGTTGGTACATGCGTTCTTCAACGTACATTGCGGGTCTCCCGTTAGTCGAGCTTGATACCGGCTTCGGCGACGATCCGCTTCCACTTGGCGGCATCGCGCTGCAGCGTCGCCGAGAGCTGGGCCGGCGTCATGCCCTGCGGCTCCAGGCTCATTGAGGCGATCTTTTCCTTGACGTCCGGCAGGTTCAGCGCGCGGCCGAACTCGCGCGACAGCAGCGCGACGCTGTCGGGTGCCATGCCGGCCGGGCCGATGAACGCGTGCCAGGTCCCGGCATCAAACCCGGGCAGGCCGGACTCGGCGACCGTCGGGAGGTCGGGCAGGACGGCCGAACGCGCGCTGCCCGCCGTCGCGATCAGCCGAAGCTTCCCCGCCTTGGCCGGCGCGAGGAAGACCGAAATCGAATTGAACATCAGGTCGACCTGGCCCGCGATCAGGTCCGCGGCGGCCGGCGCTGCACCCTTGTAGGGGACGTGCGTCATTTTCGTGCCGGCGATCGAATTGAACAGCTCGCCCGTCAGGTGCGAGACCGAGCCGGTGCCGAACGAGGCCATGTTGAGCCCGCCGGGTTTCGCTTTCGCCAGCGCGATCAATTCGCGCACGCTGGCGGCTTTGACCGACGGATGCACGGCAAGGCCCATCGGCTCGAGCGCGATGATCCCGATCGGCGAGAAATCCTTGACCGGGTCGAAGGACACCTTGCTGACCGCGGGATTCGCGGCGAGCGAACTGGCGGTCGCGATCGCCAGCGTGTAGCCGTCGGGAGCTGAGCGCGCCACGTGCGTCAGGCCGATCGCGCCGGTAGCACCCGCCTTGTTGTCGACCAGCACCGGCTGCTTCACTGCATCGGAGACTTTCTGGCCGAGCATGCGCGCGAGGATGTCGGTGGCGCCCCCGGGCGGGAAGGGGACGATGATCGTGATCGGCTTCTCGGGGTAGGCTTGGGCACTGGTCTGGAGCGGGAGTGAAATGGTGAAGGCGGCACAAAGGGTCGCGCCAAAGGTCGCCCAACGGCCCCGCGCCTTGCCGGACAGGAAAGCCATCATTCAGCCTTGAGGTTGCCGGCCTTGATGACGCGCGTCCACTTCTCGGTCTCGGACGCGAAGTACTTTGCGGCGTAATCGGTGCCGCCGCCGACCGCGGACATGCCGAGGTCCTTGAGCTTGGCCTGCACTTCCGGGTTGGAGAGCACCGTGTTCAGGCCGGCATTGAGCTTCTGCACGACTGGCCCGGGCACTTTTGCCGAGGTGGCGACGGTGAACCACGCGGTGGACTCGTACCCCGGCACGCCGGACTCGGCGATCGTCGGCACGTTGGGCAGGGCGGGCGCGCGGTTCTTGCCGGTGACCCCGAGCGGCCGCAGGCGGCCCGAAGTGATTTGCGGCAGGATCGTCGGCAATTGCTCGAACATCGCCTGCGTCTGGCCGCCCATGACGTCCTGCACTGCCGGCATGCTGCCCTTGTACGGGATATGGGTCAGCTTCACGCCCGCGACCAGCTGGAAGAGTTCGCCGGTCATGTGGGTCGAGGAGCCCGAACCGGCCGAGCCGAAGTTGATCTCGCCGGGCTTGGCCTTGGCCATCGCCACAAAGTCCTGGACGGTCTTGGCCGGGAAGGCGGGGTTCACCACCAGCGCCAGGGGCAGGTCGACGGCAACGAGGATCGGCTGCAGGTCCTTTGTGGGGTCGTACGGGAGCTTCGCGTACAGCGCATGCGCCGCGTGGATGCCGATGGTGCCGAGGAGCAGCGTGTAGCCGTCCGGCGGCGCCTTGGCGACGAACTCCGCGCCGAGGTGGGCGCCGGCGCCGGGCTTGTTTTCCACGATGACCGGCTGGTTGTAGAGCGGCGAGAGGTACTGCGCCAGCAGCCGCGCCAGGATCGAGGTCGAGCCCGCCGGCGTGAACGGCACGATCATGTGGATCGGCTTGTCGGGAAAGGCCTGCGCGCCGGCGGTGGCGGACAGCGCAAGGGCGCAGGCCGCGAGGCCTGCCTTGAGGAGGGTGCGGCGGCCGGATTTGCGTAGCGACATGACGGAGGGTCCTCGGTCGGGGGCCACGCTGCATGTATCAAAAAATGAAACACACTGTGGCTACTTGTATCTTATTTGTACCCCCCACCTGCCGTCAACGCCGCGGCAGTTTTGTTTCACCCGATGGACGGGTCCCACTTCTTCATCCACCCGAAGCTCTGGTTCGTGGTCGCGGTGGACGGCTCGTAGTCGCAGCCGATCCAGCCCTGGTACCCGGCGGTCTCGATGACGCCGAGCACGTGGTCGTAGTTGATCTCGCCGGTGCCCGGCTCGGCGCGGCTCGGCACGTCGGCCACCTGCATGTGCCAGATCTGCGGCAGGTACTTGCGGATCGTGTTGGTCAGGTCGCCTTCCATCAGCTGTGCCTGGTACACGTCGTATTCAATCCCGAGGTTGTCGGCGCCCACGTCGCGGATGATGTCGGCCGCCTGGTCCGTGCGGGTCAGGAACACGCCCGGCGAGTTGTAGGTGTTCACCGGCTCGATCACGAGGCGGATGTCGTGCTTCTTGAGTTCGGCCGCCGCGTACTTGAGGTTGTTCACGAAGGTTTGGCGCACCAGCTTGAGGTCGGTGCCTTTCGGCGGCACCCCGCCCAGCAGGTTGATGCGCTTGCAGTTGAGCGCGATCGCGTAGTCGATGGTGGTCGCGATGCCTTCGCGCAGTTCCGCCTCGCGGCCCGGCAGGCAGCCGATGCCGCGCTCGCCGCCGGCCCAGTCCCCCGCCGGCGCGTTGAAGAGCGCGACTTCCATCCTGCTGTCTTTGAGCGCCGCGACCACGTCCGCCTTGCCGTAGGCGAACGGGTCCTTGAATTCACAGCCCTTGAATCCGGCCTTGGCGGCGAGGCCGAATCGTTCAAGGAAGCCGGCCTCGTTGTAGAGCATCGTGAGGTTGGCGGAAAATTTCAGCATGGGGTGCTCCTGGGGGTCAGTCGATCTTTGCGCCGGACAGGCGGACCGGTTCTGCGTAGCGGGCCTGCTCGGCCTGCATGAAGCGGCGCAATTCCTCGCCCGGGGCGTTCAGGATCACCATGCCCTGCTTCGTCAGTCGATCCACGGTGTCGGGTGCGGCGAGCGCCTGCGCAAAGGCAGCGTGCAGTTTCCTGGTCACGGCCTCCGGCGTCCCGGCGGGGGCTACACAGCCGTACCAGGAGTAAACGAGGAATGCAGGGAAACCCTGCTCGGCGAACGTAGGCACGTCGGGAAGCTGCGGCAGGCGCTTGTCATCAGCGACGGCCAGCGCGCGCAGCTTGCCGGACTGGATATGCGGGAGCACTTCGGGAAAGTTGGTCAGGAAGAGCTTCACCTGCCCGCCGAGGAGGTCCTGCAACGCCGGTGCGACGCCCTTGTAAGGCACGTGCGTCATGTCGATGCCGGCTTCCTTCTTGAACAGTTCGACGCCCAAGTGCGACGAGGTGCCATTGCCGAATGACGCGAAATTGATCGCGCCGGGTGCCGCCTTGGCGGCCGTAACCAGCTCCCTGACCGAGCGTGGCTCGAAGCTAGGGTGGGCCACCAGCATCTGGTTCACGCGGGCCAGCAGCGAAACCGGCGCGAAATCCTTGAACGCGTCCCAAGGGGCCTTCTGCATCAGCATCGGGGTGAGCAGGAAGCCGTTGGCCATCAGCAGCAGGCTGTAGCCGTCCGCTGGTGACTTCTGCACGTTCTGAGTGCCGATGACCGTGGCTCCGCCGGGACGGGGATCGACCACCACGCTCTGCCCGAGGCTGTCGGACATCTTCGCCGCGAGCACTCGCGCCAGGTTGTCGAGCGATCCCCCCGCCGGGAACGGCACCACGATGCGGATTGGCTTCGATGGGAAATCGGTCTGCGCGGCCAGGGGGAGCGGAAGCGAAGCGGCGGCCAGGGCGCCGAGCAGTCGTCGGCGGGTCAGGTCTACGGGCATGGCAGTTCCTTCGAGAAGGGAGTTGATCTACGCAGGGAGCAAGTCTCGTACCTGCACCACGTCGCGCAGCAACCGGTTGGACGGGACGATCGCCTTGCCTTTGCGCACGACCAAGCGCGGCACCAGCCGCGACTTGCCTGCCTGCGAGCCGCCGAGCCGATCCTGGAACGTCCAGGGTTCCTGCACCTGTTCGAGCACGCTGATGTCGGCCCGGGAGCCGGGCTTGAGCGAGCCGATCTCGTCGCTCATGCGCAGGACTTCGGCCGGGTGCTGCGTGGTGGCGCGCACTACGAACTCGAGGTCCATGCCCAGCGCCATCATCTTGGACATGGCGCCGCACAGGCTGAAGTCGAGCTTTGAATCGTCGTTGTGCGACGTGAAGTCGCCCTGCGCATCGGTGCTGATGGTGTAGGGAAAGAGCCCTGCGCCGACCATGCGGTGCGCGGTGTCGAAGCTGAAATTCACGCCGTGGCCGAGGTCGAGGTGCACGCCCGAGGCAAGCGCGTCGAGCAGTTCCGGCGAGGGCTTGTCGCGCCTGCCGAGGATGCCGTCCTCACGGTTCGAATAGCAGTGGGCAAGGATGTCGCCGGGCTTAGCGAAATGCAGCACCTCGGGCAGCACCGAGTCCGGCTGTGGGCGGTTGCGCTCGTCGGCTTTCCAGAGCTCCCCGGTGTGGATATAGAGCGGCAGATTGGTGCGATCCGCGATCTCGCGCGCCCGCTGCAGCATTACGCTGCCGTAGTTGGACCAGCTGCTCGCCTCGCCGTGCCCTTTGATGCCGCGGATGACCGCCGGGTACTTGGCGATGAATTTCTGCATCACGTCGAGGTCGATCAAGGTCGGGTTCTGTCCAACCGGGCCGCCCTTGGAGCCGCGCAGCGTACCGGTCAGGTTCACCGACAGGAAGCACAGCACCTCGGTGACCGCGGTGTCGGCGAGGAACACCTTGAACCCGTCGAAAGTCCAGGCCCCTGCGCTGCCCTGGTCGACGACCGTGGTGACGCCCGCATTCACCCCGACATCGTCCGGATTGAGACCGAAGTCGGTGACGTGCTGGTAGACGTGGACGTGGAGGTCGATGAGGCCCGGCGTGACGATCAGGCCCTTGGCGTCGCGCACTTGCGCCGCCGCGGAGGCTGGGATGTCCGCAGCAACCTTTGCGATGCGGTCACCGCTGATTGCGACATCCATCATCGCATCGAGGTTGCTTGCGGGGTCGAGGACCCGGCCGCCTTTCAGCAGCAAGTCATAGAGTGGCGCGGTCATTTGCCTACCTTGAGGACGTGGTCGGCCACTTCGCTCCCCGTGGCGAACCACACGCCGGGATACGACTGGACGAACTTCAGGAAACTGCGCAGCAGCACCAGGCGCGAAGGCCGGCCGATGGCCTGCGGGTGCATGATCAGGTCGAACAGTGCCCCGCGCTGGTAGTACTCGTGGAATTCCTCTTTCCAGATCGTCAGGATGTGCTCGTTGGTCTGGATCGCGCGCTGCCCGCGCAGGCTGTAGACCGTGTACGGCACGTCGTCTAGAGACCAGTGCCAAGGGATCTCGACCACGCCTGTGCTCTTTCCGCCCCGTTTGTGCACGTAGGGGTGGATGTCATCCATGAACGAGCTGTCATACGAGAACCCGTACTTCTGCAGAAGCGGGATCAGGCGGTCCGTGGTTTCGCCCGCAGGGCACCGATAGCCCTTGGGTTTTAGCTTGAAGAGTTTGTGCAGGACTTCGAGCCCGAGTTCGATTTCACGCTCCTCTTCCGCCGGCTTGTCGGGTTCCGGCCAGAAATGCAGGTAGCCGTGGTGGCCGACCTCGTGGCCGGCCTCGATGATGTCGGCCACGCGCGCAGTGTGGTTCTCGGCCGTCCAGCCTGGGACGAAGAACGTCGCCGGAACGCCGTGGTCCTTGAGCACCCGCAGGATCTCCGGGATCGAGATCTTGGCTGCGTAGGTGCCGTGGGAGATCAGCGCGGGACGCCGGGCGTTGCTGGTGTCCCGCGACAGCCACATCGTCTCCGCATCGAAGTCGAAGGTCATCATCACTGCGCATTTCTTGCCATCCGGCCACTGCACCGGGACGGACTCGCGGGAGATGTCGGGGGAGAGGGGCAGGCGGTCGACGGGTTCCATGATGCGGGCTATCTTACCTGCAGGTCAGCGGCTTACGGCGCGTGCGTTCGCAGTGGCGGCCACATCGACCACGCCTTGCTCATCGACCACCACGCCATAGTCGTCCAGCGCCGCCTTTACGTTGACATAGCCGAGCCTCACGTCGCGCGCGACGCGCTCAGGCTCCCGCTCCTTCGCGAGGCCGAACCCGCCGCCGCCGGGCAACGCCATGCTGAGGCGGTCGCCGGGCCCGAGCGACTGCTGCGGGCCGTGCGGGATCTCGACGCCGTTCAGCATCAGGTGCTCGCCGCGGCCGTAGCCGCCGCCGAGGCGCCCGAACACGGGGTAGGGCGAGTCGGGTTTGCGGCCCGAGCCGCGGATGCCCACCACCATCGGGCCGTCCGGGCCCAGCTCGCCGTCGGCGACGATGAACTCGAACTCCTGCCCGAGACCGCCGCGGTTTCGGCCGGGGCCGCCCGAGTCCGGGGCGAGCTCCTTCTTCAGGTAGATGATCGGCAGGTCGTTCTCCGCCGTCTCGATGGGGATGTTGCCGACGTTGTAGGGAAAGCCCCGCGCGGTTGGGCCGTCGGTGCGCATGTTGGCCCCCAGGCCGCCCATGCTCGAGGTGATCCCGACGTAGGTCTTGCCGTCCTTGCGCTTGGCGCGGAAGTACGTGAACACGAGCGGCGTCGCGCCGCTGCCCGCCATGATGCGGCCCGGCAGCGCCTTGGCCAGCGCACCGAACACGATCTCGGGCAGGTTGTGGCACACCATCGTGCGGCCCCAGGTCGGCGCGGGCGGCTTGCAGTTGAGCAGCGACCCTTCGGGCGCCTTCACCGTCACCGGCCGGAAGCTGCCTTCGTTGTTCGGCACCGACGGGTCCAGCGCCAGCTTGATCGGGTACATGCTGTAGGAGCGCGTCATGTTGAACGTGGTGTTCACCGCCGCCGCCACCTCGCCGGAAGACCCCGCGTAGTCGATCACGATCGAGTCGCCTTTGACGATCACCGCCACCTTGATGCGGATGCCGGCCACGTTGCCGATGGTCGGCAGCGTCACGTCGTTCTCGTAGGTGCCGTCGGGCACCTCGGCGATCTTCGCGCGCAGGCTCTTCTCGGAGCGGGAGCTGATCTCCTTGGAGAGCGCCAGCAGCGACTTCGCGTCGAGCTTGTAGTCCTCCAGCATGCTGACGAGGCCGCGACCGCAGACGTTGTTGGCGACGATCTGCGCGCGCAGGTCGCCGAACATCTTGTCCGGCGCGCGCACGTTGGCGCTGATGACCTGGCGGATCGACTCGTCGAACTTGCCCGCCCGGTAGAGCTTCACCATCGGCAGGCGCAGGCCTTCCTCGAACATGTCCTTGGACTCGGTGGTGGCCATGCGGCCGCCGACGTCGAGGTGGTGGACGATGCAGATCGAGAACGCCACGAGCTTCTTCTTGTGGAAGATCGGGGAGGCCACGCACAGGTCGTAGGCATGCCCGGTGCCTTGCCAGGGGTCGTTGGTGAGCAGCGCGTCGCCGTCCCGGAGGTCCTTCAGCGGGAAGTGCTCGAGGAAGTTGCGCATCACGTAAGGCATCACGCCGATGAAGGCCGTGGTGGTCTTGGTCGAGTGCGCGAGGAGGTTGCCCTCGATGTCGAACAGGCCGCAGGCGAAGTCGTGGAAGTCGCGCACCACCGACGAGTACGAAGTGCGGATGAGGCCGGTGGCGGCTTCGTCCGCGACCGACAGCACGCGGTTCCAGAGGATCTGGGTGAGGACCGAATCGAGCTTCTTCATTTGCGCGCCTCCTGTGAGGCGAGGGTCACGACGAGGCAGCCGAACTTGTCGACGGTGAGCTTGTCGCCGCGGTCGATCACGGTGGTGGACTCGCGCTCCTCGATGATGGCCGGGCCGCGCACGCTGCTGCCCGGGCCGAGGGCCTTGCGGTCGTAGACCGGGGCCTGCTCGTAGCCGCCGGCGCTCGGCACGTAAAGCCGGCGCTTGCCCTTGGGTTTCACCGTGGCGGTCTTCTTGCCGGGCTTCACGGCCGGGATCGCCGTGCTTTGCCAGGCCTTCACGCGCAGCGTGACGACTTCCAGCGGCGTGTCGTCGTCCACGCGGCCGTAGTGGACGGCGTACTCCTTGTCGAAGGCGGTCTCGATCTTTGCAAGCGCGCCCCGGGCCGTCCATGCGCCCTTGATCTCGATTTCCAGCGGGTAGTCCTGCCCCACGCGCCAGATGTCGGCCACGCGCATGAAGTTGATCCGGCTGCCTGCGGGCAGCAGGGCCGCAGTCTCCTTCTCGAGTTCTTTCGACCACTGCTCCAGCTGCTTAAGGTCGACATTGCGCAGCAGCTGGCGCACTGCGCGCGGCCGCTCAATCGCCATGGGCGCGGTCAGCAGGCCGAAAGCGGACATCACGCCCGGCAGCGGCGGGATCACCACGCGCGGGCAGCCGAGTTTGCGGGCGAGGCCGATCGCGTGCACCGGGCCGGCGCCGCCAAACCCGACGAGCGTCAGGTTGCGCGCGGTCTGGCCTTTTTCCGCGATGTGCACCCGCGCCGCCGAGGCCATGGTTTCGTTGACGAGGTTGTGCACGCCCCAGGCCGCCTGCATCACGGAGGTCTTGAGCGGGTCGCCCAGCTTCGTCTTGATCGCGCTTTCCGCCGCGGCCCGGTGGAGCGTCATCTCGCCGCCGAGGAAGCTGGCCTCATCGAGGAAGCCGAGCGCGAGGTCGCAGTCCGTTACCGTGGGGTTGTCGCCGCCAAGGCCGTAGCACGCGGGTCCGGGGCTGGACCCCGAACTGTCCGGGCCGACCTGCAGCAGGCCGAGGCTGTTGACGCGCGCGATGCTGCCGCCGCCGGCGCCGATCTCGAGGAGATCGTAGACCGGCACCGCGATCGGGATGCCGCTGCCGGGCTTGAAGCGCTGCACGCGGTCGACTTCGAACGTGCGCGTGCGCGCCGCCTTGCCGTCGAGCACGACGCAGAGCTTGGCCGTGGTGCCGCCCATGTCGAAGGACAGGAGGCGCGGCGTGCCAATGAGCCGCCCGTAGTGCGCGGCGGCCTCGACTCCCGCGGCCGGGCCGGATTCCACCGCCTGCACCGGGAAGCGCTTGGTCGTCTCCGCAGTGGCGGTGCCGCCGTTGGAAAGCATCACGAAGAGGTTGTTCGGGTAGCCCTCCGCGCGCAGGTCGGAGGACAGCTTGTCGAGGTACTGCGCGGCCGTGGGCTTCACATACGCATCGACCACCGTGGTGGAAGTGCGCTCGTACTCCTTGGGTTCCGGGTGCACCTCGCTTGAGATGGAGAACTCCACGCCCGGCAGTTCCCTCGCGAGGATGTCGCGCGCGCGGCGCTCATGGTCCGGGTTGCGGTACGAGTGCAGGAAGCAGATCGCGACCGACTGCACCTTGGCTTTCTTGAAGACGGCTGCAGCGGCGCGCACGTCCGCCTCGCTCAGCGGCACGTGCACCTTGCCGTTGACCAGCACCCGCTCGCGCACGCCGATCCGCAGCGGCCGCTCGACCAGCGGCTCGGGGAACTCGATGAACGGGTCGTAAATGTCGTAGCGCATCTCGCGCGCGAACTCGAGCACGTCGCGAAAGCCCGCGGTGGTCACGAGCCCCGTCAGTGCGCCCTTGCGCTCCAGAACCACGTTGGTGAGCAGCGTGGTGGCGTGGATCACGGCCTCGGCGTTGGGGAGCGTATCCGCGCGCAGCGCGGTAAAGCGGCGCAGGCCCTCGAGGACCGCCAGTTCGGGCTGGCCCGGCGTGGTGAGGCATTTCTCGACGAACACGTCGCCCGTGCGGTCGTCCACCATCGTGAAATCGGTGAACGTGCCGCCGATGTCGACCCCGATCCGGTAGCTGCCTGCCATCTCGTATTCCTTGTCCGCGCCCTCAGCGCTTGTCGAGGTTCATCTTGGGCGCCGTCTGGCGGAACCATGCCTGCCGTTCGCGCCAGGTCTTCTGCACTTCTTCCCCCGGAAGGTTCACGAACAGCAGGTCGGCTTTCTTCGGGAACTCCTCGCGGAACAGGTCGCCGTACTTGGTGGCCGTCTTCTGGATGGCATCGTTCAGCTTGGCGCGAACGTCGTCGGGCAGTCCTTTGGGGGCGAGCACGGCCGAGATGAAATCGAGCGACACGGGAAAGCCCAGCTCCTTCAGCGTCGGCACGGTGGGCGTGTCCGGGCGCCGCTGCTCGCCGGCCACCGCCAGGATCCGGGCCGCCGGGTTGCGCGCGGCGCCGCCGGTGCCGGCCGTCACGGCGAAGTCGACGTGACCGCCGAGCAAGGCGGAGACGGACTCGGGGCTCGACTTGTACGGGAGGTAGATCATCTTCACGCCGGAGAGGTCCCACAGCCGCTCGGCGGTGAAGTGGGTGATCACGCCGATGCCGTAGGACGCGTAGCTGAGCTTGCCGCCCGCCTTCTTCGCCGCCTCGATCGCCTCGGCCATGGTCTTGTGGGGCGAATCGGCGCGCGTCGTGAAGTAGATTGCACCGAGGCCGAAGCCGTTGAGGTAGGTGAAGCTGTCGAGGTCGTATTCGACGGTTTTCTGCACGAACGGCAGCGCCACCACCAGCGAGTCGAAGCCGCCCATCAAGGTGTAGCCGTCAGGCTTGGCACGCGCCACCTGGTTGGCGCCGATCACGCCGCCGGCACCCGGCACGTTGATGACCACCACCGGCTGGCCGAGGAACTCCTGCCACTTGCCGGTCATCAGCCGGACGGCGGAGTCGGTTGTGCCGCCGGGAGCCGCGGGCAGGATCAGCTCGATCTGTTTGGTCGGGTAGCCTTGGGCGTGCGCGAGGGTGACGCAGGCGAGGGCGAGGAGTGCGGCTAGGGCTTGTACGGGGGCGGGCATGGCTTGCTCCGGCGGGTCAGGGGGTGCGGGCCATCTTACGGGCGGGGCTGCTGCGCCACAATAGGCGGCGCGAAACAGTGCCGGTGTCAGCGTAAATTCAATGGATTTACTTTAAAAAATCAAGAACCGGAGCCGCTCTCCGGTCAGTTGGTGTATCGGTACCGGTACAGTCTACCCGGCGATCCGGGTCAGGCGGCGCGCAGCTGCAGGCCGCGCTGCAATTGCGCCGCGGCATTCCGCAGCCTCGGCAGCATCGTCTCTAGTGCGATCTCCTTCGTCATGCGCAGCGAGTTGACGCTGATGTTCAGCGCCGCACAGGTACGACCTTCATGGTCGGCCACCGGCACCGACAGCCCGCAGATATGTTCTTCCAGTTCGCCCTGGATCCACGACCAGCCCTGCGCCCGGTCGGCGGCGATCACCTGCCGCAGCGCGGCCGGATCGATGAGCGTGCGGTCGGTGTATTTCCGGACACCGGCCTGGGCAAAGTAGTCGTCGAGTTCCGCCTCCGCCAGCCCGCCGAGCAGCACGCGGCCCATCGAGGTGACATAGGCTGGCAACCGAGTGCCGACGACTGAGCCGCCGCTGACCACGGCGCGCACGGAGTTGCGGATGACGTAGACGATCTCGGTGCCGTCCAGCACAGCCAGCGTGCAGGTCTCCTGCACGTCGCCGACCAGCTGCTCGAGGATGGGCTGGGCGTAGCCCCAGAACGGCGAGGACGAGGTGTAGGCGTAGCCCAGCCGCAGGATCTTGGGCGTGAGGAAGAAAAGCCTTTCCTTGTGCGCGACGAATCCGAGCTGCTCGAGCGTGAACAGCAGCCGGCGCGCGCCCGCGCGCGTGAGCCCGGCGCGCTGCGCGACCTGCGAGAGCGTCATCCGCTCGTGCCCTTCGCAGAACGCCATGATCACCAGCAGCCCGCGCGCGAAAGCCTCGACGAACTGCCCGCCGGACTCGCGCGCGGTGATCGGGAACTCGGGGTGCGGGTTCACGGAGAGGTCAGGGGACGGTGCGTTCCAGCAGCGCGTCGACGATCACGGTGTCCTTGTCGGTCGCGCCGACCATCACCGGGTTGAGGTCGAACGAGGCGATCCTGCCGTGCGCGCCGTGGACCAGCGCCCCGAGGCGCACCGCGAGCTTTGCAAGCGCGCCCAGGGCCAGCGGCGGCTCGCCGCGCACGCCAGCATAGAGCGGGGCGATGCGCAGGGTGCCGAGGCGCTCCATCACGTCGTCCTCGGTGAACGGGTAGCGCAGCAGCACGATGTCGGGCAGCGCCTCGACGTACTTGCCCCCGTCGCCGAGCATCACGAGCGTGCCGAACTTCGGGTCGACGCGTGCGCCTACGACGAATTCGTGCAGCGCAGGACGCATTGCCGCAACGATCACGGCGCCGTCGGCGACCTTCATCGAGGCGAGTTTGCCTTCGATCTCCTCGAAGGCGGCCGCGGTGTCCGCGGCGGTCTTGCGATTGAGCAGTACGAGGCCATGCTCGGATTTGTGCGGGATCTCGGCCGAGCAGGCCTTCACTGCCACGGGTGCGCCGAGCGCCTCGAACGCGGCGACGGCCTCCTTGCCGGTGCGGCAGAGGCGGAACGGCACGGCCGGACAGCCGTACTCGGCGAGCAGCGTGAGGCTGTCGGCTTCCGAAAGGTAGCGGCCTGCGGTCTTGGGCAGGGCCACCTCGGGGAACGGCAGCGGTACCGCCTGCGGCCGGCGCATGAGTTCCTTGTGGTCGACGAACTGCGCGAGCGCGGACAGCGCGTCGATGTCGTGGGCGAACGCCACGAGGCCCGCGGCGCGGAACGCATCCACAGTGGTTTCCAGCGGCGCGGCGAGCGCGAGCGGGTTGCCGGTCTGGGCGACGTAAGCCGCGCAGTCGCGCACGAAGCGCGGCACGTCATAGCCGATGCCGGACGCCGCGAGGTTGACGAACACCGCGTCCGTGGCGTCGCGCTTGGCCAGCACGGGCAGCAGGTCGCTGAACATGCCGCTGTTCGACAGCAGCGCCGCGGTGAGGTCGATGGGGTTGCCGGACGCGCCGAACTCGGGCAGCACCGCGCGCAGCTCGGCGCGTGTCGCGTCATCGAACTGTGCGAGCGTGAGGCCGTGCTTTTCAGCCGCATCGGCGGCCATCACGCAGGAGGCCCCGGAGTTGCTGACCGCAACGAGGCGGCGCCCGCGCGGGTTCCATCCCTTGAGGTAAAGGTCTGCCGCGTTCACGAGGCTGCGGATGTCGGCGACACGATAAATACCGTGCTGGCGGAAGTACGCGTCGACCACGCGGTCTTCGGTCGCGAGCGCACCCGTATGCGAGCTGGCCGCCGCTGCGCCGCGTGCCGACACGCCTGCCTTGACCGCAATGATGGGCAGGCCCCGCTCACGCGCGACCTGCGCTGCGCGGGCGAGCTTGTCCGGGTCGGCGATCGCCTCGAGGTAAAGGAGCAGCAGCTTCACTTCCGGGTCGAGCGCCACGGCCAGCGCAAAGTCCGCCACCGTCAGGTCGGACTCGTTGCCGGTCGCGTGCGCATGGCGCACGCCGATGCCCTGCTTCCTCAGGAAGGCATAGGGCACCACGCTCATCGCGCCGGACTGGCTGACGATGCCTACCGGCCCATCGGCGGGCTCGACCTCGCTGATGATGGTCGAGAACGTCGCGATCGCGCCGGTGGCGAAGTTGGCGATGCCCTGGGTGTTCGGCCCGACGATGCGCATGCCGGCGGCGTGCGCGATGCGCACCATCTCCGCCTGTGCGGCCTTGCCTTCCTCGTCGATCTCGCCGAAGCCGGAGGTGACGACCACCGCGATCTTGACGCCGCGCGCGGCGCAGGCTTTGACGCCGTCGAGCGCGCCCTTGCCTGCGACCGCAACGATCGCGAGGTCCGGCGCCTCGGGCAGCGAGGCGATGTCCGCATAGGCCTTCTGCCCCTGGATTTCCGTGCGATTGGGGTTGATCGGGTAGAGCCGCCCCTTGTACCCGGCGCGCAGCATGTATTTGATCGGCCGGCCGCCGATCTTCTCCGGGTTGTCGGAGGCGCCGAGGATCGCAATCGACTGGGGCGCGAGGGCCGCGGAGAGTGGGTCGTCCATCTAGTCGGCCTTGGCGCCGGAGGCGACCACGACCTTGCGCCACTTCTGCGACTCGGCGGCGATGAAGGCGGCAAAGCCTTCCGGCGAGTCAGTAGCCATGGCGAGTCCCAGCGCTTCGAGCTTCTGCGCGTTCTGCGGGTCGCGCAGCGCCTTCACGAATTCCATGTTCAGGCGGTCGACGACGGCCTTGGGCGTGCCGGCCGGGGCGGCGACCCCGAACCACGCGGTGGCCTCGTAGCCGGGCACGCCGGCCTCTTCCATGGTCGGGATCTCCGGCGCGAGGGAATTCCTCTTTGCGCTGGTGACCGCGAGGCCCTTGAGCTGGCCGTTCTTCGCGCGCGGCAGCGCGGTGGGCAGGTTGTCGAACATCATCTGCACGGTGCCGGCGAGCAGGTCCTGCAGGGCCGGCGCGCTGCCCTTGTAGGCGATGTGGGTGGCCTGCACCTGCACCGCCATCTTGAACATCTCGCCGCACAGGTGGCCGGTGGAGCCGGAGCCCATCGAGGCGAAGTTTATGGTATTGGGCTTCGCCTTGGCGAGGGCCACCAGGTCCTTGACGCTCGACACCGGCACCGAAGGATGGACGAGCAGCATGTTGGGCACCGAGCCGGTGTTCACCACCGGCACGAGATCCTTGTCCGGATCAAACCCTGACTCCTTCGCCATCCACTTGTTGATTGCGAACACGCCGACCGAAGCGATCATCAGCGTGTGGCCGTCGGGCTTGGCCTTGGCGACGTACGCGGCCCCGAGGTTGCCTCCCGCCCCGGGCCTGTTCTCGATGACCACAGCCTGCCCGAGCGCCTCCGTGAGCTTAGGCGTGAGGGTGCGCACGATGATGTCGTTGGTGCCGCCCGGCAGGTAGGGCACGACCACCGTGATCGGGCGGGACGGGAAGGCCTGCGCCTGCGCGAGGACGGGTGCCGCGAGCAGCGCGGGCAGCAAGGCGAACATCAGACCCCTGGAACGAACGAACCCTGCGCGAACCGAACCCATGGCGTTTCCCTCTTTGGTTGTTTTGGAACCTGCGGTGCCTCAGCTCGTCCTGGCGTAACTGACCTCGGTGCAGACGTTGAGGACGGCCTGGCGCTTTTCATTCTTCACGGCGTTCAGCGCGCGCTTCAGCGCGGGCAGCATTTCGTTCGGGTCCTCGACGCGTTCGCCGTAGCCGCCGCTCGCGCGGACGATTTCCTCGAAGCGCGGCGAGGGCTCGAGCACCGAGAACGGCGGCTTGTCGGCGCCGGCCGCGTGGCCCTTGGGGTACATGCCGAGCGTGGCGCGATGCACCGCGCCCCAGCGCGCGTTGTTGTTGATCACGTAGAGCACCGGCAGGCCGTGCGCCTCGCCGATGAAGTGCGCGGGGGTGGGGTTGCCGAACATGTAGGCCCCGTCGCCGATCGCGCAGATCACGGTGGCGTCGGGCCGGCCGAGCTTGGCGCCGAGCGCCGCGCCCATGCCCCAGCCGAGGCCCCCCGAGGGCGGGTGCGAGAAGTAGCGTCCCGGCTGGTCGATCGTGAGTTCCTCCAGCACCAGCGGATATTCGTTGACGAGGATCGTGTTCTCGTCGGCGACCTGGTTGATGCAGTGGGTCATCCATTTGGTGGTGATCGCGCCGGAGGTCTGCTTCGCCCCCGCGCCCATGCGCATGCGCAACCGGAAGTCGGCCGATTGCTGCGAGATGGCTGCGCGGCGTGCGGCGATCTTGGTCGCCGAGCCTGCATGCGCCTCGGTGCGCTCTGCGAGTTTTGCGAGCGTCGGCGCCAGGCTGCCGGCCAGCGCGATGTCGGTGCGGAAGCCCCGGATCGGGTAGCGCGCAAACAACGGGTCGGTGCCCAGGTGGACGATCTTGCACTCGGGGTTGATCTTGGCGGTGTCCGGGATCCACGGCACGTCGCTGTCGACGACCAGGATGAGATCGGCATCGGGAATCATGCCGTGCGGGTCGTAGCCGCAGTTCATCGGGTGTTCCGTGGGCAGCGCGAGGTAGCGCGGCCGGTACTGGATCACTGGGATCGCGAAAGTCTCCGCCAGCTGCGTCAGCGCCTGCGCCGATTCCGCCGTGCGCCCGCCGTTGGAGGTGATGATCAGCGGGTTCTTCGCGGCGCCGAGGAGCTTGGCGACTTCTTCCAGCGTGTCGGGGTCCGCCGCGGGCGGGCTCATCGGCGCGATGGTGGTGCGCTTGCTGATCTGCTTGCCTCCCAGTCCGGAGGCAAGCACTTCGCGCGGCAGCGTGAGGTACACGGGGCCGCACGGCTCGCTCTTGGCGATGGCGAGGGCCCGGTCGACGACCGTCTCCACCTGCGAGGCGTCGCGCAGTTCGTAGTCCCACTTCACGAACTCGCGCAGCATGCCGGCCTGGTCGAACTGTTCCTGCGCCCAGTTGATGTAGTTGTTGCGCGAGCCGAGCTGCCCGCCTTCGGTCAGCGGCGTGCGGCCGGCGGTGAAGAGGATCGGGATGTTCTGCCGCGCGGCGTTGAAGATGCCGTTGATCGAGTTCGCGGTGCCCAGGCCCACGTGGACCATCATGGCCTGCGGGCGGCCGGTCACCATGTAGTAGCCGTGCGCCATCGCTACGCCCACGTTCTCGTGCGGGACGATGATCGGCTCCGGCATCTTCCAGCCCAGCGCCTGGCCCTTGGCCAGCGCCTCGACCAGTGGCGGGAAGTCCGTCCCCGAGTTGCCGAACAGGTAATCGACGTCGCGGGAGGCGAGCAGGGCCAGGTAGGCTTCTGCTACGGTTTCCGGCTTGCATTCAACAGGTTGTCCGATTGCCATGGGGGCTCCTCAGGATTCGGCGGCAGCTAAAAGTTCTTGCTGAGAACAGAAGTTTTTCTAATGAACCCATCCTACGCCAGAGGCGTGGGTCGTCAAGCCAGTGTTCCGCAATCCTTGTGCGCAATGCAGGTTTGTCAAAATAAATTTGTCATGTAAAATCCTGCTCCATGAACTGCGCGGAACGACTTGTGGAAATCTTCGGGAGCCAGGCGGATGTCGCCCGGGCCCTGCACCTCGACCGCGCTGTGGTCAATAACTGGGTCAAGACCGGCTATGTGCCCGCACGCTGGGCCATGGAAGTCGAGCAACTCACCGGCGGCCAGGTCCTTGCCGTCGATGTGCTCAACGACGCAGCCGCCAGGAAACCCGTACGAGTGAAGTCCCGGCCCGACGATTTCGTCGGTGCCATCCATGGGAGTGAGGCCATGAACAAGTTTGCCCCCGCGAAGCGCATCCAGTCCTTCCACCCGCCGCAGCGCATCCTGATGGGCCCCGGCCCGACGGAGATCCACCCGCGCGTGCTGACCACAATGAGCCAGCCGGCCATCGGCTACCTCGACCCCGTCTTCGTCGAGATGATGGAAGAGCTGAAGTCCTTGCTCCGCTACGCCTACCAGACCAAGAACGCGCTGACCTTCCCGGTGTCCGGTCCCGGCTCGGTGGGCATGGAGTACTGCTTCGTGAACATGGTGGCGCCCGGTGCCAAGGTGATCGTCTGCCGCAACGGCGTGTTCGGCGGCCGCATGATCGAGAACGTCGAGCGCGCGGGCGGCGTGGCCGTTGTCGTCGAGGACACCTGGGGCGAGCCGGTCACGCCGCAAAAGCTCGAGGACGCACTGAAGGCCAACCGCGACGCGAAGATCGTCGCCTTTGTGCATGCCGAGACCTCCACGGGGGTGCAGTCCGATGCGAAGACCCTGGTCGAGATCGCGCACAAGTACGACGCGCTGACCATCGTCGATGCGGTCACCTCATTGGGTGGAACGCCGGTGCTGGTCGACGAGTGGGGCATCGACGCGATCTACTCCGCGAGCCAGAAGTGCCTGTCGTGCACGCCTGGCCTGTCGCCCGTGTCGTTCAACGAGCGCGTGGTCGAGCACGTGAAGGCGCGCAAGGACAAGATCCACAGCTGGTTCATGGACATGAACCTCTTGCTCGGTTACTGGGGCGCGACGACGCGCACCTACCACCACACCGCGCCGACCAACTCGCTGTTCGCACTGCACGAGGCGTTGCTCCTGATCCGCGAGGAAGGCCTGGAGAACGCCTGGGCCCGCGCGCATCGGCACCACCTGGCGCTGAAGGCCGGGCTGGAGGCGATGGGCATGAAGTTCCTCGTGAAGGAGCAATTCCAGCTGCCGCAGATGAACGCGGCGCTGTGCCCCGAGGGCGTGAACGAAGCCGAAGTCCGCAAGCGCCTCTTGAACGAGTTCAACCTCGAGATCGGTGCGGGCCTCGGGCCCCTCGCCGGCAAGATCTGGCGCTTCGGCCTGATGGGCTACTCGTGCCGCCCGGAAAACGTCATGGTCTGCCTGTCGGCGCTGGGTTCCGTGCTCGAGGACATGGGCATGCCCGTGCACGTGGGCGAGGCGGAATCGGCCGCGCACGGCGCGTACGCGCAGATGCACGTCAAGGACGCGCAGAGAAAGAAGAAGGCCGCCTGAGGAGACCGGGGGGCGGAGCGCTACCCGTTGACCAGCCGCTAAGGCATGGATCCAGTCGTCCTGTTCTTCCTGTTGGGCGTGTTCGCGAAGCTCGCGAAGTCCGACCTCCGCCTGCCCGAGGCGCTGTACGAAACGCTATCCATCTTCCTGCTGCTCGCGATCGGGCTGAAGGGTGGGGTCGAACTCGCGAAAGTGCCGTTCGCCGACGTTGCGGTGCAGGCCAGTGCGGTGGTGGTGATGGGGTTCCTGCTCCCGCTGCCGGCGTTCGCGATACTCAGGGGCCTGGGCCGCCTGCCCCGGCCCGACGCCGCCTCGATCGCAGCGCACTATGGTTCGGTGAGCGTGGTGACCTTCGCGGTGGCTACGGCGTATCTCGCGAAGAACAACATCGAGTTCGAAGCGCATATGCCGCTGTTCGTCGCGCTCCTCGAAACCCCTGCCATCGTCACCGGCATCCTGCTTGCGCGCCTGGGCACGCTGCAGGCGGTGCGCTGGGGAGCTGTCCTGCACGAGGTCATGTTCGGCAAGACCCTGGTGCTGCTGCTCGGCGGCCTGGCGATCGGCGCGGCCGTCGGGCCGGAAGGGATTGCGCCCATCAAGCCGTTGTTCATCGACCTCTTCAAGGGCGTGCTCGCGGTGTTCCTGCTCGAGATGGGGTTGGTCGCGGGTGGCCGCCTCGGCGACCTGCGCCGGGCCGGGCTCTTCCTGGCGGTCTTCGGGGTCGTCGTTCCGCTTTGCTTCGCTTGCGTAGGCGCGTTGGTCGCGCGTGCCGTGGGACTGTCCGACGGCGGGACCGCGCTGCTGGCGACCATGGCGGCAAGCGCCTCCTACATTGCGGCGCCGACGGCGATGCGCATCGCCGTCCCTGAAGCCAACCCGGCGCTGTCGATCGGCGTGGCGCTCGGCATCACATTCCCGTTCAATATCACGCTGGGCATCCCGCTCTACCTGCGGCTTGCCGAATCGCTGAGGTTCTAGGATGCAAACCCACTCGAGGAAGCTGCTGGTGGTGATCTGCGAGGCGGCGCTGGAAAAGCTGCTCGCCGAAGACGCGCGTCGGCTGGGCGCGGCTGGCTATACGGTCGTGGATGTCCGGGGCAGCGGTCGCGGCGGCACGCGCGAAGGCTCGTGGGAGGCCGACCGGTCGATCGAGATGAAGGTGATCTGCGAGGTCGGCGTGGCTGAGCGCCTCGCGGCGCACGTGCTTGAAACCTACGGCCCGCACTACTCGGTGACGCTGTACTTCGCTGACGTCAGCGTGGTGCGCCCGGAGAAGTTCTAAGGGTCAATCGACCTTGATGCCGCGCGCCTTGATGATGGCGCCCCAGCGCTCATACTCGCGCCGGATGTGAGCGGTGAACTGCTCCGGCGAACCGCCGACGATCAGCATGCCGCGCTCCGCGAGCTTCTCGCGCACGTCGGGCATCGCCAGCGCCGCGTTGAATTCGGCGCTCAGTTTCGCCACCACTTCGCGCGGCACCGAGCTGCGCAGGATCAGCCCGAACCAGGTGGCCGACACCGCATCCTTGTAGCCCTGCTCGACGAAAGTCGGCACTTCCGGCACCAGCGGGTGGCGCTCCTGGCTCGAGATGCCGATGCCGCGCACGCGCCCACCCTTGATCTGCGGGATCGCCGCAGGCAGCGCGTTCACGCTGCCGACGATCTGCCCGCCAAGGAGATCGGTCAGCGCCGGCGTGTCACCCTTGTAGGGAATGTGCAGGAACGACGCGCCAGAGAGCGTTGCCAGCAGTTCCAGCGTCAGGTGCGAGTTGGTCGCGTTGCCGGAGGACCCGTAGGTGGCGGCGCCGGGCTTGGACTTCGCCAGGGCTACGAAGTCGTTGAAGTTCTTGATCGGCGAATCGGCCCGCACCGTAAGGATCGGCGGGATGCTCACGAGGTGGATGAGCCCGGTGAATTCCTTGGTCGAGTCGTAGGGCATCTGCGCGAACACGGCCGGGTTGGTCGCGTGCGGCACGGCGACCAGCACTATGTTGTAGCCGTCGGCGGGCTGGCCCAGCAGGTAGCTGGTGGCCACGCGCTCGTTCGCGCCGGGTTTGGGGTCGACCAGCACCGGCTGGCCCACGCGGGCCGACACCTTCTCGGCCAGCGTGCGGGCCAGGAAATCCGTAGGGCCGCCCGCCGCATAGGACAGGACGATCGTGATCGGCTTGGCGGGGAAGGTCTGCGCCTGCGCGGCAGCCGCAAGGCAAAGGGCGAGCAGGGCGGCGAGGAGGCGGGTCATGGAGAGGTCGTCCTGGTTGGAGGCCGGGAATTCTATCCTCCCGCGGTCCGCACGGGCTTGCATTCCGCGAAATGCCGCGCAGGTTCGCACCGCTGCAGGACATACACGCCTTACATGGGCACAATCCTCCCCGACTGCCCCGCCAACGCATTGCACGGAAAGGAAACGAACATGACACGCTGGCTCCTCACGACACTTGCGGGCGCATTGCTTGCCGTTGCTACCGCGCACGCGCAGGACTACCCGTCCAAGCCCATCCGCATCGTCGTGCCTTTCCCGCCGGGCGGTCCCACCGACCTCGCGGCGCGGATCATCGCCGACACCATGAGCCGCTCCTTCGGGCAGACGGCGGTGGTGGAGAACGTCGCCGGCGCGGGAGGTGTCCTTGGCACCGAGCGGGTGGCGAAATCCGCGCCCGACGGCTACACGGTCCTGATGGGGTCGTCCGGGGCGCTGTCCGTCGCGCCCAGCCTGTACCCGAAGCTGGGGTTCGACCCGGTCAAGGACCTCGCGCCGGTTTCCCTGGTCCTCAGGATTCCCGGGTACCTCGTGGTGAACCCGAGCGTGCCCGTGGCCTCGGTGAAGGAACTGATCGACTACGTCAAGGGCAAACCCGGCCAGTTGTCCTATGGCTCGGCGGGCAATGGGACTTCGCTGCATACCAACATGGAACTGTTCAAGACCATGGCAGGCCTGCAGATCCTGCATGTGCCCTACCGCGGCAGCGCCCCTTCGGCGGCAGCCGTCGTGGGCGGCGAGGTGCAGATGGCGATGGACATGGGGCCGGTCGTGCTGCCGCATGTCCGCACAGGACGGCTCAAGGTGCTGGCCGTCACCACCGATGCGCGCGCACGGACCCTGCCGGATGTGCCGACGATGGCGGAGGCCGGGCTGCCGGGCTTTTCCGCGTTCGCCTGGTTCGGGATGATGGCGCCGGCCGGCGTGCCGCGAGACGTGGTCCCGAAGCTGCACGCCCAGGTCGTGAAAGCCATGGAACCGGCCGACGTGCGCAAGCGCATGGAAGACCTCGGGGCGGAGGTCGTGGCCGGCACGCCGGAGGAGTTCGGCGTTTTCCAGCGCAGCGAGGTCGTGAAGTGGGCGAAAGTCGTGAAGGACGCAGCCATCAAGGTCGACTGACCGCTGATGGCGGTCCTTAGAACGCGAGCCTAGAGCCCTAGGCGCTGCCAGATCGTTGAAACCGCACCCGCCTGGTTGAGGGTGTAGAAGTGCAGCCCCGGCGCGCCTGCGGCGAGGAGCTTGTCGCAGAGCGACGTGACCACGTCGAGGCCGAATGAGCGGATCGAGGCGGTGTCGTCCCGGTAGCCTTCGAGCTTGATGCGCATCCAGCGCGGGATCTCTGCGCCGCAGGCATCCGAGAATCGCGCGAGCTGCGAGAAATTGCTGATCGGCATGATGCCCGGCACGATCGGGATGGAGAGGCCTGCCGCCTCGCACTCGTCGATGAACCGGAAGTACGCATCTGCGTTGTAGAAGTACTGCGTCATCGCCGCGTTCGCGCCCGCATCGATCTTGCGCCTGAAGTTCTTCACTTCGTCGGCGGCATTGCGCGTCTGCGGGTGGTACTCGGGGTAGCAGGCGACCTCGATGTTGAACCAGTCGCCCGTCGTCTCGCGGATGAACGACACGAGCTCGTTCGCGTGCCGCAGCTCGCCCGCCATCGCCACGCCCGAAGGCAGGTCGCCGCGCAGGGCGACGATGTGGCGGATGCCGTTGTCCTTGTAGTGCGCGAGGATGTCCGCGATCTCGGCCTTCGAGGACGCGACGCACGACAGGTGCGGCGCGGCCTCGTGGCCGGAGGCGAGGATCTCGAGCACCGTGTCGAGCGTGCCCTGCTGCGTCGAGCCGCCCGCACCGAAGGTCACCGAGAAGAAGCGCGGCTTCAACTGCGCGAGCTGTTGCCAGGTCGCGCGCAGCTTGGCCTTGCCTTCCGGCGTCTTCGGCGGGAAGAACTCGAAGCTGAAGGTCTGCGCGTGCTTGCGCTGACTTTCCACTTTAGTACCGGTAGTGGTCGGTTTTGTACGGGCCGCTCTTCGACACGCTGATGTAGGCCGCCTGCTCGACGGTGAGTTCGGTCAGCTGCGCATTCAGTGTCTTGAGCTGCAGGCGCGCGACCTTCTCGTCGAGGTGCTTGGGCAACGTGTACACGCCCACCGGGTACTTGGCCGTGTTGCAGAACAGTTCGATCTGCGCGATGGTCTGGTTGGCGAACGACGAGCTCATCACGTAGGACGGGTGGCCTGTGCCGCAGCCCAGGTTCACCAGGCGGCCCTTGGCGAGCATGATGATGCGCTTGCCGTCGGGGAAGATCACATGGTCGACCTGGGGCTTGATCTCGTCCCAGGTGCACTGGGACAGCGACGCCACGTCGATCTCGTTGTCGAAGTGGCCGATGTTGCAGACGATGGCCTGGTTCTTCATCTTCTTCATGTGGTCATACGTGATCACGTGGAAGTTGCCGGTGGCCGAGACGAAGATGTCGGCCTTGTCGGCGGCGTAATCCATGGTCACCACGCGGTAGCCTTCCATCGCTGCCTGCAGCGCGCAGATCGGGTCGATTTCCGTGACCCAGACCTGGGCCGACAGCGCGCGCAGCGCCTGCGCCGAGCCCTTGCCCACGTCGCCGTAGCCGCACACCAGCGCGACCTTGCCGGCGATCATCACGTCGGTGGCCCGCTTGATGGCGTCGACCAGCGACTCGCGGCAGCCGTAGAGGTTGTCGAACTTCGACTTGGTGACCGAGTCATTGACGTTGATCGCGGGGAACGCGAGACGCCCTTCCTTGTGCATCTGGTACAGGCGATGCACGCCGGTCGTGGTTTCTTCCGTCACGCCCTTCACGGCGGCGAGGCGGGTCGAATACCACTTGGGATCCTTGGCGAGCTGGACCTTGATCGAGGCGAACAGGCACTCTTCCTCTTCGCTGCCGGGCTTGGCGATCACCGACGGGTCGGTCTCGGCCTTGGTGCCCAGGTGCAGCAGCAGCGTGGCGTCGCCGCCGTCGTCGAGGATCATGTTGGTCAGGCCGCCGTTGGGCCATTCGAAAATGCGATGCGTGTAGTCCCAGTATTCCGTCAGGTTCTCGCCCTTGAAGGCGAACACCGGCGTGCCGCCAGCGGCGATCGCAGCGGCTGCGTGATCCTGAGTGGAGTAGATGTTGCACGAGGCCCAGCGGACGTCTGCACCGAGCGCCTCGAGGGTCTCGATCAGCACGGCAGTCTGGATGGTCATGTGCAGCGAGCCGGTGATGCGCGCGCCCTTGAGCGGCTGGACGGCGGCGTACTCGTCGCGGATCGCCATGAGGCCGGGCATCTCGGTCTCGGCAATGGCGATTTCCTTGCGGCCCCAGGCTGCGAGGGCAAGGTCGGCGACTTTGAAATCGGAAAATCCTGCGGGGGCTTTCTTGACTGCTTTCAGAACGGCGCTCATCTCGCGCTCCTTTCGGTTAGGAAAAAAGTTCGCGAGCGCCGTTGCGGTAGGAATTTCCCGAGCCTAGCGACAGGCAGAGAACCTGTCGTTGCAACGCTCCTCGGGAAACGCCTATTCTACGCCAATCCCAGCGACTTTTGAAGACCCCGCACGATGAAACCAGATTCCAGCCTGCCCAATGCACGCGCGCTCGCGCACATCCTTGCAGTCGAACCCCTATGGACGGGCGTGTGTTCCGCCGCTGACGCCTTCGGCCTGCCCGATCGCGTGCTGCTGCATGCCGGACCGCCGTTGCCCGCCCCCAAGGCGCCGCCCCCGCCGATGCTGAACAGCGCGGTGCTGGCCTGCCTGCACGAAGGCTGGGCGAAGGACGACGCGGAAGCGGAAAAGCTGATTGCGGACGGGGCGGTGAAGCTCGAGCCCTCGTTCGCCCGGAGGGTATCCACCCCGCTGGTGTCCATGGTCTCGGCTCGCACCACTGTGGCGGTGATCGAGGACGCGGTGTCGAAGGCCCGGTGGTACTCGTTCCTGGGCACCGGCGGCGGCGCGCAGATGCGGTTCGGCTCGCGCGACCGTGCGATCCTCGACAAGCTTGCGTTCCGCGAGCGCGAACTCGCGCCGGGGTTTGCGGAGTTGCTGTCCGAGCCGGTCGACCTCCTGTCCGTTGCCCGTTCGGCGCTCACCGAGGGCGACGACCTCCACAACCGGTTGTCCAGCGGGACGGCCGTGCTCCACGCGGTGCTCGGCACACGCAAGGCGGACTCGCCGGCCGCGCAGGCTGCATTGCGCACGCTCACCGAGGCGCCGCTTTTCTTCCTCAACTTCTGGATGCCCGCCTGCGCACTGATGCTGGATGCAGCCGCAGGCGAGAAGGGCTCCTCGATCGTGACGAAATTGTGTGCCAATGGGCAGATCACAGGCATCCAGTTGGCCGGCATCCCCGGCCGCTGGTTCACGGCGCCCGCAGCCACGGTCGAAGGCCCGTTCATGAAAGGCCTGACGATTCCTGACCCGCAGTTCCCGCCGGCCACCGGCGACAGCGGCATCATCGATGCGTTCGGCCTCGGCGGGCAGGTGTTGCGCAGGGCGCCCACGCTGCAGGTGGCGTTCGAATCCCTGCTGGCCAAGGACGACGATGCGCGAGCCCTCGCGATGGTGGGTGCCAGGCACCCCGTCCTCGGGGTCGAGGTAGGGCTGGACGCGGCGGCGGTCGTTCGAGGCGGGAGGTCACCGCTGCTGTCGACCGGCATGGTGGACCCGCTGGGCCGCGGATTGCTGGGGCGCGGGCTCTGCACGATGCCCCTCGCGCTGTTCGAGGAAGCCGTCCGCGCGCTCGGCGAATAGGCGGGCCGGAAAAGAAAAAGCCCGGGCAGGCCGGGCTCTTTTTCTGCGGAAGGGGGTACGGGGGAAACCGTCCGGGTTTCCCCTGTGCCTTACGCGGCAGCCTGCAGCGCCTTCGCCTTGTCCGTCGCTTCCCACGTGAATTCCGGCTCGTTGCGGCCGAAGTGGCCGTAGGCGGCGGTCTTCTCGTAGATCGGGCGCAGCAGGTTCAGCATCTGGATGATGCCTTTCGGGCGCAGGTCGAAGTGTTGCGTCACGAGCTTGGACAGCGCCGCGTCGGAAATCTTGCCGGTGCCCTTGGTCGTGACCATCACGCTGGTGGGCTGTGCCACGCCAATCGCGTACGACACCTGCACGAGGCACTCGGTCGCAAGGCCGGCCGCGACGATGTTCTTCGCCACGTAGCGCGCGGCATAGGCGGCCGAGCGGTCGACCTTGGAGGGATCCTTGCCGGAGAACGCGCCGCCGCCGTGCGGGGCGGACCCGCCATAGGTGTCGACGATGATCTTGCGGCCGGTGAGGCCGCAGTCACCCTTGGGCCCGCCGATTTCAAACGCGCCGGTCGGGTTCACCAGGTACTTGATCTGGCCCTTGACGAGTTCCTTGGGCAGCACCGGCTTGATGATCTGCTCGATCACGGCCTCTTCGATCTGCTTGTGCGTGATCCCCGGGCCGTGCTGGGTCGAGAGCACCACGGTTTCGATCGAGTGCGGCTTGCCGTTCTCGTAGCGGATCGTGACCTGCGACTTGGCGTCCGGGCGCAGCCAGTTGAGGCGGCCATCGCGGCGGATTTCAGACTGCCTTTCCACCAGGCGGTGCGAGAGGTAGATCGCCATCGGCATGAGGCCGGGCGTTTCGTCGCAGGCGTAGCCGAACATCAGGCCCTGGTCGCCGGCGCCCTGGTCGAGGTCGAGGCCGCTGCCTTCGTTCACGCCCTGTGCGATGTGCTGCGACTGCTCGCCGTAGGCCACCAGCACCGTGCAGGTGTCGGCATCAAAACCGATCGCGGGGTCGGTGTAGCCGATGCGCTTGATCGTCTTCCGGGCGATCTCGCGGTAGTCGATGTGCTTGGCGCCGGTCGTGATTTCGCCGGCGAGGACCACGAGGTTGTCCTTGACGAGGGTTTCCGCTGCGACGCGTGAGCGCGGGTCCTGGGCTAGAATCGCGTCGAGGACCGCGTCCGAAATCTGGTCTGCAACCTTGTCCGGGTGTCCTTCAGAGACCGACTCGGAGGTGAAGAGAAAATCGCTCATGTCGCTGCCGCCTGAAAAAGTGGGAAATTGGCTCAAAAAGAGGCGGCAAGGATACCAAACCTTGACTGAATTCCCAACCAGCACGTCCCACATGACGCTATGTCGCAGGCGCTGATGCGTTTTGCGGCCTGCCTGCCGCTCGCGGTCCTGCATGCAGCGGGGTGGCTGCTGGGCTGGTTGATGTACCTGGCCTCCCCGCGCTATCGCGCACACCTGGCGGAAAACCTTGCCATCGCCGGGCTGGGGGGCGATGCGGCCGTGCGACGTGAAGCGATTGCCTCGGCCGGACGCTTGCTCACCGAACTTCCCGCGCTCTGGCTTCGACCGCATGCCGCGGTGGTGGGGCTGGTCCGCGAGGTCACGGGCTGGGAGCTGGTGACGCGTGCCCAGGCCGCCGGGCAGGGCATTGTCTTCCTGACCCCCCATCACGGCTGCTTCGAGATCAGCGCGCAGTACGGAGCGGCGCATTTCCCGATGACCATCATGTACCGGTCGCCCAAGCTCGCATGGCTCGAGCCGTACATGCGGGCCGGGCGCGAGCGGCCCGGGGTCAGGCTTGCGACCGCTGACCGCAGCGGCGTGCGCGACCTGCTCGCGGCGCTGAAGCGTCACGAGGCGATCGGCATCCTTCCTGACCAGGTTCCCGGCAAGGGCGAGGGCGAATGGGCGGAGTTCTTCGGCCAGCCCGCGTACACGATGACGCTGGCCCCGCGCCTGGCCGCGCGGGAGAACGTGGTGTGCCTGGTCGCCTTCGCGCGCCGCCTGCCCTGGGGCCAGGGCTATACGCTGTCCATACGTGCGCTTGGTGAAGCACGGGCGGGGGAGAGCGAAGCGCGCCGCCTCAACCGGACCCTCGAGGACCTGATCCGCGAGTGTCCCGGACAGTACCTCTGGGGCTACAACCGCTACAAAACCCCGGCCGGGGCGAGCGACCCGGAGTGAGCTGCCAATGAGCCGGCTGGTCTTCGCGCTGATGTGGCTCGTGCATTGGCTGCCGATGTGGGCCATTGCCGCCGTTGGCAATCTTGCGGGCACCGTGGCCTTCTGGCTGATCCCGGAGCGACGCAGGGTCACGCGCATCAATCTGGCGAAATGCTTCCCGCAGATGCCTGCAGCCGAACGCGAACGGCTTGCGCGCGCCCATTTCCGCGCGTTCATGCGCAGTTTCGTCGAGCATGCGCTGCTCTGGTGGGCTTCGCGGGACCGGATCATGCGGCTGGTCAGGCTGGAGGGTCTGGAGCACCTGCGCGCCGCGGCGGGGCACCCGGTGATCCTCGTCGCGCCCCACTTCGTCGGCCTCGATGCCGCCTACACGCGGCTGGGGTGCGAGATCGAGATCGCCGGGTTGTATGCGCACCAGAAGAACCCGGTTTACGACCGGTTGCTGTTGCGCGGGCGGACGCGCTTTGGGTTGTCGCAAGCCATTCCCCGCCAGGATGGCGTGCGCGCAGTGATTGCCTCGATCCGCTCCGGCCGGCCGTTCTACTACGCGCCGGACCTCGACTTCGGCCGCAAGGACGCGGTATTCGTGCCTTTCTTTGGCGTGACGGCGGCGACGATCACCGGCGTCTCGCGTCTCGCGAAGCTGACACGAGCAAAGGTCCTGCCCTGCGTGGCACGCATGCTGCCGGGAGGCGGCGGGTATGTGGTCACAATCCTGCCTGCATGGGAGAACTTCCCCACGGACGACTTCACCGCCGACACCCGGCGCGTGAACGCGTTCATCGAAGAGCAGGCGCAGTCGATGCCGGAGCAGTACTACTGGGTGCACAAGCGCTTCAAGACGCGGCCGCACGGCGAGGCTTCGCCCTACGAATGACGCGAGGCTTGGTTTTACGCCTAGAATCCCCCCATGTTCAGCAATCCCCCGCCGCAGGCCCTCCGGGCGCTGCTCAAGGACGCGAAGACGATCGCCGTGGTCGGCATTTCGCCGCGTCCCGAGCGACCCAGCCACCGCATCGCGGCGCGGCTGCTCGAGTGGGGCTATCGCGTGATCCCGGTCCGCCCGGCGATCAGCGAGGTGCTCGGCCTCAAGGCCTACGCGAGCCTGTCGGACGTGCCGGAGCGCATCGACCTCGTCGACGTTTTTCGCAACCCCGAGGATGCGGGTTCGATCGTCGATGAATGCATCGCGCTCAAGCTGCCCGCCGTGTGGCTGCAGGAAGGCGTGGTCAACGAGCCGGCCGCAGCGCGCGCGCTGGCCGCCGGCATGACCGTGGTGATGGACCGCTGCATTTCGGTCGAATACCGCAAGCTCCTTGCATGAAGATCGCGTTCGCCAAAATGCACGGCGCGGGCAACGATTTCGTCGTGTTCGACGCGACATCGAGCCCCTTCGGGCTCACCGGCGAGCAGTTGAAGGCGGTCGCCGACCGGCATTTCGGCGTCGGTTGCGACCAGATCCTGGCCGTGGAAAAGGCGTCGGGTCCGGCGGCGGACTTCCGCTACCGGATCTTCAACGCCGACGGTGGCGAGGTCGAGCAGTGCGGCAACGGCGCGCGCTGCTTCGTGAAATTCGTCCACCAGCGCGGGCTCACGTCCAACCGGCAGATCCGGGTCGAGACGCTGGCGGGGATCATCGAGCCGCGACTCGAGGAGGACGGCGAGGTCACGGTCAACATGGGGGCCCCCGTGTTCGAGCTCGCAAAGGTGCCCTTCACGGCGCAACGGGCCGGGCTGGTTCACACGATCGAAGTCGCCGGCAAGCCGGTGGAGGTGGCCGTGTTGTCGATGGGCAACCCGCATGCGGTGCAGGTCGTCCCGGACGTGGATTCGGCGCCGGTGGGCACGCAGGGCCCCGAGGTCGAGCGCCATCCGGCCTTTCCCCGGCGCGTCAACGCAGGCTACATGCAGGTCGTGGATCGCCACTCGATCCGCTTGCGGGTGTTCGAGCGCGGGGCGGGCGAGACGCTGGCCTGCGGCACAGGCGCCTGCGCGGCGGTGGTGTCCGGCATCGCGCGCGGCCTCCTCGATTCCCCGGTGAAGGTCGGGACGCGCGGCGGAACATTGACCATCGCTTGGGCGGGCGGCGACAATCCGGTCTGGATGAAGGGCCCCGCCATCTCCGTATTCGAGGGAACCATTGAACTCTGACGAAGCCGAGCAGTACCTGAAGGACCACCCCGACCAGTTCGCCCGGTTACTCGCTGACCTCCTTGAGCGGCAACCGGGGGTGCTCGATTCGATGCAGGTCCCGCATCCCTACGGCGGCCGCGCCATCCCCCTGTCCGAGCGCCAGACGCTCGGATTGCGCGAGAAGGTCAAGCTGCTCGAGGGCAAGCTCGCCGAGCTGATCCAGTTCGGCGAGGAAAACGACGCGATCAGCGAAAAGGTGCATCGCGTGTCTTCGGCGCTGCTTGGCGCGAAGAATTTCGCCGCAGTCGTGCATGCGCTGTATTTCCACTTGCGCGAGGACTTCTCCGTGCCGCATGTGGCGCTGCGCCTCTGGGGGCAGTCGCTGCTCGACGGGACCCTCGAGGGCGCCCCGGTGACGGACGAGCAGCGCACGCTGGTCGACACCATGGGCGCGCCCCAGTGCGGACCGGCCGAGGGGAGCCCGTTCCTGCCCTGGTTCCGCGAGTCGGCCGAGCATGTGCGCTCGATCGCGCTGATCCCGCTCGGCTCCACCAAGGCATTCGGGATGCTCGCCCTGGGCAGCGAAGACCCGCAACGCTTTTATCCTGAAATGGGCACGCTCTACCTGCGCCGGATCGGGGAACTCGCGGCCGCGGCCCTGTCATCGAGGTTGTGATGGCGTCCGGCGTCACTGGGGCCGGGACCGCGCACCCAGACGCCGGCCTAGTGCGGGAGTACCTCGGGTCGCTCGCACACCAGCGGCAGCTCGCCCCGGTGTCGATCAGCAACTACGCGCGCAGCCTTGCGCGCCTGCTCGAACTCCTCGGGCCGGCACGGCTCGACAGCCTGGACAGCGCGCAGGTGCGCCGCTCGATCGCGCGGCTGCATTCCAAGGGGCTTTCGGCGCGTGCACTGGCCAACATGCTTTCGGCCTGGCGCGGGCTGTATCACTGGCTCGTGCGGCAGAAAGGGTTTGCGTCCAATCCCTGCCAGGGCGTGCGCGCGGCGAAATCCCCGCGCACCTTGCCCAAGGCCCTCTCCGTGGAGGCCGCGCAGCGCCTGATGGAGGCCGCGCCGGAAGGCGCCATCGAACTCCTGCGCGACCACGCGATGTTCGAGTTGATGTATTCCTCCGGCTTGCGCCGCGCGGAATTGCTTTCGCTCGACTGGGGCGACGGGCGGCTGGACCTGGACGAAGGCCTCGTGACGGTGACTGGCAAGGGCAGCAAGACGCGCTCGGTCCCCGTGGGTGCGAAAGCGCGCGAGGCGCTGACGGCCTGGCTCGCGGTGCGCGCGCAACTGGCGGAGCCGGGTGAAAAGGCGCTTTTCGTCGGCACACGCGGCCGGCGCATTTCGGCGTCGACGCTGGCCGTGCGGCTCGACCTGTGGGCGCAGGCGCGCGGCGCCGAAGGCCATGTCCACCCGCACATGCTGAGGCACTCCTTCGCAAGCCATGTGCTGCAATCCTCGCAGGACCTGCGCGCGGTGCAGGAGATGCTCGGGCACTCGAGCATCTCGACCACGCAGATCTACACCCACCTGGATTTCCAGGCGCTGGCCAAGGTCTACGACATGGCCCACCCGCGCGCGAGGAAGAAGTGAGTGGCGCAACAATGAGCGGCGCAACCGCGGTCAACGTGCCGCGTTCCCCGGGGGAACTGTTCTACGCCTTCATGAAGCTCGGCCTGCAGGGGTTCGGCGGCGTGCTGCCGGTGGCCCGGCATACCCTGGTCGACAGCTATCGCTGGCTGACGATGGATGAGTTCACCGACATCGTGTCGCGCTGCCAGGCGTTGCCCGGGCCTAACATCGTCAATGTCTCGATCTGCATCGGGGCCCGCCATTTCGGCGCGCGCGGCGCATGGGCCGCCTGCGGCGGCATCCTCGCGGCGCCCTTTGTCGTGGTCCTGCTGCTTGGCGTGCTGTACTCGGGCTATGCGCAGGTGCCGGCGGTGGCTTCCGCGCTGCGCGGCGTTTCGGCCGTGGCCGCCGGGCTCATCATTGCGACCGCGTTGCGCATGGCCGCCTCGCCGAGGATGCGCTCCTGGCGCGTGGTGTTCGGCATCCTCGCCTTCGGGGCGGTCTCAGTGCTGCGCATGCCGCTCGCGCTCGTGCTCGCTGTAGCGGTGCCGGTGTCGATCGCCGCGGCCTGGGCCGGCCGCAAACGAGGCTCATGATGGAACGCCTCGGGATCCTCATTGCGGACTTCGCCGTGCTCTCGCTGCTGTCGGTCGGCGGCGCGGTCTCGGTGCTGCCGGAGATGCATCGCAGCCTCGTCGACGTGCATGGCTGGATGAGCGGCCGCGAGTTCAGCGACCTGTTCGCGCTTGCGCAGGCCGCGCCCGGACCCAACGTGCTGGTCGTGAGCCTGTTCGGCTGGCAGGTGGCGGGCATGGCCGGCGCGCTCGTCACGACGGTGGCGATGATCCTGCCCTCGAGCCTGCTCACTTACTATGCAGACCGGATGCTCTGGCGGCGCGCGGGCGCGGCGGCCTGGCGCGAGATCCTGGACAACGGCCTCGCGCCGATCACGGTGGGCCTGGTAGCGGCGTCCGGCGTGTTGCTTGCCAGCGCCAACATCAACAACCTCCCGGCCATGGCCTGTACGGCGGTGGCGGCGCTGGTCGCGTGGCGCACCAAGGTGCATCCGCTCTGGCTGATCGCAGCAGGTGCGCTGGCCGGCATTGCGGGGGTCGTATGACGGCAAAGGTGATCGTCCTCAAGACAGGGCGCGACAAGTCCGTCAAGCGCCGGCATCCGTGGGTGTTCTCGGGGGCGATCGAGAAAGTGCTCGGCGACCCGCAGGGCGGGGACACCGTGCTGGTGCGCAGCGCCGAAGGCCAGCAGCTCGGCCTCGCGGCCTATAGCCCGCAGTCGCAGATCCGCGGGCGGATGTGGACGTTCGATGCCGCGGCAACGGTCGACGCCGCGTTCCTGCGCGAGCGAGTGAAGCGTGCCCTCGACCTGCGCGCAAACCTGCCGATCGGGCAGCACACCAATGCGATGCGACTGGTGCATAGCGAGTCGGATGGACTGCCGGGCCTGATCGTCGACCGATACGCGGACGTGCTGGTCGCGCAGTTCCTGTCCGCGGGCATGGAGCGCTGGCGCGAGGAGGTTCTCGATGCGCTGGTGGAACTCACACGGTGCGAGGCCGTGTTCGAACGCTCGGACGCCGAAGTGCGCACGCTGGAGGGGCTGCCGGAGCGCGCTGGTTTCGTGCGCGGCAACAGCGACGCATCGAGCTGCGCGATCAGCGAGCACGGCCTGGTGTTTCGCGTGGACGTCGCCGCGGGGCAGAAGACGGGGTTTTTTCTTGACCAGCGTGCGAACCGGTTGCGGATCCGCGAACTCTCGGCCGGCCGGGAAGTGCTCGATTGCTTCTGCTACACCGGCGGCTTCGCCATTTCTTCGCTTGCCGGCGGTGCGAAGCACGTCACGGCGATCGACAGCTCGGCCACCGCGATCGCGATGGCCCAGCGCAATCTTCGCGGCAATCCGCTCGATGCCTCCCGTCTTGGGTTCAAGGAGGCCGACGTCTTCCTGCACCTGAGGGAGCTGCGCAATCGCGGCGCGAAGTTCGACATGATCGTGCTCGATCCGCCGAAATTCGCGCCCACCGCGGCGCAGGTGGAAAACGCCTCGCGCGCCTACAAGGACATCAACCTGCTGGCGCTGAAGCTGCTCTCGCCCGGCGGGTTGCTCGCCACGTTTTCGTGCTCGGGCGGGATTTCGCCGGACCTGTTCCAGAAGATCATCGCCGGCGCCGCGCTCGACGCGGGGGCGGATGCGAAAATCATCGAACGATTCGGGCCCGCGGCCGACCACCCGGTGGCGCTGGAGTTTCCGGAGGGCGATTACCTGAAGGGGCTGCTGGTCTACCGGCCCTGAGCGGCGACGGAGTAGAATCCGCCCTCCCCGTCCCCCGCAGTACCCAGGAGTTGCCATGCAGCAGGACAACATGATTCCCGTCACCATCCTCACCGGCTTTCTCGGCAGCGGCAAGACCACGCTGCTCAACCGCATCCTCAAGGAAGACCACGGCCACAAGATCGCCGTGATCGAGAACGAGTTCGGCGAGGTCGGCGTGGACAACGACATCCTCGAGACCAGCGACGAGCAGATCATCGAGATGAACAACGGCTGCATCTGCTGCACGGTCCGCGGCGACCTGATCCGCATCCTCGGCACGCTGAAGGAAAAGCGCGACAGCGGCGCGCTCAAGTTCGACCGCGTGATCATCGAGACCACCGGCATGGCCGACCCGGGCCCGGTGGCGCAGACGTTCTTCACCGACGAGGAGATCGGCAACAACTACCTGCTCGACTCGATTCTCACGATCGTCGACGCCAAGCACGCGAAAGAGACCCTCGACGAGTTCCACGAGGCGCAGTCGCAGGTGGGCTTCGCCGACCGGATCCTGATGTCGAAGACCGATCTCGTGTCAGAGGCGGAAGTGAAGACGCTGTCGGACCGCATCCGCAAGATGAACCCGCGCGCGCCGATCAAGCACGTGCATTTCGGCAACGCGCCGATCGCAGAGGTGCTCGACATCCGCGGTTTCAACCTGAACGCGATTCTCGAGCTGGAGCCGGACTTCCTCACCGACTCGGCCCACGAGCACCACGACGAAGTCGAGTCGTTCGTCTACCGCACCGCCAAGGCTTTCGATGGCGCGAAGCTCGAACAATTTCTCGGCGGCATGATCCAGGTCTACGGCCCCGACCTGTTGCGCTACAAGGGCGTGCTGTGGATGAAGGGCAACCCCAACCGGGTGGTGTTCCAGGGCGTGCACATGATGATGGGCGGCGACGTCGGCAAGCCGTGGAACAAGGGCGAGAAGAAGGAGTCCGTGATGGTGTTCATCGGCAAGAAGCTGCCGAAGGACCTGTTCATCGCCGGCCTCGACCAGTGCCTCGCCGGGGCCAAGTAGCCCCGCTTCAAGGCGTATTTGACTGGGCGTGTATGATCCACGCATGGGCAAGCCCTTCTTCCTGAGACTGTTCCTCGCGTTCGCACTGGCCTTTTCCGGCAGCGCGGCGCAGCTGCATTCGCTTGCGCACGCGCAGCAGGACCTCGCTGCGGCATCGCACGACCATAAGGCCCCGTCCCCGCTCCAACACGCCACCGACCAGTGCCTGGTTGTCCACGCGCTTGACGGTACCGCCGCCGAGGCTGCTTGCGCACCTGTTGCGCAGAAGATCTCCCGCCTCGTAGTTGCTCCCGCAGCCGTACGCAGCGGCGAATCGCCTGCCGCCGCGTTCCAGTCGCGCGCCCCGCCCCTCTCCGCCTAGTTACCCGTGTTCCGGCCGCGCATGCGCGGCCACGTCGCGCGCCTATGCACGAAGCGCGTTGCCATGGATTCGAGGAGAGAGTCATGTTCGAGCACAGGCAATCCCGGCCTGCCAAGCGACTGTGATCGCCATCGCCGGGGTCGTACACAGATACGCAGGGCGTGAGGTCCTGCGCGTGGCAAGCTTCGAGGCCAACAAGGGGGCGGCTTGGTTGCTGCTGGGTCCTTCGGGTTGCGGCAAGACCACTTTGCTGCATATCCTGGCCGGTCTGCTTCGCCCGGGAGAGGGTGAGGTGAGCGTTGCCGGCGAGCGGCTCGATCGACTGAACGCTGCCGCTCTGGACAAGCATCGCGGCCAGAGAATCGGGATCGTTCCGCAGAAGCCGCACCTGATCGCGAGCCTTAGCGTCGCCGATAACCTGCGACTCGCACAGTCCCTCGCCGGACTGCCAGAGGACGTTGCGCGCGTGGCCGAGGCCTTGGCCGGAGTCGGCCTTTCGCAACGCGGCACGAGTCGCCCACGCCAGCTTTCGCACGGTGAGGCGCAGAGGGTGGCCGTGGCGCGTGCGCTCGTGAATCGTCCCAGGGTGCTGCTCGCCGATGAACCCACCGCCAACCTCGACGACGCCAACTGCGCAGCGACGCTCGACCTGCTCCAGACGCAGGCCCGGGCGGGCGGCACGACGCTCGTGATCGCGACGCATGATGCGCGGGTGCGCGAGCGATTTCCCAACCAGCTGAGGCTTGCGGCATGAACCTGGCCATGGTGAGCATCGGGTATATGCGTGAGCGCCCCCTCGTCACGGGGCTCAACCTGCTCCTGCTCGCGCTCGGCGTCGCCACCATCACGGTAATGCTGCTCGTCACGACTCAGATCGAGGAGCGCCTGCAGCGGGACGTGCGCGGTATCGATCTGGTTGTCGGTGCGAAAGGCAGCCCCATGCAGCTGATCCTCTCTGCCGTGTTCCATCTGGATGCCCCTACCGGGAACATCCCCCTATCCGCTGCTCACGAAGTCGCCAAGCATCCGATGGTGAGGCAGGTTATTCCGATTGCCCTGGGTGACAGCTACCGGGGATTCCGGATCGTCGGCACGAACCAGGAATATCCCGTCCACTACGGTGCTCGCGTGGCAACGGGCCGCCTTTGGGACAAGCCACTGGAAGCGGTGATCGGTGCCGAGGTTGCGCAAGCCACGGGTCTTGCCGTCGGAAAGCAGTTCTCCGGAGCTCATGGCCTCGAAGGGGCCGGCGACTCGCACGAGAGCTCGCCGTACGTCGTGGTTGGCATACTCGCCCCCGGGGCGGGGCTTCTCGACCGGTTGGTGCTCACGAGCGTCGAATCCGTATGGGCCGTGCACCAGCACGGCGAGCCGGGCGACGATCCGCAGAAACTCATCGACGCGATGGACGACGAGGAGAAGGAGCTTACCGCCCTTCTGCTGCGGTACGCGTCACCGCTCGCCGCCGTATCTCTCCCGCGCTTCGTAAATGCGACGCCCGCGTTGCAGGCTGCATCGCCTGCGTTCGAAAGCGCACGACTGTTCCGGATGCTGGGGGTCGGTGTCGAAGTGTTGCGCGCATTCGGCCTCGTTCTGGTCCTGGCTTCCGCATTGTCGGTGTTCATTGCGTTGTGGAACGCGCTCGAAGACCGCCGCTACGACCTGGCGGTCATGCGCATGCTTGGCGCGTCCCCTGCGCGCCTCCTCAGCCTGATGCTGGTCGAGGCCATGCTGCTCGCCGGGGTCGGTGCAGCCGCCGGACTCGTTCTCGGCCATGGACTTACGGCTGCGGTAGGCGAGGCGCTTCGCGAGACGCGCCAGATGGGGGTGAGCGGCGCCGTATTCCTGGCCGACGAACTATGGCTGTTGGCGTTCGTCCTTGGAACGGCGGCGCTCGCAGCGTTGTTGCCTGCCTGGCGGGCCGCCCGGGTGGATGTGGCGGCGGCGCTTGCAGAAGGTTGATCAATTCCCACCTTGGAGAACCTATGAAGACACTACTGACAGCGGCCCTAGTCACGTTGTTTATCGCAAGTCCGGCCGCCTTGCACGCTCAGGCCAAGGCGGCAGACAAGAAGGCCGTGGAAATCGCCGGACACCGGGCGATGGCCGCCGCGCACGAGAAGGCGGCAAGGTGCCTGGAAGAAGGTAAGCCCGAGAAAGTCTGCCACGCGGAGCTTGAGAAGGATTGCCGAGGCCTCGGAATCGGCAAGCATTGCGGCATGAAGCACAAGCATTGATGCGCAGGAAGGTAAGCACGATCGAATCGAATCAGGAGGTTCGCATGAAGCACACTTTACTCATCTGTACCGCCCTTGCATTGGGCCCGGCAGTTGCATTCGCGCAGGCGCCCGGAAAGCCCGGCAAGTACGAAGCGCAGGCATCCGCGGCCAAGCCACTGCCGGAACTCAAGGGCCTGGTGTCGTGGAAGACGCTCGCACAGGTGGATCTGGTCAAGCAAAAGGACCGTTACGTGCCCAGGTTCTCCGACAGCGTGGCCACCCTCGACAAGAAAGAGGTGAAGATGCAGGGCTACATGATGCCGCTCTCGGTAGGCGACAAGCAGGCCCACTTCATCCTCGCGGCTTCGCCTCAGACCTGTGGGTTCTGCATGCCCGGCGGACCCGAGCAGTTCGTCGAAGTCAAGATGACCAAGCCGATCAAGTTTACCTATGAACCGGTGCTGGTCAGCGGCCGCATGGCGCTGCTTACGAACGATCCCGGCGGGGTGTTCTATCGCCTGACCGAAGCCGTGGCGCACTGAAGCGCGCTTGATCCTTTCTTCGATCCTGCTTGCCACGCTCGCCGGTGGTGTGCTGTCGGTGCTGGCGGCCGCGGCCTTGTCGTTTTCCGTGCTGGATCGATGGGCGCCGCGGCTGGTGTCCTATGCCGTCGGCGTTCTGCTCGGCGCGGCTTTCCTCGACCTGCTGCCCGAGGCGGTGAACGCGCTCGGGCCAGAGGACGTGCTTGCGACATGCCTGGCGGGAATTCTTGCTTTTTTCGTGCTCGAGAAGCTCGCGCTATGGCGCCACGCGCATCCCGGGCCGCACGACCTTGATGCGGAGGGAGTGCCTCACGCGCACGTGCGCCACCGGGGTCAGGCGGCAGGTCTGATGATCGTGGTGGGCGACGGCCTGCATAATTTCGTCGATGGCGTGTTGATCGCCGCCGCATTCCTCACGGATCCGGCGGTCGGATGGGCGGTGGCGATAGGCGTGGTCACACACGAGATTCCACAGGAAGTGGGGGACTTCATGGTGCTGTTGAGCGTGGGATACACGCGCCGCAAAGCGTTGCTGTTGAACGCGGTGTCCGGGGCCGCGGCGTTGGTTGGCGGCGTGGCGGGGTACTTTGCGCTGACACACGCGAGCGAGTGGCTGCCTTACGTGCTCGCATTCGCGGCGGCAAGTTTCATCTATGTCGCAGTGGCGGACCTCATTCCAGAGCTGCACCGTCGCTGGAGCTTCGCAGACGCGACGGGGCAGGTGATTCTGATCTGCGCCGGGGTCGCCACAGTGTATGCCGCCCATGGCAACCACTGACAAGGACCCTGTCCGCCGCGGGATTCGCGCCTAGAGCCGGTATCCGGTCCGGCCTTGTTGCAACAAGGTTGCGTTACTGGTTGCCGGCCGATACAATCCATTCATGAAGCGCACTGTCAGGAAGGACGACGCCCGGGCGCGTGTGGCGGCCACCGGCGACCGCGTCACCATTGCGCGAGTGGCAGTGCTCGCCTGCCTTTCCGAGGCGAAGGGCGCCCTTTCACACCACGACTTGGAGGCGGCACTCGCCCCCCGGCCGGTCGACCGCGTAACCCTGTACCGGGTACTTGACTGGCTTGTGGGGCAGGGTCTCGCCTGCCGGCTGGCTGGGTCGGATCGCGTGAGCCGCTATGCGGCCGCCAATCGCGAACATGGGGCGCATGCGCATTTCCAATGCAATGGGTGTGGCAAGACCATCTGCCTTGAAGAGGTTTCCACGCCAAGGCTCACGCTGAGGGTGCCGCGCGGATACCGGACCGACGCTGCGGAAGTGATCGTTCGTGGTGCCTGTGCTGAATGCAACTGAACGCACCCTGGTATCGAGGACGAGCCGAGTGGACGTAAGAGCCGCCCTCGTTGTCTGCCTCGCGCTTGCTCTTGCATTCTCCGGCAGCGCAGCGCAGCTGCACTCGCTTGCCCATGCGCAGCACGACCTCGCCTCCGCTTCGAGCGCGCAGGGCGGCAAGGCGCCTGCGCCGCTCAATCACTCGACCGAGCAGTGCCTGGTCGTTCACGCGTTGGGCGGGACTGAGGCCGCTTACGCTTCTCCGCTAGAACCCGAACAGTTCGTCACTCCTGCTGTCCTGCCCAAGTCCGCCCCGCGCGGGGAATCTCCCGCGCTGGCGTTCCGTTCCCGCCTAGCTATTGCAGGCTGAGTTCGCGACGTGCCATGTGCGTCGCGGCGTTTTCTATTGAACGGATTGGAGCAAAGCATGAAGAGAAAGACCATTGCCCGCTGCGTGGCGGGTGCATTTCTGTATGTTCCGGCCGCTGTTGCGTGGGCGCAGGCGTCCGAGCCAGCGCTTACGGTTTCGCCCCTCGATGCAGACCCAGCGAGCGTTTCACGCCCGGCCAGCGTGCTTCGCGGCGATGACCTGCGCAGGAGGCAAGCCAGCAGCATCGGCGAGACCCTGGAGCACGAGCCCGGGGTGCAGTCGTCCGGCATGGGGCCGGGCACCAGCCGCCCGGTCATACGGGGGATGGACGCCCCGCGCGTTCGCATCCTGGACAACGGGCTGGGTTCCATGGACCTTTCGACCATCAGCCCCGACCATCGGCCGATGGTTGAGACGCTCGGCGCTACCCAGGTCGAGGTGTTGCGCGGTCCGGCGGCCCTGCTCTACGGCGGCGGGGCCATCGGCGGTCTCGTCAACGTCGTGACCAAGCGTATCCCGGTGGACCGGATGAAGGGGTTCGAGGGGGCTGCCGAATTGCGCATCGGCGGGGCCGAGCGCCAGCAGACGGGGGTGGTCGACCTCAACGGCGGAACAGGGTCGATGAGCTGGCATGCGGACGCCTTCAACCGTCACACCCATGACTACAGGATCAAGGGGCCGCAGATCACCAATGACGCCACCAGCCCGGTCGGTGTGGTCCGGAACAGCGCCGTCGATGCCAGCGGGCTGAATCTGGGGGCCACGATGTTCGGCGACCGCGGGTCGTTGGGCCTCGGCGTGTCCACGCTGAACAGCGTCTACGGGATCCCCGGCCCGGAGGGGGCGCGAATCGACATGCGCCAGACGCGGTACGAACTCCAGGGAGAACTCCTCGACCCGATGCCCGGGTTCAGCAAGGCGAAGGTGCGCCTGGGCCGCAACAATTACGCGCACGACGAGATTGAGTCCACCGGGGACATGGGCACGCTGTTCAGGAACCGGCAGACCGAAGGGCGGTTGGAATTGACCCATGCTGCCGTGGGAAACCTGCGCGGGGTGGTCGGCTTGTCCTTTTACGATCAGCGGTTTTCCGCTGTAGGTGCAGAAGCGGTGCTGCCCCCCACGAAGGGGCGCGGCAACGCAATCTTCCTGGTCGAGGAGTACACCCTCGGTCCGGTGCGGTTCGATTTCGGGGCGCGCGCCGACCAGGAAAAACGAAATCCTGACCCGGCCTCAGGCCAGACCAACCGGAGCTTTTCGCTTGGCACCTACTCCGGCGGGGCGGTATGGTCGTTCATGCCGGGCTACAACACGGGGATCTCCTTTACGCGCGCCCAAAGAGCGCCCTCGATTGAGGAGCTGTACTCGAACGGGCCGCACGCGGGCACAGGGAGTTTCGAGACGGGCGACGCAACGCTGAGGCCGGAGACGTCGCGCAACCTGGACTGGAGCTTGCGCAAGACCTCCGGCGAGTGGCGCTGGAAGGCGAGCGTCTTCTCTAACCGGATGAAGAACTACATTTTCGGGCAGCGGCAGGATGTCGATGGCGACGGTGTATTCAATGCCCAGCTGGATCGGGTCGACGACACCAATGCCGCCGACCCGGCGGGGACGCTGTTCCGGGTCAATTTCCGTCAGGCCGAGGCACGTTTCAAGGGGTTCGAGGGGGAGCTTCGCTACCAGCCTGAAAGGGGTGGCTTCGGTGCCCGGGTGTTCGGCGATTCGGCGCGCGGCACCATCGTCGGGTTTGGGAACGTGCCGCGGATGTCGCCCAAGCGCATCGGCCTCGAGGGAACCTACGGAGCCGGGCCCTGGGGCGCGTTCGCCTCGGTCCTCAAGGTATACCGGCAGGACCGTATCGCCGCCGACCAGGAGACTGCCACGTCCGGGTATAACCGGGTGGACGTCGGAGTCAACTACCGGATCAAGCATTCAGGGGCATCTACAACCACCTTGTTCGTGCAGGGAAACAACCTGCTCAATCGGGAGATCCGGGTGCATACGTCCTTCCTGAAGGATTTTGCGCCCCAGGCCGGGCGCTCGGTGTTCGCAGGGGTGCGCAGCATCTTCTGAGGCTGGATGCGTAGAATGGCGGGCGGGGCTTGCAACATGCCGTTGCGGCCCCATCTCCCCCTGTCCTACGCTCGGATCCTTCCTCATGGAACAATTTCACGGCACGACCATCCTCTCGGTGCGGCGAGGCAATACCGTCGCGCTGGGCGGCGATGGCCAGGTAACCCTCGGGCATATCGTCATCAAGGGCGGCGCGCGCAAGGTCAGGCGCCTGTATCACGACAAGATCCTCGCCGGTTTCGCCGGGGGCACGGCCGATGCCTTCACCTTGTTCGAGCGGTTCGAGGCCAAGCTCGAAAAGCACCAGGGCCACCTGATGCGCTCGGCGGTGGAACTGGCCAAGGACTGGCGCACCGACCGCATGCTGCGCCGGCTCGAGGCCATGCTGTCGGTGGCCGACCGCGAGCATTCGCTGGTGATCACCGGCCAGGGTGACGTGCTGGAGCCCGAGCACGGCATCGTGGCGATCGGGTCCGGCGGGCCGTACGCCCAGTCCGCCGCACGGGCGCTGCTCGAGAATTCGGAGCTGGGCGCGCGCGACATCGTCGAGAAGTCCCTGTCGATCGCCGCGGACCTGTGCATCTACACCAACCACCAACGCGTGATCGAGGTTTTGGAATGAGTTCGATGATGCCGCAGGAGATCGTCCACGAGCTGGACAAGCACATTGTCGGGCAGGGCAAGGCCAAGCGCGCGGTGGCGATTGCGCTGCGCAACCGCTGGCGGCGCCAGCAGGTGGCCGAGCCGCTTCGCCAGGAGATCACGCCGAAGAACATCCTGATGATCGGGCCCACGGGGGTGGGCAAGACGGAGATCGCAAGGCGCCTCGCACGGCTTGCGGACGCACCGTTCATCAAGGTGGAGGCCACCAAGTTCACCGAGGTCGGGTATGTGGGCCGCGACGTGGACACCATCATCCGCGACCTCGTCGAGATCGCGGTCAAGGGCGCGCGCGAAGCGGCCATGCGCCGCGTGCGCAGCCTCGCGGTGGACGCGGCCGAGGAGCGGATCCTGGATGCCCTGCTGCCTCCGGCGCGCGAAGTCGGATTCGCAGCCGCGAACGACGCGGCGGGCGAAAACCCGACCCGGCAGAAGTTCAGGAAGAAGCTGCGTGAGGGCGAGCTCGACGACAAGGAGATCGAATTCGAAGTCGCGGCGGTGACTCCGCAGATGGAAATCATGGCGCCGCCCGGCATGGACGAGCTCACCACGCAGTTGCAGGGCATGTTCCAGAACCTGGGCGCCGGGCGCAGGAAGACCCGCAAGATGCGCATCCGCGAGGCGATGCTGGTCGCGGTCGAGGAGGAGGCCGCGCGCCTTGTGTCCGACGAGGACCTCAAGTCGCGCGCCGTCGAGAATGTCGAGCAGAACGGCATCGTGTTCCTGGACGAGATCGACAAGATCGCAAGCCGGTCGGAAGTCAGTGGGGCCGACGTGTCGCGCCAGGGCGTGCAGCGCGACCTGCTGCCGCTGGTGGAGGGCACCACCGTATCCACCAAGTACGGCATGGTGAAGACCGACCATATCCTCTTCATTGCCAGCGGCGCATTCCACTACGCCAAACCCTCGGACCTGATCCCCGAGTTGCAGGGACGCTTCCCGATCCGCGTCGAGCTGGATTCGCTGTCGGTCGGCGACTTCGAGCAGATCCTGACCGGCACCGATGCCTGCCTTGTGCGCCAGTACGAGGCGCTACTCGCCACGGAGGGCGTGACCGTCAAGTTCAGGCCCGAGGCCATCCGCCGGCTGGCCGAGATCGCGTTTGCCGTGAACGAGCAGATGGAGAACATCGGTGCGCGGCGGCTGTACACCGTGCTCGAAAAGCTGCTGGAGGAAGTGTCCTTCGAGGCCGGCAAGCGCGGCGCCGAGGAGGTGTCGGTCGATGCCGCGTACGTGGATGCGCGGCTCGCGGACCTTTCGAAAAACGAGGATCTCGCGCGCTACGTCCTGTGACTTTACGGCCGGGGGCTTGAAACCCGGCCCGACCTCCCCAATCTTTGGAATGCACGGGGCCTATTGCCCCGGATTCAATGAAAACAGGAGATCGATCATGATTAACGTTACTCGTTTCGACCCGCGCGCGGACTACTTCGGCAACCTGGTCGATGACTTGTTCAAGGGCTTCCTGGTGCGCCCGGTCACGTATGCCGACCGGCGCGAGGGCCTCGAGGCGGTTGCCCGTGTCAAGGTGGACGTCACTGAAAGGAACGGCGCCTACCTCGTGCATGCCGAATTGCCGGGCGTGAAGAAGGAGGACATCCAGCTGTCGGTCGACGGCGCGCAGGTGACGCTGACGGCCGAGATCAAGCGCGAAAAAGAGGCGACCGAAGGCGAGCGCGTGCTGCATGCCGAGCGCACCTACGGCAAGGTCACCCGCAGCTTCACGCTGCCGCAGGAGGTCGACGAGACCGCGGCGCAGGCGAAATTCGCCGACGGCGTGCTCGAGCTGACGCTGCCGAAAAAGGCTGCGGCGGCGAGAAAGCAGATCACGATCCAGTAGGGCCGTCCGCCCGCCAGAGAGCGGGCGGCACGGGGAGGGCTGGCGCGAAAGCGCCGGCCCTTTTTTCTTTGTAGAATCCTTCATGACCTCAAACACCCAAGCCCCAGAGAAGGCGCGCATCCTCGCCGAAGCGCTGCCCTACATCCGCCGTTTCCACGGCAAGACCATCGTCGTCAAGTTCGGCGGCAACGCGATGGTGGATACCGCGCTGCAGGAGGACTTCGCGCGCGACGTCGTGCTGCTCAAGCTCGTGGGCATGAACCCGGTGGTGGTCCATGGCGGTGGGCCGCAGATCGAGAAGATGCTCAACGAACTCAACATCAAGAGCGAATTCGTGCAAGGCATGCGCGTCACCGATGCGGCGACCATGGACGTGGTCGAGATGGTGCTCGGCGGGGCGGTCAACAAGGACATCGTCACGCTGATCAACCGCGCGGGCGGCAAGGCGGTGGGCCTCACCGGGCAGGACGGCGCCTTCATTCGCGCCAAGAAGCTGCTGATGCCGGCGAAGGACCGGCCCAACGAGTTCGTCGACATCGGGCAGGTCGGGGAGATCGAGTCCATCGACCCCGCAGTCATCACCGCGCTCGAGACCGGCGGGTTCATCCCGGTGGTGGCGCCGATCGGCATCGGGGCGAACGGCGAGAGCTTCAACATCAATGCCGACCTCGTCGCCGGCAAGCTCGCCGAGGTGCTGCATGCCGAAAAGCTCGTGCTGCTCACCAACACGCCGGGCGTGCTCGACGAGAAGGGGACCCTCCTCACGGGCGTGACGCCGCGCCAGATCGACGAGATGGTGGCTTCCGGCGTGCTGTCGGGCGGCATGCTGCCCAAGATCTCCTCGGCGCTCGAGGCCGCGCGCAGCGGCGTGAAGGCGGTGCACATCATCGACGGGCGCGTGCCGCATGCGCTCCTGCTCGAAGTCCTGACCGACCAGGGCGTCGGCACCCTGATTCGCTACAAGTAATGCGCGGGTAATGCGCATCGCCGGCATCCCCGCGTCGCGGCGGGTGTGGATCTTCGACCTCGACAACACGCTGCATGACGCGCGGCCGCACATCTTCCCGGCCATGCATGTGCAGATCAACGATTTCCTGAAGCAGAAGTTCTCGCTGGACGATGAAGGCGCCAACACGATGCGCGCGGGCTTCTGGCAGAAGTACGGCACCACCCTTTCCGGATTGATGCGGCACTACGGCACCGACCCGCGCGAGTTCCTGCGCGCCACGCACCAGTTCCCGGAATTGGGCGACATGCTCGTCCACGAGAATGCCCTGCGCCACGCCCTGGCCCGGCTTGGCGGGACCAAGCTCGTGTTCTCCAACGCCCCGCGCCACTACGTCGAGCAGGTGCTGGGGGCGATGGGCATCCGGCGCCATTTCGATGCGGTCTACTCGATCGAGAGCACGGGGTTCCGCCCCAAGCCCTCGTCCGCCGGGTTCCATGTGCTGATGCGGGCGCACAAGCTCGACCCGCACCGCTGCGTGTTCGTGGACGACATGCTGGAAAACCTGCATGCGGCCAAGCGTCTCGGGATTGCCACCGTGTGGGTGGCCGGTGGCGTGGCGAAGCCACGCTACGTGGACCTCAAGGTCGCCTCGGTCACCGAACTGCCGCGGTACCTGTTTCGTCACGCGTTGCGCGCCACGGGCAGACCCGCAACACGCGGCCCGTTCTAGCGATACAATCTGCGCGTCCATCCACTGACCCAGCCGACATGCCGCGCGAGAAGAGCGAACGCAAGAAGGGCGAACGGCGCCTCGAGATCCTCCGGGCGCTCGCCGGGATCCTCGAGTCCCCGCGCTGGGAGAAGATCACCACTGCACTGCTGGCCGAGAAGCTCGACGTCTCCGAGGCCGCGCTGTACAGGCATTTCGCCTCCAAGGCGCAGATGTACGAAGGGCTGATCGAGTTCATCGAGAACTCGATCTTCTCGCTGGCCAACCGCATCGCCGAGGAAGAGGCCGACGCGCGCCGCCAGGCGCCCCGCCTGGTCGAAACGCTGCTCGCGTTCGCCGAAACCAACCCGGGCATGGTGCGGGTCCTCACCGGTGAGGCGCTGGTCGGGGAGCACGAGCGGCTGCAGTCGCGTATCAACCAGTTCTTCGACCGCTTCGAGGCGACGCTGAAGCAGTCCCTCAAGCTGGCCGCCGCGCTCGAGCCCGCCGATGCGGCGGGCGACCCGGCTGCGCACGCGGCGGCGTTGACCCGGTATTCGATCGGCTGCCTGCATGCCTACGCGCACAGCGGGTTCTCCAGGAAGCCGTCCGAGGCGCTTTCAGGGCACTGGCGTTACATCGGTTAGTTTCTAAATTCGGCACGAACACTGACCGGAAAGCGGCTCCAGGAGCCGATCTTCAGGAAGTAATCTTCAGGATTTCAGGCTGCAGGCCGGGCAGCCGGGGTCTTTCGGCACGCGCACCGTGCGCCACTCCCCGTCGAGCGCGCCGAACATCTGCAATCGCCCGTTCAGCGGCGTGCCTATCCCCGCCAGCAGCTTGATCGCCTCCGCTGCCTGCAGCGTGCCGATGGTTCCCGTCAGCGGCGAGAACACGCCCATCACCGCGCAGGCGACGTCCTCCGCTGCGGTGTCTTCCGGGAAGAGGCAGGCATAGCAGGGCGCGTCCGCGCGCCGCAGGTCGAAGACTGCGAGTTGCCCGTCGAAGCGGATGGCCGCGCCGGACACCAGGGGTTTGGCGTGTTTGACGCACGCGCGATTCAGCGCGTGGCGGGTGGCAAAGTTGTCGGTGCAGTCGAGCACGACATCGGCGGTCGCCACCAGTTCTTCGAGGCGCGTGCCCTCGATGCGATCGCCCAGCGCCACGACCTGCACGTCCGGGTTCACATCGCGCAGAGCGGCTTTTGCCGACTCGGCCTTGGGTTGGCCGACCGTAGCTTCGCGGTAGAGGATCTGCCGCTGGAGGTTGGTGGCGTCGACCTTGTCGCCATCGGCGATCGTCAGGCGGCCGACGCCGCTCGCTGCGAGGAAGAGCGCCGCAGGGCAGCCGAGGCCGCCGGCGCCGACGACCAGGGCATGGCTTGCGAGGAGCTTTTCCTGCGCCTCGATCCCGAACTCGTCGAGCAGGATGTGCCGGCTGTAGCGCAGCAGTTGCGCGTCGTGCACCGCCGGCCTCGCGCGAAAGTCAGTTGGCCTTGGCGTCCGCGACGGTCTTGGGCGGCTGGCCCTTGACCGGCTCGCCCTTGAGGTGGGCGAGCGCCTGCATCAGCTGGAAGTCGTCCTTCGAGCCGAGTTCGACCGGCGGCTTCCTGGCGGCTTCGTCGGCGGGCGCTGGCGTGGCGGCGCGGGCCTTGGCTGCGGCGGCCGCTTTCTCCGCGGTTTCCTTTTCAGCGGCCTCCTTGTCCTTGCCGTTGGAGAGGTGGCGCTGCAGGTCGGCTTCGCGCAGCCTTGCTTGCGGGTTCGCGCCGGGCTCCTCGACGATGATGTCCGGGGTGATGCCCTTGGCCTGGATCGAGCGGCCGCTCGGCGTGAAGTAGCGCGCCGTGGTCAGCTTGATCGCGGTGCTGTTGCCCAGCGGCATGATGGTCTGGACCGAGCCCTTGCCGAAGCTCTGCGTGCCCATGACCACGGCACGCTTGTAGTCCTGCAGCGCGCCGGCCACGATTTCCGAGGCCGAGGCCGAACCGCCGTTGACGAGGACCACCATCGGGACGCTCTTGACCGCGGCGGGCAGGTTCTTGAGGAAGTCGTCGCGACCGCCCCCGCGCAGGTAGTCGTCCGGCGAGGCGAAGTACTTCCTCTTCGCGTCCTCGGTACGGCCGTCGGTGGACACCACCAGCGCTTTTTGCGGGAGGAAGGTGGCGGAAATCGCGACCGCGCCGTACAGCAGGCCGCCCGGGTCGTTGCGCAGGTCGAGCACGAGTCCCTTCATCGGGCCCTGCTTGAACATGTTGTCGAGCGACTTCGCGAGGCTCTCGGCGGTGGCCTCCTGGAACTGGGAGACGCGCACGTAGCCGTAGCCGGGTTCGACGATCTTCGACTTCACGCTCTGCACCTTGATGACGGCACGCGTGAGCGTGAGCACGATCAGCTGCTGCTCGCCCTTGCGGGAGATCGTCAGCGTGATCGGCGTGTTGGGCTTGCCGCGCATTTTCTTCACGGCGTCGTTGAGGCTCATGCCTTTCACCGGCGTATCGTCGAGCTTGACGATCAGGTCGTTCGGCTTCACCCCGGCGCGGTAGGCGGGCGTGTCTTCGATCGGCGAGACGACTTTCACGAAGCCGTCCTCCATGCCGACCTCGATGCCGAGACCGCCGAACTGGCCCTGTGTGCCGACCTGCAGCTCCTTGAACGCATCCGCATCCAGGTAGGCCGAATGCGGGTCGAGGCCCGTGAGCATGCCGTTGATGGCCTCGCTGATGAGCTTCTTGTCCTCGACCGGCTCGACGTAGTTCGACTTGATCGCGCCGAATACTTCGGTGAACGCGCGCAACTCCTCGATCGGCAGCGGCGAGCGGTCGCGTTGCGCGATCGCCTGGAAGTTGAGGCTGACCAGCACGCCGGCGACCACGCCGACGAGCACCAGCCCGGCCTGTCTGATTCTGCTGCCCTTGAAGTTACCGCTCATTCACTCGCTCCTGGGGGCGGCCCTACTTCAGGTTCGACCAGCGCAATGGGTCGAACGCTTTTCCGAGGTGCCGCAATTCAAAGTATAAGCCCGTTTCAGCGCTGCCACCCGTGCTTCCGACCGTGGCGACGGGCTCTCCGGGCGCCACCGGATCGCCGGGCTGCTTCAGGAGGGTTTCGCTGTTGCCGTAGACCGAAAGATAGGTCTCGCCATGATCCACGATCAACAGGTTGCCGAAGCCGCGCATCCAGTCTGCGAATACCACGCGTCCTGCGGCAATGGCGCGCACCTGCTGGCCTGCGGCCGAGCGGATGAAAATGCCCTTGGAAGTTCCGCCCCCTTCACTACGTTGACTGCCGAAGCGGGCAACAAGTTCCCCGCGCACGGGCAGGCGCAGCTTGCCGCGCAGGCGGGAAAAGGCGCCGTCTGCGTCCGCAGTCCCGGGTTCTGGCACCTTGTCGGTCGCGATGCCCCGGGATTCCCGTCGCGAATAGCCGGCCCCGGGTTTGGCCGACAGGACCTTGCCGATCTCCTCGACCAGACGGGCGAGGCGCGACTCGTCCGCGACCAGGCCCTTGATCTCCCTGCGGCTCGCGCGGATATCGCCCGCCAGCCGGTCCAGCACGCGCTTTCTTTCGCGGGATTCGGCGAGGATCTTTTCCCGCTCGGTGCGCTTGCCGGCCTCGATTTCCTCCAGCCGGGTCGCCTTTTCGCGCAACGCCTGCGCGACTTCCTCGAGTTCCGCGGCGCTCGCCCGGAAAGCGCCAAGCAGCCGTGCGGCGGCGCGCGAGAGCACACCCAGGTAGTAGAGGTCGCGCGCCGCATCGTTCGTGTCGATGCCGGAAAGCGCCACGCGTACGACATCGCGCATCGCATCCGGCGGGCCGGCGGCGTAGCGGGCGGCCAGCAATCGCCCCAGCGCCGCCTGCTGTCGCAACAATCCGTCGCCGAGCACCCGGCGCTTGGCGGCCATCTCCTTCAGTTCCTCCTGCGCCGCGTGGCTCTCGGTTTCGAGCGCCCGCAGTTCCCGCCCGGCGTCGGAGATCGCGCGCTCGGATTCGCGCAGCGCGTCGCGGGATTCGCGGCGCGAGGCCTCTTTCTGGTCGAGTTCCGTCTTGAGCGCTTCGATGCGCGAGCGCAGCGCCCCGAGATCCTCGGCGTCGCGCCGTTCGTCCGGAGTGGCCTTTGGTCCGGCGTGCGCCGACAGGCTGCAGAACAGGACGGCCGCAAGGAACGGCGCGACCTTCATGGGTCAGGCCTTCGCCTTCCCCTGGCTCGACACGGCCGCAATGCGCCTGGCAACCTCGTCCTGGTCGCCAAGGTAATAATGGCGCAGCGGCTTCAGGGTGTCGTCGAGTTCGTACACCAACGGGATCGCGGTCGGGACGTTGAGGCCCACGATGTCCGAGTCAGACACGCCATCCAGGTATTTGACCATCGCGCGGATGGAATTGCCGTGAGCGGCGACGATCACCCGCTTGCCCGAGCGGATTGCGGGGGCGATCGAACCATTCCAGTAGGGCATCACGCGCGCCACCGTATCCTTCAGGCACTCGGTGAGCGGGAGCTCGTCAGCCTGCAGGCCGGCGTACCGCGGGTCGCCCCCCGGGACGCGCGGGTCGTCCTTTTCGAGCGCCGGCGGCGGGGTGTCGTAGCTCCTGCGCCAGACGAGCACCTGCTGTTCGCCGAATTTCGCCGCCGTCTCGGCCTTGTTGAGCCCCTGCAGCGCGCCGTAGTGGCGCTCGTTCAGCCGCCAGCTGTGCTCGACCGGGATCCACATGCGGTCCATTTCCTCGAGCGAAAGCCACAGCGTCTTGATCGCACGTCGCAGCATCGAGGTGAATGCCAGGTCGAAATCGTAGCCCTCCGCCTTCAGCAGCCGGCCGCCCGAGCGCGCCTCCTCGACGCCGCGGGTCGAGAGATCCACGTCGGTCCAGCCGGTAAAGCGGTTTTCGCGGTTCCAGTCGGATTCACCGTGGCGGAGCAGTACGAGTTTGTGCATGGGATCGGGATGCGGCGATGCGCTGACGGTGCATTGAGAGGGGCCGGCTGGCCGGGTGCGCCTATTCTATAATAAGGGCCCTGAACTACCGTGCGGTTACCTTGGACTCCTTCCCGATTCCCGTGGACTTTATCAAGAACAACCTGATGCTCATCGCCGCCGCAGCCGTGTCCGGCACGATGCTGCTCTGGCCCTACCTGCGTCGCGGCTCCGGCGGGCCGTGGGTCAGCACGCTCCAGGCGACGCAACTCATCAACCGCGAAGACGCGCTGGTGCTCGACGTGCGGGAGGTGACGGAGTACGCCGCCGGCCACATGCTCGGCGCAAAGAACGTCCCGCTCGCCGCGGTCGAAGGGCGCGCCGGCGAATTCGACAAGCACAAGGCAAAGCCCGTCATCGTGGTGTGCGCCGACGGCAGCCGCGCCTCCAAGGCGGCGGCCGCCCTGCGCGCCGGCGGGTTCGCGAACGTTGTCAACCTTTCCGGTGGCCTTCCCGCCTGGCAACAGGCCGGCCTGCCGGTAGTGAAGTAATCCCGTGGCGCGTGTCCTCATGTACTGTACGGCGACCTGCCCGTACTGCATCTCCGCCGAGCGGCTGCTGGTGTCGAAGGGCGCTGCCGTCGACAAGGTTCGCGTCGACCAGGAGCCACACCGCCGCGCGGAGATGACCGACAAGACCGGCCGCACCTCGGTGCCGCAGATCTGGATCGGCGAGACGTACGTCGGCGGTTGCGACGACCTTTACGCACTCGATGGCGCCGGAGGGCTCGACCCGCTGCTGGTGCGCGCCTGACCCTCACTGAATCCAACACCCTAGAGACCCGCCATGGCCGACCAGCAAGCCGCATCCTTCAATATCGAGAAGATCTACGTGAAGGACCTCTCCCTCGAGGTCCCGAACGCCCCGCAGGTGTTCATGCAGGCCGATTCCCCGCAGCTTGACGTGCAGGTGCACACCGCGGCCGCGCACTTCACCGACGCCCTCTACGAAGTGATCGTGACGGTGACGGTCACGGCGAAGTCCGGGGAGAAGACCCTGTTCCTCGCCGAAGTCGCCCAGGCCGGCATCTTTACGATCGCGAACGTGCCTGCGGAAGAACTCGATCCGTTGCTCGGCATCGGCTGCCCGACGATCCTGTACCCCTATGTCCGCGAAGCCGTATCCGATGTGGTGACCCGTGCGGGCTTTCCGCCCGTGCTGCTCGCGCCGGTCTCGTTCGAGGCGCTCTACATGCAGCGCGTGCAGGAGCAGGGCGCTGCCGAGCAGGGCAAGATCGAGATCGCGCACTAGGCCATGCGCGCGGCCCTGGCAGCGGCGTTGCTTTCCTGCGCGGCGTTGGCGCAGGCTGCTGATTTCCGTTCCATCGGCGAGGGGGCTGCTGTGATGTACGACGCCCCGTCACGGGCATCGACGCCGATCTATGTCGCCTCGCGGTTCTATCCCGTGGAGCTGATCGTCAACCTGGACGCGTGGGTCAAGGTCCGCGACCACACTGGCACGCTCTCCTGGGTCGAGAAGAAGTCCCTGTCCGAGCGGCGCATGGTGATCGTGACGGCGCCGAACGTCGAGGTGAAGAGCCGGGCGGAAGATGGCGCGCCTGCGGCCTTCCAGGTCACCCAGAACGTAGCGCTGGACCTCGTCGAGATCGGGCAAGGCGGCTGGGTGCGCGTACGCCATGCCGACGGCTCGACCGGATTCGTCCGCGCGTCGGTCATCTGGGGCCTCTAGCCGCCCTCTGCGCATGAAGATCGCGATCCTTGGCGCTGGCGCCTGGGGCACGGCCCTTGGCATTGCGCTGTGCGGCCGCCATGCCACGGTGCTGTGGGCACGGGATCCGGCGCAGGCTGCGGCGCTGCAGGCGACGCGGCGCAACCAGAAATACCTCCCCGAGGCGGCGCTTCCGGAAAGGCTCTCGCTCACTGCTGAATTGGGGGTGGCGCTCGAGTCAGCGGAACTGGTCGTGATCGCGACGCCTGCGGCGGGCCTGCGCACGGTTGTCGAGGCGTTGAAGGCACGCGGCCGCATGACGCCTTTCCTTTGGCTGTGCAAGGGGTTCGAGGCCGGCACCGGGCTGCTGCCGCACCAGGTCGTGGAAGCGGTACTTGGCACGCAAGCGCCGTCGTGCGGCGCGTTGTCGGGGCCTTCGTTCGCGCTCGAGGTTGCCCAGGGGCTGCCGTGCGCGCTGACGCTCGCTTCGGGCGACGCGGTTTTCGCGCGATCCACCGCAGCGGCACTGCACGGCGGGCGCCTCCGGGTCTACTACACGACCGATGTGACCGGCGTGGAAGTCGGCGGTGCGGTGAAGAACGTGCTTGCGATTGCCGTGGGGATTTCCGATGGCATGGGCCTGGGCCAGAACGCGCGCGCAGCGCTCGTTACACGGGGTTTGGCGGAGATTCAGCGCCTGGGCGTGGCGCTGGGTGGCAGCGCCGAGACCATCATGGGGCTGACCGGGGCCGGCGACCTGATCCTGACCGCGACCGGCTCGCTTTCGCGCAATCGCACCGTCGGACTGGAGCTGGCAAAAGGACGTCCCCTAGACGCGATACTTGCTGCGCTGGGCCATGTGGCCGAAGGCGTGCGTTCGGCTCGCGAAGTGCTCGCACTCGCCAAGCGGATGAACGTCGAGATGCCGATCACGGGCGCGGTGAATGCCGTGCTGGGTGGCGAGGTTTCTGCGCAGGCCGCCCTTGAAATGTTGCTTTCGCGCGACCCGAAAAGCGAAGGTTAGCGCGAAGGTTGGCGGACGGCGCGCTCAGGCTGCGCCGTCGAATCCCTGCTGCCGCCATGCCTCGAACACGACCACGGCGACAGCATTCGACAGGTTCAGGCTCCGGTTGCCCGGACGCATGGGCAGCCGCAGGCGCTGTTCAGCGGGGATGGCGGCGAGGAGTTCCTCCGGCAGGCCGCGTGTCTCCTGCCCGAAGACGAATGCGTCCCCGCTCGCGTAGGTGGGCGTGGTGTGGCGGGTCGCTCCCTTGGTGGTGCACGCAAACAGCCGTGCGCCCTCCAGTGCGTCGAGGCAGGCAGCCCAGTCCTTGTGGACGCGCATGTCGGCGTACTCGTGATAGTCCAGGCCCGCGCGGCGCAATTGCCGGTCCTCGATCGAGAACCCGAGGGGCTCGACCAGGTGCAGGCGCGCCCCGGTATTTGCGGCCAAGCGGATGACATTGCCCGTGTTCGGCGGAATCTCCGGCTGGTACAGGACGATGTGGAACATGCGGGCCCTCGGTGCCGGTCAGTCGGCCAGTGCGCGCGCAACGACCCAGTTCACGACCCGGGTTGCGCCGAATTGCTTCAGTACGGAGGCCACCTCGCCCAGCGTGGCGCCCGTGGTCATGACGTCGTCAACGACGGCTACGCGCTTGCCGTCGAGCGCGGAGGTGCAGCTGAATGCGCCGCGAACGTTCTCGCGGCGCTCCTTCCAGGGAAGGCCGAGCTGGGCCGGCGTATCGCGCACCCTCTCGCAGAGGCTGCCCACTACCGGCAAGCCAAGGCGATCCGCGAGACCGCGCGCGATTTCCATCGACTGGTTGTAGCCCCGCTCCCTGAGGCGCAGCGCGTGAAGCGGTACGGGAATGATGAGGTCGGCGTCCGCGGGGCCTGACCCCTGTAGTTCGGCGTGAAGTGCGTTCGCAAGCAGCGGCGCGAGCGCCAGTTCGCCGCGAAACTTGAGGCCCTGCACCAGGATATCCGCCGGGAATGCGTAAGTGAATGCGGCGACTGTTGCGTCAAACGCAGGAGGGTCGGAGCGGCAGCGTCCGCAAACCCCGGACCCGGCTGTGGGGAGGGCGCAGCGTGGGCAGCACTCCCGCGAAAGGCGTGGAAGGTCGCCACTGCACGGAGGGCAGAGGACGTCCCGGCTTTCGCCCCGGCAGAGGTAGCAACTGTCGCCGAACACGCGGGTGGCAAGGCCGGCTGCGGCACGTGGCCATGGAATAGTTCGCATCGCGAACGATTATGCGGCAAGGCGCGCCGCCTTGTTGACTCGGTCGGTGCGTGCGCCGCAGAATCGGCGCCTTTCCTCGAAGCGGATGGGCAAACCAATGTGGACCGTCGCAAGGCTCGGCGCCGAACTCGCCGCAGGCAAGGTTACGAGCCGATCGCTCGTGGAGCAGGCCCTGGCGCGCATCGCCGACCCGGCTGGGGAGGGTGCGCGGGCGTTTACAAAGACGTACGCCGAAACGGCCCTGGCCGAAGCCGACCACTCCGACCGGCTGCGTCGCGCCGGCATCGTGCGTTCGCCGGTCGAAGGCATCCCCATTTCGGTGAAGGACCTCTACGACGTGGCGGGCGACGTCACCCGGGCCGGTTCGAAAGTGCTCGACGATGCGCCGCCCGCGCGGGCCGATGCGCCGGCAGTGGCGCGGCTGCGTGCGGCGGGCGTCGTGATCGTCGGGCGGAGCAACATGGTCGAGTTCGCGTTCGGCGGCGTCGGCGTCAACCCGCATTACGGTACGCCCCGCAATCCGTACGACCGCAAGACCGGCCGCGTCCCCGGCGGCTCGTCTTCGGGCGCTGCTGTTTCGGTGGCTGACGGCATGTGCGCCATGGGGCTGGGATCGGATACCCGCGGTTCCGTGCGCTTGCCCGCCGCGTTGTGCGGCGTGACCGGCTTCAAACCCACCGCCAGCCGGATCCCCAAGGAGGGTGCGTTCCCGCTGTCGTGGACACTGGATTCGGTGGGCCCGCTGGCGAACACGGTGGATTGCTGCGCCACCTATGACGCGATCCTCGCGGGAATCACTCCCGAGGCCCTGCCCGTGCTCCCTGCGAAGGGGCTGCGCCTGATGGTGCCGAAGTGCAACCTCCTCGATGACCTCGATCCGCAGGTCGCGGCGGCTTTCGAGCGGGCTCTCTCGGTACTCTCGGAGGCCGGCGCACAGGTGACGGAAGTGGACGCGCCCGCGTTTACCCAGTCGTTCGACCTCTACAAGAACGGCGGCTTCGCCGGCGCAGAGGCCTATGTCATCCACCGCAAGCTGCTCGAGACGAGCGCGGCAGGCTATGACCCGCGCGTGTCCAAGCGCGTGGTGCTTGGCAAGGACTTCGCCGCGGCCGATTACATCCAACTGGGGCTCGACCGGGCCGCCTTCATCCGTGGCGCCGAAGCGCTCGGGGCTCCCTACGACGCGATGCTCTACCCCACGGTCGCGGCTGTCGCGCCGACGATCGAGGAGGCGAGCAAGGAGGATGACGACTATTTCCGCTGGAACATGCGCCTGCTGCGCAATACGGGCCTGGGCAACATTCTCGACGGCTGCGGCGTGACACTGCCCTGCCAGGCGCAGGGTGACGCGCCGGTGGGCCTTTCCGTCGCCGGGTTTGCCGGACAGGATCGCAGGGTGCTTGCCGTGGCTCGCGCAATCGAGGGCGCACTCGCGCAGGTGACCGGCCGCGCCGCGGGATAGTCCTCCACCCCACCGGCTTCCCAGATTTCCGCGCCGCCTCCCGCCTACGCAATCGATTTCCGCTGCGCGCGTCGCTACGCCGATGCGGCCGCCGGGACGTATGCGGACGCCGCGCGCCTCGAACACGAGGTCGGGCTGCGCATGCTGGAGCGCCTCGACTACGTAAAGCTGGCGCCCAAAAGGATCCTCGACGCGGGGGCCGGCCCTGCGCCGCAGGCGGCATCCCTGCTGAAGCGCTATCGCGGCGCAACGTTGCTGGCGCTCGATTTCTCGCTGCCAATGTTGCAGGCGCGGCCCGGGCGGGGGTGGCTGAACCGGCTGGCCGGGCGCGCGGCGCCGGTGCCCGTGTGCGCCGACCTGGGCCGCATGCCGCTTGCGCCGCGCTGCTGCTCGCTGGTGTGGTCGAACATGGCGCTGCACTGGGCGGCCGACCCGCAACGCGCGATCGAGGAGTTCCACCGGGTGCTCGAAGTCGAGGGCCTGCTGATGTTCAGCACGATCGGGCCGGATACGCTCAAGGAATTGCGCAGCGCCTTTCCCCCGACCGAAGGCGCGCCGCACGTGCATGGATTTGTCGACATGCACGACTTGGGCGACATGCTGGTGGCCGCCGGGTTTGCGGCGCCGGTCATGGACACGGAAACCATCACGCTCACGTACCCCACTGTCGACGCTATGCTGGCCGACCTGCGCCGCAGCGGCCAGGCCTGTGCGCTTGCGGGGCGGTCCCGGGGCTTGCTCGGAAGGGCGCGCTGGGCGGCGGCCCGCAAGGCCCTGGAAGGGTGCATTCGCGATGGCCGGTTGCCGGCGACCATCGAAGTAGTCTACGGGCACGCTTGGAAGCCGGTTCCGCGGCGGACCCGGGAAGGGCATGCCATCGTGAATCTGGATACGGTCCGCAAAGGATGAGATCGCTTCCCGAAAACGTGTCTAAATTCTGGGCTTTATCTCGGGTTCAAACTTGTTCGGGGCAGGGCTCTGTGGTAACTTACGCGGGCTTTTTTGCGGTGTCCGCCATGATGCTTCCATGAACGGTTGGATCCAGGAAACGCCCCGCCAGAAAATCGCATTCCAGGGGCAGGGGACGGGATTCAGCCTGCGCCTCAAGCGTAACTGCTCGATATCCCCGGCCCGCCTGACGGTGGAAGTGTGTGAATCGGATTCGGTCCGCCGCCACGAGTTCAATCCGGCTCGGGCGAGCTGAACAGAAGATTACGGAACTAGTTACGGAACTAGCAATCGAAAGGGTGAGCATGCAACACTTCTCGGCACGAAAGTTCGGACGGTGGGCGCTGGCGGCGGGGATCCTCGCTCTCTTGGCCGCGGGCAGTGCGCAGGCGTTGGAATGGAACCTGCCGCCGGCGGCGACCAAGATCGCCGAAGACGTCCACAGCCTGCACGAATACGTCATGGCGGTGATCGTCGTGATTTTCGTGGCCGTGTTCGGGGTGATGTTCTATTCGGTGTTCGCCCACCGCAAGTCGAAGGGCCATAAACCGGCGAATTTCCACGAGAACACCACCGTCGAGATCATCTGGACCGTGATCCCGCTGCTGATCCTGGTCGTCATCGCCTGGCCGGCGACCAAGGCGGTGATCGCGCAGAAGGACACGTCAAACTCGGAACTGACCATCAAGGTTACCGGGTATCAGTGGAAATGGGGCTACGACTACCTCAAGGGCGAAGGCGAGGGGATCAGCTTCGTCTCGCAGATCAAGACGCCGCGCGATCAGATCGAGGGCACGGCCGACAAGGGCGAGAACTACCTGCGCGAGGTCGACAACGAGTTGGTGGTCCCGGTCGGCAAGAAGGTGCGCATCCTCACCACCGCCGCCGACGTGATCCACTCGTGGGGCTTGCAGGCGTTTGCCGTAAAGCAGGACGCGATCCCGGGCTTCATCCGCGACGCGCACTTCAGGGCCGAGAAAGTCGGCGTCTACCGCGGCGGGTGCGTCGAACTGTGCGGCAAGGAGCACGGGTTCATGCCGATCGTGGTGCGCGTGGTCAGCGCCGAGGACTACACCAAGTGGGTCGACGGCGAGAAGAAGAAGCTCGCAGCCCTCGCGGACGACCCGACCAAGACGTATTCGCTCGACGAGCTCAAGGCCCGTGGCGAGAAGGTGTACGCCTCCAACTGCGTTGCCTGCCACCAGGCCACGGGCAAGGGCGCGCCGCCCGCGTTCCCGCCGCTGGACGGATCCAAGATGGTCGCCGGCCCGAAAGCCGACCAGATCGCGCTGGTGCTCAACGGCAAGACCGGCACGGCCATGGCCTCCTTCGGCAAGCAGCTCAACGACACCGAGATCGCCGCGGTGATCTCATACACGCGCAACTCCTGGGGCAACAAGACCGGCGAGGCGATCCAGCCCGCCGAAGTCAAGTCCCTGCGCAAGTAAGCAACCAACAGATTAAACGATCCGGGAGAAGCACATGAGCGCAGTCCTCGACGAGCACGGCCACGGCAAGGATGGTGATCACCACGGCGACCACCATCATGGCTACGGCGGCCTTATGCGCTGGGTCACGACGACCAACCACAAGGACATCGGCTCGATGTACCTGTGGTTCAGCTTCGCCATGTTCATGGTGGGCGGCGTGATGGCGCTGGTGATCCGCGCGGAGCTGTTCAGCCCCGGCCTGCAGATCGTCAACCCCGAATTCTTCAACCAGATGACCACGATGCACGGGCTCATCATGGTGTTCGGCGCGATCATGCCGGCGTTCGTGGGCTTCGCGAACTGGTTGATCCCGATGCAGATCGGCGCGCCCGACATGGCGTTTGCCCGGATGAACAACTGGTCGTTCTGGATCCTGCCGTTCGCGGGAACACTGTTGATCATGTCATTCTTCGTGCCCGGCGGCGCGCCCGGCGTGGGCTGGACCATGTACGCCCCGCTTACCGTTCAGATGGGCATGGGCATGGACCTCACGATCTTCGCCGTGCACTTGCTGGGCATGTCCTCGATCATGGGCTCGATCAACATCGTGACCACGATCCTCAACATGCGCGCCCCGGGCATGACGCTGATGAAGATGCCCCTCTTCTGCTGGACCTGGCTGATCACTGCGTACCTGCTGATCGCTTCCATGCCGGTGCTCGCCGGCGCCGTCACGATGACCCTGACCGACCGCCACTTCGGCACGTCTTTCTTCAACGCGGCCGGCGGCGGCGACCCGGTGCTGTACCAGCACATCTTCTGGTTCTTCGGCCACCCCGAGGTCTACATCATCATCCTGCCGGCGTTCGGCGTCGTGTCGCAGATCCTGCCGGCGTTCTCACGCAAGCCCCTGTTCGGCTACGCCTCGATGGTCTACGCGACCGCCTCGATCGCGATCCTGTCGTTCATCGTGTGGGCGCACCACATGTACACGGTGGGCATGCCCGTGACCGGCCAGCTGTTCTTCATGTACGCCACCACGCTGATCGCGGTGCCGACTGCGGCCAAGATCTTCAACTGGCTGGCGACGATGTGGCGCGGTTCGCTCACGTTCGAGACGCCGATGCTCTTCGCGCTCGGGTTCCTGTTCCTCTTCACGATGGGCGGTTTCTCCGGGCTGGTGCTGTCGCTTGCGGCGGTGGACATCCAGCTGCATGACACCTACTACGTAGTGGCGCACTTCCACTATGTCATGGTGGCGGGCGCCCTCTTCACGGCGTTCGGCGGCGTCTACTTCTGGTTCCCGAAGTGGACCGGCAAGATGTACGACGAGACGCTCGGCAAGTGGCACTTCTGGCTGTCGATGATCTTCTTCAACATCACGTTCTTCGTACAGCACTTCTCGGGTCTCGCGGGCATGCCTCGCCGGATTCCCGACTACCCGCTGATCTTCGAAACGTGGAACAAGATCTCCTCGATCGGCGCGTTCGGTTTCGGCCTGTCGCAGCTGTTGTTCCTGTACATCATCCTGAAGGCTCTCTCGAGCGGTGAGAAGGCCGCGGACAAGCAGTGGGAAGGCGCCGATTCGCTCGAGTGGACGCACCTGCCCTCGCCGGCGCCGTACCACTCGTTCGAGACCCCGCCGGTCGTCAAGTGAGCGCAGGCCTGGCCCATGGCGCGCAGGCGCGTCCCGCGATGAACAGGAACACCCGTACGGGCCTGGTCCTGGCCGCGGTCGCGCTGGCATTCTTCCTCGCAATAGTTGCCAAGTACTGGCTGATCCGATGAGCGCGACCGAGGGCGGCCATGGCCTGTCCGACAACCGGCGCACGCTGGTCAAGCTGTCCATCGTCGCGTCGCTGATGTTCGGGTTCGGCTATGCGATGGTGCCGTTCTACAAGCAGATCTGCATCGCCCTCGGGTTGAACAGCCTGTCGCCCGTGGCTGTGGCTACGGCCGAGAACACCCAGATCGACTATTCGCGCACCGTCACCATAGAACTGGATGCCAACGCCCACCACCTGCCCTGGCGCTTCAAGCCCATGCAGAACCATATCGCCGTTCATCCCGGCGAGCTGATCACCGTGGAGTACGAGATCGTCAATACCCGCACGACCCCGGTCACCGGCCAGGCCGTGCCGAGCTACGGGCCGCAGCTGGCCGGACAGTATTTCAGCAAGCTCGAGTGCTTCTGCTTCTCCAAGCAGACGCTCGCGGGCGGCGAGACCCGGCGCATGCCGGTCGTGTTCCTCATCGACCCGAAACTGCCTGCGGACGTCCGCTCGATCACCCTGTCCTACACCTTCTTCGAGGTGGCGGGGATGGGCGGAAAGTCGTGATGCCGCAGGAAGCGCCGCGCAAGGCGTCGAACGCAGCCGTGGCCAAGGCCGTGTTCTGGTCGTTTTTCGGCGTGCGCAAGAAAAAAGATTACGTAAGCGATTCGCTGAGCATCAGCCCGGTCCAGGTCATCGTGGCGGGCCTGGTGGGCGCGGTCCTGTTCGTGCTTACGCTCCTCATGGTGGTCAGGCTGGTCACCAGCTGACCGCAGTCGGGAAAACGCAGGAATCTGGAAACAGGGATTACGGGAGAAAACGAAAATGTCGCAACATCCGACCGCTCAAGGCACACCGGCCTACTACATACCGCAGCCGATGCCGTGGCCCATCATGGGTTCGGTGGGCCTGTTCTGCATGGCGCTGGGGGCCGTGTTCGTCTTCAACGGCATGAGCGCCGGCTGGGTGTCGCTCGCGCTTGGCACGGTAATCATTTTGTACATGCTGTACCGCTGGTTCGGGGACGTGATCCGCGAATCCGAGACCGGGCAGTACTCCAAGCAGGTGGACATGTCGTTTCGCTGGGGCATGAGCTGGTTCATCTTCTCGGAAGTCATGTTCTTCGCCGGATTCTTCGGCGCGCTGTTCTGGGCGAGGGTCATCTCGGTCCCTGAACTCGGCGACCTGATCCACAACGAGACCCTCTGGCCGGGCTTCTCAGGCCACTGGCCTTCGGCCGGCCCGGGCTTTGCCGAGAAGTTCACCCCGATGGCCGCCTGGGGGCTGCCTGCGCTCAACACGTTCCTGCTGCTGTCCTCCGGCGTGACGCTTACGATCGCCCACTGGGCCCTCAAAGAGCGGAAGCGCGGCCTGCTGAACCTGTTCATGTTCTTCACCGTTGCGCTCGGCGCGATCTTCCTGGTGTGCCAGGTGGTCGAGTACGGCCACGGCTACTCGGATCTGAACCTCAAGCTGTCGACCGGCGTCTACGGGTCGACCTTCTACATGCTGACCGGCTTTCACGGGTTCCACGTGACGCTCGGCGCGATCATGCTGGCGGTGATCCTTGCGCGCTGCCTGATGGGGCACTTCAAGCCGGACCAGCATTTTGCGTTCGAGGCGGTTGCCTGGTACTGGCACTTCGTCGACGTGGTGTGGCTCGGCCTGTTCATCTTCGTCTACTGGCTGTAGACGGACGCACCCCATCCAAGACAACGAGGAGGAGGGATCCACGCGAGCGCGCCAAGACGCTTGCCGGGAACCCCGGAGGTACGAAGTCTTGATGCCGCACCCAGTGTGCGGCATCTTTTTTTGTGGAGTTACCCGGGAACGCGTCCCGGAATGAAACCAAAGTAGTAACTGGCCATCAAAATCAGGAACAGCGTTACCGACAGTCCGACGCGGAGCGCAAGCGCCTTCACCGCCCGGTTGGACTTGTGGTCGTCGCGCATGACGTAATACAGCCCCGAGACGAGGCTTCCAATGATCAGGAAAAGCATGAGGACCACGAAGTAGCGCATGGATCCAGTGTAGCCCATGGATAGAAGCCCCTCTACCGATGCCGCCTAGCCTGCAGGGATTGCGCTTTCGCCCGCGCTGGTGGGCCGGCCTGCTCGCGCTCGCGGCCTGCGCCGCCACGCTGTCGCTCGGCAACTGGCAGTCGCGCCGTGCGGAGGAGAAGCGCGGCCTTGCGGAGCGCTTCGAACAGGCCAGCCGGGTGGCGCCGCTGGCCGTTCCCGCGGTTCCCGCCGTCCCCGGGGCCCTGGCTTTCAAGCACTTATCCGCAAAGGGCGAATTCGTGCCGCGCTACACCGTTTTCCTCGACAACAAGGTCTACCGCGGCCGCGTGGGGTATTTCGTGGTCACGCCGTTGCGCCTGTCCGGGAGCACGCTGCATGTGCTCGTGAACCGCGGCTGGATTGCGGCCGGCGCGCGTCGGGAGGACATCCCCGAGGTCAAAACGCCCGAAGGCGAAGTGGTCGTCGAAGGGTACGGGCTTGAACACGCCCCCCGCGTGCTTTCGGCGGGTGGCGGCCGGCCGGAAGGAAGGGTCTGGCAAGGGCTGGCCTTTGGGGATTTCACCCAGTGGTCAGGGCTTGCGCTGCAGCCGGTCTTTCTAGAGCAGCGCTCCAGTGCCGCAGACGGACTCGTGCGCGACTGGCCCGCACCGGATTTCGGGATCGAAAAGCATACGAGTTATTCGATCCAGTGGTATCTCATTGCCGCGCTGTCCGTGGCGCTTTTCCTGATCCTGAGTGTCCAACGTGAACCAACTGCTCCCGGCTGACCCGGTCAAGCGCGGGCGCATCAAGCTGCTCGCACTGGCCGCCTTCTTCGCGCTTCCCGTAGTGGCGGGATACGTCGCGTTCTTTTTCGAATGGATGCCCGGCAGCGCGGCCAACTACGGCACGCTGATCCCGGCGCGGCCGCTTCCGGACGCTACCCTGCAGGGCGCGGACCAGCGGCCTTTCAAGGTGTCCGAGCTGCGCGGTAAATGGTTCCTCGTGCAGTTCGATACTGGCGCGTGCGACGCCTACTGCGAGCGCAAACTCTATTTCATGCGCCAGGTCAGGAAGGCGCTCGGCAAGGACATGACGCGCGTCGAGCGTGTCTGGTTGCTGACCGACGAGCAGGCGCCGAAGGCGCGCCTTGTCGAGGCCATCGAAGGCACCCGCCTTGCGCGGCCCTCCGGCCGGGCTTTCACGGACGAGTTTCCCGCGGAGCGATCGAACACCGACCACATCTACCTGGTCGATCCGCTCGGCAACCTGATGATGCGTTTTCCCAGGGATCCCGACCCGTCGCGGATGCTCAAGGACATGCAGAGGCTCATGAAAGTCTCGGGGATCGGATGATGCAGGATCGGACTGGTACGTATCGCACACTGGTGTTCGCCAGCGTGCTGCTGACGTTCATTGTCGTCGTGGTCGGCGCCTGGGTGCGGCTGTCCGATGCGGGGCTCGGATGCCCGGACTGGCCGGGCTGCTACGGCAAGCTCACGCCGGCGCATGCCCTCGGGCAGATCGAGCGCGCGGTGCAGGAACAGGGCGGCACGCACGGGCCGGTCTCGCTGCCCAAGGCCTGGAAGGAAATGGGGCATCGCTATCTCGCCGGCACGCTCGGCCTCATGATCCTCGCGATCGCGGTCCTGGCCTGGGTGAGGCGCGAGGGGCTGCGCCAGTCCCCGTGGCTGCCGACGGCCATCGTGCTGGTGGTCGGGATCCAGGCCACGCTCGGGAAGTGGACGGTCACGATGCTGCTCAAGCCGGCCATCGTCACGAGCCACTTGGTCGGCGGGATGATGACGCTGGCGCTGCTGGTGTGGCTCGCCTTGCGACAGTGGGGCTTCGCGGCGAGCGCGGATCCCAAGCGGATCCAGTCCGTGCACCCACTTGCGCTGTGGGCGCTGGTTGTCCTGTGCGCGCAGGTGCTGCTCGGCGGATGGGTGAGCACGAACTACGCCGCGCTGGCCTGCCCGGACCTGCCGCTGTGCCGTGGTGCCGTGCTGCCTCCCATGGATTTTGCGAATGCCTTCCACGTGGTGCGCGAACTCGGGATGACGCCGGATGGCGCATTGCTTTCGGCCGAAGCACTGACCGCGATCCACTGGACGCACCGCATGTTTGCACTGCTGGTCGTAGCGATGCTTGGATGGCTCGCCGCGCGCCTGCTGCGAGACCCCGAATTGCGCCCCCTTGGCGGTGCGCTCGCGGGCATGCTGGGGGTGCAGGTCGCGGTGGGCCTCGCCACCGTTGTGTACAGCCTGCCGCTGGCGCTGGCGGCGGCCCACAATGCCGGGGCGGCGCTGCTGCTCGGACTGCTGATCGTGATAAACTACGTTTCTTTCCATGGACTTGCGCCACATCGAGTGGGGCGAGGCCCGGCCTCCTGAAGCACCGAACGTGTCCACTCAAGCCCTGAATCCCTCCGGTCCGCCGTCGCTGGCGAAGAAGCTGCGCGCGTTCTATGCGTTGACCAAGCCGCGGGTGGTCTCGCTGATCGTATTCACTGCAGTGATCGGCATGTTCCTCGCAACGCCCGGCATGGTGCCCCTGCAGGTGCTGCTGGCTGGAACTTTCGGGATCGCGCTGGTCGCGGGTGCGGCTGCCGCAGTCAACTGCCTCGTCGAGCAGAAGATCGATGCGCTGATGCGCCGCACCAGCTGGCGGCCCTTGCCGCGTGGCGACCTTACTGCGCTGCAGACGATTGTCTTCGCAGGGGCGGTCGGCGGCGTCGGGCTCTGGACCCTGAACACTTTCGTCAACCCGCTCACGATGTGGCTGACGCTGGGCACTTTCGTCGGCTATGCGATCGTCTATACCGTGATCCTCAAGCCGGCAACCCCCCAGAACATCGTGATTGGCGGCGCTTCAGGCGCAATGCCGCCTGTGCTCGGATGGGCCGCGGTGACCGGCGAAGTCACCACCGAGGCGATGATGCTGTTCCTGATCATCTACACCTGGACCCCGCCGCACTTCTGGGCGCTGGCGCTGTACCGCACCGAGGAATACGCCAAGGCCGGGCTGCCCATGCTGCCGGTCACGCACGGCCAGAAATTCACGCGGCTGCACGTGCTGCTGTACACGTTCATCATGTTCGCCGCCTCGCTGCTGCCGTTCGTGATCCGTATGAACGGCTGGCTCTACCTGGCCTCGGCCCTGGTGCTGGGCGGCATCTTCATCGGGTATGCGATACGGATCTACGTCGACTACAGCGATAGCCTGGCGCAGAAAACGTTCCGCTACTCCATCCTCTACCTGTCGCTGCTCTTCGCAGCCCTGCTCGCAGACCATTACCTTGTGGCGTAGCCTTGCCGCGGCCCTGGCCGTCGTCCTGCTGCTGGCCGGGTGCGATGGTGGCGGCCCGAAATTCAAGAATACCGATATCACCGGGGCGGATTACGCCAAGGGGTTCGCGCTGACCGACCACACCGGCAAGCCTCGCACGCTGCCGGACTTTCGCGGCAAGGTGGTGGTGGTGTTCTTCGGCTATGCGCACTGCCCGGACGTCTGCCCTACGACGCTGGTGGAGCTGAAGCAGGTCATGCAGGCGCTGGGCCCCGATGCGGACAAGGTGCAGGTCGTTTTCATCACGCTCGACCCGGAGCGCGACACCCCGCAGGTCCTCGCCCAGTATGTGCCGGCCTTCGATCCGCGCTTCCTCGGCATGTACGCCGATACGCCGACCACCGTGAAGACCGCCAAGGACTTCAAGGTCTTCTTCGAAAAGCGCGGCGGGACCACGCCGGGCAGCTACACGATCGACCATACCGCGGCGAGCTTCGCGTTCGACACGCAGGGCCGGCTCCGGCTCTACGTGAAGCACGACGCCATCGGCACCCTCGCCGGGGACATCCGCACGCTGCTGAAGGAATAGCGGCGGAAAAGAAAACGGCCGCGCGCAGCGGCCGTTCCCAGGGCGCGGACCCGGTCAGGCGGCGGCCGGCCCCATCAGTTTCCTCATCTTGTCGAGCGCCTTCGCCTCGATCTGGCGGATCCGCTCGGCCGAGACCTTGAACTCGTCCGCGAGGTCGTGCAGCGTCAGCGCATCCTTTTCGCGCAGCCAGCGCGTCTCGACGATCCGGCGGCTGCGCGGGTCGAGGCTGTCCAGCGCCTTGGCAAGGCCCTCGGTCTGCAGGCGCCCGGACTCTTCCGCCTCAAGGAGGCGCGAAGGCTCGGCATTGGCATCGGCGGCGAGATAATTCGCAGGCGCGTAGGTTTCATCGTCCTCGTCGGCTTCGAACGTCATTTCCTGCCCGGCGAGGCGCCTCTCCATTTCGGAGACCTCCTCCGGCTTCACGTTCAGCTCCTTCGCCATGCGGCCGACCTCATCGGGCGACAGCGTGCCCAGGCCCTGCTTCATCGAGCGCAGGTTGAAGAACAGCTTCCTCTGGGCCTTGGTGGTCGCGACCTTGACCAGGCGCCAGTTGCGCAGGATGTATTCGTGGATCTCCGCCTTGATCCAGTGGATCGCGAAGGACACCAGCCGCACCCCGCGGTCCGGGTCGTAGCGCTTCACTGCCTTCATCAGGCCGATGTTGCCTTCCTGGATCAGGTCGGCGTGGGGCAGGCCGTAACCGAGGTAGCCGCGCGCGACCGACACCACCAGCCTGAGGTGCGACAGCACCAGCCCGCGGGCGGCGTCGAGGTCTTCGGTGTCACGGTACCTGCGGGCGAGTTGCTGCTCCTGCTCCAGGCTGAGGAGCGCGAAGCGGTTCACGGTCTGGATATACGTGTCCAGGCTCCCGGCCGGCATCGGCACCGGGAACTGCGCGGGCAGGGTCATCGTGGCTTGCATATGGCGATATCTCCTATGGGAAGAAATTCTAGCACTCTCCACGTTAGAGTGCTAATTCCTGCCCAAGTTCCGGCAAGTCAGGGTGATGCCTTTAGCGCGGCTCGATTCCGCGTAAGTATATGCTCACTGACAGATAGGCCCCGAGCCATCCAAGCAGGCTGGCGAACAGGGTGACCGCAAGGGCATCGCCCGGGGCGAGGAAGGCGAGTTGGAAAGACGAGCCGTAGGTTTCCGCCAAGGCTCGCACCCCCTGATTGAGCAGGAACAGGCCGCCCGCCAGGACCAGCAGTGCGATCGCTCCGCCAGCCAGTCCCTGCAGGGCGCCCAGGTAGAAGAACGGCCGCCGGATAAACCCGTCCGTGGCGCCAAGCATCCGCGCGACCTCAATCTCCTCGCGCTGGGTCAGGACCTGCAGCCGGATCGTATTGAAGGTCACGGCCACAAGGCCGGTGGCCAGCAACGCCGCGAGCAGGCCCATCCCGAGCCGGCCGATCCCGATCAGCGCCGACAGGCGCCTCGCCCAGGCCGAATCCGCCTGCACGTGACCGACCCCGGGCAACTTGCCGAGCTCCGTCGCCAGCGCCTCCATCTGGTCCGGCGGCAGTGCGCGCATCTTGAGAACAAACGCGTCGGGCAGCGGGTTCTGGTTGAGCGCGGCAATGACCTCGGCCATCCCTTCGGTCTTGCGCAGTTCGGCGAGGGCTTCGTCGCGGGGGATGAACCGGATCGACGCCACGCGGGGCTCTGCCTTGAGCCGTTTCTCAAGGCCTTCACGGTCCGCGGGCTTGGCCCCCGGCTCCAGGAACACACTCAACTGCGGCTCGAGCGAAAAGCGTGTGGCGAGGTCCTGGATGTTGGTGAGGACCACGTACCCGCCCGCCGGCAGCGCGAGCGCGATGCCGATGACCAGCACGTTGAACAGGCTCGCAGTCCGCTGGGCCGCAAGTTTGCGCAGCGCTCCCCGGAAGGCCTGCAGGTGCTGGGACAGCCAGGCGTTCATGCTGCGTCCCCCCCTTCGACGAGCGTGCCGCCTTCGAGCCGCAGCACGCGCCCGTCGGCGCGCTTGATCAGGGCGAGGTCATGCGTCGCGATGAGCACGGTCACGCCCACTTGCTGGAAGGAGGAGAAGATCGAGAGGATGGCCGCGGCCGAATCCGAGTCGAGGTTGGCGGTCGGCTCGTCGGCAATGAGGATCGCCGGGCGGTTGGCCACGGCGCGGGCGATGGCCACGCGCTGCTGTTCGCCCCCGGAGAGCTGGATCGGGTTGGCGCGCTCGCGGTCGAGCAGGCCGACCTTGTCGAGCGCTGCGCGTGCGCGCTTGGCCGCCTCCCGCGGCGAGAAGTCGCTGAACGCGAGCGGCAGCATGACGTTGTCGAACACACTGCGGTCGTAGAGCAGCTTCTGGTCCTGGAACAGCAGGCCCAGGTTGCGCCGCAGGAAAGGCACGGCCGCGGGCTTCAGGGCGGAGACGTTCTGCCCGCTCACGAGGACCGAGCCACTGGTGGGGCGCTCGATCGCCGGGATCAGCTTGAACAGGGTGGACTTGCCTGCGCCTGAGCGCCCGGTCAGGAAGACCAGCTCGCCTGGTCCGACCTCAAAGCTCACTTCCCTGAGGGCTTCCTTGCCGCCCGGATAGCGCTTGGAGACGTTGGAGAACTTAATCAACGAGCGCCTCGACGAAGTCTCGCGCGTTGAACGGGCGCAGGTCGTCGATGCCTTCACCCACGCCGATGAAATACAGCGGCACGGGGCGGTTGCGCGCGTCCTTGGATCGCGTGTGCGCAATGGCCGCGACCACGCCGCCTTTGGCGGTGCCATCGAGCTTGGTGAGCACGAGGCCGGTCAACCCGACGGCGTCGTCGAAGGCCTTGACCTGGTTCAGCGTGTTTTGCCCGGTATTCGCATCCAGCACGAGGACGACTTCATGCGGGGCTTCGGGGATGACCTTGGCGATGACGCGTTTCACCTTGCGGATCTCTTCCATGAGGTGAAGTTGCGTCGGCAGCCGCCCGGCCGTATCGGCCAGCACGATGTCGATCTTGCGCGCGATCGCGGCGCTCACGGCGTCATAGATCACCGCGCTCGGGTCGCCCGACTGCTGCGCGACCACCGTGATGCCGTTGCGTTCGCCCCAGATCGTGAGCTGCTCCCGGGCCGCGGCGCGGAATGTGTCCCCGGCGGCCAGCAGGACGCTCTTGCCCTCGGCCTGGAAATACTTCGCGAGCTTGCCGATCGAGGTGGTCTTGCCCGCGCCGTTCACGCCGGCAACCATGATCACGAGCGGCTTGGCGCGGGAGCTTTCAAACGGTTTTTCCAACGGGGCCACGAGCTTGAGGAGTTCCTCCTTGAGCATCCGCTTCAGCGCTTCGGCTTCGGTTGCGCCCTCCTTGCGCACGCGGGTGCGCAGGGACGCGAGCAGATGGTTGGTCGCCTCCACGCCGCAATCGGCCGACAGCAGCGCCGTTTCGAGTTCGTCGTACAGCGCGTCGTCGATCTTGCCGCGCGAGAACAGCCCGCCGATCGCCTCGCGGGTGCGCGTCAGCCCGGACTTGAGCCGCGCGGTCCAGGACTGCTTTTCTTCGCTGGGTTTCTTGGAGAAGCCAAACATGGGGGCCGGCGGCCGGGAAAGCCGCTAAGATGGGATTGCATTTTAGCAAACGCACACACACCACCATGGCGAAATCCACCGAAGCCCCTGCCGGCCGCGTGCGCATCATCGGCGGCGCCTGGAAAAAGAGCGTCCTGCGCTTCCCGGAGCTTGCCGACCTGCGTCCCACCCCGGACCGGGTCCGCGAGACCCTGTTCAACTGGCTCGGGCAGGACCTCTCCGGGCTGTCCTGCCTCGACCTCTTTGCCGGAAGCGGTGCCCTCGGGTTCGAGGCCGCATCGCGCGGCGCCAGCCGGGTAGTGCTCGTGGAGCGCGATCGCGCCGCCGCCGAAGCCATGAGGGCCAATGCAGAGCGGCTTGCAGGGTCGGCGCTGCAGGTCGTGACAGGCGAAGCTTCAATGTTCCTCAAAGGTGCGAACGAGCGATTCGACGTGGTTTTCCTCGACCCCCCGTTCAGGCAGAATGTGCTCCCCGAAGTGCTCGCGCGCCTGACCGGAGTGCTGAAGCCCGGCTCGCGCGTCTATATCGAATCGCCTGAACCACTCGATGCGGGGGGCGCCTGGCACGAACTCAAGCGCAGCCGGGCGGGGCAGGTCAGTTACCAATTGCTGGAGTGGACCGATGATCGGAGCAGTCTATCCGGGGACGTTTGATCCCCTCACACGCGGGCACGAGGACCTTGTGCGGCGAGCGGCGGTGCTGTTCGGTACCGTCATCGTCGGCGTGGCCGACAGCCGGGCGAAAAAGCCGTTCTTCACGCTCACAGAGCGCGTCGACATCGCGCGGGCGGTGCTGGGCGACCTGCCTAACGTCAAGGTCGTCGGCTTCAGCGGCCTCCTGATCAACTTCATCCACGAGCACAATGCGCGGGTGATCATGCGCGGGCTGCGCGCGGTCTCGGATTTCGAATATGAGTTCCAGCTCGCCGGGATGAACCGCAACCTCTACCCGGACGTCGAGACCGTTTTCCTGACGCCGTCCGAGCAGCACATGTTCATTTCCGCCACGCTGGTGCGCGAAATCGCGACCCTCGGCGGGGACGTTTCCAAGTTCGTCCACCCGCTGGTGCAGAAAAAGCTGAAGGAAAAGGTCACCTCCCTCGGCGGCTAGGTAGCGGGGGAACCTGGTGGTCCCGCGTCCCGCGGTTCGCGCCCGCTATTTCTGGCACGCGGGGCAGTAGAAGGTCGCGCGCTGCCCCATCACCACGCGGCGGATCGGGGTGCCGCATTTCCGGCAGGGCTCGCCCGCCCGGTCGTATACCCAGTAGTTTTGCTGCATATAGCCCGAGCTGCCGTCGCTGTGCACGAAGTCGCGCAGACTGGAGCCGCCGGCGCGAATCGCGGACTGCAGCGTGTCCTTGATCTCGGCGACGAGCCGCGTCATGCGCTCCTTCGAGAGCCTGCCCGCCTGGGTGCGCGGGTGGATCCCGGCGCGAAACAGGCTTTCGTTCGCATAAATGTTGCCGACACCCACGACATTCTTTGCGGCCATGATGAAGAGCTTGATCGCCACGCGATGCTTGCGCGACAGCTTGTGCAGCAGGTCGGCACTGAAGGCGGCGGAGAGAGGCTCCACGCCGAGCCCCACGAGCAACTTGTGTGCGAGCACGTCCTCGTTCGTCCAGAGGACCGCGCCGAAGCGGCGCGGGTCGCGCAGGCGCAGCAGCTTGTTGCCGGCCTGCAGGTCGAAGTGGTCGTGCTTGCCCGGCGGTGTGCCGGGGTCGAGGATCCGCAGGCTGCCCGACATGCCCAGGTGCAGGATCAGGTGGCCGCTGCCGCAGTCGACGAGGATGTACTTTGCGCGCCGCTTGACCGAAACAATCCTGCGCCCTTTCAGCGCGCTGACCTCCGCCGGGATGCGCCAGCGCAGGCGCGGTTCCCGCACCTCGATGCCGGTGATCGTCTGGCCGGTCAGGTGCGGCTCGATGCCGCGGCGGGTGATCTCGACTTCGGGGAGTTCGGGCATCGTTGAGAACTTACCGGTTTGCCCGGGGTCGAAGGCTGGTGCGCTTGTGCAGAGCGACGAATATACCTAATATGCCCCGTGACCGACAGCGCCGACGGCGCCCACCTCCCACCCCGTGCTCTTCCGACTCTTCCCGAACGTTCGTGCTTTCCGGCTGCCGGCCTTCAGGCTGACGGCGATGGCGCTATGCGTCGTGTTTTCCACTGCCGCGCTTGGTCAGGCCAATGCGAACGACGACGATGACGACGATGACGACGCGCCGCCTGCGGCCGGTGCACCCGCGTCGCAAAAGAAGGACGACGTCGTCCTGCCCAAGCAGGAGCTGACCGAGCCGATCCTCCTCGGCCTGCTGGTGGCCGAAATCGCCGCCCAGCGCAACAGCGCAGGTTTTTCCGCGCAGACCTATGTCGACCTGGCCAAGCGGACCCGCGACCCGCGTGTGGCCAAGCGGGCCACCGAGATCGCCAATTACGCACGTCAGCCCGGCCTCGCTCTTGAGGCGGCGAGGATCTGGTACGCCATCGAACCTGGTTCGCCGCAGGCGCTGCAGTCGCTCGGGGGACTGCTGATCAGCGCCCGACGGGTCGACGAGGCCTTGCCCTACCTCGAAAAACTTTTCGCGGGCGATGCCACATCGGCGACCAACGGGTTCATGCAGATCAACCGGTTCCTGGCCCCGAGCCCGGACAGGTCAGCGAATCTCGGCGTCGTGCGCAAGCTCGCCGGGAACTACCCCGAACTGCCGCAGGCGCACTTCGCCATAGCGCAGGCCGCTGCCGCCGCGAACAACGACGCGCTCGCACTGGGAGCCGTCCGCCGGGCGGGGCAGCTGCGTCCCGACTGGGATCTCGCGGCGATCTTCGAAGCCCAGCTCCTCCAGGCCAAGGCGCCGGCCGAGGCGCAGGCACGGCTGGCCGGGTACCTGAAGAGCTATCCCGCGTCCCGCGAGGCGGGCCTCAGCTATGCGCGCCTGCTGGTGCTCGACAAGAAGCTTCCCGAGGCGCGGCAGCAGTTCAAGTCGTTGCTGGCAGCCCACCCCGAAAATACCGACGTGCTCTACACCGTCGGCCTGCTTTCCGTGCAGCTGAAGGATTACGACGAGGGCGAGGCCTACCTTTCGAAGCTGCTGCAGACCCGGTTCCGCGACAAGAACGGCGTGCGCTTCACGCTCGGCCAGCTTGCCGAGGAAAAGAAGGACCTCCCCGCGGCGCTCAAGTGGTACTCGCAGGTCGAGTCGGGCGAGCAGTTCGTTCCCTCGCGCCTGCGCTATGCGATGGTCCTGTCCAAGCAGGGCAAGCTTGCCGAGGCGCGTGAATACCTGCGCTCGGCCGACGCGGGCGAACAGCAGGTGCAGATGCGGATTGCCGAGGCGCAGCTGCTGCGCGACGCCAACCAGAATACGGAAGCCTTCAAGGTGCTCGCCCAGGCGCTGCAGGCGCAACCGGACCAGCCCGACCTCCTGTATGACCACGCGCTGACGGCCGAGAGGCTGGAGAAGTACGACATCCTCGAGTCCAACCTCAACAAGCTCATCAAGTTAAAGCCCGACCACGCCCACGCGTACAACGCGCTCGGCTATTCGTTTGCCGAGCGCAATGTCCGCCTTGATGAGGCGAAGAAGCTGATCGAGAAGGCCATGCTCCTCGCGCCCGAGGATCTCTTCATCGTCGACAGCATGGGCTGGATTTACTACCGGATGGGCGATTACCCGCGGGCGATCGAATACCTGCGGCGCGCCTGGAACGGCCGGCCGGACGGAGAGATCGGCGCGCACCTGGGGGAAGTCCTTTGGGTGAGCGGTGAGCGCGCGGAGGCCGAGCGGATCTGGCAGGAAGCCGTGAAGCAAGCCCCCGAGAACGACGCGCTGCAGAAGACCATCAAGCGCTTCAAGCCCTGACGCGTCCGCGCGTCCCGCCACCCGTCCCGCTACCCGTGCTGTCCATTGCCCGTACCGCAGTCCTCGTTGCGATGTTCGCCCTGTCCGGGTGCGCCGAATTGCAGCGCACCGGCCCGCAGGCCGACGTCGAGTTCGAACTGGCCGGGCGCATCGCGGTGCGCTTTCGCGAGGAGGCGGCCAGTGGCAACGTCGCGTGGCGACACGCACGCGAGTCCGACGAGTTGCTGATCACCTCCCCGGTCGGCTCCTCCGTGGCCCGGCTCGTGCGCGAAGGCTCCGAGTTCGTCCTCACGACCTCCGACCAGCGGGAGTTCCGGGCGGCCGACGCCGAAGCGCTGACCGAGCAGGTGCTCGGGTTCCGGCTGCCGCTCGCGGGCCTTGCCGACTGGGTGCGCGCTCGCGCGGCGTTCGGGCCGCCCGCCGAAATCACCCGGGACGCGCAAGGCCGCCCCGCCGTGATCGAGCAGGGCGGGTGGCGAGTCGACTACCAGGAGTTCCGCCCCGACGGCCTGCCCGTGCGACTGAAACTGGCTTACCCGGGGATCGACCTGCGGCTGGCTATCCATGAGTGGAGGCACCCTCCGTGATGCAGTGGTATCCGGCGCCCGCGAAACTGAACCTCTTCCTGCACGTGCTCGGCCGGCGGGACGACGGCTATCACCTGCTGCAGACCGTGTTCCGGCTGATCGACCGGTCGGACCGGGTGGGCATCGAGGTGACGCGTGCCGGGGAGATCCGCCGAATCGATGAAACGCCGGGCGTGGAGCCGGAGTCGGACCTGTGCCTGCGCGCTGCCCGCTTGCTGCGGGAAGCGGCCATTGCCAGGCTGGGCCCGGAGGCGGCCACTCTCGGGGTGGAGATCGGGCTGGAAAAGAACCTGCCGATCGGCGGCGGGCTGGGCGGCGGGTCCTCGGACGCGGCCACGGTGTTGCTGGTCCTGAACCGGCTCTGGGGTGTGGGGTTCGCGCGCGAAGAGCTCATGGCCCTCGGCCTGCAGCTCGGGGCGGATGTGCCCGTGTTCCTGTTTGGCGAGAGCGCTTTGGGCGAGGGCGTGGGGGAGCGCCTGACGCCGCTTTCGCTCGCCCCCGCCTGGTATCTGGTCCTTGTTCCGCAAGTCTCGGTATCCACAAAAGAAATCTTCTCTTCAGGCGCGTTGACACGGGATACCAAACCGCTCAAAATGCTGCCCTTTTTGCCGCTTTCCGGAAAAAATGACCTGCAGGTGGTCGCCACAGCCCTGTACCCTGCGGTCGCGGAGCATCTGGAGTGGCTTTCAAAGTACGGGGATGCGCGCATGACGGGCTCCGGTGCGTGTGTGTTTGCGGAGTTCGCGACCGAGGCGCGGGCAAGGGCGGTTGAGGCGATGTTGCAGGGCGGCATGCGCGGGTTCGTTGCCCGCGGGCTGGACCGGCACCCGCTCCACCAGTGGGCCGAGGGCGGATGAAGTTGTAGTGGATGTTTGAAGCAGCAAATCGGTAGGACACTACTGGGGAGTCGCCAAGCTGGTTAAGGCACCGGATTTTGATTCCGGCATGCGAAGGTTCGAATCCTTCCTCCCCAGCCACGAATGATTGCGCGTTGCTCCCGGGCGGCGCGAAGGAAAAGTTGAGGCTATGGCGAACTTGGTCCCGGCACGAGCGCTGGATCGCTTGATGGTGTTCACGGGCAACGCCAATCCACGGCTGGCCCAGGATGTCGTCAAGGCACTGAACATCGGCGTGGGCCGCGCGGACGTCGGCAAGTTCTCCGACGGCGAGGTGATGGTCGAGCTGATGGAGAACGTGCGCGGCAAGGATGTCTTCGTGCTGCAGCCGACTTGCATGCCGACCAACGACAACCTGATGGAACTGATGGTGATGGTCGACGCGCTGAAGCGCTCGTCGGCCGCGCGGGTGACTGCGGCGATCCCGTACTTCGGCTACGGGCGGCAGGACCGCCGGCCGCGCTCGGCGCGCGTCGCGATCAGCGCCAAGGTGGTGGCCAACATGCTCACCGCGGTGGGCGTGGCGCGGGTGCTCACGATGGACCTGCATGCGGACCAGATCCAGGGGTTCTTCGACATCCCCGTGGACAACATTTACGCGGCGCCGGTGTTGCTCGGCGACGTCTGGAAGCAGCGCTACGAGAACCTGATCGTGGTGTCGCCGGACGTGGGCGGCGTGGTGCGCGCAAGGGCGCTCGCCAAGCGCCTGGAGTCCGACCTCGCGATCATCGACAAGCGCCGGCCGAAGGCGAACGTGTCGGAAGTGATGAACATCATCGGCGAGGTTGAAGGCCGTACCTGCGTGATCATGGACGACATGGTCGACACCGCGGGCACGCTCTGCAAGGCCGCGCAGGTGCTGAAGCAGCAGGGCGCCGTCAAGGTGGTGGCGTATTGCACGCACGCGGTGCTCTCGGGCGGCGCGGTCGGGCGGATCGCAGAGTCCGACATGGACGAGCTGGTCGTGACGGACACGATCCCGCTGCGCGAAGACGCGCAGGCCTGCAGCAAGATCCGCCAGCTGTCGGTGGCGGGCCTGCTGGCGGAAACCATCTTGAGGATATTCAGCGAGGACTCGGTGAGCTCGCTGTTCGTGGAATAGAGAATGTTTTTTACGGGGGTGCGGGGGAGAATTCCCTGCGTCCCTCCACTAGCGTGTGCCTGGTCGCGGGTCGCGCAAATTCAGGAGCAGTCATGAAAATCGAAGTCAGCGCGAAGAAGCGCGAGTTGCAGGGAACGGGTGCGAGCCGCCGCCTGCGCAATGCCAAGAAAGTACCCGGCATCGTGTACGGTGGGAATTCGGATCCTATGGCAATCGAGCTGGACCACAAGGACCTTTCGATGAGCCTGTCGAAAGAGGCCTTCCATGCGTCGATCCTTACGCTGGACATCGAGGGCAAGAAGGAGCCGGTGCTGTTGCGCGCCTTCAACATGCACCCGTTCAAGCTGCAGGTGCAGCACATCGATTTCCAGCGCGTCACCAAGGACCGCAAGATCCACATGAAGGTACCCCTGCACTTCGTGAACGCGGAGCAATCGCCCGCGGTCAAGGAGCAGGGCGGCGTCGTCAGCCACGTGCTGAACGAGCTGCACATCACCTGCCTGCCGGACGACCTGCCGGAGTTCATGGAGATCGACCTGTCGACGGCCGCCGTCGGTCACCAGGTCCACGCCAAGGACGTCAAGCTGCCCAAGGGCGTAGAGCTGGTGTTGCACAAGCGTGAAAACCCGATCGTCGTGTCGGTGCTCGTGCCGCAACTCGCGCAGGTCGAGGAAGAGACAACTACCTCCGCTCCCGCGGCCGCCGACGTCCCGGCCAGCAAGCAGGCCGATCCTGCCAAGGCCGACGCCAAGGCCGGCGATGCCCAGGCCGGTGCCGCCAAGGCTGGCGCAGCCAAGGCCGGCGACAAGAAGAAGTAGTCGCAACGACCGGAAAAAGGCGGCAAGGCGCATCGCTCCTTGCCGCTTTTTTTTGAACCATGGCCATCCGCTTAATCGTAGGGCTCGGCAACCCGGGCAAGGAGCACGAAGGCACGCGGCATAACGCGGGCTTCCGGCTGGTCGAAAGGTTCGCCGAAGCGCATCGCATCCCGCTGCGCAAGGAGGCGAAGTACCACGGCATCGCAGGGCGCGACGAAGGCACCGGCGTCTGGCTGCTGATGCCCACCACCTACATGAACCTGTCGGGCAAGTCGGTCGGCGCCCTGGCGGGGTTTTTCAAGGTCGCCCCGACGGAAGTCCTCGTCGCGCATGACGAACTCGATTTCCTTCCCGGCGTGGTCAAGATGAAGCTCGGCGGCGGCGTCGGCGGGCACAACGGCCTCAAGGACATCTCGGCGCACCTCGGAAGCAACGACTACTGGCGGCTGCGCCTCGGCATCGGTCACCCCGGCGACCGCGACGTGGTGGCCGACTACGTGCTCAGCAAGCCCTCGCAACTGGACCGGGCGGCTATCGAGGAGACCATCGACCGGTCGCTCGAGATCCTGCCGCTCGCGATCGCGGGGGATGTGGAGCGCGCGATGCACAAGCTGCACACGAAACCCAAACCCCCGAAAGAACCCCCTGTAAAGGAATCCACGTGAGCCTCAAATGCGGCATCGTCGGACTGCCCAACGTCGGCAAGTCCACGCTTTTCAACGCCCTGACCAAGGCGGGCATCGCGGCGGAGAACTATCCCTTCTGCACGATCGAGCCCAACGTCGGCATCGTCGAAGTTCCCGATCCGCGCCTCGGCAAGCTCGCCGAGATCGTCAAGCCGCAGAAAGTGCTGCCGGCGGTGTGCGAGTTCGTCGACATCGCGGGTCTGGTGGCCGGCGCGTCGAAGGGCGAGGGCCTCGGCAACCAGTTCCTCGCCAACATCCGCGAGACCGATGCGATCGCGCACGTGGTGCGCTGCTTTGAAGACGAAAACGTCGTCCACGTCGCCGGCAAGGTCGACCCCGTGTCGGACATCGAGACCATCAACACCGAGCTCGCGCTGGCCGACCTTGCCACCGTGGAAAAGCAGTTGTCCAAGAACGTGAAGCTCGCCAAGACCGGCGGCGACAAGGAGGCCCAGCGCCTCGTCGCCGTACTCGAGAAGGTGCTGAAGGCCCTCGACCAGGGGCTGCCTGCGCGCACCGTCGACCTCTCCAAGGAGGAGCTGGCGGTGGTGAAGCCGCTCTTCCTCCTCACGATGAAGCCGACGATGTACGTGGCGAACGTCGACGAAAAGGGCTTCCACGACAACCCGCTGCTTACGCAGGTTGAGGAGTACGCGAAGAAGGAAGGGGCGCCGGTGGTGTCGATCTGCGCTGCGCTCGAGTCGCAGATGGCCGAGCTCGACGACGAGGAAAAGCAGATCTTCCTCGACGACCTCGGACTGGCAGAGCCCGGCCTCAACCGGGTGATTCGCGCCGGCTACAAGCTGATGGGCCTGCAGACCTATTTCACCGCCGGCGTGAAGGAAGTGCGCGCCTGGACGGTAGCCATCGGCGCCACCGCGCCGCAAGCAGCCGGCGTGATCCACACCGACTTCGAGCACGGGTTCATTCGCGCGGAAGTCATCGCCTACGCCGACTTCCTCGCCGCCAAGGGCGAGCACGGCGCCAAGGAAGTCGGCAAGATGCGGGTCGAGGGCAAGGAGTACGTGGTGCATGACGGCGACGTCATGCACTTTCGCTTCAACGTCTGAGATGGCGGGTATTCGCGATATATCAAGTGAAGTCATCGAAATAGCGAACAATGTGTCATCGCACGATTCGAACAAATTGGCCGGGAGTAGCTAAGTGAAAACGCTGATCAGGGCGATCCTGGGCGATCGAAGATCCAGGCAATTGAAATCGCTGATTAGATGGATCTTGGGTCGCCCTGGCGCGCCACTGGGAGAAGTCAGGCCGGCATCGGATCCGCGCAGTTCGTGTCAAGCGATGATGCACCGGCCGTATGACTCCATTGTGGCGATGCCGTCCATGTCGCAAGGGGGCTCCCGTTTGAGCGAATCGGGTATCCGGCGGATTGTCGCCGCGTATTGTGCGTCGATCACCTCCTCGTCGGTGCAACCGACTTCCATCTGGGAGAACATCGCCAATACCCAGCAGGCTCCTTTGCACCAGATCCTTACAAGCGGCGATCCGGACGCGGTTACGGCGCTTCTGAGCAGGCCCGGAGACAGCGACTTGTTCTACGGGATTGACAATCTCTACTCAGGTGCGGTCAATACTTTCAAGACCAGCCCGGAAATTGCGATGGGCCACGCGAAGCTGTGTCAGGACCACTTGATTCGCCTCGCGGAACTAACTGGCGCCATTCGGTTTGCAAATCCTGAATGGCAGTCGCGCGACACGGCACCGGACAACTCCGCAGATTCCCTGGTCGTAAAGATCGAAAACGCGATCGGCTATCCGCTTCACTTTCCGAACCCGTACCCGGACGAGTCCGGGATCCAGACCGAGCGCGGCATCATCAGTTACCGGGCCATCCACGCGATTTACCAGGGGTGGCGCATCCGAGAGTTGGTCAAGGCGTTGCCGAATCCGCGCGTGCTGGAAATCGGCGGGGGGCTTGGAAGGACTGCGTACTATGCAAGACAGTTCGGGGTTTCGGACTACACGATCATAGACCTTCCATTTACCGGGGTGTCGCAAGCGACGTTCTTGATGCAGGCCATTGGAGAGGGCGAAGTCAGCCTTCAGGGCGAACCGGGGGACGGTGCCGGGAAGATAAAGTTACTCAGGCCGGACTCGTTCCTGAGCGAATCCGGGCGCTACGACCTCATCGTCAATGTGGATTCGCTCACGGAGATGGATCGAGCCACGGCCGAACGCTACCTGGAAAAGATCGAGGTTTCAGCGCCGATGTTCTTGTCGATCAATCACGAGGCCAATGAGTTCACAGTGAAAGAGCTGTTTGCCCGGAACGTTCGACCGCGAACCGGGAGTCGGTGCGAGTATGGGCTTCGACATGGTTACGTTGAAGAGCTGTACACCTTCAGTTAGGGGGTAAGCAGGATCTTGCCGATGTGCTGGCTCGACTCCATCAGCCGGTGCGCCGCAGCCGCCTCCGCCAGCGGGAACGTCTGGTGGATGACCGCCTTGATCGCACCGGATTCGATCAGCGGCCACACCCTCGTGGTGAGCTTTTCCGCAATCGCCGCCTTGAATGCGACGGGGCGCGGGCGCAGCGACGAACCGGTGACGGTCAGCCGCCGCCGCATCAGGTCGGAGAAATTCACCGGGCCGCTGGCACCGCCCAGCGTGGCGATCAGTACGAGGCGCCCGTCCAGCGCCAGGCACTCGAGCTCGCGCTGCACGTAGCTGCCGGCCACCATGTCGAGCACCACGTTCACTCCCTTGCCGCCGGTGAGCGCCTTCACCACCGCGACGAAATCCTCGGTCTTGTAGTTGATCGCCCGGTCCGCGCCGAGCTTTTCGCAGGCCGCGCATTTTTCCGCGCTGCCCGCGGTGGCATAGACCGTGTGGCCGAGCGCCTTGGCCACCTGGATGGCGGTGACGCCGATGCCCGAGCTGCCGCCCTGGATCAGCACCGACTCGCCCGGCGCGAGCTGCGCGCGGTCCCAGACGTTGCTCCAGACGGTCATGAAGGTTTCGGGCAGCGCGCCCCCTTCGATCACCGTGAGGCCCTTGGGAATCGGCATGCAGTTCGCCGCGGGCGCCACGCAGTACTCCGCGTACCCGCCGCCGGCCACCAGCGCGCAGAGGGTGTCGCCGACCTTCCATTGCGAGACGCCGGCGCCCACCGCCACCACAGTCCCGGAGACTTCCATGCCGAGGATGTCCGGCGCGCCGGGCGGCACCGGGTAGTTGCCCTTGCGCTGCGAGGTGTCGGCGCGGTTCACGCCCGCGGCGGCCACCTTGATCAGTACTTCGCCGTTTCCAGCGACCGGCAGCGGGCGCTCCCCGACGACGAGGACTTCGGGGCCGCCGGGAGCGGAGATCTCGATGCAGCGCATGGTCTTCGGGAGGGTCATTGCGGTCGCTCTGGTTCTGGGAGGCGAGCATCTTAATCGACCTTGCGGCAAACTAGCGGCATGAAACTCAAGATGAACCAGAACTCCCTCTTCGCGATCCTGCTGCGTTCGCCATGGTGGGTCAGCGGGGGCATTTCGGCGGCGCTGTTCACTGCGGCGCGTGTTGTGCTGCCCGAGCAGTACGGCCTCTACGCCTTCTTCGTTGCGCTGCCTTTCTTCATCATCGCAGTCCACGTCGCCTGGAAAGCGCTGCGCGCGCCGAGCGAAAGCACGATCGCTGCGACCCTCGACGCGGTGCGGGCGCTGTCATGGAACGACTTCTCCGCCGCCCTTGAGGCCGCCTACCAGGGGGAGGGCTACGGGGTGTCGCGGTTGTCCGGCGTGGGCGCCGACTTCGAACTCACAAAGGGCGGGCGCACCACGCTGGTCAGCTGCAAGCGCTGGAAGGTCGCGCGCACCGGCGTCGAGCCGCTGCGCGAGCTGGATGCGGCCAAGGCGGCGCGCGAGGCGCATGAGGCTGTGTACGTTGCCACGGGGGAGGTCACCGCCAACGCCCGCACCTACGCGGCAGAGAAGAGGATCCAGCTGCTGGAGGACGTGGAACTGATGCGGCTGGTGCGGGACAAGCTGCCTAAATAGGCGCTTCCAGCACCGGCACCGCGGCGACCAGCTGCTGCGTGTAGGGATGCGTCGGCGCCGACAGTACCGCCTCCGCCGGCCCCGTTTCCACGATCACCCCGTGCTGCATCACCGCCACCCGGTCGGCGAAGTGCCGCGCGATCGAGATGTCGTGCGTGATCATCAGGTAGGCCACATTGCGCTCGGCCTTGATGTCGAGGAGCAGGTTGAGGATCTGGCCGCGGATCGACACGTCGGCGCCCGAGAGCGGCTCGTCGGCGATGATGAGGCGCGGGTTCATCGCGAGGGCCCGGGCCACCGCGAGGCGCTGGCGCTGGCCGCCGGAGATTTCGTGCGGGAAGCGGGGCAGGTAATCGCGCCCGGGGCTGAGGCCGACGCGGTCGAGCAGTTCGGCGGCTTTCGCTTCCACGTCTATCGACTGCCCGCGCAGCGCCTGCGCCATCAGCTCCCGCGCAGAGCGGCGCGGGTTCAGCGAAGACGAGGCGTCCTGGAAGATGGGCTGCATGGCGACGCGCGCCCGCCGGAACTCCTCAGGCGAGAGTTCCCCGAGAGACTTGCCCTCCAGTACCACCCGGCCGCTGTCCGGCGCGAGCAGGCCGAGCGCGATCCGCCCGAGCGTGGACTTGCCCGAGCCGCTTTCGCCGACCAGCGCCACGGTTTCGCCGCGGCCGACGCTGAGGCTGACGTTGTTCACCGCCTTCACCGGCGATCCGCCCGAGCGGCGGAACGTCTTGGAGACGTTGTCGAGGACGAGGATGGGGTCGCTCATGTTCGCCCCTGCGGCTGCCGGTGGGCCCAGCAGCGCACTTCCTGCGAACCGGCGTTCAGCGCCGGGCCCGGCGCGGGCATCTCCCGCGAGCACTCGGCGCGGGCCAAGGGGCAGCGGGGTGTGAACGGGCAGCCAGGCGAAAGCTCCGCAAGGTTCGGCGGGTCGCCGGCGATGGTGGCAAAGCGCCCCTCGGCGTTGCGTGCAGCCTGCGCCGCCTTCAGCAACCCGACCGTATACGGGTGGGCCGGCTTGCCGAACACGTCGGCCGCCTTGCCCCACTCGATCGTGTGCCCGGCGTACATCACGTAGATGCGGTCGCAGGCCGAAGCAACGATGCCGAGGTCGTGGCTGATCAGCAGCAGGGCCATGCCGAGGCGTTCCCGCAGCTCGCGGATCAGCGTGAGGATCTCTGCCTGGGTGGTGACGTCGAGCGCCGTGGTCGGCTCGTCAGCGACCAGCAGCTTCGGCCCGCAGCCCAGCGCTATAGCGAGCAGCGCGCGCTGGCGCATTCCGCCCGAGAGTTCGTGCGGGTAGGCGTCCACCGCGGCGGGCGGGAGCTTCACCAGCGACAACAGCTCCGCCACGCGGGCCTCGAGCGGCGCGCGCGGTGCATGCATGCGCACGCTCTCGGCAATCTGCTTGCCCACCCGCATCACCGGGTTGAGGTAGCTGAGCGGGTCCTGGAACACCATCGCCACGGGATTACCGCGGATGGCCTGCCATTCGTCCTCGGAAAAGCGCGTGACGTCCTGTCCGTCGATCGCCATTCGGCCCGACTCGATGCGCGCGATCTTCGCCGGGATCAGCCCGAGCGTCGCGCGGGCAAGCGTGGATTTCCCTGAGCCCGACTCGCCGACCAGACCGACCGCCTCGCCTTCGCGCACGTGGAGCGTGGCGCCGTTCATCGCGTAGGCCACGGTGCCACGCGTGCGGTACGCGAGGCGCAGCGAGTCGATTTCGAGGATGTTCCTGCTCATCGTGTGATCGTCCGCGGGTTCAGCGCCGAGCCGACGGCATCGCCGAGCAGGTTGAACGCCAGCACCGTGAGGAAAATCGCGAGGCCGGGGAACACCGACATCCACCAGGCATTGAAGAGGAACCGCTGCCCGGCGTTCAGCATGCGGCCCCAGCTGATGATGTCGGCCGACGACAGCCCGAGGAAGCTGAGCGAGGCTTCGAGCAGGATGGCCTGCGCCACCACCAGCGTGCCGGCCGCAAGGACCGGCGCCACGGCGTTCGGCACCACCTCGGTGGCGAGGATTTCCCACTCGCGCATGCCGAGGCACCGCACCGCGTCGACGAACTCGAGCTGCTTGATGCGCATCACTTCGCCGCGCGTGATACGGGCGATCTGCGGCCAGGCGAGCAGCACGATCACCGCCACCACCTGGGTGAGGCCGGTGCCCGACAGCGAGACGATCACCGCCGCGAGGATGAAGCTCGGCACCACCTGGAACATCTCCGAGATGCGCATCACCGCGAGGTCGAGCCACCCGCCCCAGAAGCCCGCCGCGGCGCCGAGCATCACGCCGAGCAGCGTGGCCCCGGCCGCCGCGCTCATGCCCACCGCGAGCGACACCTGCGCGCCGTGCAGGATCCCGAGGAACAGGTCGCGCCCGAGTTCGTCGGTGCCGAACAGGTGCTCGAGCGAAGGCGCGACCATGGCCTGGTCGGTGATGTGGTGCGGATCCGCCCACGGCACAAGGAAAGTCACGGCTGCGATGAGCATCAGGATCGCCACGTAGCCGCCAGCGGCCAGGCCGGCCCGGTACGCGAGGAAGCGCTGGAGGAACCTGCTAGGGTTCGGGAGCCGCGGCTCCTGTACGTTATCCATGGCTGCCGTAGCTTGAGCGCACGCGCGGGTCGAGCGCCGCGTAGAGCACGTCGGTGATGAGGTTGGCGATCACCACGGCGATCGCCGTGACGAGGAAGATCCCGAGCAGCACCGGGTAGTCGCGGTTGCCGATCGAGGTGATGAACAGGTTCCCGAGGCCCGGCCAGGCGAACACCGTCTCGACCAGGATCGCGCCCGTGAGCGAGTGGCCGAAGTTGTAGCCGATCACCGTGACCACCGGGATCATCGCGTTGGGCAGGACGTGCTGCCAGAGCACCGCGCGGCGCCCGAGCCCCTTGGCACGGGCGGTCAGCACGAAGTCCTGCGACAGGGCCTCCAGCACGCTCGCCCGCGCCACGCGCGCGACGATGGCGACGTAGAAGATCGTGATGCTGAACACCGGCAGCACCATGTGCCAGAGCACGTCGCGCGCCCACGGCCAGCCGGTGAGCGCCTGCCGGGCCGACACCATGCCCTGCGCCGGCAGCCAGGGCAGCTGGATGGCGAACGCGATGACGAGGATCTGGCCCAGCCAGAAGATCGGGATCGAGAACCCGACCACGCTGAGCGCGGTGATGCCGCTGTCGACGAGGCCCCCGGCGCGCGGCGCGGCGGCCAGCGCCATGGACACGCCGAGGATCGCCGCCAGCGTAAGCGCCGGGATCATGAGGAGCAGCGTGAACCGCGCGCGGTCGAAGACGAGGTCGAGTACCGGCTGGCGGTTGGAGAACGAGTACCCGAGGTTGCCCTGCGAGAGGTTCGCGAGGTACAGCCACAGCTGAGTCGTGATCGGCTGGTCGAGGCCGAAGTCCTTGCGCACCTGCTCGATATAGCCCGGCGGCGTGGGGAAGTCGCCCACCAGCGCCTGGACCGGGTCGCCCGGCACGATGTGGATGATGAAGAAGGTCGCCACCACGATGGCAACGACGATCGGCCCGGCCCACGCGAGCCGGGCGAGGATGTAGCGCCTCATGCCGCGAAGGGGAAGGAAACGCGCCTCATGCGGCGCGTTGGGGGGCTTGTGCCTGGGGCACCAGCAGCCGGATGACCTCGCGGAAGTCCTGCACGGATTCGAGCCCGGCGATCGTGTCGGTGAGTTCCTTCGCGCGCGCCGCGCCGAGCGCGGGCACGAGCAACGAATCGGTCTTGACCTTCAGTTCCGCGTCCGTGAGCGGGCGCTCGGGCGCGCCCTTGGCGAACGGGATGAAGCGCTCCATGCGGCGACCGTCCGAGAGGATGATCTCGAGCGGCGGGTACTGGCCGGGCTTGACCGTGCGGTCGGCGAGCACCGTGGTTGCGCGCATCAGGCGCTGCACCTCGGGCTCGTTTGTGCGCAGCGGCGAGAACTGGTCCAGCGTGCCGCGCCCGCTGGTGGCGCCCACGGCGAGCACGTACTGGATGCTGAACTGGGCGTCGAGCATGCCGCCGATCTCGAGGCGGTCGAACTGGCGGCGATACTGGTCGTTGCCGTGCACCACCATGCCCGCGATCTGCGTGCTGTCCACGCCGAGTTCGTGCATCAGGTCGAACAGGGCGTCCTGGCAGGCGTGCAGCCCGCGGCAGCACGCATATGGCTTCATCCCGGAGCGTTCGATGCGGAACTCCCTGCCGAGGCCCGCCAGCGTTGCCTCAGGCGCGGCGATGCCTCTTGCGTAGGTGGAGAAGAACCCGCCCCATTCGGCTTCAAGCACCTGACGCGGGCCGGTCATGCCGGACTGCGCGAGCAGCGCGGCGGTCAGCCCGTTCTCGGCGGCCTTGCCTGGGTGGAAGCGCTTGGTCATGGCCCCGTCGGCGAGGAAAGCCCAGATGCCGCCCGTGAAAGTACCGGCCACGCCTAGCGCGTCCGAGAACCGCTCCGCGTCGAGTCCGAGCAGCCTGGCGCTCACCGCCGCGGCGCCGAAGCTGCCGCAGGTGCCGGTCGAGTGCCAGCCCAGGTCGTTGTGCGGCCGGTAGCCCCCGGCGCCTTCGAGCGTGCGCGCGGCGAGGTCGTAGCCCGCGACGAGCGCGGTGATCGCCTCCTTGCCGCTGAACGAAACGCGTCCGGCGAGTGCGCACAGTGCGGGGGTGACGACTGCGCCCGAGTGCCCGCAGCCGCCGAAGTCGTCGAGTTCGAGCGCGTGCGCGGCCGTGCCGTTGACCATCGCGGCCATGGGCGCGGGCAGCGTTTCCGGGCGACCCCAGAGGGCGGCCGACCCGGAGCGGGCCTCGACCGCCGATTGCGCGGCGCCGAGCGCCGCATCGACGACGTCGGTCTTCGCGCCGGCGATGCCGGCCGCGAGCGTGTCGATGAGGAACCGCTTGGCGAGTCGCACCGTTTCCGGCGGCAGGTCTTCGTAGCGCGCCGCCGACCAGTAGTCGGCGAGCGTTTCGGTGAGGGTGCGGGTGGCAGCCATGCGGGCGGTCACTTGCGCAGCCAGGCGCGGTTCCACCACTGGTACGCGGCCGCCTGCCACATGCCGCGCAGGTTCTCGGCGGCCGCGCCCATCTGCGCCTGCTGATGCACTACCAGCGTGGGCTGGTCGCGCGCGAGGATCTCCTGCACCTGGAAGTAGTGCTTCGCGCGCGAAGCCTGGTCGGGCGCGTCGCGGCCCTTGTCGAACAACTCGTCCACCTGCGGATTGGAGTATCCGCTCGCGTTGTTGAAGTTGGTGCCCTTCTTGATGGAAGCCGAATGGTAGGCGCGCGAGATGCCAAGCGCCGGGTCGCCGGAGGTGGAGTAGTTCTGCAGCGTGGCGTCGAAATCGTAGTCGGCGTAGACCTTCTTGAGCACCACCGGGCGCTCGGTGCCCTCGAGCGTCACCTTGATGCCCGCCGCCTGCCAGAAGCGCTGGATCGCCTGCGCCCACGAGGTGTACTCGCCGCGACCCGGATCGAACGACAGCCGCAGCGTGAAACGGGTGCCGTCCGGGCCCTTCTTGAACCCGGCTTCGTCGAGCAACGCCTCGGCTTTCGCCTTGTCGTGCGGGTACATCTTCTCGAAATTCACCGCCGGGTTGTAGGCCCAGGGGATGCGCGTGTCGATGGCGCTGGTGCCCGCCTGGCCGCTGCCGAGGAACACGTTCTTGAGGATGTAGTTGCGGTCAAGGGCGATGAGCAGCGCCTGCCGGACTTTCACGTTGTCCAGCGGGGGCTTCCTGGTATTGAGGATGATGATGTCGTCGCTGGGGTAGTTGACCTCTTTCAGCGAGTACTTCGGGTTCTTCTCGAACACCTTGAACGCGCTGATCGGGAAGTAGTACTGGTCGATGTAGTCGACTTCGCCCGCCTGCAGCGCGAGGATGCGGGCGCCCGGGTCCGGCATGATCTTGACCACGAGGCGGTCGAGGAAGGGTTCGCCCTTGGCCCAGTAGTTCGGGTTCTTCACGAACGTCAACTGGCTGCCGCGCACCCACTCCTGCAGCATGAAGGGGCCGCTGCCCACGGGCTTGGTGAGCGTCGCCGGGTTCTTGAGGATGTCGGTGCCGCGGAAGATGTGCGCCGGCAGGATCGCCGCGTTCTGCTCGCAGGCGAGCGAGAACAGGAACGGGCCGAAGGGCTTTGACAGCTTGATGACGACGGTCTGCGGATCCGGGGTCAGGATCTCCTTGATCGCCTGGCCGGGCGCGTTGAACTTGGAGCCGTACTTCGAGCTCACTTCGAGCAGGGTGAACTTCACGTCTTCCGAGGTGAGCGGCTTGCCGTCGTGCCAGCTCGCCTTGTTCAGCTGGAAAGTGTAGGTCAGCGCGTCCGGGGAGATCGTCCAGGATTTTGCCAGCGAGGGTACGATCTTGAAGCCCTCGGCGAAGCGCACCAGGCCGTCATACAGGATGCAGCCGGCGAACACGTCGGGTACGCCGACCGTGATGTTGGGGTTGAGCGCGGCAGGGTCGGCGCCCAGCGCCGCGACCGCAGTGCCGCCGTAGCGGGGTTG
>CAMAXP010000005.1 GCA_945862265.1 Bordetella parapertussis
CGCGGCGATCGCCTATCCGAACTACTCGAAGTACATCGTGCGCGCCAGCCGCCAGGCAGCGCAAACAGAAGTGCTGCAGCTGTCCAACCTGCAGGAAAAGATCTTCCTGAATTCCAATGCCTACGCCGCCAGCATCACCACGGCGTATAACGGCACGTCGGCGGGCGGGCTGGGGGTGACGGCGGGGACGACCACCGACGAGCGATACACGCTGACGATCTCGCCCACCACGCCGGGCCAGGTTTATACGATTACGGCCACGCCCGTGGCAGGACAATCGCAGGCGAGCGATGGCACGCTGACGTTGAGTTCCACAGGCGCCAAGACCTGGGGCTCGGCCACGTCCTGGTAAGACCCGACCCGCGGGTCAGCGCGTCGCGGGGGCTGCGGGGGCCGCCGCCTGTTTCTGTTCGTCAGAATACTACTAAGCTGCCGAATCATCCTCTGAGGGTGCAATAAATGTTACGAACAGTTCTGAAAAAAAATAAATTTGTTTGGATTGCAGCCAGCCTGGCCTTCGCGGCAGTGGCACAAGCTCAAAACGCCTCAAAAGAGTTAGCCGAAAACGTTCCGATCGCGGATGTCCATCGACATGTGCAACGCTGGGTCAGCCCTGAGCAGCTCAAACAACAAATGCAAGAGCAAAACGTTCATTGGTCAGGAGCTGTGGGCGCCCCTTTCGGCCCGTGGGACACAGAACCTTACGCTCAACTGTTAGGAAAAAAATATATCGCAACCGCTGGGCAGGTTGAGCTGTCCGGAATTTACGCGCAGCAAGGCGCGAGTGGCCTCACCGATATCAACCTCGACACTTACAAAAACCTTTTACAGCGCGCAGATCAACTTTTTACAGCGGGGCGCATCAAGGGCTTCGGTGAGCTGATCTTAAATAATCAAACCAGCCATCCCATGGTGTCGTTTCGGCGCAAGGTCAATATCGATTCTGCACCCATCGAGGCCATGTTCAGGATCGCTGCGAAGCACAAAGGGTTTGTACAGATCCATTCAGAGGACGATGCCGATTCAGTCGATCAGATCAAAACCCTGGCGGTGAAATACCCAGACGTCGCAATCATCCTGTCGCACTGCTTGCTCACGGGCAACGTTGATCTGGTCAAATCGCTTCTGAATCAACACCCGAATTTATATTGCGAAATGTCTGCGCGCTCCAAGTCGCATTACCCCAATCTTGATACTGAAAGAATTCGCACTCGGGTGATCTACAGCGAAGACTTTGCTAAAGATGAATGGATCAAACTCATCGATGCCCTGCCCACACGATTCATGGTCGGCACCGACACCTACAACCCCAACGTCAACTTTGAGAAAAACATTGCCGAAATCAGGAAAGGCCTGCTGGCGCGCTTGCAGCCCGCCAGCATCGAATTAGTGGCTTATAAAAATGCTGTCAGGGTGATGCGGCTAGATTGACTTGTCTCACCGATTCACAACGCCTGCCAGCCAACGCCGACAGTCTGCGCATTGCCCCGGGAGGGCTGCCTGGAAGAGAGGCAGCGGCCATCCCCCATCGCCCAAGACGATCGAGCGGTTCCTTTAAGGGGATTGCCTGCGCAGGGATCGCGCTAGTTGGCCAGCAATTGGCTGAACGCCTTGTCGAGCTTCGCGTCGGCGTCCTTGAAGCCCTGCCGCGTCTTCTGCATCCACGCCTTGTCGCTCTTGAGGGAGGACTGCGCCCCGGCGAGCATCCGCTCGACTTCCGCCGGCTGGGGACCGCCGATGCCCACGCGCGACTTCACCATTTCCGCCGGCGAGAGCAGCTGGCGGAACGCCTTCTCGTCGAGGGGCAGCTTCGCGTCGGCGAGCTTGTACTTCGCGATCGCCTCGGCATAGAGCTCCACGGCTTTCGGGTAGGGGAACTCTCTCGGGCGTAGCCCATTCGTCCGGGCATGGGTCACGATGGACGAGGCGAAGCTGTGCCCCACGCGGAAGGGTACGCGGTGGTCCTTCTGCAGCGTCTCGGCGATGTCGATCGAGGTCGTCCAGTCGTCCTCCAGCTCCTCGAGCGCGCGCTTCGGGTTGATCACGAGGGAATCCATCACGGCATTCATGGCAACGATCGTGCGCACCGCCTGCGGGAAGAGGGCGAGTTCGGCCGGCGTTTGCTTGTAGTCGCGCATGCCGGGCGTGACGTTGTGGGCGCGCAGGCTCACCGTGTGCGCAAGACCGACGACGGTTGAGGCCGACTCCCGGGCGTTCATCACGAGGCCGGGATTGCGCTTCTGGGGCATGGCGCTGCTCGTGTAGGTAGAGCCCTCCTCGAGAAGAAGCCAGGGCCGCGTCTGGTGGTATTGCGTATGGATGTCGCCCAGAATCGCGCCCAGGCGAATCGCGTTCGAGCTGGCGATCCCCGAGGCCTCGATGGGCACGTCGTAGGGGAACACCTGGCTGGCATCGTATGAATTCTCGATGAGGCCGTCGAAGCCGAGGAGGTCGGCGAGGCGCCGGCGATTGAGCAGCCAGCCCGAGTTCGCGAGGACGGCCGTTCCCATGGCGCTGCGGTTCAGCCTCGCATGCAGCTCGCGGATGCGCTGGGCGTCCCGGGCGAACGAGGCCTCGAAGGCGAGCAGGTAGTGGGCATAGCTCACCGGCTGCGCCTGCACGCCGTTGGTGTAGGCCGGGACGACCGTGTTCACGTGCTTCGCGGCCGTGACCAGCACCCGGTCGCGCAGGCTGTTGAGCGCGTCGGAGAAGTCGAGCACCTGGTTGCGCAGTTGCGCCGCGCGGAAGGTGGCGTACATGTCCTGGCGGCTGCGTCCGGCATGGATGAGGGAGCCGTCCGGGCCGATGGCGTCGGTGACGATCTTCTCGATCTGCATCACGTCGGAGGGCCGCTTGCCATCGGGCTTCGTGGCCTGGTCGATGGTGTGGGCGATGCCCCGCGCGATCGTTCGTCCAGTCTCGCGCGGAAGGATTTTCTCCTCGACCAGCATCACGATCGAGGCCTTGTTGATCTTGTTCATCCAGTAGAACTGGTCCTCGGCCAGGTCGAGCGGGCTTGTGGTGTTCCCCTTGGAAACGGGCGCCGGGACGAAGGCGCCTATGCGCGCGGCCTGGGCGGCGCACTCTTCGGTGGTCTTGCAGCCCAGGGCGCCTGCGTCGGCGCCGAGGGCGATGTACGGAGTCATCGCGAGCGCGACAACCGAGACGATGCGTTTCATGTTCTCTCCGAATGGTTCCGAGGGTTCCCGGCCCGCTTGCGCGGGAACGACACAGCGCGACTACTTTTTCTTCCGCCCCTTGGCCGGCGGGGCGTGGTGGTACTCCGGCTCCTTCTCGATGCTCTGGCTCAGGTGGCTCAACTGCCCGGACTGCATCATCGCCTTGCGCATGGCGTCCGGGATCACCTCTGAGTTCAGCGTGCCGTCCTCGTTGATGCGCGCGTAGACCCGCGTGGCCTTGCCTTCGGTGACCGGCGCCCCCGTTACCGCGTTCCTCGCCTTGCAGGTCCAGTGCAGCGTGCGCTCGCCGATCTTGGTCAGCGTGACCGAGGTGGCTACGCGGTCGCCGTAGGCCGCGGGGCCGATGAAGCGGAAGTGGATCTCGCCCATCACGAAGGTGGTGCGGTCCCTGCGGATCATCTGGTCGATGGGGTAGCCGATGGTGCGGAAGAACTCGTGCTCGGTGTCGTTGAACCAGGCGACGATGCGTGGGTAGTAGACGAGGCCGAACGGGTCGGATTCGCCCCATTGAACGGTGATTTCCTTCCAGTACATTGCTTCGGCCATGGTGTGCTCCGCGTTCAGGAGCACCGATTCTAGCCCGTTAGCAAGGGCTGATGAACACCACGCTCGAGGCGCGCGGGCTGATCGCCAAGGGCCTTCTTATAGAAGGGGTATTAACTTGCGCGAAGTTTGGAAAGCGTGGCTTCAGCTTCCTCTTTGCGGGCCATAGCCGCAACTTCTTTCGTGACGATAGTTTTTCCTATCGGCGCCAGCCCGATGCCGGCGAGTTTCAGATGCTGGATTCCGAAGGGAATGCCTATGATAGTAATGAAGCACGCAATAGCCGATAGAACATGGCCGATTGCGAGCCAGATACCCGCAAAGATGAACCAAACAATGTTCCCGAGCAGGCCGAACGCACCGGTCCCTGCATCATTTTTGGTTGTCAGATCCTTTCGGTTGATTGCCTCCTTGCCGAATGGGAAGAATGCAAACTTGCCGATCACAAAGCATGCTCTACCCCAAGGTATGCCCACGATCGAAACGAAAGCTACGAGACCTAGAACCCACCAGGCCAATCCCATAAGAAATCCGCCCAAGACAAACCATAAGAAATTCCCTATCACGCCCATTTCTGTATCTCCTTAGAAGATTATTTTTAGGACCCGAGTACTGTAGCGCCGTTCCGGCAGTGCCGCACAGGAGGCGGTCCTTGTCGAGCGGCAGCCAGTCCGGCCGAACGCAGGCGGTGGGGTCGCTAGTCGTAGTACCCGGCCGCCGCCGCCGGCTTTTCCGCCTGCCCGCCTTCGACCAGTTTACGCGCCAGTTCGACGCTGAAGACCGAGCGCATGGCCGAGCCCATGGCCGGATTGCGGGCGAGCAGCGCGCGCAGGGCCGGCTGCAGCCACGCGACATAGCGTGTCGGCGTGATGGCGCGAACGGTGGCGGTTGCCGGTTTGCCGCCGATGAAGGACATCTCACCCACGATCTCGCCGTCCTTCAGCGTGTGCACGGCACGCCCGTCGATCTCGACAGCGAGGTGGCCGCTCTGCACCACCATGACCTCCGGAACGGGTTCGCCCTGCACCGTAAGCGTGGTCCCGACCGGCACGTTTTTCCAGCTCCCGATGCGCATCAGCTTGGCAAACTCCACCGGCGTGAACTCCGGAAAAACAGTTTCGCGAAGCTCGGCCTCCTCCTCGCTCAGACGGACGTTGCGGTGTTCGGCGAGTTTGGTCGCGATGCGGAACAGGTTGATTGCAACGTAGACCGCGAGCCAGAACACCACCAGCCAGAGCGGCCCCACCGCGGGCGACGCGTTGTACACGATGCCGGTACCGAAAGACAGCAGCAGCAGCGAACGCAGCCAGATTTCATCGCGCACCCAGTAGGACACCGCACCCAGTGCAAAGGAGGCATGGCCGACGACCTCGATTGTCGTCATAGCGTCCAATCCCCGCCGGAAGACTCGATCAGCCGGTCGGAGGCCGCCGGGCCCCAGCTGCCGGCCGGATACGTGTGCGGCGCCGAGCGCCGGCGCAGCAGGGGCGCATACAACCGCCACGAGGCTTCGGTCTCGTCGGCATGCACGAACAACGTCTGGTCGCCGCGCAGGACTTCGAGCAGCAGGGTCTCGTAACCATCCCAGAGCGAATCCGATTCCGGCGGATAGCGGAACTGCATGCGCTCGGTCTGCAGCGTGAAGCGATCTCCCGGGGACTTCACCTCGAACGAAAGATCGAAACCCTGTTCCGGTTGCAGGTTGATCGCGAGCCGGTTGCGGCGCGGGCCGCGCCCGTCGATCGAGCGGAACAGCGCAACCGGCGGCTTGCGGAAATCGATCACGATGCGGGTCGAACGCCGCGGCATGCTCTTGCCGGTGCGCAGGAAGAATGGCACGCCCTGCCAGCGCCAGTTCTGGATCTCCAGGCGCATCGCGACGAAAGTCTCGGTGCGCGATCCCGGGGTGACGCCGGGCTCGTCCTGGTATCCGTTGAGGCGTGCCTTGTCGACCTTGCCGGGCGCATACTGCCCGAACACCACCGCATCGCGTGCGATCGGCGCGACTGAGCGCAGCACCTTGACTTTCTCGAAGCGGATGCTGTCGGCCGCAAACGCCGCGGGCACTTCCATCGCGGTCAGCGCGAGCAGCTGCGTGAGGTGGTTCTGCACCATGTCGCGCAGCGCGCCGGTGCGTTCGTAGTAGCCGGCGCGGCGCGCGATGCTGGTCTGTTCGGCGACGCTGATCTGCACGCTCTTGATATGGTCGCGGTTCCACGCCGACTCGAACAGCGCATTACCGAAGCGGAAGGCGAGCAGGTTCTGCACCGTCTCCTTGCCCAGGTAGTGGTCGATGCGATACACCTGCGATTCCGCGAAGTACTTGTGCACGTGCTTGTTCAGGGCGATGGCAGATGGCAGGTCGTGGCCGAAGGGTTTTTCGATCACGAGGCGCGTCCAGCCGGCGCTGCGATTCAGCCCGGCCTTGCCGAGCGCTTCGATGATGCCCTCGAAAGCAACCGGCGGCAGCGCGAGGTAGAGAACGCGGTTTGCGCCCGAACCGCGCTGTGCCTCGAGTGCCGCGATTCGCGCACCGAGCGCCTTGAAGTCCGCCGGGTCCTGCGGGTCCACGGCCTGGTAGTGCAGGCAGCGTTCGCACCAGCGCAGGTTCTTCTCCGGCAACCCGGCGGCAGCCAGGGCCTGGCGCGCCCAGGCACGGAACTGCTTGTCCGTCAGCGCCCGGTCACGCGCGACGCCCAGGACCTGGCAATCCGGCGGCAGGGACTCGTTGCTGGCCAGCCGGAAGAGCGAGGGCAGGAGCTTTTTCTGCATGAGATCTCCGGTGCCGCCGAAGATCACGATGACGCATGGATCGCCCTGGGGTGTGCGCACGATGGCCGCCTCCGACTGGATTCCGAGTCGGCCATCTTACAGGCTGCGGTTCAGGCTTCGGTTCAGGCCGCGGCGCGGTAAAGGAGAAAGTTCTCGCGGCGCTGCGCTCCGGTATCAAAGCTGTCATGTTGCCCAGGAAGAATGCGAAAGACGTCGAAGACGTGCCGGCGGACGCGCGCACGGCTTGAACTTGTTTTCATCGATCGTGTCGAAGACGCGGTACAGTGCGCGATCGGCGAATTGCCGGAGTACCATCACGAAGCACCCGAAGCCCGCAGCCGGGCCCACGACGAAAGCAGTCGCGAAAGAGACTGCGAAAATGATCGCGGAAATGATCGATTGGCGGCCTGACCACTGTCCACGCCGCAAACCACCGAGGTAAATCAATGACACCAGACGAACGCGAACAACTGACCCGCTTTCTGCACCTGCTCTGCGAAGCCCGGGCCGGCGCCAAGGATCCCGAAGCCGAAGGGCTCGTCCGCGACGCTTGCGCGCGCCAGCCGGATGCGGCCTATCTGCTAGCCCAACATTCGCTGCAGGTCGAAGCCGCGCTGCTCGCGACCCAGGCCCAGGTGGCGGATCTGCAAAAGCAGCTCGCCGCGGCGCGTCCTGCGCCACAGGCGAGCAGTTTTCTGTCGGAAAATTCCTGGGGCCGCCAGCCGGCTGCCGCGGGCGCCTCCGCGGCGATGGCATCGACACAGCCTGCCAGCGCGTCCTTCCAGCCTGCGATGGCGCGCGGCATGGCGCCTGCCGCGCAACAGCCGATGGCTGCGGCTGCCCCGGCCCGATCTTGGGGTTCGGGAGGAGGGATGCTTGGAACCTTGGCGATGACCGCTGCCGGCGTGGCTGGCGGTGCGCTGCTCTACCAGGGGATCAGCGGGATGATGAACCGGAACAACGCCGATCAGGCCAAAGACAACTCTTCGGTTCCGCCCGGCGCGGGAACGCTCGACACCGCCAATCGCTACGGAGACAGTGCGGTGGATTCGAATGCCGACGGCGGCTACATGGCCGAAGATTTCGATACCGGCGATTCGGGCGGAGGGGATTCCAGCGACGTAGGTTGAGGCTGCCGGGGCGGTGTATAGGAAATTCCCCCCTCACGCGGGTTTTTCGGTCTCTGCGTCGCCCCGTTGCAGAACCGCTTTTGCCTTGAGTATCAGGCTGCCTGGAAGAGAGGCCGCGGCCGCGCCGGTGAGCGCGGCGGCGCGCGGGCAGGCAGGCAAAACCAGGCGCGCCAACATTTTCATCAGGCGCGCGATGATCTTGTCGAGCAGGCCCGCTAATTCATCACGGCTGGGCGCACGCGCCTGCTGAAAGACCGGTTCGCCCTCGGTGCGCCGATACACGCCGTCGAGCACCAGGCAGTGCCTCTGCAGTTGCCGCTCCACCCGGGAGCCCCCGTCGACGCGTGAGACTCCGCTAGAATCGCCAAGACAACGATAACCCGGGGAGACAATCATGCAACGCTTGCAGCAACAGCTGAGGTGCCTACTCGCAGCCGTCCTGACGCTTGCCGCCGGCCAGGTCATGGCGCAGGCCTGGCCGGCCAAACCGGTACGCATCGTCGTGCCTTTCCCCGCGGGCGGCACGACCGACCAGGTGGCGCGCATCGTGCAGGCGCGCTTCTCGGAGTTCCTCGGCCAGCAGGTGGTGATCGACAACAAGGGCGGGGCGGGCGGGTCGATCGGCGCGTCCGAAGTGGTGCGTTCCGCTCCCGACGGGTACACGCTGCTGATGGTGTTCGACACCCACGCGGTGAACCACCACCTCTACAAGCAGGCGCCGGACATCTTCAAGTCGCTTGAGCACATCACGCTGATGACTACCTCGCCCAGCATGCTGGTGGCGAGCACGGCCTTCGCGCCCTCCAACCTGAAGGATGTCGTCGCAGTCGCCAAGGCCGCGCCGGATACGGTCACCTACGCTTCGGTCGGTGCCGGCAGTTCCAACCACCTGGGCGCCTTGCTGCTGGAGCAGTTCGGCGGGGTGAAGATGGTGCACGTCCCGTACAAGGGCGGCGGGCCGCTGGTGCAGGCGATGCTCGGCAGCCAGGTCAACATCAGCTTTATCTCCTCGCCCCTGATCCTGCCGCACATCCGGGGCGGCAAGGCAAAGGCGATTGCCGTAGGCGGACGCCAGCGCATGACCCAGCTCCCGGATGTGCCGACGCTCGCCGAAACCTATCCCGGATTCGAGGCCGTCTCGTGGTTCGGCCTGCTGGCGCCCGTGGGCGTGCCCCGAGACGTCTTCGCGCGGGTCCACCGGGAGATGCTGCGCACCCTCAATGCGCCGGAGGTGCGCCAGCGGCTGACCGAGGGCGGGTTCGACGTCGTGGGCAGCTCGCCGGAGGAATTCCTCAAGTTCGTGCAGGGCGAGTCGGACAAGCTCGGCAAGCTGATCCGCGACGCAGGCATCAAGGTCGACTGATGCGGGATTTCACCCATACCGGCCTGCCCATGCGCGTCAACATTTTCATCAGGCGCGCGATGCTCTTGTCGAGCAGGCCCGCTAATTCATCACGGCTGGGCGCACGCGACTGCTGAAAGACCGGTTCGCCCTCGGTGCGCCGATACACGCCGTCGAGCACCAGACAGTGCAGATGGATATTCAAGTTGGCAGCGGAGCCGAATCTCCTGATGAGCGTGACCACGCCGGTGCTGCGCATCATCCACCGCGTCATCGCGGGTTTTCTGCTCAAGCGCAGCTTTGAACATGCTCCGCCGGGGTGGGAAAGTTTTCTGTTCGGTGACAGACACAGGGAACGTGGCGGAAGCGGGAGTGCGTGGGATAGCGTTTCGCAATGTCTCGCGAATCGATCCTGCTGTGTGGATTGTGGATCGCCTACGTACAATTGAGCCCGCAAGACATACAAAGGGGCGGCAACCCCGTACCGAAAATTCCAAGGAGAACACGATGCAATTGCAACAAGTAGCGGTACGAGTCCGCTCGGTCCTGGCCACGGCGCTGTCGATGGCGGCGCTCGCAACGGCGCCGGGCGCCGCGCAGGCGCAAACGGACTACCCGAACAAGCCGATCCGCCTGGTCGTGACCTTTGCGCCCGGTTCCTCACCCGACATCGTGGCCCGCACCATCGCCACGCCCCTGGCCCAAGTGCTGGGCCAGCCATTGGTCATCGAGAACCGCGCCGGCGCGGGCGGCACGGTGGGCGTCGACCTGGTGGCCAAGTCGCCACCTGACGGTTATACGCTGATGGTGACTGCGGGTTCGACCATGACCATCGTGCCGCACGTGATGGGCAAACTCCCCTACAACCCGGAACGCGACGTGATCCCGGTGGCGGCGGGCGCGCGCATCGAGAACTTCCTCGTGGTGCGCGCCGACCTCCCGGCCACCACCTACAAGCAGTTCGTCGACTACGCCAGGCGCAACCCGGGCAAGCTCAGCTACGGCTCGGCCGGCAGCGGCACCTCGCCGCACATCGCGGCCGAAATCTGGAAGGCCGCCACCGGGGTGTTCGCGCTCCACATCCCCTACCGCGGCACCGCGCCGGCGATCCAGGACATGCTGGCCGGGCAGATCGACTTCATGATGGATTCGGGTTCGTCGTTCCCGCACGTCAAGTCGGGCAAGTTCCGCGTGCTGGGCGTGGCCACCGGCAAGCGCCTGCCGCTGCTGCCCGACGTACCCACCTTCGAGGAACTCGGCCTCAAGCTTGAGACCGGCACCACGCATTCCTTCTATGCGCCCGCCGACACCCCCGCCCCCATCGTCGACAAACTCAACCGCGAGATCAACCGCGTGCTGGCGCAACCGGCGGTGGTGCAGGCGATCCAGTCACTGGGCGCGGCGATCACGCCGATCTCGCCCGCGGAACTGCGCGCGGTGATGGAGGCTGACAGCAAGCGTTATGCGGAGATCGTGAAGAAGGCGGGGATCAAGCCGGATTGAGGAGCCGCTGCGGAGAAGGCAAAGGGCCGGTCGTTGACCGGCCCCATATTTTCTGGCGGAGCAGAACGTACCCCATCAGAAACCGGCTAAGGATTGCAGATCCAGTGAATCGACCACTTGGGTTTCAGAATTGGATTCGAACTCCAGGAACGCCCACTGGGAGGCATCAAGATCTTGGTTACAACCGAAGTCAAAGAAGAGGATTTTAATTTTGGATAAGTCAGTGCCCTTGAAGTTCGTCAGAGTTATACCGAATAAATGGTGACCGGATTCGCACAAGCGTGTCCAGGCAATTGGAGGCGGTACAGACAGATGCGCCACGACTTTCTTCAGTTCCTCCTCGCCGCCTGCCTGTGCTGCGCGCCGCTGGCCTTCGCGCAGGAGGTCTTCCCTTCCAAAACGGTCCACATCGTCGTGCCCGTCCAGGGCGGCACCATGGACCTGCTCGCGCGCCTCGTCGCGCCCCCGCTGTCGGCAGCCCTCGGCCAACCGGTCATCGTCGAGACCAAGGCCGGCGCCGGCGGCAACATCGGCACGGACTACGTCGCGAAAGCCGCGCCGGATGGGTACACGCTGCTCGTCGGCTTCAACGGCCCGCTTGCGGTCAACGTCACGCTGTTCGACAAGCTGCCCTTCGACCCGGTGCGCGACCTCGCGCCGATCACGCTGGCGGTCAGCGTGTCGCAGTTCCTCACGGTGCATCCCAGCGTGCCGGCGACGACCGTGGCGGAGTTCGTTGCCTACGCGAAGAGCCGCCCCCAGCCCCTCAACTACGGTTCCATCGGCGTGGGCGGCAATTCGCACCTGACCATGGAAATGTTCAAGAGCACCGCGGGCATCGACCTGGTCCATGTGCCGTACAAGGGCAGCGCGCCGACCGTGACCGACCTGCTCGCGGGTGTCGTGCCGGTGGCTTTCCTGGTCCCGGGGAACGTGCTGCCTCATGTGAGGGCCGGCAAGCTGAAAGTGCTCGCCTCGACCGGGCGCGGGCGCCTCGCCTCCGCGCCCGCGGTGCCGACCATGATCGAGTCCGGGTATGCGGACTTCGAGGCGATTTCGTGGATCGGGTTCCTCGCGCCTGCGCGCACGCCGCGCGCGATCTTGGAGCGTTACAACACGGAGCTGGTGCGCATCCTCAGGCGCCCCGAGGTCCGCGAAAAACTCGTGGGGATCGATTTCGAGGTGATCGGGGGCACGTCCGAAGAGTTCGGCGCGCTCATCAAGTCGGAGATCCCAAGGTGGGGCGAGGTCATCAAGAGAACCGGAGCCCGCGCGAATTGACCTTGCCCCTGTTTTAAGCATCCCATAGCCAAGGCCATCATGCGGCTCGGTGTATAGGAAATTCAAACCACCTTTTTCTCCATGCACGACTGGATCATCAGGCCGAGAAGCAATCACTTCTTCGCGATCCGGCGGTAGACGCGCCGGGTGCGGCGCGTTTATCCGCGTTTGGCGCGGATTGGGCCCTCGCGCAGCGCGGCATCCACCAGCGCGTCCATCATCCAGCGCACCACGGCCTCGGTTTCGTGATCGTCCGCCCCGCAGATGTCTTTGAGGATCACCATGGGTTCGATGCCATAGACCACGGCCAGGGCTTTTATCAGGCGGTCGAAAGCGCGCTCGCCCAGCTTCTTGCGCAACGGTGCGAGTGCGGCCCTCAGGATCTCCTGGCGCTGGCCCCTTCGGAACGGTTCCTCCTCAAGCAGTCCCGCAGCCTCGAGCGACTGGTGCTCGAGCGCGAGCTGCAGCGCCGCGCGCATGTGCGGTTCGTACTCCGCGAAACGCGAGTAGGTGAGGTCGAGCAGCTCGTGCAGGCGCGTCTTGGGGTCGCTCGCCCTCGGCACCGCCCGGCGCACCGGAGCCAGCGCTTCCGCGATGACCGCGCTCACCAGTTTGGAACGGCTGGGAAAATAGCGATAGGCCGTGGCGCGCGACACGCGCGCGGCCATCGCCACTTCGGCCACCGAAGGAATGCGCCCGCGCCGCACCAGCGTCACCGCCTCGGCCAGCAGTCGTCCGAACACCCTGCTGCGGTGCCCTTGTCCCAGGTCGGGCAGGCTGTAGAAGGACGCGGCACTTTTGCGCATTGCAGATTGACATTCGGCTGGGAACCCCATTAGTCTCCCACACCGCAATGAGACGTGCGTCTCATTTCGATTCCCGCGCGACGCCCAGTGCTGAGAGACCCGGTGTAAATAAACGTCTCCGCACCGCAACATATTCGAGGAGGATGTGTAGTGAGCACGCAGTTCGTTGAGCGCATGGCCGTTGAAGTCGAGGGCAGCGGAGACCCGGTGCTGATGATCCACGGCCTGGGCGGAACCTCGAACTTCTGGACGCCGCTTACTCCGGCGCTTGCCCGTTTTCGCTCGATTCGGCCCGATCTCCCCGGCTCCGGCCGTTCGCATCGAGTCGAGGGCGCCCTTTCCATCGAGCGTTTTGTGCGCGCACTGATGCGTGTGTGCGGCGCGGCGGGCGTGGAGCGCGCCCACGTCGTCGCGCACTCGATGGGCACGATCGTGGCTTTGCACCTTGCGGCGCTGGAGCCGCGCCTTGTGCGCAGCCTCGCGCTGTTCGGCCCGCTGACCGCGCCGTCCGACCCCAATCGCGCACCGATTCGCGCGCGCGGCGCGAAGGCCAGGAGCGAGGGTGAGGCCGGCATGCAGGACATTGCTGACGCCCTGGTGCAAGCCTCGACCGCGGCGGAAACACGCAGCCGGCGACCGGTCGTTGTGGCGGCGGTGCGCGAATCGCTGATGCGCCAATGCCCCGAAGGCTACGCGCGCAGTTGCGAGGCGCTGTCGGAGGCTCAGCCGGCGGATCTTTCGAAAATTGCCTGCCCGGTGCTGCTGGTGACGGGCGACGAGGATGCGGTGTCACCGCCACAATCCGTGCGTGCGATCGCCGAGCGCATTCCGGGCGCGCGGGTCGAAGTCCTCTCCCGTTGCGGCCACTGGACGGTCTACGAGAAACCGGAAGAGTGCTGCGATCTGCTGCAGCGATTTTTATCTCAACGCATTCCATAGGAGGAAAAGTCATGTCGAATACGCTTTTCACCAATGTGCGCGTCATCGACGGCACCGGCGCCCAGCCGTACGCTGGTGAGGTCCTGATCCAGGGCAACCGCATTTCGCGCATCGGGCGCGGCGCGCGCAGCCTGCCCGTGGCCGGCGTTACCGTAATCGATGCCGCCGGGGCGACATTGATGCCCGGCATGACCGAGGCGCACACGCACTTCGGCTGGACCAACTCCGTCACGCTTGATGCGATCCAGAAACTGCCGCACGAGGAGCACACGCTTTGGGCCGCGCAGGTTGCCAAGCAGTATCTCGACTGCGGCTGGACCTCCTGCGTCGGCGCCGCAACCCCCAAGCCGCGCCAGGACGTGGTGATCCGCAACGCGATCAATTCCGGGCAGATTCCCGGTCCGCGGTATCTCGCCGCCAGCCAGGAAATCACGGTGACCGGCTCGCTCGGCGACGACATGCCGCCCCACCTGCCGTTCCCGGACATGTCGTTCGGCCGCGTGGTGGACGGACCCGAGGAGATGCGCAAAACCGTGCGCATGTACCTTAAGTACGGCGTGGATTCGATCAAGCTCAACCTCTCCGGCGACAACCTGGTTCCGGGCGCGGATGCGACGACCAGCTGGATGAGCGAGGAGGAAGTGGCGATGGCCGCCCGCGAAACCAAGGTCCGCGGAAAGCGCCTGTCGTGCCACGCGCGCTCCTCGGAGTCGGTCAAGCAGGCCATGCGGCACGGCTTCGACATCATCTACCACGCCAGCTTCACGGATGAAGAGGCGCTCGACATGCTCGAGGCCAGGAAGGACCAGATCTTCGTCGCGCCCGGCCTGTCGGTGATGGTGCGGTTGCTCAACGAAGGCGAAGTGGTCGGCATCGACAACCAGACCGCCAAGAACATGGGCTACGAAATCGAATTCGAAGCCGCCATCAACAGCATGAAAGCGATGCTCAAGCGCGGCATCCGGGTGCTGCCGGGGGGCGACTACGGCTTTGCATGGGCGCCGCACGGCGAGAACGCCAAGGACCTCGAGTACTTCGTCAAGTATCTGGGCATGACACCGATGGAGACGATCATCTCGTGCACCCGCTGGGGCGGGCAGATCATGATGCAGGGCAAGGAGCTGGGCGAGATCCGGGAGGGCTGGCTGGCCGACCTGCTGCTGATCGACGGAGATCCCCTTTCGAACATCTCGATCCTGCAGAACCCGGCGAAGATCCTCGCGATCATGAAGGACGGCCAATTCCACAAGGCGCCCGAGATCCAGTCCGCCCGCACCCGCTGGTCTAACGCCGCGTGACGGCAGGAACGGCATGAGCCGAGTTGGCAGATGGTTCTGGCCTTTCGTGCTGGCCGTGCCGCTCGCGGCATTCGCTGCATGGGCGATCTGGGACAACGCCAAGCTGTTCTTCATCACGCTGCTCAACGGCCTCACGCTGGCGTCGCTCTATTTCATCGTCGCGAGCGGCTTCACGCTGGTGTTCGGGCTGATGCGCAACGTGAACCTCGCACACGGGTCGCTTTACCTGCTCGGCGGGTACGTCGGATTCTTCGTCGCCGAGAAATCGGGATTTTTCTCGCTGGCGCTCGTTGCCGGTTTCCTCGCGGCGGCGTTAGTCGGGCTGCTGATGCAGGTCGCGGTGTTCCGCTTCATGCAGGGCGAGGACCTGCGCCAGACGATGGTGACGATCGGCCTGTCGATCGTGATCGCGGACCTGTTGATGTGGGGGATCGGCGCGCAGGTGCACCAGATGAGCGCGCCCGACTGGCTGGCCGGCCCGCTGCGCGGCATCCCGCTGATCACGGCCTATTCCAAGTACCGCATGGCCCTGCTGCCTCTAGGGATCATCATCGGTGTGCTGCTCTGGCTGTTCCTAAACCGGACGCGCATCGGCATGATGATCCGCGCGGGCGTGGATGACCGCGGCATGCTCGCCGCCACGGGCGTCAACGTAAACCTCGTCTTCGCCACCACCTTCGCCATCGGGGCAGGCCTGGCGGGCTTCGGTGGCGTGATCGGCGCGGTTGAGCTTTCGATGGTGCCGGGCGAGGACGTGCGCCTGCTGCTAGCGTCGCTGATCGTGGTGATCGTCGGCGGCATGGGCAGCGTGGTCGGCGCGGCGGTCGGCGCGATCATCCTCGGCGTCGCCGAAACCTACGGCCTCGCTTATGCACCCACCTACAGCGTGGTGTTCACGTTCGTGATCCTAGTGCTCGTGCTTGCATTCCGGCCGCGCGGAATCCTGGGACAAGCCGCATGAGCGCCGGGAAAAGGGTCGCAGCGTGAGCGCCGCTCAGTGGAGAAACGCCATGAACGCAGGGGCCGGGCGCTTGGCGATGGGCAAGGCGCTGGAGAAGCGCGCGCCAGCGCAGGTCGCGACCGGACCCTGGCAGAACCCGGTGCGCGCCCGCCACCTCCTCGTGCTCGTTTTCCTGCTTGCGTTTCCCGTCTTCGCGTCGCCTTTCATCACTTACCAGATCGGCGCGCAGGCGCTCGCTTTCGGGCTGATCGCGCTTTCGCTCACGTTCCTTGGCGGCTACGGCGGGATGATCTCGCTCGCGCAGATGACGGTTGCGGGTATCGCCGGCTACATGCTCGCGATCTTCGGCACGAGCGGCGAGGCGGCCCTGAGCCTGGGCTGGAGCTGGTGGGTCGCGGTCCCGATCGCGATCCTCATAGCGGTGATCGCCGGCACCGCGATCGGCTGGCTCTCGGTGCGCACCGAGGGCATCTACACCATCATGATCACGCTCGCCATCGGCGTGGCGTTCTACTCCCTGTGCCTGCAGAACTACTCGGTGCTCAACGGATTCCAGGGCTTCCAGCGCGTGTATGCACCGACCGTGCTGGGCATCAATTTCCGCGAGCAGACGCCGTTTTACTACCTCGTTCTGGCCTGCTCGTTCGGCGGCTACTTCCTCGTCAAGTACATCCTGCGCGCGCCGTTCGGCGTCGCACTGCAGGGTATCCGCGACAACCCGCGGCGCATGAACGCGCTGGGATTTCACGTCACGGCGCATCGCGTCGCGGCCTACGCGGTGGCCGGTTTCATCGCCGCGGTCGGCGGGGTGCTGCTGGTCTGGTACAACGGGCTCGTCACGCCCAATTCGGTTGGAACGAGCTGGGTCATCAACCTCCTGATCATCGCCGTGCTCGGCGGCATGCGCCATCCGATCGGACCCTTCATGGGCGCGGTCGTATTCGTGCTGCTGCAGACTTTCGCCATCGACCTCTTCGATCGGGAGCGATTCAACCTCGTGATCGGATGTGTGTTCCTCGCCATCGTGCTGTTTTCGCCAGACGGGCTGCTCGGACTGTGGGCGGCCTGGAAAAGAAGGTTCCTAAAACCAAGAGGAGGCATCGGATGAAGAAGGGAGTGTTCATGAAGAAAGGCGCGTTAGTTCGCACTTTCGCAAGCGCGGCCGTGCTGGTCGCATTCTCGGGCTTCGCGTATGCGCAGCAGACCGTGAAGATCGGTCTACTGGCCACGCTCGAAGGCCCGTTCGCGGCCGGCGGCGCCGATGGCATGCGCGGCGCCGAGCTCGCGATCAAGCAGCGAAACGGCATGGCCGGCGGCCGCAAGATCGAGCTCATCAAGGCCTCCTCGGATGCCAAGCCCGACGTGGCCGTAAACGCGACGAGGAAGCTCGTCGAGCAGGACAAGGTCGACATCATGGTCGGCCCGCTGTCGGGAGGCGAAGGCATTGCGGTCAAGGAGTACTCCAAGACGCAGCCCAACATCACCTTCATCAACGGCTCCTCGGGCGCGCAGGCGACGACGCTGGTCAATCCCTCCACGAATTTCTTCCGCTTCAACACGGAAGGCGCGCAGTGGATGGTGGGCCTGGGCAAGGCGGCGCTCGACAAGGGTTACAAGCGCGTCATGGTGATCGCCGAGGACTATGCGTTTCCGTATTCGCAGGTGCAGGGCTTCATGTCCGAGTATTGCCGCATAGGCGGCAAGGTTCCGCTGAAGGCCTGGGTGCCGCTGGGAGGCAAGGACTATTCGTCGGTCATCGCGCGCATCCCGAAGGACATCGACGCCCTGCTGGTGGTGCTGGGTGGCGCGGACGCGGTCAACTTCCTCAACCAGTACGAGGCGGCGGGCGGCGACAAACCCATGATCGGCGGTTCGATCACGGTCAGCCAGGACGTGCTGAACTACAAAGGCAAACGTCGCGACTCGCTGGTGGGCACGATCTCCGCCGGGCCGCACGCCGATGCGTACGACGCGCCGGAATGGAAGGCCTTCGTCGCCGACTACCAGAAGAACTATCCGGTGTCCTCGGGCGCCTACCCGACCCCGTCGCTGTTCGCCCTCGTGTACTACATCAACATGAAGGCGGCGCTCGACGGGCTCGACGCGGTCAAGGGCGACCTCTCCGGCGGCCAGGCGAAGTACCGCGAGGCGCTCACCAAGATGACGCTGAAGACCCCGGTGGGCGACGTGAGGCTCGACGCCAACCGTCAGGCGATCGGCACGGCGTTCATCACCGAGGTGGTCAAGGACGCCCAGGGCGGCCTGCACAACAAGGTGCTGCGCAAGGTGGACGGCGTCGACCAGATGCTTGGCATGAAAAAGGAAGACTTCAAGGTGGGTTCGCGCGACGAGCCGAACTGTCCCTGAGAGGCAGGGTAGCAACGCCATGGCAACGACAGCCGCATCTGGGCAACGCGAACACCTCTCGACCGGGGATGCGCTCCGGCTCGAGGGCGTTTCGCGCAGCTTCGGCGCGCTCAAGGCGGTCGAGGACGTTTCGTTCTCGGTCGCCGCGGGCGAGCGCCGTGCGGTGATCGGCGCCAACGGCGCGGGCAAGACCACGCTGTTCAACGTGATTACCGGCGATTACGCGGCCAGCGCCGGCCGCGTGCGCTTTTTCGGCGAAGACGTGACCATGCATCCGCCGTATGAACGCATCCGTGCGGGCATGCGCCGTACTTACCAGTCCTCGCTCCTGTTCCGCGACCTCACGGTGCGGGACAACCTTTTCCTGGCCGTGCGCGGCGTTTCTCGCGGCCGCTTCAGTTTCATGCGCCCCGGACGCTCGAACCCCTCGCGCGCGGCGGCCGAGGATCTCCTCGAACGCGTAAGGCTGACGCAAGTCGGCGACGAGCCGGTGGCTTCACTTTCGCATGGCCAGCAGCGGCAGCTGGAAATAGGCATGGCGCTCGCGGGGGCGCCGCGCCTGATCCTGTTCGACGAGCCGGCCGCGGGCCTGTCGCCGGCCGAGCGCCGCGAACTGGTCGCACTCCTCGCCGCGCTGCCGACGCACATGAGCTTCATCCTGATCGAGCATGATCTGGAGATCGCCCTGCGGGTGGTGGACAGGGTTACGGTCATGCACAACGGTCGCATGCTCAAAGAGGGCACGCCTGCTGAAATAGAGAACGACGCCGAAGTCCAGGAAATCTACATGGGCCGCGCGGGTCACGCATGAGGCGCGCATGACCCCGGGCGGCGTCCCGATGCTCGCGATCGAGGACCTCGACGTGTTCTACGGCCGCGCCCACGCCTTGCAGAAAGTGTCGCTTACCCTCGAGTCGGGCGTGATCTCGGTGGTCGGTCGCAACGGCATGGGCAAGACCACGCTCTGCAACGCAATCACCGGGCTGGTACGCGCCACCGGCAGCATCCGGATGCAGGGCCGCGAGCTGGTCGGCCTGCCGCCGCACCGGATTACGGATCTCGGTATCGGTTACGTGCCGCAGGGGCGGCGGGTGTGGCCTTCACTGTCCGTCGAAGAGCACCTGCGCCTGGCCGTCCGCAAAGGGCCATGGACCGTGGAGCGCGCCTACGCGACCTTCCCGCGGCTGGCCGAGCGTAAATCGAACGGCGGGGCCGAACTGTCGGGCGGCGAGCAGCAGATGCTCGCCATCGCTCGCGCGCTGCTGCTGAATCCAAAGCTGCTGATCATGGACGAGCCCACCGAAGGCCTCGCGCCGGTGATCGTCCAGCAGGTCGAAGCGATGCTCAAATCGCTTTCCGCGGACGGCGCGATCTCGGTGCTGCTGATCGAGCAGAACCTCGGCGTCGCGATCTCCGTGGCCGACACCGTGGAAGTGATGGTCAACGGACGTATTGCACGCTCGATGCCGGTGTCCGAGCTTTCGGGCGACCGCGCGCTGCAGCAGCGCCTGCTCGGGGTGAAGGCCGCCGAGGATGAGGAGATCACGCTTGAGCCGGAACCTGTCGAAAGTGGGGGGGTGCGCATCCTTACGGTAAAGCGCGCGGAGGCAAGCGACATCCCCGCCCCCGTTCCCGACGAGCGCACCGTGCGCGGCTATACGAGATGGGGTTCGGTCGATGTCGATCGTCCCATCGACACTGCGGTCGCAAGAGAGCTGCCTCGTGCGCAAACAGTGCAACCTGCAGCAAGGGATCCGCGCATCGTGGAATTCCCTGTCGCGGCCAGCATGGGACGTGCGGCGTACGTGGCCGGAACGTTCGACACCAAGGGCCGCGAACTGGGTTATGTGCGCAGTTGCCTGGAGAGGCTGGGGCTGCGCGTGGTAACGGTCGATCTCTCGACCTCCGGCCGGCCCGCCTCCGCCAATGTGCATGCGCGCGAAGTGGCGCGCTGCCATCCGTTGGGCGAGCGCGCGGTGTTTACCGGGGACCGCGGCAGCGCGGTGACCGAAATGGCCGTGGCCTTCGAACATTTCATCGCGCGCCGCCACGACCTCGGCGGGATCATCTCCGCGGGCGGCTCGGGCAATACGGCGCTTGCCACGCGGGCGATGCGCGCGCTGCCGATCGGCGTGCCCAAGGTCATGGTCTCGACGGTCGCCTCGGGCGACGTCAAGCCCTACGTCGGGCCTTCGGACATCTGCATGATGTACTCGGTGACCGACGTCTCCGGCATCAACCGGATCTCGGAGAAAGTGCTTGCGAACGCCGCGCACGCGCTTGCCGGAATGATCGCCTACTCGGCGGGCCATAAGACGGCCGAAGACACCAAGCCCGCGATCGGCCTGACGATGTTCGGCCTCACCACGCAGTGCGTCCAGGCCCTGACTCCGCTGCTCGAGGCGGACTACGACTGCATCGTCTTCCACGCCACCGGCACCGGCGGCCAGTCGATGGAGAAGTTGGTCGAATCGAAGCTCATTTCGGCGGTCATCGACGTGACCACCACCGAGATCGCGGACGAGATCGTCGGCGGCGTGCTCAGCGCCGGGCCGGAACGCATGGACGCCATCACGCGCACGCGCGTGCCCTACGTCGGATCCTGCGGTGCCCTCGACATGGTGAATTTCTGGGCACTGGACACCGTGCCTGCCGCGTTCCGTGGCCGCAACCTGCACCGTCACAATCCGAACGTGACGCTGATGCGCACTACGCCCGAAGAGAACACGAAGATCGGCCGTTTCATCGCAGCCAAGCTCAATCGCATGGAAGGTCAGGTGCGTTTCCTGATCCCGGAAGGCGGCGTCTCGGGCCTCGACGTGCCCGGCGGCCCGTTCTGGGACCCTTTGGCCGACAAGGCGCTGTTCGATGCGATCGCGAAAGACTTCATTCCTACCCCGCGACGCAAGCTCGTCCGTCTTCCGATGCACATCAACGACGCGCTTTTCGCCGCAGCACTCGCGGCCAATTTCAATGAAATCAACCAAATGGACGGACGAGGCGCATGGCCCGCATCCCGCGCAACCAGATCCTGAAGAAGCTGCGCGCGAAAGTGCGCAAGGGCGAGCCGATCATCGGCGGCGGCGCCGGCACCGGCCTGTCCGCGAAATGCGAAGAGGCGGGCGGGATCGACCTGATCGTCATCTACAACTCGGGCCGCTACCGCATGGCCGGACGGGGGTCGCTCGCAGGCCTCATGGCGTACGGCAATGCAAACGAGATCGTCGTGGACATGGCGCGCGAGGTGCTGCCCGTCATCCGCGACACGCCGGTGCTCGCAGGCGTCAACGGCACCGACCCGTTCATGCTGCGCGAGCATTTCCTGGCGCAGCTCGCGGCGCTCGGTTTTTCCGGCGTGCAGAATTTCCCCACCGTTGGGCTGTTCGACGGCGTGATCCGAAAGCAGCTGGAAGAAACCGGCATGGGCTACGCGCTCGAAGTGGACATGATCCGCGCCGCGCGCAAGCTCGACCTCCTGACCACCCCCTACGTTTTCAGCGAGAAGGACGCGAAGGCGATGGCCAAGGCCGGCGCCGACATCATCGTCTGCCATCTCGGACTCACCACCGGGGGGGGCATCGGAGCGCAGACCGCACTGAAGCTCGAGGACTGCGTGCCGCTCATCGAGAGGTGGGCGGCGGCCGCGCGCTCGATCAATCCCGATGTGATCGTACTCTGCCACGGCGGCCCGATCGCCGAGCCGCCGGACGCGACCTACATCCTCAAGAACTCCCCCGGCTGCAACGGCTTTTACGGCGCCTCCAGCATGGAGCGCCTGCCGACGGAACGGGCAATCACCGAAACAACCCGGAAATTCAAAAGCATCAGGGCAAGGAGGAAATCATGAGCGGAGCGCAATTCGGTCAATTCATCCTGGGGCTCATCGGGGTCGCGATCGTCGTCGCGATCGCGGTCTGGCTCCTCAACTGGCTGTACCTGCGCTCTTCCAAGGAGAGGGCGTTCGTGCGCACCGGCCTGGGCGGGCAGCGGGTCGTCATGAACGGCGGCGCCTTCGTGCTGCCGATCGTGCACGAGGTGGTGCCGGTCAACATGAACACCTTGCGGCTGGAGGTATCTCGCGGCCGCGACAAGGCGATCATCACCCACGACCGCATGCGGGTCGATGTAACCGCCGAGTTTTACGTGCGGGTCCAGGCGACCCCGGATGCGATCGCTTCCGCGGCGCAGACGCTCGGCCAGCGCACCCTGCAGCCGGAGATGCTCAAGGAACTGGTCGAAGGCAAGTTCGTCGATGCGATGCGCACGGTGGCCGCGGAGATGACGATGGAGCAGATGCACGAGAAGCGCGGCGACTACGTCAAGCGCGTGCGCGCAGTGGTTGCCGCGGACCTGTTGCAGAACGGGCTGGAGCTGGAGACCGTCTCGCTCACGCAGTTCGACCAGACGGCGATGGAGTTCTTCAATCCCTCCAACGCGTTCGACGCCGAGGGCCTGACGCGGCTCACCGAGCAGATCGAGCGGCGCAAGAAGACGAGGAACGACATCGAGCAGGACACCATGATCCAGATCCGTAACAAGAACCTTGAAACCGAGCGCCAGGCGCTCGACATCGACCGGGAGCTGGAAACCGCGCGCCTCGACCAGGAGCGCGAGGTGGAAACCCAGCGCGCTGCGCAGCGCGCCAATGTGGCGCAGGAGCGGGCGACCAAGGAGCAGGAAACCGAACGCGCGCAGATCACCGCGCGCGAGGCGGTGGATCGGGCTCGCCTGGCTTCGGAGCGCTCGATCGAGGAAGACCGCATCGCCAAGGAACGCGACATCCAGTCGCGCGAGATCGAAAGGCGCAAGACCATCGAACTGGCCGAGCAGCAGCGTGCCATCGCCGTCGCCGAGCAATCCCGGGCGCAGTCCGACGCGCAGGCCGCGGCCGACCAGGCGCGCGCCCGGGCGACCACGGAGGAGGAACGCGTGTTCACCGCGCGCGAAACCGAGATGGCCGAGCGCCGCAAGAAGATCGAGCTGATCGTCGCCTCGCAGGACGCCGAGCGCGATGCGTTGCGCATCACGGTCGCGGCAGGCGCCGAGAAGGCGGCAGCAAGCGATCGCGGCGCCGCAGTGCGCGCCAGCGCCGAGGCGGAAGCCGATGCCGACAAGATCAGGTCGATTGCTTCGAAGATCCGCCACGAAGTCGAGGCCGAGGGCCAGCGCCTCATGAACCAGGCGAACAACATCCTCACGCCGGAAGCGCGCATGTCGGCCATGCGCCTGCGGCTGATCGACAAGATGGAAGGTATCATCCGCGAGTCGGTCAAGCCGATGGAGCGCATCGAGGGCATCCGCATCCTGCAGGTGGACGGGCTCGGTGGCGGAGGTAACGGCAATTCAGGCGGCGCCTTTGGCTCCTCGGGGGGCGAGGCTTCGCTTGCGGACAGCGTGGTGAACTCGGCATTGCGGTTCCGTGCGCAGGCGCCGCTCGTCGACCAGCTGCTGCGCGAGATCGGCGTGGACGGCGGCGACCTCGGGAAAGTCGCGCGCGGTATGCTCGAAAAGGGACCGGCGGCGAGGGCACTAACCGAAGACAAGCCCGCGCTGGAGAAGTGACCGCATGATCAAGGTCTACACCTCGAGCGTCATCGACGCGCCCGCCGATTCGGTCTGGGCGCAGGTGCGCGACTTCAACGGCCTGCCCAAGTGGACGCCTTTCGTGGCCGAATCCCGCATCGAAGGCGGGCTTGCCTCCGACAGGATCGGTTGCGTGCGCAACTTCAGGCTCAAGGACGGCGGCGTGATACGCGAGCAGTTGCTGACGCTCTCCGACTACGACTACCAGTGCAGCTACTCGATCCTCGAAAGCCCCATGGGCGTCGAGAATTACGTCGCCACCCTGAAGCTCACCCCGGTCACCGACGGCAACCGCACGTTCGCCGAGTGGTCGGCCGAGTTCGACTGCGCCCCGGAACGGGAAAGGGAGTTGGCGCAGAACATCGGTCAGGGAGTCTTCCAGGCGGGGTTCGACGCGCTCAAGTCGCTGCTCAGAAAGTGATTCGGGTAACCCGCTCAGCGATCATCGACGCGCCGGTCGCGCGCGTTTGGGTAGTGCTGCGGGACTTCAACAGCCACTGGGCCTGGCACCCGGCCGTCGGCGAGTCGAACATCGAGAACGACGAGCCCGCCGACCAGGTCGGCTGCGTGCGTAATTTCCTCCTCAAGGACGGCAACCACATTCGCGAGCAGCTGCTCGCGCTCTCGGACCGGGACTACGTCTCCACGTATTGCATCCTCGACGCCACGCTGCCGATGCGCCACTACGTGGCCACCGTGCAGCTCAGGCCGGTGACCGACGGAGAGCGTACGTTCTGGCATTGGCAATCCACCTTCGATGTTCCGCGCGGGCGCGAGCAGGAGTTCGAGGAACTGGTCGGCAAGGGCGTTTACGAGGGCGGATTCGAGGGTTTGCGCGCGTTCCTGCGGCGGGGCGGCATTGCGGCCACACCTTCGGCCGCGACGGTCTCTGGATCGATGCCCGCGCAGGCCGTGATCGCCAGTGCGTTCGGCGGGCCGGAAGTGCTGCGCTACGAATCGGTGACGGCAGAGGCGCCGCAGCAAGGCGAGGTCCGCATTCGCCAGACCGCAGTGGGCGTGAACTACATCGACGTCTACGTCCGCAAGGGCCTCTACCGGATGATCGATCCCCCAGCTGCGATCGGCATGGAAGCGGCGGGCGTTGTAGTGGATGCCGGGCCGGGCGTGGCGCACCTGCTGCCCGGCGACCGCGTCGCGTATGCCTGCCCCCCGCCGGGAGCGTATGCCACCGTGCGCACTCTGCCCGCCAACCAGGTGGTCGTGCTGCCGGATGACGTGAGCGACGAGACCGCGGCCGCCGTGATGCTCAAGGGAATGACGGCGGAGTACCTCCTGCACCGCACTTTCCGGGTGCGTCCCGGCCATGCGGTACTCGTGCATGCGGCGGCGGGTGGCGTGGGCCTGCTGCTCTGCCAGTGGGCGAGCGCGCTCGGCGCGAAAGTCATCGGTACCGTGTCGAGCGAAGAGAAGGCGCGCCTCGCGCGCGACAACGGCTGCGAGTTCCCGCTCGTGACGCGCGACTACCGCTTTGCCGCCGAAGTGAAGAACCTCACCAACGGGCGGGGCGCCGACGTGATCTACGACGGCCTGGGACGCGACGCCGCGGACGAGAACCTCGATGCGCTGGCGATGACCGGCCATTGGGCGTGCTACGGGCAGGCCAGCGGCCCATTCGACAAGCTCCCCGACCTGTCCGGGAAATCAGGCGTGCTTTCGCGCCCGGTGCTGTTTCACTACACCGCCGAACGCTCCACGCTGCAGGAGATTGCCGGCAACGTCTTCAGGGCGCTGCGGGAGCGCACGATCCGTGTGGAACTGCGCCATCGCTTTCCGCTCTCCGCGGCCGCCGAGGCGCATCGCGAACTCGAAGCGCGGCGCACGACCGGGTCGATTGTCCTGCTGCCTTGAGGGCGGCATCGGGGGTGGCCAGCCCGATCTCCGGCTCGAATATTGTCTGAATTGTTCCGCAAAGTCGGCTCCAGGAGCGGCTTCCAGGTTAATGTTGTTCTGTAAAAAGTACAGTTGCCTCCCGAGAGCCTAGTCCAGCTGCAGGTTCAGCCGCTGCACGATCGGCCGCCAGTACTCGATTTCTCCCTTCCAGAACTTGTCGAGTTCGTCGGCTGTTTAAGCGACCGGGATCGCGCCCAGCTGGCGGATACGCGCATTGACTGTTGGATCGTTCACCGCCTCGACCACATCGCGCATCTCCTTCCAGGGGTGCGAGGCATTGACCAGCTGCGTCACCGGCAGGAAATCCCGGAACGGGTCGCAGGGCAGCTTGGGGAACAGGACCTGCAGAGCATTGATCATGGCGTTCCTCCCAGTGCGCCCGCTGCGCGCAGCGCGGCGATCCCCGCATCATCCAGCTCCAACAACGCGCGCAACACCTCCTCCGTATGCTGGCCGAGCGAAGGCGAGGGCGTACGCACCGACCCCGGCGTGGCCGACAATCGCGCCGGCACGCCCACGACGCGCGTCTTGCCGACTTTCGGATGGTCGATATCGACCAGAGACCCGCGCGCCTTCACCTGCGGGTGCTCGACGACCTGCGCGAGGTTGTTGATCGCGCCCACCGGGATGCCGCCCTCGTTGAGAAGCTTTTCCCACTCCTCGTAGGTGCGGGTGAGGAACACTTCCTGGAGGCGCGCAACGAGGCTCGCGCGGTTCGTGTCGCGCGCGGCATTGTTCAGGTAACGTGCATCGGCCGCGAGCTCTGCGCAGCCGATCAGCGGGCAGAAGGCCTTCCACTGCTTGTCGCTTGCGACGGCCAGCGCGAGGTCGCGCGTTTTCGTGTGGAAGGTCTGGTAGGGCAGCAGCGCCTTGTAGGCGGTGCCGAGCGGACCCGGGATCTCGCCGTTGGCGAAATAGCCGCCGAGCATGGTGCCGAGCAGGGCCAACTGGCCTTCCATCATCGACACGTCGATCGACTGGCCGACGCCGGTGCGCTCCTTTACGCGCAGCGCGAGCAGGATCGCGTAGGCCGCGTTCATGCCCGCAGTCATGTCGGCGATCGATACGCCGGCGCGTGAGCCGCTGCCGCCGGCCTCGCCGGTCACGCTGATGATGCCGCTCTCGGCCTGCAGGATCAGGTCGAGGGCGGGGCGGTCACGGTAGGGCCCGTCCTGCCCGTAGCCCGAGACCGAGCAATAGATGATCGCAGGGTTGCGCTTGCGCGCCGACGCGTAGTCCAGGCCGAGCTTCTCGAGCGTGCCGGGCCGGTAGTTCTCGAGCACTACGTCGCAGCGTTCGAGCATGCGCAGGAAAGTTTCCTTGCCTTCCGGGTTCTTGAGGTCGAGCACGAGACCTTTCTTGTTCCGGTGCAGGCTCACGAAATAGGCCGTTTCGCCACCCGGCATCGGCGCGCCCCACGAACGCGCGATGTCGCCCGCGCCCGGCGGCTCGATCTTGAACACCTGCGCGCCGTAGTCGGCCAGCATTGTGGAGCAGAAGGGACCGGCCAGCGCGTGGCTGAGATCGATGACCTTGATGTCTTCTAGCGGCAGTTGCATATGGTGATCTTATTCGTAGGTCTTGATCATGTCGAGCGTCGAACGCTCGCCGATTTTTGCGTGGTGTGTTGTAAAAATCCCCCCTCACGCGGGCAGGAAAACCCAGGTGCGTCAACATTTTCATCAGGCGCGCGATGATCTTGTCGAGCAGGCCCGCTAATTCATCACGGCTGGGCGCACGCGCCTGCTGAAAGATTGGGTTGTCACCCGCATCGAAGCGCAGCGCTGAATGTTCGAGGCGCAACGCCCCGGTGCAGCCAGCGTGCTGCCCCGGGGCCTTCGGCTTTTTGATGGGCGCAGTGCCGGCCCGGCGCCGGCGGTGACACTTCGTTACCCGCGGTGACACTTCGTTACAAAAGCAAGACACAAGCAGCACGAAACTCACCGCACCATTGGCTACGGTGTCAGCCATCGGCAAGCTGTGAATGCACCAGGCACCAGGCACCGACGCACCGAACAGTAAAAAAAGCCCATCCGCGAGCCCGATTGGAGATCACTGTTATGAAAAAATTACTTTGCCTACTGGACTTCGGACTCGCGAACGCCTTTTCGTTAAACAGTTTTGCGCAAGCTGTGCCAAAAAGTAGCAGGGTCAATATGCAATACAAGCACCGCCCTCTCGGGAATATCGCTATCGGTTTGGCCGCCTTGGGGCTACTTTTTGCCGCATCGGTTTCAGCGCAAACCAGCGAAAAGCAGAAGAAATACGATGCGGCAGTGGCTGCTTGCAAAGCGGCCGCGGGCGAATCTGCTTGCTTTTTTACAGATATGAATCTTTCGGGAATGGATTTGAGAGCCGAACCACGGCGAGCTGGGTTGACAAGCCGTATTGACTACCAGGGTTCTGATCTTCGCAATGCCAATTTCAGGGGACGGGATCTTTCAAGAGCTAACTTCGATCGTGCAAATGTTACGGGCGCAGACTTCGCGGATACCGTTGCGGAGTGGAATTTAAAGTCAACAAAGCTGTGGGGATCAGCAACCGGTGTTGGCAGTCCAGTCGGTTCGGCACCTGGTGTCCCTGTCGCTGCGGGCGCGACTGCGCGCGTGGTCACCACGGGTGACTGCGATCAAATTAAAACCGATAGCAACAACGTTTACGACGGACGGAACAAACAATACGACACGAGTTACAAAGATTTTCGTAATTGCCCGATGGCTGGGAAAGCTTACTCGTTTGCAAATTTTTCAAGTTCGATTCTGCCAGTCGACTTGTCCAAGACTTCTTGGACTGGCACCTTGGAAAAAACAGAACTGCGTGGACGAAATTTAAGTGGTGCCCGTTTGGACAAAACATTCACGCTGCCCCTTGATTTGAGGGGGGTCAACTTTAACGACGCCGATTTGAGGGAAGTGAACTTTGCCAAACGCGACCTCACGGACGCTAAATTTCCGAACGCCAATATTGCCGGCGCACAGTTCAGCGGCGCCATAGGGACCAATACCTATCTGGGCGAAGAACCGAAGCAGGGGCCGCGCGGTATGGCAATGGGTGTGCCGGTGGAATGGCGGTATCAGCCCCCTTTGGACCGGTACTTTACCGCCAACTATTGCCCGCCGTATAAGATTGGTGCCGATCTCCGGCAATGCGATTTGTCAGAAAAGACGTTCACCAAGGTTGATCTGAGAAATGTTGAATTTCCTCAGAAAATGCAGAAAGTGAAAATATTTAATAGCAATTTGGCATCGTCGAAACTTCAAAACAGTGACCTGACAGGCGCGACACTCGACACTGTCAATCTGCATCTCGCTGACCTTGGCGCCACCATTTTAGAGGGTGTTATTTCCTCCGGTATCACCGGTACCCCCAAAAGCCTGCCAGCAGGCTGGGTGCTGAAGGAAGGCAAGCTGCTGAATGCAAATACCGCCTCCGTCAAAACGCAGCTGCTCAGTGAAGAACTTCTGCGCGACACCTCGAGATCCCTTGGTAAACAGCCGATTCTTTCATGGAGGGCGGTTGCCTTGACCGGTTCCGTTCCAACTGCCGCCGTCATAGGTGGAAGCGAAACGTTGGGTGGCGCGGACTGGCCCATTGCCGTCTGCCGCATTTCCGGTAAGGGGAACCAATACTTGGTCGGCAAAGCGGTGCCTAGTTACGGTCCCGGCGGCTTTGGGCGGCCAAACTGCCATGTAGCAGACGGCGAGGCTGAGCGCGTGGAACGCATTTACGAAGTGCTCTTGATCAACCCCTATGTTACGAACTTGGGCCTGAACATCACAGGATGGAAATCAGGCGTCCCATGGCAATCGATGCAGGCCCAGGCCGTTGATGCCGGCAAAGAGAACTACTTGTGCCGCGTGTCGGATGCGGGGCAGCAGGTTGGGACAGTCGACCGTGGTTCGCTCACTTGTCGCTACGGTTACGGTGGCAAGGTGCGTTCATCCGCTGCATATGAGTTTTATGCCTATGACGAAAACGAACTTAAACAAGCGCAAAGCGTCCTAAACCGGGGTGCTGACGAGCCCTTCTTGGCGCCCTTGCCCGTACGTCTTTCAGTGGGTTGGTGGGGACAATCGGTACAAGCCGTAAACAAAGCCGATCTCAAATCGGTGTCTGCCCAGGCCATAGCGACTGGCGCGCACCGGATCAATGCTTTCGAAGCAGGTTTTCGTGAAAATGCTGAACAAAAGAGTTTTCGAAAATTGAGTGCAGGTGTTTGGCAAGAAACCGATAGCGCAGCCCGAACCTCAACTTTGTTCGCCGAAGTCAGCCGCACTGAAGATGAGTTGGTGCTTGTCAGCGGACCGAGCCAAGCCAAGGCGGACCCAAGATATGGAGACACGCCCCGTTGGGACGACACCGTTGTAACGCTCAGCATGAGGAAAGAATTTAGTGGGATCTCGGGCACCTACAAGCGGGAAAAGAGGTATACCCAAAAGCAATTCCAAGGCTGTGTTGACGCCTACAAAAAAACGCACACCTATCGCGCCGATGACATTCCCCGTATTGAATTCGGATGCTCTTTTCCATTACCTTACTATCGCAAAGCGGTGAGTGGCGAGCGTGAAAGAAGCACATGGGATGTCAGTAATGAACCATTCAGCTTGTTGTCGTCTGCCATGTCGACACCCGACACCATTGCCAGCGTCATGCTTGAGCCCCTCAACCAAAACCAAAGAACCAGCTATTGGACCAAGGCCAATCCACCGCCGTTGCTTTTCAAGAAAAAATTGAAGGATGGAAATCAGGTATTTCAGTCAATTGATGGAAAGCTTACTTACCAAGTGTTGGCCCAATCAGATGACTGGATTGAATTATATGCAGAAGAAAGGCGCACAACGCAGCTGGGATTTCGGAACCTGAAGATTGAGACAAGTAAGTTGCAATTCCTGAAGATTGATTTACAGGGTAATGTGGCCTGGGAGCTCGTAGCCACGCCTTTCACGGCAGATTTAACCGGAAAAACGCCTGAGCAGATCAAAGCGCAGGCGATGCTATCCAACCCAGATCGCGCCTGGGCAAGAGCCTACGGCGTGACCCACGCCACGGACTTCACACCCGACACGGTTGGTTTCGCATTTGGCCGTCTGGATGCTGGTCAGCCTGGTGCAGGCGATTTGGTCGGTTGGTCACTGAGGACGGAACAGTCAGGGGCACTCCAATCTCACGGGTCGCGACGCAGATCGCTCGTAACAGCAAAACTTTGCAGGCCAGCCAGCCCGTTTTCGCAAGCCTTGTGCCAATGACGCAAGCCGATGTTGATCAACTCGTCGTCCCACTGCATCCAGGCGCCATGCGAGCTTTTCGCGGGAGAGAACAATGAATTACTTGAAGTGCTTCATAGGATGGGTGGGCTGCCTCGCCGTCTGGATTGCTATGTTGTTTGAGTCGGGACTGGCTTGGGCTGGCGATCCGAATGACCTCGCCAGGTTTCTTGCCAGAAAGTCTTGTACGCGCTGCGATCTGCGCTATGAAAACTTAGTGGGCGTGTTGGCAAACGGCATCGAGTTGCAGGGGTCCTATTTGTTCAATATCAATCTGTCGGATGCCAGGCTGCTTGGCGCGCGCATGGAGAGTTCGAATCTGGAGGCGGCGAATCTGGAGCGCGCCGACTTGTCGCGAGCCAATCTCAATCGAGCCACTTTGACTGCGGCCAGCCTGGCCGGTGCCACGCTGATTGGTGCCACTATGCAACAGGTGGTAGCGAATCAAACCAACTTTGCCGCAGCCGACTTGTCTAATGCCGATCTGACAACTGCTGATCTGCGTGACTCCAGATTCAGTTTTGCCTTTGCCGAAGATGCTATTTTCAGAACGGCCGACCTGCGCGGCAGCGACTTTAGTCAGGCCCGCCTGAGCGGTGCTCAGTTCACTCGCGCCAACCTGACGGGCGCTGACTTCAGAGAAGCGCGCCTGCCCTTTGCTGAGTTGCGCCGTGCACAGATGTCTGGCATCAATCTCGCTGGCGCCAATCTGGCCTACGCCGACCTCTCGTACACCGTATTGAAGGGCGCCAATTTGAAGGGCGCTAATTTGACAGGTGCTAACCTGGGTTATGCCGATCTACAAGATGCGGATCTAACCGGCGCGGAAATGACCAGCGCCCTGCTGGTGGGTGCCAATATCTGTGGTGCCAAACTGCCAGCAGGGATGAAGCCGTCACCCTGCTGACCAACCGATCAGATATAGGAAATTCAACCCACCTTTTTCTCCATGCACGACTGTATCACCAGGGCATCGCTATTCACCTTTCAAAAGACTGGCTGGTAATTACTGCCACTTTTCACCCAAAGTCCGTGCCAGTAGGCACTCTCAGGGAAAATTGCTGCCACCGGGCTTCTTCAATCCTTGTGCAGTGATCACGTGCCCGACCTGCCAGGGGCGTGGCAGCACGGCATGCGCGGCTTTGATCGCCGCGAGTTTTCCAAGCAACGCCTCCGGAAACGGGGCGGTGCGCCGTGTGGCCATCGACACGTGAGAGGAAAGCGATTCCTGGGACGCTGCGAGGTATCCCTCGGTGCCGTGGAACATTTCCTGGTAGAAATGGATCCGCTTGGCATCGAAGTCGAGCAGGCGCGCCTCGAAGCGCAACGGGTCGCCTTGCTTCACCTCGCGCAGGAAGTTGGCGTGGCATTCGAGTGCGAAGGTGGTTGAGCCGTGGCGCTTGCGGAAGTCCTGGGTGAGCCCGAGGAAGTCGAAGAACGCGTCGGCGGCCAGGTCGAACACCACCTGGTAGTAGCCAACGTTCATGTGCCCGTTGTAGTCGATCCACTCCGGGCGGACCACGTCGTGCGCATCATTGAAGGGGCTGGGGATCTGCATTTTGGGTCATCCTGTAGGGGGGATTTGCGTCGGGCGGTATATTGCCACGCCTCAGCGTAGAATTCGGCCAGGAGGTGTCCATGTTCCCGGTCATCGAAATTCAAGGCAACCCGCGCAAGCGCGGGCGCATCCACGGCCGCGAGGCACACTCGCGCATCGAGTTATCCATTGCGACCTACGCGCGGCTGTTCGCCTATTGCGGGATCGACTGGCAGGGCGCCCGCAAACTCGGCGCGGGCTATCGCGACCTCATCGGCGAACTGGACCCCGCGCTGCTGGAGGAGATTGAAGGCATCGCCGAAGGCTCGGGCCGGCACCTTGACGAAATCCTCGCCCTCAACACGCGCACCGAGATCCTGCCGCCGAGCTACCCGGGCGCGCCGCACGGCGACTGGCAGCGTATTGCCGCGGGCAACGTGGCCGCGGGCGTGCCTGACTGGGGCGAGTGCACGTCCATCGCCGTGAAACCGGCGCAGAGCACCACTGGGACCACGCTGCTTGCGCAGAATTGGGACTGGCTGGGCACGCAGCGCGCCGCGCTGGTGCTGCTGCGCTGCGCGTTGCCGGACGGGACTGCGTACCTCACGCTGACCGAGGCCGGCATGCTGGCCAAGATCGGCCTGAACAGCCGCGGCTTTGGCGTGTGCCTCAACATCCTGCGGTCCAAGGACGACGGTTCCAAACTGGGCGTGCCGGTGCACGTGCTGCTGCGCGCACTGCTTGGATGCGCAAGCGTGGAGGCGGCGGTGGGGTTCGCCACGGGCCTCGATTTCGGCGCTTCGTCGAATGTGCTGTGCGCGGATGCGTCCGGGGACACCGCGGCGTTGGAATTCTCGCCGCGGGGCCTCGAAGTCGTGCGTGGCGCGGAGGCCGCGCTGTGCCACACCAACCATTTCGTCGCGCCCGACTCGGCGATCCACCAGGCTTCGCTCGCGCCCAACCTGTCGACCTTCCAGCGCCTCGAGCGCATCGGCGGGCTGGTCCGTGCTCAGCGCGGCAAGTTTGCACCGGAGGACCTGCAGAGGATGCTGCGGGACGAATCGGCGGGGTTCCTGTCGATCTGCCGCCGCCCGGACCCGTCGTTCCCGCCGGAGGCGAGGGTCGAGACGGTCGCTTCCGTGGTCATGGACCTGGGGGCGCGGGTCATGCAGGTCGCGCCGGACGTGCCTTCGCTCACCCGGTACGTGCCGGTAGGATTGGCCGCAGAAGCGGTTACCGCCTAGGAAAAGTCAAACTTTATGGTTTTAAACTCCGCGGCGGAAGTCATTCCCCGGGGAGTTGTATTTCCGTATTTGGAAAACTCCTCAGCGCTTGAGTTGGAAGGCGCACAGTGCCGAAATCATGATCGCGGCGCCCACCGCCTGCAAGGGACCCATGGTCTCGCCAAGCAGCAGCATGCTGAGGACGGCAGAGACCACCGGCTCCAGGTTCATGGTGAGTGCGGTCCGGAACGGGCCGATGCGCGCAGTCGAGGCGAACAGGGCGAGGATCGCCACGGTGGTGGCGAGGCTGGTGCCGAGAAACCCCGCCCAGCCTAGCCCGGTCTGCGGCAGGTTCCAGGTCTGCGTGGCGATGCAGAGGAGGGCCAGCAACGCAGTGGAGGAGAGCAACGAGTAGCCGGTGGTAAGGCGGGAGTCCGTGTCGTCCATTTCCGCGCGGGTCACCAGCAGCATCACGGCCCGAAAGCACGCGCCGGCAAAGGCATAGGCGAGGCCGGACAAGGCCAGTTCGCCCGCGTGGGCCCCGATCATCAGCGCGAGTCCCCCGAATGCGGCGAGCGCGGCCAGCGCGCCGCGCCAGCCGACCTTGTCGAGCCCGGTCAGGGCCCCGCCGATGCCGGTGAGGAGCGGGTAGACGAAATAGGCAAGCACCGCGATCGGGACCGGGATCGTCGCGATGGCCGTGAAGACGCAGTAGACGTTGGCTGCGAACAGGGCGCCGAGCCCGAATGCGACACGGCGCTGCCGAGGCGTGTGGCGAATCCCGGGGGGCGAAAAATGCACCCAACCCCAGACGAAGGCAATCCCTATCATTCCGCGGAACGTAACAAGCGTGACGACGTCCGCACCCGAGGTCAGGGCGACCTTGCCGAGTACGTTTCCCGAGCCGAACGCGAGTGCAGCGACGATGCCGGGGACCAGGTCCGCGAGCATCAGCGGGCGCGCAGGCTCGCAGTCGCTGTGGCGTCCACTTCGCCGTCGGCCGTGAGTTTCACCCCGTAGAGCTTCTCGACTTGCGCCACGGTGTAGTAGCCGCGTGCCACGTCTTTCGCCACCTTCGCAGGCTCGCGCTTGAAGGGATCGCCGAAGCCCCCCCCGCCCGGCGTCGACACCCGGATGCGGTCGCCCGGTGCGAGCTGGATGTCCTGGTCCTTGGAGAGGTGAGGCGGGCGGTACTCGATGCCGTGCTGGTCGATCGCCACGGTGTTCACGCCGCCGTCGGAGCCGCCGAGCGCGCCCTGCGGCCCTACACGGCCGTGGTCCATGACCATCGATGCGCGCGCGTCGCCGCGCCGCAGCCGGATCGTGTAGTTCACGCCGAACCCGCCGCGCTGCTCGCCGGCGCCGCCCGAGCCTTCGTGTAGCGAGTACTCCTCGAAGAGGATCGGGTAGTACTGTTCCATGACCTCCAGCGGCGGGGTCTTGGAAATGCCGATGGTGGAGCAGCCGTTGGAAATGCCGTCGCCTACCGGACTGCCGCCGTAGCCGCCGCCGGAGATCACGTACATCACGTAGTTGCGGTTGCGCTGCGGGTCGCGGCCGCCGACGGCGAGGTTGCCGGAGCTGCCGGCCGGCGCAGCAAAGAGCCGGTCGGGGATGGCATGGGTCAGCGCCGAGAACACTGCTTCCGCGATGCGCTGGCTGACCTCGGCCGCGCAGCCGGACACCGGGCGCGGATAGTGCGCGTAGAGGAAAGTGCCTTCGGGATCCGTGATGTGCAGCGGCTCGAACGTGCCCGCGTTGATCGGCACCTCCGGAAAGATGTGCTTCATCGCGAGGTAGATCGACGAGCGCGTGGTGGCGATCACCGAGTTCATGGGGCCGGCGCAGGGAGGCGACGAGCCGGACATGTCGAACTCCAGTTCGGAGCCAATCTTTTTCACCTGCATGCGGATCACGAGCGGTTCGTCGACGACTCCGTCGGAGTCCACGATCGCCTCCCCGGTGTAGGTGCCGTCCGGGATGGTGGCGATCTTGGCGCGCATCTGCTGCGCGGCACGCTTGCGCAGTTCACCGATGGCCGCCTCGACCGTATCCGCACCGTAACGGTCAAGCAGGGCCGCGAGGCGCTTTTCCCCGATCGCCAGCGCAGCCGCCTGCGCCTTGATGTCGCCGATGCGCTGGTCGGCGATCCGGATGTTGGAAAGGATGATGGACAGGATCTCCTGGTCGAGCACGTCCTTCTTGTAGAGCTTGACCGGGGGCAGGCGCAGCCCTTCCTGTTCGGACTCGGTGGCATGGGCCGAAAAGCCCCCGGGCACCATGCCCCCGGTGTCAGGCCAGTGGCCGGTGTTGGCGAGCCAGGCGAAGACCTTGCCTTTATAGAAAAACGGCTTCACGAACTTCACGTCCATGAGGTGCGTGCCGCCGAGGTAGGGGTCGTTCACGATGAAGACGTCACCCGGATCGACCGACCACTTGTTGTCCCGCACGCGCTCGATCACGGCCCGGGTGGAAAACTGCATCGTGCCGACAAAAACGGGCAGGCCGAGCTCGCCCTGGGCGATCAGCGAGCCGTCTTCCTTGGAGTAGATGCCGTCTGAGCGGTCCATCGCCTCCGAGATCACGGGCGAGAACGCCGCGCGGCAAAAGGCGAGATCCATCTCGTTGCAGACCTGCTGCAGGCCATTCTGGATCACGGCAAGCGTGATGGGATCTATTGTCATCTCGGGCATGCTCATTCTCCGCTTCGGGACCTCAAGCCCCTTCGGGCTTGAGGTTGACTGAAAACCGGGCGATGATCCCCGTCGCCATGGTCATGGATCCCCGCACCCTCGCGATCGCCCTCGTCGCACAGCTCCTCGTGCTGGGATCGCTTTCGCTCTACTTCGGCGGGCGCAGGCAGGCAATCCGTCCTATGGGGGCCTGGGGGGTGGGATTGCTGTTGGTGGCGGCCGGCTTCGGCGGGATCGCCCTGCGCGGCGTCGTCCCGGATTTCCTCTCGATCACCGTGGCCAATACCCTGAACATGGGCGCCAACCTGTTTTTCTACCGGGCGCTGCGCATGTACAGCGGCAAGCCGCTCCACGACCCGGTCGGCCTCGCCGCGCTGGTCGCCTGCAGTGTGATCCTCTATGTGTACTCGGCAATCGTGCCGAGCCTGCCCGTGCGCATCGCCACGATCTCCTCGGCCATGGCTTTCCTGTTCGCGCGCAATGCCCTCGAACTGCATGGGCCCGCCCCCGAGGAGGTCCGGAGTTCCAGGCGCTTCATGGCTATAGTGTTCTGGGCCCTCGCGGCCGTCCTGGCGGTCCGGTTCGCCTACGCGCTGGTGAACCGGGATACCGACCTCATGGCGCCCAATTTCGCCCAGTGCACCTTCTTCATCCTGGTCATGCTGCTCGCGACGGTGGCGACCTTCGGCATGTTCTGGATGGTGATCCAGGGGCTGAACCTCGAGCTCACCCGCCAGGCGGCGCGGGATTCCCTGACCGGGATGCTCAACCGGCGCTCCTTCATGCTTGAGCTGGAGCGAGAGCTGGCCCGGGTCCGGCGCGGCGGCGGGATCCTCAGCGTGGCGATGTTCGACCTCGACCATTTCAAGGAGCTGAACGACACGCACGGGCATCCGGCCGGCGACGAGGTGCTGCGCGCAATAGCCGCGACGATGCAGGCCACGATCCGGCAACCGGACATCCTCGGGCGCTATGGCGGCGAGGAATTTGCGCTGCTGATGCCCGATACCGACGCGGCCATGGCAATGAAGGTGTGCGAGCGCATCCGGGTGGCCGTCCAGATGGGCGGCGTCGAATGGAACGGCCGGCGCCTGTCGATCACGATTTCGGGCGGCGTGGCGGCGTTCGCGCTGCATGGCGCGACCAGCGAGGCCTTGATTGCCGCCGCGGATGCCGCGCTCTACGAAGCCAAGCGGGCCGGCCGCAACCAGGTGTTTCCGGCGCAGGCCTGGGCCCACGGCAACGTGTTCAGCGATACTCACGCCACACCGAAAGAATCCACTCGCAATCCGCAGTCAGCGCATTGATCCTCTGCGCCCACTCGGTCCGGATCGCCGACTGCCACGCCGGGTGCCCGGGCACGGATTCGTTGGCGAGGTCGTAGATGGCGATATAGCGGGGTGACCCGGTCGAGGCGAGGAATCGCCGCGCGCCCAGGACGCCCGGCACCTGCAGCATCAGCGGCAGGTGCTCGATGTTGTACCAGCGGTTGAATTCCTCTTCATGCGCTGCGGGCACGTCACCGCAGGCGAGGAACACCGCAGTCGCTTTTTCGTCCGGCAGGTGATTGCCCGGCACGGTCTGCTCGCAGGCCCAGCGACGGAACACCGTGGATCGGCCGAGGCAGCGCTTGCTCCAGGGGGTCTGGTTGTCGCCGACGTGGGCGAGGTAATCGGGGCTTTCGAGGACGCCAGGGGAGGTGAGCTCGTAGGTCGCAAGGTAGCGGCCCTCGCCGGGCTTGCAATCACGCTCCCAGCGCCGCGCGGAGATGAAGCCCGGGATCGAAAGCCGTTCGCTCATGTGCTCGGTGTCGTACCAGGCGTTGAATTCCTCCTCCATGCCGACCGGCGGTTCGGTCAGCGTGAGCAGCAGGCCCATGTTCGTGCTCATCCGATCTCCACTATCAGGTTGCCGAGCGCATCGACGCGCACGGAGTTGCCCTGGTCGATCACGGTCGTGCAGTCGAGTTGTTCGATGATGGCCGGGCCGGCAAAGGCCGCGTCGGCTGGCAGCTTTTCGCGCTGGTAGACGGGCGTGGTGCGGAACCCGCCATCGAACCACACCTGCCTCTCGCCGTTGCGTGCGCCGGCGAGGTCGCGGGCGCGCTCGCCGCGCCCGAGCACTGCGAGGTCGAATCGCTTGCGCAGGCCGATGACCGCGGTATGCAGGTTGACGAGCACGGCGCGGATCTCCGGCAGCTCGACCCCAAAGCGTTCCCAGTAGGCGGCTTCGAACCGCTTCTGCAGCTGGTCCCGGGAGACTTCGGTGCCTTCCAGCGGGACGGTCAGGATGTGGCTCTGTCCCTGGAACTGCATGTCGGCGAAGTGCAGAAGTTTCGTTCCCTCGATCGCAACGCCTTCGCGGGCCAGCGTGGCGCGGCCTTCGTCGATCTGGACCTGCAGCGTGCGCGTGACCAGCGATTCGTCCAAGGATGCGAGCGGCTTGTTGACCGTGTTGACGTAGTCGTGGCGCAGGTCGGCTGCGGCGCACCCGAGCGCATTGGTGATGCCCGGCCGCATCGGGATGAGCAGCCGGGGAATCCCGAGTTCCTTCGCCAACGCGGCGGCATGCAGAGGGCCCGCGCCACCGAAGGGAAACAGCGCGAAGTCCCGCGGGTCGTGTCCCTTGGCGAGGCTGACCATGCGGATCGCACCGGCCATCTTGTCGTTGGCGATCCGCAGGATGGCGGCCGCCGCGGCGATGGCATCGAGCCCGAGTACGCGGCCGACTTTCGCTTCGAAGATGCCCTTGATGTGGTCCAAGCTCACGGGACTGTCCACGCCGAGCAGCTTGTCCGGGTTCAGCCGGCCGAGCAGCAGGTTGGCGTCCGTGATCGTCGGCTCCGTGCCGCCGCGCCCGTAGCAGATGGGGCCGGGCTGCGCGCCTGCGCTGCGCGGACCGACCTGCAACATGCCGGCTTCGGAAATGAATGCGATCGAGCCCCCGCCTGCGCCGATCGTGTGCACGTCCACCATCGGCACGTGGATCGGCATCGCATACTCGATCTCGAGCTCGGCCGAGACAGTGGGCACGCCGTCCTTGATCAGGCCGACGTCGGTGGACGTGCCTCCCATGTCGTAGGTGATCACGTTGGGCACGCCCGAGGCGGTGGCCGAGTAGGCCGCGGCGATGATGCCGGAGGCGGGGCCGGACATCACGGTGTTCACCGCCGTCTCGGCGACCAGGCCGGCCGCGACCGTGCCGCCGTTGCCTTGCATCACCAGCAGGTCGCGCGTAAAGCCGCGCGTCTTCAATTCATCGACGAGGCGCTGGATGTAGCGGTCGAGGATAGGCTGGACCGACGCGTTGACGGCGGCCGTGACGCCACGCTCGTATTCGCGGTACTCCGACAGGATCAGGTGCCCGGCGGTCACGTACTTGTTCGGCCAGATCTCGCGGGCGATGGCCAGCGCCCGGGCCTCGTGCGCGGGATTGATATAGCTGTGCAGGAAATGGATCACCAGGGCTTCACAGCCCGCGTCCTTCAGTTGCTGCACCGTTCGCCGCACGGCGTCCTCATCAAGCGGAGTGACGACCTGGCCGTCGGCATCGACCCGTTCGGCGACTTCCAGGCGCAGCTCGCGCGGGATCAGGGGCTCGAACCAGCCGGTGAGCCCATAGGAATTGGGGCGCGTTCGACGACCCAGTTCCAGCACGTCGCGAAATCCCTTGGTCGTGACCAGGCCGGTCTTCGCGAGCTTCCTTTCGAGCACGGCGTTGGTGGTGGTCGTGGTGCCGTGCACGATCAGCGCCAGCTGGGCGAGGTCCAGCCCGGCGGATTCGATCGCCGAGAGCACGCCGTAGGCCTGGTTCTGCGGAGTGGTCGGCACCTTGGCGAGGCGGACCGCGCCGCTCAGCGTGTCGATGGCGATCAGGTCGGTGAACGTGCCGCCCACGTCTATGCCTGCGATCCAGCCGGGTGTCTTTTCGGTGTTCATGGGGGGAGGCTCATACGCTGGTTCTCATACTGACAAGTATTGTTCCCGGACGGCTTCGTCCGCGGCCAGTTCGGCCATGGTCCCGGTGTAGCGGATCTGCCCGGTTTCGATGATGTAGGCGCGATCGGCCACCAGCTGGGCGAAATGCAGGTTCTGCTCGGAAAGCAGGACGGAGAGCCCTTCGCGCTTCAGGTCGCGAATGGTTGTGGCCATCTGCTCGACAATCAGGGGCGAGAGGCCTTCGGAGGGCTCGTCGAGCAGCACGGTCGAGGGGTTGCCCATCAGCGTGCGCGCGATGGTGAGCATCTGCTGTTCCCCGCCCGACATGCGTCCGCCGCCGCGTTCCTGCATGCGACCGAGGTTGGGAAACAGTTCGAACAGCCGTTCAGGTGTCCAGTACGCCGCGCCTTCGCGCCGCGGCTGGCGGCCGACCTCGAGGTTCTCCATCACGCTCAGGTCGGCAAAGATGCGTCGGTCCTCCGGCACGTAGCCCAGGCCCAGGCGCGCGATCTGGTAGGGCTGCAGGCGGTCGATACGCCGGCCGGCGAATTCGATCTCCCCCGACAGTGGCTGCACCAGGCCGATCATGGATTTCAGCGTCGTCGATTTTCCCGCGCCATTGCGGCCGAGCAGCACCACGACTTCGCCGGGACCCGCTTCAAGGGAAACGTCGAACAGGATATGCGCCTGCCCGTAGGCCGTGTTGAGCCCCCGCACCTCAAGCATGGGCGGCTCCGAACGTGGACCCGGTGCCGAGATACACCTCGCGCACCTTGGGATGCGCGCGCACTTCGTCCGGCCTGCCTTCGGCGATCAGTTCGCCGCCCGCCAATACGATGATCCGGTCGGCGTGCGCGAATACGACGTCCATGTCGTGCTCGGTGAACAGCACCGCGATGTTGGAACCCCGCGCGAGGTCGGCAGCGAGCTGCATGAGGGCGTTGCGCTCGCGCGGCGCCATGCCGGCGGTCGGCTCGTCCATCAGCAAAAGGCGGGGTTGGTTCGCGAGCGCCACGGCGAGTTCGATCCGCTTGAGGTCGCCGTAGGCCAGCACGGCGCAGCTGCGCCCGGCCTGCGCGAGCATGCCGACCCGTTCGAGCAGCGCATCGGCTTCGTCGACGCAGGCCCGCGTTGCGATCGACGCGAACGAGCCCAGGCGCTTGTAGTGCGAGAGCAGGGCCATCTGGACGTTCTCGCGCACCGTCATCGACGCAAACGTGGCCGTGATCTGAAATGTGCGGCCCACGCCGAGCCGCCAGATCTCGCGCGGTTTCATCCCGGCGAGGTTGCGGCCTTCGAACTCGACCGTGCCGGCGTCGGCGGCGATCTGGCCGTTCAGCATGTTGAAGCAGGTGGTCTTGCCGGCGCCGTTGGGTCCAATGAGCGCCAGCAGTTCCCCCGCGGCCACACTGAACGAAACGTTGGAGACGGCCTGCACGCCGCCGTAAGCTTTCGAGAGATTGCGGATCTGGAGGACGCTCATGGCGCGGCCGCCCCAGCCTTCGCCCGGCGCGATCCGAACAGCCCACCGACGTACCCCGCGACACCCTGCGGGAACACGAGCACCAGCGCGAGGATCACCGCCCCGAGCACGGCGCGCCAGTAGTCGATTTCGCGCGCGATGGCGTCCTGGAGCCAAGTGAAGATCGCCGCCCCCCAGACCGGCCCGGTCAGGTTCTGCATCCCGCCGAGCAGCACCATCACGAGGCCGTCGACGGAACGGGGAACGGCCATGGATTCGGGCGAGATGGATCCCTTGGAAAAGGCGGAGAGGGAGCCGGCGACGCCCGCCGCGAGGCCGGCGATGGCGAAAGCGGCCCACTGGCGCGTGCGGACGTCGATGCCGATCGCATCGGCGCGCAGCGGGGAGTCGCGTCCGGCGCGCAATGCGTAGCCGAACGGGGCGTACAGGATGCGCCAGAGCGCGAGGATGCCTGTGGCGCAACCGGCCAGGGACAGGTAGTAATAGGCCGTCTTGGAAGCGAGCCAGGGCGCGGGCCAGATACCAATGAGGCCGTTGGAGCCGCCTGTGACCGCATCCCACTGGAACATGATCGACCAGGCGATCTGCGCAAACGCCAACGTGAGCATCGCGAGGTAGACCCCGGAGAGCCGCACGCAGAACCAACCGAACACCAGTGCACCGACCCCCGCGAGCAGCGGCCCGCCCAGCAGGCCGATTTCCATGGCAGCGCCGCTCTTCACGATGAGCCCGGCGCCGTACGCGCCCAACCCGAAGTAGGCGGCATGCCCGAAAGAATGCATCCCGCCGGGACCCATGATGAAGTACAGGCTTACCGAGAACAGCGCGAACACCATGATGTCGATCAGCAGCACCAGCGCGTAGCCCGAGAAGAACGCCGGCACCAGGGCCAGGACGGCCAGCATCGCCACGAGCGCACGGACCGCGGCGGGCGAGGGCAGGGCAAGCGGCGCCTCAGCCGCGCCGGAATTGCGCGGCAACGACTGCGGCCGGCCGAGCAATCCCCAGGGCCGGATGACCAGCACCACCGCCATGACGATGAACTCCACCACCAGCGTGAGCTTGGAGAACGAGAACACATGGCCGAGCCAGGTCACGTCGCCGATGCCGATGCAGAAAGCCTTGATCTCCGCGATCAGCAGCGCGGCAAGGAACGCCCCGCCGATCGAGCCGAGGCCTCCGACGACCACGACGACGAACGCATCGGAGATCACCGACAGGTCCATGAACAGGTTCGCCGGCTCGCGCGGGATCTGCACCGATCCGCCGAGCCCGGCCAGGAGCGACCCCAGCGCGAACACCCCGGTGAACAGCCATTTCTGGTTCACGCCAAGCGCGCCGGCCATCTCGCGGTCTTCGGTCGCGGCGCGCACGAGCGTTCCCCAGCGCGTGCGCGTGAGGATCAGCCAGAGCACCGCGAGCACCAGCGGGCCGAGCACGATCAGGAACAGGTCGTACTCGGGGAACTGGCGTCCGGCGATTTCCACTGCACCGCCCAGGCCCGGCGCGCGCGGGCCGAGCAGGTCTTCAGGGCCCCATAACCACAGCGCGAAGTCCTTGACGATCAGCACCAGCGCAAACGTTGCGAGCAACTGCAGCAACTCCGGCGCCGCGTAGATCCTGCGCAGCAGCAGTATCTCCACCAACGCCCCGAACGCCGCCACGATGAGTCCGGCCAATACCACCGCGCCCCAGAATCCGAGCGGCCCGCGGCCGAAGAACTGGATCAGGCTGTAGGCAACGTACGTGCCCAGCATGTACAAGGAGCCGTGCGCGAAGTTCACGATCCGCGTGACGCCGAAGATCAGCGACAGCCCGGCGGCGACAAGGAACAGCGAACTCGCGCTGGCGAGGCCGTTCAGGAACTGAATGAGGATTGCGGATGAAGTCATGTAAAAAAATCAGGGACAGACCACATTTATAAAACGTGGTCTGTCCCTGAATTCCGGCGTGCGGGTCGCGCTAATCCTTCCGCATGGCTTTGACTTCCTCGAACGGCGGCAGGAACAGCGCCCCATCGGCGAAGCGCCAGTTCACCATCACGCCCTTGCCATCCTTCTTGGCGAGCCTGCCGACGTAGGCGCCCATCGTGGACTGGTGGTCGACCGCGCGGTAGACGATGGGCCCGATGGGTGTGCTCATTTCCATGCCCTTCATGGCGGCGATCATCTTCTCGGTGTCCACGGCGCCGGCCTTCTTGATCATGTTGGCCACCGAGTACATGGTCGCGTAGCCGACGACGGAACCCAGCCGCGGGTAGTCCTTGAACTTGGCCTGGTAGGCGGCGAGGAACTTCTGATGCTCGGGAGTCTTGATCTCGCTCCACGGGTAGCCCGTCACGTACCAGCCCTCGGGGGTTTCGTCCTTCAGCGGATCGAGGTACTCGGGTTCGCCGGCCAGCAGGTTGAACACCACGGTGTTCTTGAACAGGCCCCGGGTGTTGCCCTCGCGGACGAACTTCTGCAGGTCCGGCCCGAAGAGGGACGAGAAGATCGCATCGGGTTTGGCGTCGACCAGCGCCTGCACCACGGCGCCGGCGTCGATCTTGCCCAGCGGCGGGGCCTGCTCGCCGACGAACTGCACGCCGGGCTGCGCCTTGATCATCAGTTTCTTGAACGAAGCGGTGGCCGACTGGCCGTACTCGTAGTTCGGGTAGACGATGGCCCACTTCATTTTATTAAGCTTGACCGCGTCGGGGATCAGCATCGCCGTCTGCATGTAGGTCGAGGGGCGCAGGCGGAAGGTGTAGTGGTTGCCGTTTTCCCATACGATCTTGTCGGTCAGGGGCTCGGCGGCCACGAACACGATCTTGCGCTGCTTGGCCAGGTTGGAGACCGCGAGGCCGATGTGGGAGGGGAAAGTTCCCATCAGCAAACTGACGTTCTCGCGCGCGATCAGCTCCTCGGCCACGCGCACCGCGTCGCCGGGGTTGCCGTTGTCGTCGCGCGAGACCACCTCGATCTTGCGGCCGAGCACGCCGCCGGACTTGTTGATCTCCTCCAGCGCCAGCTCCCAGCCCTTCTTGTAGGGATCGAGGAAGGCCGGGAAGACCTTGTAGCTGTTCAGCTCGCCGACCTTGATCGGCTGCGCCTGGGCGGTTCCAGCGATCAGGAACACCGCGGCAAACATTGCGTGCCAACGTTTCATCTTCAGACTCCCTCTGTGGTGTTGCTGGGAATGGTACTCCAACCGGGGCTTGCGCTGCGGGCGCGCTCGCCCGTACGCGCCATCGCCTGCCGCAGTGCGGGCAGGAAGATCTTTTCGTAATCATTGGTGCCGAATACGCTCCAGGCGACCTCGCCGTCGACCAGCAGGAGGAAGCGTGGCACGCCACGGGAGGGCCCGAGCTTGCGCGCCAGCCACTTGAGTTCATCGGGGTAGTGCCGCTCGACAATGGGGCGGCGCAGCGTCTCGCCCTTGATCTCGTAGTAGCGAACCTTGGAGCCGCGCAATTCGGAGGTGAGTTCGCCTTTGGCGCGTGCTTCCCAGTGCTGGCAGTACGGGCAGTCATTGGTGGCCAGGTAAACGACGGCGATCCCGCTTGCGGCAGCGAGTCCCGGGGCGCAGAGCAGCGCGAGGACGGCCAGCAGGCGGGCCAGCATCAGGCGTGCATCCTGCGGTATGCCGTCCCCAGGGCGGTGCGCCACATCCCGTTGAGCGAGAGGTACGCATCGACGACCAGCCCGCGATTGCACAGCTCCACCGCAGCACGCGTGCCTGCGTCCAGCGCGGCCTCCACCGCGGCAGGTGGCAGCGGGCCGACGTCCACGGTGACGGGGAGGTCGCCCAGGTCGCTGTCCTCCTTGACCGCCCGGGCCGGCAGGCGGTGGATCGCAGGATGCTCGACATTGACTGCGTTGGCGATCAGCGTCGCTGCGGCATCGGCCGCCGCGGCCGACTCGGCAAGCACCGTGACGGCGTCGGCAATGCCAAGCGATTGGGAGCGTCCCCGCCACCCGGAAGTGGCGATGCCGCGCACCTTGCTCGCCGCGCTTACCTTGAGCCCGCCGTCGAGCATGGCCATCGCCGGGCTGCCGGCAATGCCCACGTCGAACTCCGCATACCCGTCGAGGTGCAGGGCGATATCGCCGCCATCGTTGACGTAGGCCTTGTGCAGCGTGCGGCCGCGCACCAGTGCCGCAAGCAGCTCATCTGCAACGGCCCCGGCGACGGCGGCCATCGGCGTGATGAACACTTCACGATGCGGCCATGCCGCAGCGACCATCCTCTTGGCCACCGGGCCGCGTACCAGCGGATACGCCGCGCCGAGCGGGGTGCGCAACACGGCAAGCTCGCCGACCAGCGCCGGCAGGATGTCCTCGAAGCGCCGGATCGCCTGGGCGTACGCCGTGTCCACCTCGTCGCGCTCCCCGATGGCTTCGACGATGCAGTCGATCGGGCCGTGCTGCAGGTGCAGCCGGCCGTCAGCGAAGCGCAGGGACGAGGCGGGCACGGTCGCGGGTGGTTAACCGAGATCGGTCGACTGGATGCGCCGCACGCCGGCCTTCACCGGGGCGGCCCAGGCGCGCATGCCTGCGCCACCCGGTGCGATTGCGCCGAATGCGGCAAACACCTTGAGGCTTTCGCGACGCGTGCTATTCATGCTGTTCTCCTTTGATCGGCCAGGGATTGGGAGCGCGCCAGCCTTCGGCGCGGAAGTGTGCGCTGCGCAGAACTTCCTCAAGCGGAACGACATTGCCCATGTGCCCGCCCATCGTGGCATAGGCGGCGAGCGGCATGGTGAATTCGATCGGCAGCACGAGTGCCGGCGTGGGCACATAGCCGAACGCGTTGTCCGGCATATCGAGCACGTCGACCATCACGGTGATGCCGCCACCGGGCCAGACATAGACGGGCGCGCCGCCGCAGGTCACGCGGGTGATGAGGTCCTTGACGGAGCGCGTGAGGCGCACTGGGTTCTCGGTAACGCCGGCGCGCAGCGACCCGCCTGCGCCGCCCATGAAGAGCACCGTGCACAGGGCCGGCTCGCAGTTCTCGGCAATACGGTCTACGACGAGGCGCACGGCGTCGGGCATCGGCGCCTTCTGCGGCTTGAGGTCGGCATCAAGCACGAACCACTCGGCGTCCTCGCCCGTGGTCGACACCATCAGCAGGCGCATCCCGGGCCACGCGGTCTTCGCGTCGATCCTGTCGATGATCGACAGCGGATCCTCGACGTTGGTGCCGCCCCAGCCCAAGCCTGGCTCGGCCACCTTGAAGTAGCGGCCCGGCGTCGACTTGCGGCCGCGCACCCGGATGCCGGCGGGTTTCATGTCGAGGAACTTGCCGGCCTGATGCTCGGTCAGCACGCCGGTGATGTGGTCGTCGACCACGATCACTTCGTCGCAGTGGTCGAGCCACTGCTGCGCAAAGATGCCGATCGTGGCCGAGCCGCAGCCCACGCGCATGCGCTCCTCGCGCTCGCCATTGACCACCGGCGGCTTGCCGGCCTGCACGATTACGGTGGAGCCGCCATCGATGGTGAGTTCGACGGCGCCCTTGTTGGCGAGCTTGAGCATCGCATCGCAAGTGGTGTTGCCTTCCTTCTTCGATCCACCGGTCAGGTGGTGCACGCCGCCTAGGGCGAGCATCTGGGAGCCGTATTCCGCCGTGGTCACGTGCCCGACGGCTTCGCCATCGACGCGCACGGCCGCTTGCTCGGGCCCCAGCCAGCGGTCGGTGTCGATCTTCAGCTTGAGCCCGCAGTAGCTGAAGATGCCCTCGGTCACGACCGTCACCATGTCCACGCCTTCGGCCTTGGACGAGACGATGAAGGGCGCGGGCTTGTAGTCCGGGTAGGTGGTGGTCGCGCCGATGCCGGTCACGAAAGTGTTTGCGGCTGAGACGATGCGGCCGTCCCAGGGCTTGCCCGGTTCGAGGAAGGGGACGAGCTTCTTCTCGCCTTCGATCGCGCGCTGCAGGATCACAAGCGGGTCGCTGCGTACCAGCCGGCCTTCGATGTTCGCGTAGCGGTCGCAGGCGCCCGATTGGCCTTTGCGAATGCGGCAGAGGACCGGGCACGCATCGCAGCGGATTACGTCAGCAGAGGCCGCGGCGGCGCTTTCCGGGGCGTCCTGGGGGTCGACCTTGTCCAGGGGATGGCTCATTTGCGTGCCAGCAGTTCCGCGCGGAGGCGGTGGGGAAGGACGGGGACCCGGCGCATACGCACGCCGGTGGCGTTTTCGATGGCGCCGAGGATCGCGGGCGCGGTGGGGATCAGGCCGGGTTCACCGACGCCTTTGGCCCCGTACGGGCCCAGCGGCTCCGGATCCTCGACCAGCAGGCATTCCATGTGCGGCACGTCGCCGATGGTGGGGATCAGGTAGTCGTGCAGGTTCTCGGTGCGGCCCGGCAGGTAGTCCTCCATCAGCGCGAGGCCCAGGCCCTGGATCGTGCCGCCCTGGATCTGGCCTTCGACCTGGATCGGGTTGATCGCGCGCCCGACGTCGTGCGCGGCGACGATGCGCAGCACCTTCGTCGTCCCGAGGTCGAGGTCGACCTCGACCTCCGCGATCTGGGCGGCAAACGCGTAGCTCGCATAGGGCACACCTTGGCCGTCTTCATCGCAGGGGGAGGTGGGCGGGTCGAAGTAGCCTTCGGCAAGCACGGCCTGCTTCAGCGGGACGCGATGCGTGATCCCGTCGCGCCGGATGACGATCTGCGCGGATTTGCCGTTGCCTTCGATGGCAAGTTTGTAAGCGCGATCGAGGTATTCGCCTTCCGGTGCGTTTGCGATCGCAAAAAGCTTCTTGCGCAGTTCAAGGGCTGCAAGCTCGGTGGCCTTGCCCGAAACAAAGGTCTGGCGCGAGGCCGAGGTCTTGCCGGCATCTGCCGTGAGGTCGGTGTCGCCGGTGACGAGGCGGATCGTGCTCATCGGCAGGCCGGCCGCATCCGCGGCGATCTGAGTGAGGATGGTGTTGGAGCCCTGGCCGACGTCGAGCGCGCCGCTGTACAGCGTGACTACGCCGGCCTTGGAAACGCCGATGCGCATCGTCGAAGGATTCGACAGGGACGTGTTTCCGATGCCGTACCACATGCAGCCGATCCCGACGCCGCGGCGTGTCCGGGTGGCGGTTGCGTTGAAGGTGGCGATATCACGCTGCGCCCGCAGCCAGTGCGGGCGGAGTTGCTCGAGGCATTCGCCGAGTCCGGCCGAGTGCTCGAGCACCTGGCCGGTGGCCGTGGCGTCGCCCGCCTTGAGCGCGTTGCGCAGGCGGAATTCGAGGCGGTCGATGCCTAGCTTGTCGGCCAGTTCGTCCATCATCGCTTCGTGGGCAATCGCTCCTTGCGGCACGCCGAACCCGCGGAATGCGCCCGCCGGATGACAGTGCGTGAAGAAGCCGCGGCCGCGCGTGCGGACATTGGGCACAGCGTAGGGACCAGAGGCATGGATGGGGACGCGAGTGGCGACCGTGGGACCCCAGCTCGCATAGGCGCCAGTGTCGAAATCGGCGTCCACTTCACAGGCAACGAGCCGCCCGCTGGCGTCGCAGCCGAATTTGGCGTGCACCCGCGACGGATGGCGTTTGGTGGTGGAGGCCATGCTTTCGGGCCGTGTGTAGATGCAGGCCACGTCCTTGCCGGTGAGCCAGGCCGCGAGCCCGACCAGCGGGTGGACCGACATGTCCAGCTTGCCCCCGAACCCGCCGCCACAGGCCGTGGGGACGATCCGCACCTGCGAAGGCTTGAGTTTCATGACGACGGCCATCTCGTCGCGGTCCATGTAGGGCGTCTGGGTGGTGACGTGGACCTCGAGGCGGGCGCTCTTGCCCTTGCCGATGCGCCGGGCCCAGCCGGCCTCGGGTTCGATGTAGGCGTGCTCGACAAAGCCGGTTTCGAAGGCGCCTTCGGCCACTGCGGCGCAGTTTGCAAAAGCGCCGGCCGCATCGCCCTTGCGCACGCCGCCGTCCTGCAGCAGGTTGCCGGGCTTGTCCGGGAGCACCAGTGCAGCGCCCGGGGCCATCGCTGCATCGAGGCCGAGGATGGCGGGCAGCGGCTCATAGCGGATGGGCAGGGACGCTTCGTCGACGCCTTCGACGGCTTCGCGCGTGCCGACCAGCGCAATCACCGCCTCGCCGCGAAACCGCGCTTCGCCGTCGGCGAGGACGGGTTGGTCCTTGATATGCGGGTAGATGCCGAAGCCGTTGGAGGGGACGTCCTTCGCAGTGAGGATGCGCTCGAGGCCCGGCGTGCGTTTTACGACTGCGGCGAGGTCGCCGAGCGTGAAGCTCGCATGGTGATGGGGTGAGCGGATCGCCCGCAGCCACAGCGCGCCTTCCGGGATCCCGTCCGCGCCAAAACGCTCCTCGCCCGTGAGACGGGCCACGCCGTCAACCTTGGCCGCGCGGGCGCCGACTGCTTCGCCTACGACGGGAGGCAGCGCGAGGCCGGGCCGGCTTGCGACGTCCAGCACGGCCTCGATGATCTTCTGGTACCCGGTGCACCGGCACAGCACGCCGCCGAGGGCATCCTTGACCGCCGCCTCGTCCGGTGCGTCGTTGCGGGCGAGCAGGTCGGCGGCCGCCATCAGCATCCCCGGCGTGCAGATGCCGCACTGCGCCGCGCCATGCTTCTGGAAGGCGACCTGCAGCCCGGTGAGGCGTCCTTCGTCGGCGAGGCCTTCGACCGTCGTGACCTGCCGGCCTGCGGCCTGGCCCACAGCGGTGAGGCAACTGCAGACCTGCCGACCGTCGATCAGCACGGTGCACGCGCCGCAGTCGCCTGCGTTGCAGCCGATCTTTGTTCCGGTGAGGCCGAGCTCGTCACGCAGGACGTCGGCGAGGCGCGTCACGGCCGGCGAGTTGACCTGGAGGGTTTTGCCGTTGACGTTGAGTTCCAAAGCTTCGCCTTGCGTTTGGTGAGCGTCGATGCGCCGGTTCATGCGCAGGCTCCGGCGAGCGTACGGCGCACCACTGTAAGCGCCGCGTCCATGCGGTAGGCGGCGCTGGCGCGAACGTCGTCGATGGGCGTGAGCCCGATGAGGTGCTCCGCGCGCACGAGGTCGGGCAACTTCGCATTCATGGGCCGGCCGCGCAATGCGTCTTCGAGGGCCGACAGGCGGATTGCAACGGGCGAGCACGCCCCGACCGCGATCCGCGCCTTGAAGACGACGCCGGCGGAATGTTCGATGACCGCGCTGGCCATGGCGATGGAGATCACCAGGTACTTGCGTGCGCCAAGCTTGGTGAAATGGCTGCACGTGTCATGAGTGGACTTTGGAATGAGGATCGCCGCAACCAACTCGTCCGGTCGACGAGCCGTCTTTCGCGGTCCGAGGATGAATTGCGCGAGCGGAAGCACGCGTGTAGTGCCGACGCTGGCCAACTCGATGCTCGCGTCCAGCGCGAGCAGGACGGGTACACCGTCCGCGGCCGGCGATGCGTTGCAGAGGTTGCCCGCAAGGGTGCCGCTGTTCTGGATCTGTGCGCCGCCGATTTCGCGCGCCGCGAGCTTGAGTCCATCGAATGCCGAAGGCAGCAGCGCTTCGATCACGTCGGTCCAGGTCGCCGCCGCCCCGATGCGCCAGTGGTCCCCCAATTCAGCGATTTCCCCCAGGCCCCGGATCGCGGTCACGTCGAGGATGGGTTCCACCAGCGGTTTGCCGACGCGCGATGCGTAGTGGTCGGTGCCGCCGGCTAGGATGGTGCACGGCGAGCGCGCGAGGTGACGCAGGGCGTCCTGGAACTGCGTGGGTCGGTAGTACTCAGCCATGCCTGGATCCTGCCCATTTCAGAGTGGGGAACTTAGCATGGCCGCCCGCTCTGCGCCAACGGCCGGGGTGGTGCAGGAGCGCGCCGCCGCAGGGCGTGGTCACGGTGCCTCGACACGGTGTGTCAGGCCGCGGTGCGCTCCGGGCGGAGTTTCAGCTCGCGCAGGCACCGGTCGATCCACTGCGCGGTGAGTTTCTCGTGTACACCATTCTGCGCGAGGCGCTGGTTCAGCGCCGCGAAGTCGACGCGGTCGAGGTCCTGGTCCTGGTTGAAGCAGGAGAACACGAACGTTTCCTTGCCCGTCACCGGATCCTTGTGCGGCTGGATGCACTGCGCGCAGATCTCTTTCATCATGCATTGCATCGGCGAGTTGATCGACCCGATGCCACAGTGGGAGGGTTTGAGGTAGGGCTTGAGCGCGGCGTGGCGCGCCCGGCCGACCGCGGCCATCATGCGGTCCGAGCCGATCGCAATGATGCGGTCGCAGTCGCGGTAGGGGATGGACTGCCCCCCCAGTTTGTCGCCCGCGTAGGCCAGCATCGCCTCGACGATATTGCCGACAAACGTGCGGTCTTGCGGTCGCGAGGGCTGGAACCCCGGCGCCTCGTCGCAGCACCATACGACGACGTCCGCCGCCTTCTCGATGTCCTCGACCTTGTAGCGGTCGATCATTTTCTTGTAGCCCGCGAAGTACAGCACCTTCGAGCCGGCGGCGCGCAGCGCCTGGCCGATGGAGAACAGCACCGCGTTGCCGAGGCCGCCGCCCACGAGCACGACGGTCTCGTTGCTTACAATTTCCGTGGGTGTCCCGGTGGGACCCATCAGGATCACCGGCTCGCCGGGCTTGAGGTAAGCGCACAGGTCAGCCGACCCGCCCATCTCGAGCACGATGGTGGAGAGCAGGCCCTTGTCCTTGTCGACCCACGCACCGGTCATCGCCAGGCCTTCCATGGCCAGCGTCGTGCCGCCGGCCCGCGGGGCGAGGGCTTCGAAATTCTGCAGCCGGTAGAACTGCCCGGGCTCGAAGCTGCGCGCGGCGAGAGGCGCGTGCAGGACCACTTCAACGATGGTTGGCGTGAGCCGCTTCACTTCGTGGACGACCGGCCGCAGGTCGGCATTGATCCGGCCGAGGAACGTCTCCGTGTCGAGCGGCGAGGCCGGGGCGCGCTTCGACAGCACGCCGCTCACCACCGGGTAACCCTGCTTCGCGCCGCCCATGGCCTTGACCACGTTGCCGAAGAACGAAGGATGCAGGTCGCCAAAGAAGCTGATGAAACGGCCGTCGCCGTGACGGTGCAGCAGCACGTCCGCGCGCTGCGGCTTGGAGATGGCGCGCTCGGGTGTCACCGGGGCGCCGGTTTCGTCGCACGCCTCGAAATACTTGCCGTCCAGCTTGAAGTGCGCGGCATCTTCGCGGGCAAGGACGGTGTTCGGCTGGGTGCCTGCTGCGACCAGCAGCGAGCGGGCGGGAAGCTCGACTGTGCCGGCCTCGGCCCACTTGCCGTCTGCCCCCATTTTCTGGATGGCGAAATGCACCGACCGTGCGTGGCCGTGTTCGTCCACGTCGACCCGGGTGGGCGACAGGCCTTCCGCGAAGGTGATGCCTTCCTCCAGCGCCTTTTCCACCTCTTCGTGGTTGAGTGTGTAGGAGGGGCTGTCCACGAGCCGGCGGCGGTAGGCGAGCGTGACGCCGCCCCACGACTTGAGCAGCGCGATGTGCCCGGCCTTAGGGGTCTGCCGCAATGCGCGGGCATGCGCGATGAACTCGTCAGCGATGGTTTGCTCTTCGCGGTTCCACGCGGCACGCACCACTGCGTCGCCGCGTTCGGCGACCAGCGCTTCGTAGCGGGTGAGGAATTTCTCCACCTGCACCACGTAATAGGCCAGCGACTCGGTGGCGGTGTCGATCGCCGTCAACCCGCCGCCGATCACGACGACCGGCAACCGGATCTGCAGGTTGGCGATGGAATCCGCCTTGGCCGCGCCGGTGAGTTGCAGCGCCATCAGGAAGTCGGAGGCTGCGCGCACGCCGCGCGCGAAGCCGTTCGGGATTTCGAGGAGCGTCGGGCGGCCCGCACCGGCGGCCAGCGCCACATGGTCGAAGCCCATTGCGAAAGCGTCTTCCGCCGTGATCGTGCCGCCGAAACGCACGCCGCCGAACATTGCGAATTCCGAGCGGCGTTCAAGCAGCAGGCGCACCACCTTGAGGAAGTTCTTGTCCCAGCGCACGGTGATGCCGTACTCGGCCACACCGCCGAAGCCTGCCATCACGCGTTCGTTCAGCGCCTCGTGGATCTCACTGATGTCTCGGATAGCTTTAAAGGGCACGCGTTTGCCGGCCGTGTCCACGCCAGAGAAGCCGGCGGGCAGCGGCTCGATCTTGAGCCCGTCGATGCCGACCACCGTATGGCCGTCGTTCATCAGGTGGTGCGAGAGGCCGAAGCCGGCGGGCCCCAGGCCGACCACCAGCACGCGCTTGCCGCTCGGCGCCTTGGGGTAGGGGCGGGCGAGGTGCAGCGGGTTCCAGCGCGTCAGCAGCGAATAGATCTCGAAGCCCCAAGGCAGTTCGAGGACGTCCTTCAACGTGCGTGTCTCGGCTTGCGGGATGTCGACCGGCGCCTGCTTCTGGTAGATGCAGGCCTTCATGCAGTCATTGCAGATGCGGTGGCCCGTGGCGGCGACCACCGGGTTGTCCACGCAGATCATCGCGAGCGCCCCGAGCGGCTGGCCGCGGGTCTTCACGAGGTGGAACTCGGAGATCTTTTCTTCCAGCGGGCATCCGGCGAGGGTCACGCCGAACTGGGATTTCTTGTACCCGCCGGCCGGCGCCTTCTCGCGCAGGCCCTTGGAGCAGGAGTCCTTGCCCTGCTCGTGGCACCAGATGCAGTAGTTGGCCTGGTCCAGCGCGCCGGTGAGGTCGGTGCCCTTGTCGGTCAGCGCGAAGCCTTCGCGCACGCGGAGGTGTTCATCCGACAGCGTGTGCTCGGGAAAGCCCCTTGCTTGAGCAGTGTGCAGCGGCACGAGGCGCATGAAGTCGAGCTTCTGCGGCACCTTGAAGAGTACGCCTGCGCGGTGTTTCTGCTTGCCGGCCGGCGTGGTGGTCGCCCAGGCGGCATAGCGCGCGGCGGCTTCGAGAGAGTCGGCGTGGGCCACCTCTTCCTTTTGCCATTCGGTCACGTGCTTGGCAAAGGCCAGCTCGGTGAACGGCTCGCCAAAGAGGGATTCGAGCGCTTTTTGCGCGGCGTCACCATCGACTGCGGCGGCGTCCTCGGCCTTCACCTTGTGCACAGCGCGGCGCTGCACGAAAAGGCGCTTGACCGAGTAAAGGGGTGCCAGCTCGTGGTGCTGAGCGGCCAGCGCCTGCAGTTCGGATTCGATGCCGAACAACCGCGCGAGGAAATCCTCGAGGTGCGGCGAAAGCGCGATAAGCAACTCGGACTCGGCCTTGGCCGCGAGCGCGGCTGGATCCCGGCGGGCGGCGACGAGCCGGTCGGCGAGCGCAGCGTCCAACTCGCGCACGAATTCGATGAACTTCGCGTCGAGGCGAACGAGCGCGTCGCGGTCATAGAGGTCGGCGAACGCGAAGCCGAAACGGAGGGACGGGCTGGCTGGGGCGGATGACATTCGACAGGATTTCTCGATAAAAAACATGCAATTATCGTCCATCGCCGCCTGCGCCTCAAGGAACATTCTCTTATGTGCTTATAGAGGCGTACGCCAGCGTTGCCGCTGCCCGGGAAAGGATTTAGCATCGCGCCCTCTCCCGGGACTTCCAACGTAAAGGATTGATCATGCAACTCAAAGGCAGCGTATTCCTCATTACTGGCGGGGGCTCGGGCCTTGGCGCCGCCACCGCGCGGATGGCCATCGACAACGGCGCCCAGGTCGTCATTGCGGACGTGCAGGACGGTTCCAAGTACGCCGCCGAGCTCGGAGCCAACGCCCGCTACATCAAGACCGATGTGACCTCGGAAGCCGACGGCAAGGCCGCGGTTGAATTTGCCGTCAAGGAGTTCGGCGCCCTGAACGTGCTGGTGAACTGCGCCGGCATCGCGATCGGCGAGAAGACCATCGGCAAGACCGGGCCGCACGCGCTGGCGACTTTTACGCGGGTGATCACGATCAACCTGATCGGCACCTTCAACATGATCCGCCTTGCGGCCGAAACGATGGCCAAGGGCCAGCCCAACGCGTCCGGCGAGCGTGGCGTGATCGTCAATACCGCTTCGGTTGCGGCCTACGACGGCCAGATCGGCCAGGCCGCGTATTCGGCCTCGAAGGGTGGTGTGGTCGGAATGACCCTGCCGATCGCGCGTGACCTGTCGCGTGACGGCATTCGCGTGATGACGATTGCCCCGGGAATTTTCGAGACGCCGATGTTGCTGGGCATGCCCAAGGAGATCCAGGACGCGCTCGGCAAGATGGTGCCGTTCCCCTCGCGCCTCGGTCGCGCACCCGAGTACGCTGCGCTGGCCCGGCACATCGTCGAGAACGAGATGCTGAACGGCGAGACCATCCGCCTGGACGGTGCCATCCGGATGGCACCGAAGTAAGCGCGGCGTTCCCACGTTGAAAACCGCGCGGTCCGTTGCCGTGGTCGGCGGCGGGCCTGCGGGGCTCATGGCCGCCGAGGTACTTGCACAGGGCGGCGTACAGGTCGATGTCTACGACAGCATGCCCTCGGTGGGCCGCAAGTTCCTGCTTGCGGGCAAGGGCGGGCTGAACCTCACGCATTCCGAGCCCTTCGGGGCGTTTGCAGGTCGCTATGGCGCGCGGCGCGATTCGATCGAGCCGGTGCTGCGCCAATTCGGTCCCGAAACTTTGGTCGCCTGGGTCGAGGCCCTCGGCTTCGAAGTCTTCACCGGCACCTCTGGCCGGGTGTTTCCCAAAAGCATGAAGGCGGCACCGTTGCTGCGGGCCTGGGTCCACCGGCTGAGGCAGTCCGCTGTCCGCTTCCACCTGCGGCACGTCTGGCATGGCTGGGACGCCTCCGGCAGCCTGCGATTCGAGACGCCCGCAGGCGAGCTGCAGTTGCGTCCGGATGCGGTCGTACTCTCGGCAGGCGGGGCCAGCTGGTCGAAACTCGGTTCCAACGGCGCCTGGGTGGCGCACCTCGAGGCGCGCGGTGTACCCGTGGCGCCGCTGCGGCCGGCTAACTGCGGGTTCGATGTGCAGGGCGGCTGGAGCGAACACTTCCGGACACGCTTTGCCGGCCACCCGCTGAAGCCGGTCGTGCTCGCGTTCACGGATCGCAATGGCGTCGAGTTCCGCAGGCAGGGCGAATTCGTGGTTACCTCGACGGGCGTGGAGGGGAGCCTCGTTTATGCGGTATCGGCGGCCGTTCGCGACGAAATCGAGGCTGTGGGGGGCGCGGTGATCCGCCTCGACCTGCTGCCGGATCGATCCCCTGAGCGCGTGCTGCACGAAGTGGCGCACCCGCGGGGAAGCCGTTCGCTTTCGTCGCACCTGCAAAGCCGCACCGGTATCACCGGCGTGAAGATGGCGCTGTTGCGCGAGCTTGTCCCGGCCGACGCCATGGCCGATCCCGCGCGCCTTGCGCAAGCGATCAAGGCACTTCCGGTGCACCTCGCCGCGCCGCGCCCGCTCGACGAGGCGATCAGCACGGCGGGCGGCGTGCCGCTCGAAACTCTGGACGGTTCCTTGATGGTCCGCGCGTTGCCCGGGGTATTTTGCGCAGGTGAGATGCTTGACTGGGAAGCGCCGACGGGCGGCTACCTGCTCACCGCCTGCTTTGCCACAGGCCGCGCCGCAGGATTGGGTGCACTGGCGTGGCTGGCAGGCCTTGGGCGGGCAGGCGCATGAAGGCCTGGTTCCTCTATCTGCTGGAGTGCACCGACGGCAGCATCTATACCGGGATCACGGTCGACGTGGAGGCCCGCTTGGCTGCGCACTTGGCCGGGCGTGGAGCACGCTACACGCGCTCCCACCCGCCAAGGAAAGTGTTGGCGAGTTTCGAGTACGCTGACCGGGCTTCGGCCTCGAAGGCCGAATACGCAATGAAGCAGTTCACTGCAGCCGAGAAGCGTGCGGTCGCTAGAAAGGCGGCACCGAAACCCAAAAAGCGCCGGCGCGCGGTATAAATTAGCGGTCGGACCAAGTCATCTCAACGGAGGAGGCAAGCATGGGCAACGCTATCAACTACAAACGGCCGGACGGCCAGGAAGTCGCGGGCTATCTCGCGGAACCGGTGCAGGGCGCGAAGGCGCCCGCCATCGTCGTCATCCAGGAATGGTGGGGGCTCAACGACCAGATCCGCGGCGTAGCGGACAAGCTGGCCAAGGAGGGCTACCGCGCTTTGGTGCCGGACCTGTACCGCGGCAAGGTAGCCCTTGCCGCCAACGAGGCCGAGCACCTGATGAACGGCCTGAACTTCGGCGAAGCGGCCGGGCAGGACATCCGCGGCGCGGTGCAGTACCTGAAAGGCTCGGGCAGCGCGAAGGCGGGCGTGACCGGCTTCTGCATGGGAGGGGCCCTTACCCTGCTCTCGGCGGTGAACGTGCCGGAGATGGACGCGGGCGTGGTCTGGTACGGCTATCCGCCGCTGGAGTACATCGACGCCTCGAAGATCAAGGTGCCGCTGATGGCGCATTGGGCCACCCACGACCAGGCGTTCCCGATCGCCAAGGTGGATGACCTCGAAAAGATGCTCGGCGCCGCGAAGGTGGGCTACGAGTTCCACCGTTACGACTGCAAGCACGCCTTCGCCAACGAGACCGCTGACTCCAAGAACATGGACATGCTGAAATACGACCCCGTGGCGGCCGAGCTGGCCTGGGGCCGCACGATGGCGTTCTTTGCCAAGCATCTCCGGTGAACGCCTGCCGCGTGCAGGCGTACAACACCGCGATCTTTGGCACGAGGCCGCTGGCTGGCGACTGACTCGCCAGACTCCCCTAGCCCGTTGGCAGGAGTGCCCACAAGGGGACCGCCTCGATGCCGGGCGCCAGCGGATAGCGGCGCTCGCCCGGGTAGACGACATAAAGCGCATCGAGCCGGAGGTCGTGGATGGCCACCCGCATGGACCGGGTGATTGTGGGAGCGTCAGCACGCTTGAATTCGACGCCCACGCGCTGCGTACCTTTGAACATCAGCAGGTCCAGCTCCGCCCCCTGATGGGTCGCCCAGAAGTACGCCTCGTCGGGCTTTGCCAGTCGAAGCACCTGCTCCAGCGCGAAGCCTTCCCAGCTTGCGCCGCTGCGCGGATGTACGCGCAGGGCATCGAGCGACTCGACGTCCATGAGCGCGTGGAGCAGGCCGGTGTCGCGGAAATACACCTTGGGTGACTTGACCTGCCGCTTGCCCAGGTTCTCGTGCCAGGGCTGAAGCTGGCGAACCATGAGCGTCTGCGTCAGCGTGTCGAGATAGCGCCGCACGGTCGGCTCGGATACCCCGAGCGAGCGCGCCGGATCGGCGGCCGTCCAGGTCTGCCCGTGGTAGTGCGCCAGCATCCTCCAGAACCGCAGCATGGCGGGCGCGGCAATGTTGAGGCCGAATTGCGGCAGATCGACTTCGACATGGCTTGCGATCGCGTTCAGGCGCCAGGCGAGGCTGTCTTCGTCCGAGGCGGCCAGATAGGAGCGCGGGAAGCCGCCGCGCAGCCAGAGGCGGGTTTCGGCCTCCGCGGCGCGGTCGCCGGCGGCAGCGCAGGCTTCGCGCAGGTCGAACCCGCCGACCTCGAGGGACTCAACCCGGCCCAGCAGCGATTCGCCCGCCTGGCGCAGCAGGGCAGGGGAAGCGCTGCCAAGGAGGAGGTACTGCCCGGGCGCGTTCGAGCGGTCGATCAGCACGCGCAGGATCGGGAACAGTCCCGGCCGCCGCTGGACTTCGTCGATGACCACCAAACCGGTCAGCGGTGCGAGCGCGTCCATCGGCTCGTCCAGGCGCCGCGCGTCGCGCGGGTCTTCCAGGTCAAAGTAGTTGGGCGAACTGCGTGCGAGCAGTGTCTGTGCGAGCGTTGTCTTGCCGGACTGGCGCGGCCCGGAAAGCACCACGGCCCGGGAACGGGCGAGTGCGCGCGTCAGGCTGCCGGCAAGGTCCGGGCGGGGGATCATAGTGGAATCTTACCATTGGAATCCATGAAATTAGAACATTGAATGTTCCTTTTTCATGTTTAAAGGACAGCATCCCCGGCTCAAGGCCCGTGCATTGTCCCCGTCAGGCAGCGCTCGCCGCGAACAGCTTGTCGTAAGCCTCGAGCAGCGTCCGGTGCATCGCGCTGCCCTGCATGTCCGACCCGAGAGACTCCAATCCGAAGTACCGCTCGCTGCGGTCGAGCAGGCGCTGCGCCTGCAGCACCGTCTCCGCGCCGTACATCAGGTCCAGCGGACGCCGGAATGAGGCGATGCCTTCGAGGTTCATCAGGTTTTCGATGCAGCGATACACGAGCCGCCGCGCCGGTTCCATCTGGCCGTAGTGGTGGATCCAGTCGCAGCCTTCGCGGATGGCCTCTTCATCGCCAACGGCGAGCGCGAGCAGGGTCTTGAGTTCGCCGATGCGCAACTGCTTCCAGGGGGTGCCAAGCGGTATCGCGAGGCCGAGGATTTCCCACAGCGGGCGCTCGTCGTTCAGGTTGATGGTCTGAAGCTCTTCCAGCAGGTCCGACGCTTCGGCGTCATCCAGCGCCTGCAGCCGGACCATCGCCGGGCGGATGCGGTTGCCTACGCTGTTGTTTTCCCACTCGAGGTCCTCGACCGGGTAGATCTCCGACATCCCGGGCACGAGGATGCGGCAGCTGTAGGCGCCCTGCTCGGCGAAGTCCGCGACGTAGATGTCCTTGTCTTCGGCGGCCACGCATTCGCAGAGCCATGCGTAGTCTTCCGCCGTGGTGGTGCTGAAGTTCCAGTCGACAAACGGGTGGTCCGGCTTGTCGCCGAGGAAATTCCAGCTGATCACGCCGCTCGAATCGACAAAGTGGATTTCAAGGTTCGAGGCGAGCGTGATCTCCTCCATGTCGAACCCGGGTTCCGGGAAGCCTTCGAGCGACTCCAGCGCCCGTCCCTGCAGGAGTTCGGTCAACGCGCGTTCGAGAGCGATCTCGAACCGCGGGTGCGCGCCGAAGCTCGCAAAGCACCCCTGGTCCTTCGGGTGCAGCAAGGTCACGTTCATGACCGGGTAGCGCCCGCCGAGGGATGCGTCACGTACCAGGATGCCGAACCCGGCCTCGCGCAGTCCCTTGATGCCGGCGGCAATGCCGGGGTACCGGGCGATCACGTGGTCCGGCACCTCCGGCAGGCAGAGGCCTTCGCGGATGATGCGGTACTTGATATGGCGCTCGAAGATCTCCGACAGCGCCTGGCTGCGGGCTTCCATCAGCGTGTTGCCGGCCGCCATGCCATTGCTGACGTAGAGGTTGCCGATGATGTTCACCGGGAACCAGGTCTCGGCGCCGTCACGCAGGCGCGTGTAGGGCAGGGCGCAGATGCCCCGGCCGACGTTGCCCGAGTTCAGGTCGACGAGGACCTCGCGGTCGATCGAGCTGTCCGGGTTGTAGAACGCATGCAACTCCGGGTTGAGCAATTCGACGGGCCAGGCCGGGTCGTCGCCGGGTTCGAACCAGCGTTCCTGCGGATAGTGCACGAAGGGGCGGTTGGCGCGGGTTTCCCCGAGGTAGAAGTGGGTCCAGAAGTAGTGCGTGCCGAGCCGCTCGAAGAATTCGCCGAGCGCGCTGGCACGCGCGGCCAGCTTAGTCGCGCCCTTGCCGTTGGCAAACAGCATCGGGCAGTCCCGGTCACGGACATGCACCGACCAGATGGACTCGACGGGGTTCAGCCACGAGGACTCGTCGAGGTGGAACCCGCGCGCAGCGAGCTTGGCCTGCATCGTCCCAATGGTAGATTCAAGCGAAGCGTCTTTGCCTGGGATGAAGCTTTCGGTGTGCATGCTTTGCGTCCTCAGCGTTTCCGGGCCGGGCGGGTGATGTGGCAGTGCTCGGCGAGCACCCGGATCGTGGCGTCCAGCGAGGCCGCATCCTCATGCGTGTCCTCTAGGATCAGCTGCTCGATCATCTCGGGATAGAACTCTTCTTCCCACAAGTGCAGCAGGCCGTCCGTCATCTGGTGCGGGGCGCAGCGGCGCAGGAACTCGGGCACCGTGCCCACGCCCACGCCCACGCCCGCGCCGTCGTTGCGGATCGCCTTCACCGCGGCCTTTGCCTCCGCCAGTGTGATCGTCGGCTTGGGGGTCTTGCCGGCCGCGAGGCACAGGAAGACGGTGTTCATCGAATCGGTATCCGTCTTGCCCTTCGTGACCTTACGCCACTCGTCGGTCACCAGCGCGTCGTAGTCGCTGACTTCCGAGGACAGGGTGAAATGGTGGAAGCGGTCGTGGTACTCGCGCACCAGGTCGTTGAAGGCGATCTTGGTGTCGGCGATCCGCGGCAGGTCCTTTGCCGCGATGCGCGCAAGGTGCCGCTCGGCCACTGGGCGGTGCGCATCGGGGACGTCCTCGAGCAGTGCTTCGCCGAGCGTGGGCCGCTTCTTCGAGCGGCGCAACTTCTTGAAGAACTCCTTGAGTTCCGTGGCGCTGAGGAGGCCGCCCTCGAACTTCCCGGCGACACGCGCCAGCAGGCAGGCGTCGAGGATGCTTTCGGCGGATTCGCCGAAGAGCGACTCACGGGGCAGTTCCATGACGTCGGCAAACCAGAGCGCGGCTTCTATTTCGTCATGGCAGGCCTGCCGTTCGGCGAGGCGGGCGCGGTACTCGGCCACGCTCCACTGCTCGCCCAGCGTGCGCACGCGCAGGAATTCGCGCACGTCATGCGACTCGGCGGGCTCGTGGATCGTGGAGTCGGTCGGCATGGCATACAGCGCCTTCAGCATCTGCGAGCCGCCGCGCGAGTGCGACAGGAAGCTGTTTTCCTGCAGCGACCGGGCGGCCCGGTTGAGGCTGCCGTCGGACAGGTGTTCGAGGTACAGGCTGGCGAGGTACGCCATGCGCTTTACCGCCTCGTCGAGGTCGGTGCGCAGGTGCGCGGTGCCGAAGAAGTCGGCGATCTGGACGATACCCTTGGCGCCTTCGGTACGCATCGCGTCGAGCTTTTCCGAGTCGATCATGCCGTTCTTCAGGCCATGGTCGAGCACGCGGGCGAAGTACGGCCGGTCGTCGTAGGCGGCGACGGCCTGCGGTGCGGCGGCGGAGGGCGCCTGGCTCAAAGCGCGGACTCCTCTTCCGGCGCGTCGCCCTGGGCCTTGCCGCCGGGCTTGGCGGCGGCCGTGCCGCTCTCGTCGGTCGCGACGGGCAGGGCTTCCGCGGCGAGGCTGCGTGCCGACAGGATCTGGAACACGTGCATGAACTCGTCCGGGAAATGGTGCGCGAGGCGCCAGATGAGTTCCATCCAGTCGCCGTCGCTGACCTCATCCAGCCCAACGCCGCCCTTGGGAACCGCGAACTGGTCTTCGCGCGCGGCGTCGTCCTCTTCGTCCTTCGGGGTGCGCTCTTCTTCCGTGGCGACAAAACTGCCGCAGTCCTTGAACATCGTCAGTTCATCGAAGCGCTCGTCGAGATAGTCCGCCAGCACCTCGAGGCCGAGATCCTTCTCGGACAGGGCCGCGATGAAGTCATCCGGGTCGACCTCGTCCCGGAAGATCACCGAGTTGATCATCGAGCGCAGGCGGTCGCGATTGCGTTCCGCATACAGCCTTTCCATGATCACGGCGTCTGCGAACTGCTTGGGCGTGACGAGCAGGTTGATCACCGAGCTCTTGGAGGAATCGTACTCGCGCAATATCGCGAGCAGGTCCTTGGGCGGAAGCTCGTCGAGCACGGTCACCAGCGCCGTGTCGCCCTCGGTCTCGACGATGTCGACGAGGGCGGACTCGGCTGCACTGATGTCGCCGGCATGGATGAGTGCGGAGGCCTTGCGGATGGCGGGGTGTGACATGGGTGATCGGTATCCTTTCAGCGATGGCGCTCAGCTGCGACGGTCAAAGCCCTGATCGCTGAGGTAGTCCTCGCCGGCGTCGGCCAGGTCCTCGGCGTCGTCGCCGTCGCCCTCGTCGTCGGCATCCTCTTCACCGGACGCTTCGGCCTCTGCGGGTGCGGCGGCAGGGGCGTGCCCGGCCTGCAGGTACTCGAGTCCCGCCACGACCAGCATGAACTGCTCGCCGCCGGGGGCGGCCAGGGCCTGCTCCTTCAGCTTCTCGGCCCAGGGCTCGAATTCGATTGAAGCGGCGACCTCGTCCCACGAAGGGAAATCGTCGGGGTTGCTGGCCACCAGCCGGCCGAGCGCCTCGTGCGAGGAAAACCCAAGGCCGCCGCGAAAGGCAGGAGCGACCATCTCGGGGGCGGACTCGCACATCGGGAGCAGGTCGGCGAACTGGCTGCGTTTGGTCTTGAGGCGGGAGGCGAGGACGTTGTCCCCGCCCGAGTCCCAGGTCAGGTCCTCGATCTCGAAAGCGTAGGTGGAGGAAAGTTCGCTGAAAAAACGGGAGGCTTTCATGTCAGGGCTGCCTTCAGGTACGCGCTCCAGAGTTCCCGCGCGGTTTCGATGGGGTGCTCGATCAGGCTGCGGCGGCGGTTGTCGTCGTACGCGCGGCGCTTGTCGGCGTCGGACAGGACTTCGTAGGCTTGCTGGACCGCCTGGAATTGCGCATGCGCAGTCTCGGAGGGGTTGCGGTCCGGGTGCAGCGCCGACGCCTGTTTGCGGTAGGTGGCCTTGATTTCGGCCAGGGTCGCGGCGGGCTGCAGGCCGAGGATCCGGTAATAGTCCTTCATGGTCGCCTTGGCGTTGAATTCGCTAAATGTTGAACATTCGTTTAAAAAACTCCGCTCCAGGAGCAGCTTCTGTGGCAGCTGGCTTTCCTTTTAAGGAAATTACCTCGCGGAGGCCGGGAGCTCCTGCTCGCGCAGCGAGGTCCTGAACACCTTGGCACGCGCCACATACCCGTGGGAGATTTCCATGACCCGCGCCTTTTCCTCAGGGGTGAGTTCACGCACGACCTTGGCCGGGGAGCCCAGCACCAGCACGCCCGGCGGGATGTCCTTGCCTTCGGACACCAGGCTGTTTGCGCCGACCAGCGTCCCGGCGCCGATTTTCGCGCCGTTCAGGATCACGCTGTTGATGCCGATCAATGTGCCGTCACCCACGGTGCACCCGTGCAGCATGGCCTTGTGGCCGATGGTCACGTTGCGGCCGAGCGTCATCGGGAAACCGGGGTCCACGTGGAGCACGGAGCCGTCCTGCACGTTGGTTTCGGCGCCGATGGTCACCTGGTCGTTGTCGGCACGGATCACGACGCCGAACCAGATGCTCACGTCGTTCTCGAGCAGGATGGAACCGGCCAGCGTGGCGTCGTGGGCGATGAAATGTCGTTCGCCGCGCAGTTCTACGCGACGTTCTCCAAGGGAGAAGAGGGGCATGGCCGGGGTGCTTTCGGGTCGTTCGGGGCAGCTATCATACCGGGGGATACGTCCGTCGATGCGCTGGAAGCGGTGGACTTCGCTTTCACCGGGGGGCCGGCAGGGCAGGGCTGATATCATCGCGCCCGCCATGCGCCAGAGCGAATCCCTGTACTTCGACATCCGCGGCCTCCGATACCACGTGAGGCACTGGCCGGGTCGCGCCGATCGCAGGATGGTGCTCCTGCACGGCTGGATGGATGTTTCGGCTTCGTTCCAGTTCCTGGTCGACGAGCTCGACGGCGGCTGGGACATCTATGCGCCGGATTGGCGCGGCTACGGCCTTACGGACTGGGTCAAGGCGGACGCCTACTGGTTCGCCGATTACGTAGGCGACCTGGACCAGCTGCTCGAACAGATCCATCCGGGGGCGCCGGTCAACCTCGTCGGGCACAGCCTCGGCGGCAACGTTGCATCGGTTTATGCCGGCACCCGGCCGGAGCGCATTGCGCGGTTCGTGAACCTGGAAGGGTTCGGCATGTCGCGCACCAAGCCGGACCAGGCGCCCGCGCGCCTGCTGCGCTGGCTGGACGAACTGCGCACGCCGCCAGGCCTGCGCCCGTATGACAGCTTCGCGGCCCTGGCGGACCGCTTGCAAAAGAACAACGCGCGGCTCACGCGCGACCGCGCCGAGTTCCTCGCGCTCCATTGGGGCAAGGAAGGGGCCGAAGGCAAGGTCGAGCTGCGCAGCGACCCGGCGCACAAGATCGTCAATGCGACCTTGTCCCGCTTCGAGGAGATGTTTGCGTTCTGGCAGCGAGTCACTGCGCCTGTCCTGTGGGTGGACGCCGCCGAATCCAAGACGCTGAAGCAGATCGGCATCGACTCAGAGGACTACGCCGAGCGGCGCGCGGCCTACAAGGTCCTGCGCTACGAGACCGTGCAGGAGGCCGGGCACATGCTCCACCATGACCAGCCCGCCAGGGTCGCCCGCTTGATCGAGGAATTCTTCGCCGAAGGCCGCGGCCAGTGACCGGTTCCGGCATGGATTTCGACCTGCATTGCCATTCGAACGTCTCGGACGGGGCGCTGGCACCGGCTGCGGTCGTGGCCAGGGCAGCCGCCCAGGGCGTCCATGTGCTCGCCCTGACGGACCATGACGAGATCGGGGGGCTCCAGGCGGCACGCGCCGCAGCGCGCACTGAAGGGATTGCGTTCGTGGACGGGGTCGAAGTGTCGGTGACCTGGCGTGGCACGACGGTACATATCGTTGGGCTCAATATCGACCCGGCGAGTGCCGCACTGCTGCAGGGGCTGGAGTCTGTCCGCAGCGGTCGCGTTGCCCGCGCACAGCGGATGGGGGCCGAACTTGCCGTAGTCGGGCTGCCGGGGACTTTCGAAGGCGCAATGAAGTACGCGGATAACCGCGGCATGATCGGTCGCACCCATTTCGCGCGCTACCTCGTCGAAATGGGGGCCGCGGCCGATATCCGGTCGGTGTTCAAGCGCTACCTGGTGCCGGGAAAGCCGGGATACGTGCCGCACGAGTGGACCGAACTCGCCACCGCGGTCGGGTGGATCGTCGCCTCCGGCGGCCGGGCCGTCGTGGCCCATCCGGGGCGCTACGGGCTGTCGTCGGGTGCGCTGGCGGACCTGCTGCGCGAATTCCGCGCGGCCGGCGGCGAAGCCATCGAGGTCATCACCGGGAGCCATTCCCCCGACCAGTACGCGCTATTTGCCGCAATTGCCGAAAGCCAGGCTTTTCTGGTCTCGCGCGGGTCGGATTTTCACGCCCCCGGGGAGGGCAGCGCCGATTTCGGGAAGTTGCCGTCCCTGGCGGCGCACCTCAAGCCCGTCTGGCACGACTGGCGGCTTTAGGCCCGGGCTGCAGATGTCGCAACATTTCAGCGTCCATCCGACGCATCCCCAGCCCCGGTTGGTCCGGCAGGCGGCCGAAATCGTGCGCAAGGGCGGCCTGATCGCCTATCCGACCGACTCCTGCTATGCCTTGGGCTGCCATATCGGCGACAAGGATGCGATGGACCGGTTGCGCGAGGTGCGCGCCATCGATGAGAAGCATCACCTCACCCTGATGTGCAGGGACCTCGCGGAAATCGCCACGTACGCCCTCGTGGACAACGTCCAATACCGCCTGCTGAAGGCCGCGACGCCGGGAAGCTATACGTTCATCCTGCGGGCCACGAAGGAGGTCCCGCGACGCTTGATGCATCCCAAGCGCAAGACGATCGGCGTTCGCGTGCCGCAGCACCCCGTGGCCCATGCGCTGCTTGCCGAACTGGGGGAGCCGATGCTGTCGGCGACATTGCAGCTGCCCGGAGAGGACACACCCTTTTCGGAGGCCGACGAAATCCGCACCCGGATCGGCTCGCGGCTGGACCTGGTCCTCGATGCAGGCCATTGCGGGATCGTCGCCAGCACGGTGATTGACCTTACCGGGGACTCGCCGGTCGTGCTTCGCGTCGGCAGCGGGCCGCTCGAGGCCCTCGGCCTCTGATAAAATCGCGCCCCTCAGCACCCCAGCGGCGATGGAAATCAATCAACTCATCCAAACCATTGCCATCAACGCACTTCCCGTGTTGTTTGCGATTACGCTTCACGAGGCTGCGCATGGCTATGTGGCCCGTCATTTCGGGGATATGACGGCCTATGCGCAGCGGCGCATCAGCCTGAACCCCCTTCGCCATGTCGACCCGGTCGGCACGCTGCTGGTGCCGCTCGTGATCCTGCTGCTGTCGGGCGGCCGCTTCCTGTTCGGCTGGGCAAAGCCCATCCCGGTCAATTACTCGGCGTTGAGAAAGCCCAAGCAACACATGGCGTGGGTGGCCGCGGCCGGTCCGCTGGCCAACCTTGCAATGGCGCTGGGCTGGGCGCTGCTGCTGAAGGCCGGCCTGGTCCTGCCGGAGAGTTCGTATTCGGAGCCGATGGTGCGCATGGCGGAAGCGGGCGTGCGGGTCAACCTGATCTTCATGTTCCTGAACCTGCTGCCGATCCTGCCGCTCGACGGAGGCCGGATCCTTGCGAGCCTCCTGCCCAACCGGCTGTCGTGGCAGTACGCGAAGCTCGAGCCCTTCGGGCTGCCCGTGTTGCTTGTGCTGGCTGTCACCAACCTGCTGGACGCCGTGCTCAGTCCGCTGCTGGTGGTTTCCGAATCGCTGATCCATTCGTTCGTATTCATCTAGGACGCTGAACCCGATAATGTTCGAACCCCGAGTCCTCTCCGGCATGCGTCCCACGGGTGCCTTGCATCTGGGCCACTACCATGGCGTCCTCAAGAACTGGGTCCGGCTCCAGGCCGAGTACCCGTGCCTCTTTTTCGTCGCCGACTGGCACGCGCTGACCACCAACTACGACGAGCCGGGCTCGATCGAGCAGAACACCTGGGACATGGTGGTCGACTGGCTGGCTGCGGGCATCGACCCGGCCCAGGCGACGCTGTTCATCCAGTCGCAGGTGCCCGAGCACGCCGAGTTGCACCTGCTGCTGTCCATGATCACGCCGCTCGGGTGGCTCGAGCGCGTGCCGACCTACAAGGACCAGCAGGAGAAACTGTCCAACAAGGACCTGTCCACCTATGGGTTTCTGGGCTACCCGCTGCTGCAGTCGGCCGACATCCTGATCTACCGCGCCAACATGGTGCCGGTCGGCGAGGACCAGGTGCCGCACGTGGAGTTCACCCGCGAGGTGGCGCGGCGGTTCAACCACCTCTATGGGCGCGAACCCGGATTCGAGGACAAGGCAACCGCCGCCGTCAAGAAAATGGGCAGCAAGAAAGCGCGCCTTTTCAACGAGTTGCGCACCCGTTTCCTGGAGCAGGGCGACGCCCAGGCGTTGGGTTCGGCCCGCGCCCTGCTGGAGGAAACGCAGAACCTGCCGCGCGGGGATCGCGAGCGCCTGTTCGGCTGGCTGGAAGGCAGCGGCAAGAAGATCCTGGTCGAGCCGGATGCGCTGTTGACCGAATCGTCCCGCCTGCCGGGCCTGGACGGGCAGAAGATGTCGAAGTCCTACGGCAACGCGGTCACGCTGCGCGAGGACGGCGAGTCCGTTGCGAAGAAGATCCGCACCATGCCCACCGATCCGGCCCGCGTAAAACGCACCGACCCCGGCAATCCCGACGTGTGCCCCGTGTGGCAGTTGCATCTCGTCTATTCGGATGAGGCGAAGAAGGACTGGGTTCGCAAAGGCTGCGCCAGTGCAGGCATCGGCTGCCTGGACTGCAAGCAGCCCGTCATCGATGCGCTCCTCGCGGAGCAGGCCCCGATGCGCGAGCGCGCGCAGACCTACCTCGATGACCCGACGCTGGTGAAGAACATCATCGCCGACGGGTGCGAGAAGGCGCGGCGCCTGGCCACCGAGACCATGCGTGAAGTCCGTGAGGCCATGGGCCTCGCAGGGAACTGAGATGACGGGCACGGAACCGGCGATCCCGGAAGAGGACGCGCAGGGCCTGGCGGCAGCGGTTGTGGCCGAAGAGGTGGTCGCTGCCGACGCGGTCGCGGAGGTGGCGGAGGAGGCCGAGGAGGCGCATGTCGCCAAGATCTACGGCGAGCGCCTCATCCAGCTGCCGCTCGACCTGTACATCCCGCCCGACGCGCTGTCGGTGTTCCTCGACGCGTTCGAGGGGCCGCTGGACCTGCTGCTTTACCTGATCCGCAAACAGAACCTCGACGTGCTGGACATTGCGATGGCGCCGCTGACGCGGCAGTACCTCGAATATGTCGATGCGGCGCGTGCGAAGAACCTCGAACTCGCGGCCGACTACCTTGTGATGGCGGCGATGCTGATCGAAATCAAGTCGCGCATGCTGCTTCCGCGCCCGCCTTCGGTCAAAGGGGAGGAGGAGGATCCGCGCGCCGAGCTGGTTCGCCGGCTGCTCGAGTACGAGCAGATGAAGAAGGCCGCCCAGAAGCTGGACGAACTGCCGCAGCTCGGCCGCGATGTCATGGCCGTTTCCGTCTGGATCGAGCGCACCGTGGTCGAGCAGCTGCCGGAGGTGAACGCGCAGGACCTTGCCGAGGCCTGGCGGTTCCTCCTGCGTCGCGCGAAGCTCTCGGCACACCACCACGTGACCCGCGACGAGCTGTCCGTGCGCGAGCATATGACGATCATCCTTAGGAAGCTGAAGGACAACGGGATACGCGAATTCACCGAGCTCTTCGACACTTCGCGCGGTACGCCGCTGCTGGTGGTCACCTTCATCGCGTTGCTGGAACTGGCGCGCGAAACGCTGGTGGAAGTCACCCAGTCCGAATGCTTTTCCCCGATTTATGTAAAGTTAGCCAATGCTCAATCCCACTGAAGCCAAACGCATCATCGAGGCGGCGCTGCTCGCGTCGCAGGAGCCGGTGTCCCTGCAGGGCATCCGCAAGCTGTTCGAGGAAGACATCGGTGTCGACACCCTCCGCAGGCTGCTGGGCGAGCTGCGCGAGGAGTGGTCCGGACGCGCGGTGGAGCTCGTCAACCTCGCGACCGGATGGCGGTTCCAGACCCGCCCGGAATTCCAGAAATTCGTCGAGCGGCTGACGCCCGAAAAGCCGCCGAAGTATTCCCGCGCCGTGATGGAGACGCTGGCGATCATTGCCTACCGCCAACCGGTGACGCGGGGCGACATTGAAGATATCCGGGGCGTAGCCGTCTCGGCGCAAATCATGCAATCGCTGGAAAATCGCGGCTGGATCGACGTTGTCGGCCACCGCGAAGCGCCGGGGCGCCCGGCGCTGTATGCCACTACGAAGTCCTTCCTCGACGACCTGGGCCTGCGCTCCCTGCAGGAACTGCCGCCGCTTGAGGAAGTCGCCAGGACACTTCCCCTTGAGCACACGAGCCCCGCAGAAACCCCGGTCGAAGCCGGGCAGCCCGCCCAACCCGCGCCCGAAGGCGGCGCGTCCGCAGACCCGTCCGACGAGCAGCTCGCCGGCGAACCCGAGCCCGAGCCTGAACCCGAAGCCGCGCAAGCCGGGGAGCCCGAAGGCGGGGAGGCCGAACTCGCCGATCCGCCCGCCGAGACGGGCGTCGGCAGCGTCGAGGCAGCGGGCGGCTGAAGAAGGCGGCACGGACCTCTCGCGTACGCAGGGGGCGGTCCATCGCCACGCCGCGGCTTCGATTTCCGCCGAGCCGGCGCGCCTGCAAAAGCTGCTGGCCCAGGCGGGTTTCGGATCCCGCCGCGAGATCGAAGACTGGATCACGGCCGGCCGCCTGACCCTGAACGGCCGACTCGCTCAGCTCGGCAACCGGGCCACTGTCCGCGACAAGATCGAACTGGACGGCAAGCCGCTGGCGTTCGAAAAGTCCTCGGGCGAGGTCCGGGTGTTGATTTACCACAAGCCGGAAGGTGAACTGGTCTCGCGCAGCGACCCGCAGGGCCGTCCGACCGTCTTCGCCAACCTCCCCAAAATCCGCGGCTCGAAGTGGATGTCCATCGGCCGCCTTGACTTCAATACCAGCGGGCTTTTGCTGTTTACCAACTCCGGCGAACTGGCCAACGGGATGATGCATCCCCGTTCCGAGATCCAACGGGAATACGCCGTGCGCGTATTCGGGGGACTCGGCGAGGAGGAAATCGACCAGCTGTTGGCCGGGGTCAAGCTGGGTGATGGCATGGCGTCCTTCGGCAAGGTGGTCCCGGCCGGAGGCGACGGGGCCAATCGCTGGTACCGGGTGACCCTCAGCGAGGGGCGCAACCGCGAGGTGCGCCGCCTGATGGAGTCGATCGGCAAGCAGGTCAGCCGCCTGATGCGGCTGCGCTATGGCCCGATCACGCTGCCCGAGGAAGTGAAGCCCGGCGAATGGCGGGAACTCGAACCGGGCGCCGTGGCTGCGCTCGCGGAGCAGCTCGCCCCCAGCCACCCGGTACGCTAGCCGCCGGGGAGGTTGTCCGGAGGGGCAAAACACGTTATACTTCCGTGCTTTATTGCATCAATGTAAGTGGGCTTTTCAGCCCACTTTTTATTTGCGGGGCCTGAATTCGGGGCGCAATTGGACAGGAACGGGGCGGTTTGGCGTTGAAAGCAGGCACGGGACCCTTGGTAGGCAGGATAGAACCCACCCTAGCGGGACTGGGTTACGAGTTGGTTGACGCCCAGGCGTCCAACCACGGGCGCTTCTTGCGTATTTTCATCGACAAGCCGGAGGGCATTACGGTGGACGACTGTGCCGACGTGAGCCGGCACCTGTCACGCTATTTTGCCGTCGAAGGGGTGGATTACGACCGGCTGGAGGTTTCTTCGCCGGGGCTGGACCGGCCGTTGCGCAAGCCCGCGGATTTCACGCGTTTTGCCGGCCAGAAGGCCGATGTCAGGATGATGCAGCCGCAGGCGGATGGCCGCAAGCGGTTCGTCGGGGTGCTGCAGGGGGTGGAAGGTGCAGTGCTTGCGATGGAAGTGGATGGCGCCAGGGTTGCGCTTGAACTCGACGGTGTGGAACGGGCCAAGCTCGTTCCGGATCTGTAAGCAAAGGTAGGAGTGGGACTATGAGCCGGGAAATTCTGCTGCTGGTGGACGCGCTGGCGCGCGAAAAAAACGTCAATCGCGAAACGGTGTTCGAAGCGCTTGAGATGGCGATCGCTTCGGCGACGAAAAAGCGCTTTACCGACGATGCCGACGTGCGCGTCACTATCGACCGTGATACTGGAAATTTCACTTCCTTCCGGCGCTGGCACATCGTGCCGGACGACACTGCGGATTACAACACCGCGCAGATGACCTCTCTTGAAGAGGCTCTCGAGAAGCGGGAAGACGCGAAGATGGACGAATACATCGAGGAACAGATCGAGGACGTCCCTTTCGGCCGCATCGGTGCGCAGACGGCAAAGCAGGTGATCCTGCAGCGCATCCGCGACGCCGAGCGCGAGCAGATCCTGAACGACTTCCTCGGTCGCGGCGATGAACTGGTGACGGGCACGGTCAAGCGCATGGAGCGCGGCAGTGCGATCGTCGAGTCCGGCCGGCTCGAGGCGCTGCTTCCGCGCGAGAACATGGTCCCGAAGGAAAACCTGCGCGTGGGCGATCGCGTTCGCGCCTGGGTCAAGCAGATCGACCGCTCGGCCCGCGGGCCGCAGCTGATCCTGTCGCGCACGGCGCCCGAATTCATCATGAAGCTGTTCGAGCTCGAGGTTCCCGAGATCGAAGAGGGCCTGCTCGAGATCAAATCGGCAGCGCGGGATCCGGGCGTGCGCGCCAAGATCGCGGTGCATACCAACGACCGCCGCATCGACCCGATCGGAACTTGCGTCGGCATGCGCGGATCGCGCGTGCAGGCCGTCACCCAGGAGCTGGCCGGCGAACGCGTCGACATCGTCCTGTGGTCGGCAGACCCGGCGCAGTTCGTGATCGGCGCGCTTGCCCCGGCGGAAGTGACCTCCATCGTGGTCGATGAGGAAAAGCACAGCATGGACGTGGTGGTCGACGAGGAGAACCTCGCGATCGCGATCGGGCGCAGCGGGCAGAATGTGCGCCTCGCCTCTGAGCTCACCGGCTGGACGCTCAACCTGATGACCCAGGAAGAGTCGGAGAAGAAGCAGCAGGAAGAGGGCCAGTCCATCAAGGAACTCTTCATGGCCAAGATCGACGTCGACGAGGAAGTCGCCGAGATCCTGATCCAGGAAGGGTTCTCCACGCTCGAGGAAATCGCCTACGTGCCGATCACCGAAATGATGGAAATCGACGCGTTCGACGAGGACACCGTCAACGAACTGCGCAGCCGCGCGCGCAATGCTCTGCTCGTGCAGGCGATTGCCAGCGAGGAGAAGGTCGAGGGCGTGGACCAGAACCTGCTGAAGCTCGAGGGCATGGACACCGCCCTGGCGGCCAAGCTCGCCGAAGGCGGGGTGAAGACGCGCGATGACCTCGCAGACCTCGCCGTCGACGAATTGTCCGAGCTGACGGGCATCGACGAAGAGCGTGCCAAGACCCTCATCATGACCGCCCGCGCGCACTGGTTCGCAGATGAGCCAGCAGCAGCACAGAAGGAGGCGTCATAACCGTGGCCGAGACCAGCGTCGCCCAATTTGCGAGCGAGCTGAAGGTTCAACCTTCGGTGCTGCTCGAGCAGCTCAAAGCCGCAGGCGTGGACAAGGCCGTCCCGTCGGATTCGCTCACCGAGCAGGACAAGTCGCGCCTGCTCGAATACCTGCGCCGCTCGCACGGCTCGCAGGAGCCCAAGAACAAGATCACGCTGACGCGCAAGCAGACCAGCGAGATCAAGAAGTCCGACTCCACGGGCAAAGCGCGGACGATCCAGGTCGAAGTGCGCAAGAAGCGCGTGTTCGTCAAGCGGGATCCCAGCGAGGGGCCCGAAGGCGAAGTGTCGGCGGCACCGGCCGAAGTCGTTGCCGCACCAGTGGCGGCCCCGGAGCCTGTTCCCGCGCCGCCGGTCGTTGTTGCAGCCCCTGTCCCGGCCCCTGTCCCGGCCCCTGTCCCGGCGCCGCTCCCCGAGCCTGCCCCGGTACCTGTGCCCCCGCCGGCCCCGGAAGTCGCCAAGCCTTCCGTACCAGCCCCAGTTCCAGCAGCGCCCGCGCCTGCAGCCGCTCCCGCCGCCCCGGCGGCGCCTGCAGCTGCACCGGCCCCGGTGTTTGGCATTGACCCCAAGCAGCTCGAACTGCGCAAGGAAGAGGCCAAGCGGCACAAGAAGCTCTCCGACTTCCAGGAAGCCGAACTCAAGGAAAAGCAGGAGCGCGAGCGCAGGGACGTCGAACACAAGGCAGCCGAGCGCGAAGCCCAGGCCGCGGCGGAGAAAGCGCGACTGGAGGCGGCCTCGAAGCCTGCTGCGGCGGCTGCTCCGGTCACGGAAGGCACGCTGCACAAGCCCAAGCTCAGTGCCGCGGATGCGGCCAAGGCCGACAAGAAGCCCAAGAAGGTCAAGACCACGACGATACTGAAGGACGATTCAGCACGCCGCAGGATGATCAAGACGCGTGGTGACACCGGCGGTGGCGTTGCCGGGTGGCATGCGCGCGGCGGACGCCACAAGACGGGCCACGCAGAGCAGGAAGGGCCGGCCTTCAACGCGCCGACCGAGCCGGTCGTGCGCGAGGTGTCGGTGCCTGAGACGATCACTGTCGGCGAGCTTGCGCACAAGATGTCGGTGAAGGCTGCCGAGGTGATCAAGGCGTTGATGAAGCTGGGTTCGATGGTCACCATCAACCAGGTGCTCGACCAGGAGACCGCGATCATCCTCGTCCAGGAGATGGGTCACAAGGCGAAGGCTGCCAAGCTGGACGATCCCGAGTCGTACATTTCCGAGAACGAGGAGGCGGTGGAGGCTTCGCAGGCCCCGCGTCCGCCGGTCGTGACGGTCATGGGCCACGTCGACCATGGCAAGACCTCCTTGCTCGATTACATCCGTCGCACCAAGGTTGCTTCAGGGGAAGCCGGCGGGATTACGCAGCATATCGGCGCCTACCATGTCGAAACTGCACGAGGCGTGGTGACATTCCTCGATACCCCGGGCCACGAGGCGTTCACCGCCATGCGTGCGCGGGGCGCGAAGGCGACAGACATCGTCATCCTGGTGGTTGCTGCCGATGACGGCGTGATGCCGCAGACCATCGAGGCCATCAACCACGCGAAGGCCGCGAACGTGCCCATCGTGGTGGCGCTGAACAAGATCGACAAGCCCGAAGCCACGCCTGACAAGGTCAAGCAGGAACTGGTCAGCCATGGCGTGATCCCGGAAGAGTACGGCGGCGAGTCGCCGTTCGTCGCGGTTTCGGCCAAGACGGGGCAGGGGGTCGACGACCTGCTCGAGCAGGTGCTGCTGCAGGCCGAAGTGCTGGAGCTCAAGGCACCGGTGGACGCGCTTGCCCGCGGGGTGGTGATCGAGGCGCGCCTGGACAAGGGTCGTGGCCCGGTGGCGACGTTGCTGGTGCAATCGGGAACGCTGAAGCGCGGCGACGTGGTGCTCACCGGGTCGGTATTCGGCCGGGTGCGCGCGATGCTCGACGAGGCCGGCCGCCCTGTGCAGACGGCGGGTCCCTCCATCCCGGTGGAGATCCAGGGCCTGTCCGACGTCCCTCAGGCGGGCGAGGAAATGGCAGTGCTTACCGACGAGCGCAAGGCCCGCGAGATCGCGCTCTTCAGGCAAGGCAAGTTCCGCGACGTCAAGCTGGCCAAGCAGCGCGCGGCCAAGCTCGAGGGCATCTTCGAGAACATGGGCGAGGCCGGCAAGAAATCGCTCGCGCTGGTCGTCAAGTCGGACGTCCAGGGTTCGCAGGAAGCCCTCGTCCACGCGCTGTCGCGCCTGTCCAACGAAGAGGTCCGCGTCACTGTGGTTCACTCCGGGGTGGGCGGTATTACCGAGTCGGACGTGAACCTCGCAATGGCTTCGGGTGCGGTCATCATCGGCTTCAACACGCGCGCTGACGTCACGGCGAGAAAACTCATCGAGTCCTCCGGCATCGACGTCCGCTACTACAACATCATTTACGACGCGGTCGACGAGATCAAAGCCGCCTTGTCGGGCATGTTGTCGCCTGAGAAGAGGGAGAGCGTGACCGGGTTGGTCGAGGTTCGCCAGGTGTTCCGGATCTCTAAGGTGGGCACGGTGGCCGGCTGCTACGTCCTCGAAGGCGTGGTCAAACGCAACTCGCAGATCAGGCTGCTGCGCGACAACGTCGTCATCCACACCGGGGAGATCGACGCGCTGAAGCGTTTCAAGGACGATCAGCGCGAGGTCAAGTCGGGGTTCGAGTGCGGGATTTCGCTGAAGAACTTCAACGACCTCCAGGAAAAGGACCAGTTCGAGGTGTTCGAGGTGCAGGAGGTGGCGCGCACGCTCTAAGCGCGCCGCATTCCCATGCCCCGCCCCTCGGGACGTTCGCAGAAAGTCGGCGACCAGATCCAGCGCGAGCTCTCGGAAATCATCCACCGCGAATTGCGCGATCCGGGCGTGGGGATGATCACGCTCACGGGCGTCGATGTCTCGCCGGACTGCGCCTATGCGACGGTGTACTTCACCTGCCTCGACGCCGCGCATGTGAAGGTGGCGAAGGCGGGGCTCCAGAGGGCGAATGGCTTTCTTCGCGCCCAGATCGGCAAGCGCATCAAGATCTGGACCACGCCGGAACTCAAGTTCGTCTACGACGAGTCGGTCGAACGCGGCGACCGGCTGTCCCGGTTGATCGACAGCGCGATCAGCACCAACACCACCGATCCTGACGAATCCGGCAAACCCTGACGCGCGGCCCGCGAAGCGGGTGCGTAGGCGCGTAAGCGGCGTCCTCCTCCTCGACAAACCAGTCGGGATCTCCTCCAATCACGCCCTGCAGGCGGCAAAGCGCCTGTACCGGGCCGAGAAGGCCGGTCACGCGGGTACGCTCGACCCCCTCGCAAGCGGATTGCTGCCCGTCCTGCTGGGCGACGCGACACGCTTTTCAGGATTCCTGCTCAATGCCGAAAAAGGCTATCGGGCCGACGTGCGGCTGGGGGCAAAGACTACGACCGGCGATGCCGAAGGCGAGGTCCTCGAGCGCCGGCCGGTCCATGCCGGGCAGGCTGAGGTCGAAGCCGTGCTGTCGCGCTTCCTTGGCCCGCAGACGCAGATCCCGCCGATGTATTCGGCGTTGAAGCGCAATGGCCAGCCCCTCTATGAGCTGGCCCGGCGCGGTGAGACCGTTGAGCGCGAACCACGGAACATAGAAATCTTCCGCCTCGAGCTCCAGTCCTGGGAGCCCGAAAAGCTGGTGCTAGACGTCTCCTGCAGCAAGGGAACGTATATCCGCACCCTGGCGGAGGATATTGGCGAGGCGCTGGGCTGCGGGGCTCACCTCGGCGGGTTGCGCCGGACGGCCACCGGCGCCTTCCGGATCGAAGAGGCCGTTTCCCTGGACACCCTTGAGGCGCTCCCAGAAGACCAGAGGGACTCGCTCCTGCGGTCAGTGGATGCCGTCCTCACCCAGCTGCCCGAGGTGACGCTGGAAGAGGGATTGGCGGGCCGCTTCTGCCACGGCCAGGCCGTCACCCTTGCCTCAGTGCCGCAGGGCGTCAGTCGGGTCTACACCCCCTTCGGGCAGTTCCTCGGCCTGGGCGAAGACGGGGGGGAAGGGCGCCTGGTTCCCAAGCGGCTGCTGGCCGAGGCCGCCAAGGGTTCGCCAAGCGGCTGAAAATCATCGGAAAACTTGCGAAAGTCCTGACAATTGAGATAAAATTGCGTTTTCGCAAGGAGATACCATGGCTTTGCAGGTCGCGCAGAAAGCGCAAGTAGTCAAACAATTCCAGCGGACGCCCGCCGATACGGGTTCGTCCGAAGTCCAGGTTGCCCTGCTCACCGAGCGCATCAACGGCCTCACCGAGCACTTCAAGGCAAACACCAAGGACAACCATTCGCGTCGCGGGCTGCTGAATATGGTCAGCCAGCGCCGCAAGCTGCTCGATTACCTGAAGCGCACGGATGCGGACAAGTACCGCAACGTGATCGAGCGGCTGGGACTGCGCAAGTAATTCCCGGATGTTCCCCACAGAAACGCTCATCGCTACGGTGAGCGTTTTTGCTTTCGGCGTTCGCACGCCATTCCCCGTTGCACGCTGGTAGTACGGCGTCGACGGGCGGAACAGCGCGCGAGTAACTTCGTTCCATAAGGACACACCCTTTGAATCCCATCAAGAAGACATTCACGTTCGGCGCCCACCAAGTCACCCTGGAAACCGGCGAGATTGCCCGCCAGGCCCACGGCGCCGTCCTCTGCACGATCGACGACACCGTCGTCCTTGCGACCGTGGTCTGCGCGAAGAGCGCCAAGCCCGGGCAGGATTTTTTCCCGCTGACCGTGGACTACGTCGAGAAGACGTACGCCGCAGGCAAGATCCCGGGCGGCTTCTTCAAGCGCGAAGGGCGTCCTTCGGAAAAGGAAATCCTGACCTGCCGGCTGATCGACCGTCCGATCCGTCCGCTGTTCCCCGATGCCTTCTACAACGAAGTCCAGGTCGTCGCGACTGTGATGTCGTGCAACCCGGAAATCGACCCTGACATCGTCTCGATGCTCGCCGTCTCGGCGGCGCTGACGCTGTCGGGCATCCCGTTCAACGGCCCCATCGGCGCCGCGCGCGTGGGTTACCTGAACGGCGAGTACGTCCTCAACCCGACCGCCTCGCAGCTCAAGGATTCGCAGCTGAACCTCGTGGTGGCAGGCACCGAGCAGGGCGTCCTGATGGTCGAGTCCGAGGCGCTGGAACTGCCGGAAGACGTGATGCTGGGCGCCGTGACCTTCGGTCACGAGCAGATGCAGGTCGCGATCCACGCGATCCACGAACTCGCGGAAGTGGCGGGCAAGCCCGCCTGGGGCTGGCAGCCACCGGCCAAGAACGAGGCGCTGATCGCGCGCATCGGCGATCTGGCCGAGAAGGATCTGCGCGAAGCGTTCGCAATGAAGCAGAAGCAGGCGCGCAACACCCGCATCAACGAAATCCGCAAGGCCGCGATCGACACCGCCACCGAAGAGGCCAAGGCCGCCGGGACCGTGCTCGAGGGCAACGAGGTGAAGGACGTGTTCTTCAGCCTCGAGTCGAAGATCGTCCGCAGCCAGATCCTGGACGGCGAACCGCGCATCGACGGCCGCGACACGCGCACCGTGCGCCCGATCACCATCCGCACGGGCGTGCTGCCCCGCACCCACGGCTCGGCGCTGTTCACGCGCGGCGAGACGCAGGCGCTGGTGGTTGCAACGCTCGGCACCGGCCGCGATGAGCAGATCATCGACGCGCTGATGGGCGAGTACCGCGACCGCTTCATGCTCCACTACAACATGCCTCCGTACGCCACCGGCGAAACCGGCCGCATGGGTGCGTCCAAGCGCCGCGAGATCGGCCACGGACGCCTCGCCAAGCGCGCACTGGCAGCGACCCTGCCGAGCGCCGAGGAATTCGGTTATTCGATGCGCGTGGTGTCCGAAGTCACTGAATCGAACGGTTCTTCGTCGATGGCCTCGGTGTGCGGTGGCAGCCTTGCGTTGATGGATGCTGGCGTGCCCATGAAGGCGCACGTTGCCGGTATCGCGATGGGCCTCATCAAGGAAGGCAACCGCTTTGCAGTGCTGACCGACATCCTGGGTGACGAGGATCACCTCGGCGACATGGACTTCAAGGTTGCGGGCACGGAGAAGGGCATCACCGCGCTGCAGATGGACCTGAAGATCGAGTCGATCACCAAGGAAATCATGCTGGTTGCGCTGAACCAGGCCCGCGAAGGTCGCGTGCACATCCTGGAGCACATGCAGGCTGCGATGGGCACTTCGCGTACCGAAATCTCGACGTTCGCGCCGCGCATCATCAAGCTGAAGATCAATCCCGAGAAGATCCGCGACGTGATCGGCAAGGGCGGGGTGGTCATTCGCGGCCTGCAGGAAGAGACCGGCACGACCATCGAGATCCAGGACGACGGCACGATTTCCATCGCTTCTACGAGCGCCGATGGTGGTGAACTCGCCAAGAAGAAGATCCAGGAACTCACGGCCGACGTCGAAGTGGGAAAGGTCTACGACGGCACGGTGCTGCGCCTGCTGGACTTCGGTGCAATCGTGAGCATCCTTCCCGGACGCGACGGCCTGCTGCACATCTCGCAGATCAGCAACGAGCGCGTAAACGCTGTTGCCGACCACCTCAAGGAAGGCCAGGCAGTGAAGGTGAAGGTGCTCGAGGCCGACGACAAGGGGCGTCTGCGCCTGTCGATGAAGGCGGTCAACGCACCGGCCGCACCCGCCGCCCAGTAACACGGGGCAGGGCTGCAAATAAAAAGGGGCGCCTCGGCGCCCCTTTTTTATGCCCTGAACCGGGCTATTTCGCGACCTGCTTTTCCCTCAGCTCGTCGAGGGTCTTGCAGTCGATGCACAAAGTGGCGGTGGGACGGGCCTCCAGGCGCTTCAGGCCGATTTCGACACCGCAGCTGTCGCAGTACCCATACTCGTCGGCCTCGATGCGCCCGATGGTCTCGTCGATCTTCTTGATGAGCTTGCGTTCCCGGTCCCGGTTGCGCAGTTCCAAGGCGATGTCCGACTCCTGGCTCGCACGATCGTTGGGGTCGGCGAAGACCGTCGCTTCGTCCTGCATGGTGTGCACCGTACGGTCAATCTCTTCGGACAGTTCGGACTTGATCTGCTCGAGGATCTTGCGGAAGTGCTGGCGCTGCTTCGCGCTCATGTACTCCTCCCCTTTTTTGGGGACGTACGGCGTGAAGCTCTTCCGGGCCAAGTCCAGTGCCATTTGAGTCCTGTGCAGGAAAAAGGAAAGCGGCTTTGTAGCAGAAAAGCACACCCCCCGCAAGCAAGTCCGGCACCCGGAATTACGCGTTGCTGCGCCAGTGGGAACAGCGTATTATTCACGCCCTTTTCGGGGTGTAGCGCAGCCTGGTAGCGCGCCTGGTTTGGGACCAGGATGTCGGAGGTTCGAATCCTCTCACCCCGACCAGGGATTGCCCGGCTGCCCGTAGCTCAACTGGATAGAGCACCAGCCTTCTAAGCTGGGGGTTGTGGGTTCGATTCCCGCCGGGCAGGCCAGAGAATTTTGCGATAATGCGAGGTCAGTGGTGGCGGTAGATCAATGGTAGATCCCTGGATTGTGATTCCAGTGGTTGCGGGTTCGAGTCCCGTCCGCCACCCCATTCCCTGCACGGCCCCTTACCCGGGCAGTTGTTCCCGCCCGACCAGGAATACATACCCGTTGCCTGCGCTGGTATCGAGCCAGGTGAACGGCACGCGGGGGTAGGCGCGCTCGAGAACCTTCCGGTTATGCCCGATTTCGCATACCAGGGTGCCATGCGGTGTCAGTTGGCGCTTTGCCGCGACGAGGATCTTGTGGACGAGTTCCAGGCCGTCCTTCCCGCCGGCCAGCGCCATGCGGGGTTCTGCGAGGTATTCGTCCGGCAGCCTTGCCATGGTCTTTGCGTCGATGTACGGCGGGTTGCTCACGATCAGGTCGTATCGTCGCTCGGAAATCGAATCAAAGAGATTCGAGTGGACGAGCTGGATGCGTTGCTCGAGTCCATAGGCCTTCACGTTGCGCCTGGCCACCGCCAGCGCGCCGGAAGACAGGTCTACACCTTGGACCTTCGCCTTTGGGAATGCGTGCGCCAGGAGCACGGCCAGGCAGCCTGAGCCCGTACACATATCCAACGCGTTGCGTACCGGGCCGCCCAGGAAAGGGGCGATGCTGTCAGGCAGGAGCTCCGCAATGAACGATCGCGGCACGATAACTCGCCGGTCGACGTAGAAGCTGAACTCCCCGAGCCAGGCTTCATGAGTCAGGTAGGCGACGGGTATCCGCTCGTGGATCCTGCGATCCGCGAGTTTCTCGATCCTGCGCAATTCGACCGCGGTCAACGTTCGTTCCGCGTGTTCCTCGAACTGGTCAAGCGGAATCCTGCAGGAGTGAAGGATCAGCCACGCGGCTTCATCGAGTGCGTTGAAAGTGCCATGCCCGTAGGCAAGGCGCGCGGCGCCGAATTTGCGGGCGATACGACGGGTGACCGCAGCGATGGACGGCAGGGCGGTTTGTGCGGTCGCCATGCCTTCCTCAGGCGAGGAGCGTGCGCAGGATACCGAGGTAGATCCGCGGCAGGTCTTCAAGTGCCTGCAGGTCGATGTGCTCGTTCAGCTTGTGGATGCTGGCGTTGACCGGGCCGAGCTCGACGATCTGGGGGCAGATGTCAGCGATGAACCGGCCGTCCGACGTGCCGCCGGAGGTGGACAACTCAGGGACAACGCCATTGACCGCCTTGATGGCCGACTGGACTGCAGCGACGAGTGCCCCACGCTCGGTAAGGAAGGGGCTGCCCGAGAGGTGCCAGTCGATGGAGTAGTCAAGACCGTGCCTGCGCAGGACCTCATCCGTGCGCTCCTTGAGGGACTGCGCGGTGCATTCCGTGGAAAATCTGAAATTGAAGTCCATCTCGAGCGACCCGGGCACCACATTGTTTGCGCCGGTGCCGGCGTGGATGTTGGACACCTGAAAGGATGTCGCGGGGAAGTACTCATTGCCGGCATCCCACTGGATCGCCCCGAGCTCGGTCAGTGCCGGCGCCAGCATGAGGATGGGATTCTTGACCAGGTGGGGGTAGGCAATATGCCCCTGGACGCCTCGGACCGTGAGTTTTCCCGAGAGCGAGCCACGCCGGCCGTTCTTGATCATGTCGCCGAGGACGTTGACGGAAGACGGTTCGCCGACAAGGCAGTAGTCGATCCGCTCATTGCGCGCCTTCAGTCGCTCGACCACTCGTACGGTGCCATCGACGGACGGGCCCTCCTCGTCCGAGGTGATCAGGAAGGCGATCGACCCTGAGTGTCCGGCACGCTCGGCCACAAATGCCTCGACCGCGATGATGAAGGCAGCGATCGAGGACTTCATGTCGGCGGCGCCGCGGCCGTAGAGGCGGCCGTCCCGGATCGACGGAACGAATGGGTCGGAGTGCCACTCGGAAAGCGGACCGGTGGGCACGACATCGGTGTGACCTGCGAAGCAAAGCAGCGGCCCGCTCGTGCCACGTCTTGCCCAGAGGTTGGTCACCGCGCCGCACTGGATCGATTCGCATTGGAATCCGATCCGGGACAGGCGCTGGGCGATCAGGGCCTGGCAGTCCTCATCTTCCGGGGTGACGGACCTGCGCCGGATCAGTTCCTGCGTCAGGTCCAGGGCATTCAGCGTCACCCGACACCATCGATCTTGAAGGAACTGAACGAGGCATTGCCGCCGCCGGCCGGGGAGAGGATGGACTCCTTCTTTTCTTCTTCCTTGGCCGGAGTGGCGGGAGCCGCAGCTCCGGGCTGGCCGGTGATGTCGCCTGCCGTGGCCTGGTTGATGAGCCACAGCATGTTGGTGGCCGAATCCGCGTTGGCCATCGCCTCTTCCTGCGAGATCTTGCCGTCCATGAAGAGCTTGAACAGCGCCTGCTCGAACGTCTGCGAGCCGGGCGACATGCTTTTTTCGAGGGCGTCCTTGATTTCGTTGATCTCGCCTTTCTCGATCAGTTCGGAAATGTGGCGCGTGTTGAGCAGCACTTCCACCGCAGCCATGCGTCCGCCTGACTTGGTTCGGATCAGGCGCTGCGAAATGATCGACTGCAGCGCCGCTGACAGGTCGAGCAGCAGGCTGGGGCGGTTCTCCAGCGGGTAGAAGTTGATGATCCGGTTCATCGCGTGATAGCTGTTGTTCGCGTGCAGCGTCGCCAGAGCTAGGTGGCCGGATTGCGCATAGGCCAGGGCCATGCCCATGGTCTCCTTGTCGCGGATCTCGCCGATCAGGATGATGTCGGGCGCCTGGCGCAGGGCGTTCTTGAGTGCGACGTTGAAGCTTTTCGTATCCGTGCCGACTTCGCGCTGGTTTACGATCGACTTCTTGTTCTGGAAAATGAACTCGACCGGGTCTTCGAGCGTGAGGATGTGTCCCGCTTTGCGCTCATTGCGATAGTCGATCATCGACGAGAGGGATGTGGACTTGCCCGAGCCGGTTGCGCCCACCATCAGGATCAGGCCGCGCTTGGCCATGATCACTTCCTTGAGGACCTCGGGGACGCCGAGGCTGTCGAGGGGAGGGATGCTGCCGGGGATGAACCGAACCACTACCGCCGGCGAGTTCTTCTGGCGGAACGCGCTGATGCGGAAGGCGCCGACACCTTCAAGGGCGAAGGCGGTGTTGAGCTCGAGCTCTTCCTCGTACTCCTTGATCTGGCGTTCGTTAAGGACCTCGTACAGCAGGGTCTGGACGGCCTCGGCCGTCATCACAGTCTGGTTGACGGGGACCGCGTTGCCATTGATCTTGATGTTGATCGGTGCGCCCACCGACAGGAAGATGTCCGACGCCTTCTTCTCGGCCATCAGCTGGAACAACCGTTTCATGGCAGACATGCTTGCTCCTCCCGGAACGTCCAGATGACTACAACTCAGTCGCCGCGCAAGAGCTCGTTGAGGCTGGTCTTGGCCCGCGTCTTCGCGTCCACGCGCTTGACGATGACTGCGCAATACAAGCCGTACTTTCCGTCGGCCGACGGAAGGGTGCCAGGCACCACCACGGAACCCGCGGGCACGCGGCCATAGAGCGTCTCGCCCGTGGTACGGTCGTAGATCCGGGTGCTTTGGCCCAGGAACACGCCCATCGAGATGACGCTGTTCTCCTCGACGATCACGCCTTCGACCACTTCCGAGCGTGCGCCCACGAAGCAGTTGTCCTCGATGATGACGGGGTTGGCCTGGATCGGCTCCAGGACGCCGCCGATGCCCACGCCGCCGGAAAGGTGCACGCCCTTTCCGATCTGCGCGCAAGAACCTACCGTCGCCCAGGTATCCACCATGGTGCCTTCATCGACGTAGGCGCCGATGTTCACGTATGACGGCATGAGCACTACGTTCTTTGCGATGAAAGCGCCGCGACGGGCAATCGCAGGCGGGACCACTCGGAAGCCGCCAGCCGCGAACTGCGCCGCATCGTAGTTCGCGAACTTGCTCGGAACCTTGTCGTAATACTGCGTCGCGCCGCCGGGCATGACGCTGTTGTCGGACAGGCGGAACGAGATCAGGACAGCCTTTTTGATCCATTGGTGCATCGTCCATGCGCCGGCGACTTTCTCGCAGACGCGAAGGGTGCCGGCATCGAGGCCGGCGATTACGTGCTCCACCGCCTCGCGAACTGCGGCAGGAGCGGAAGAGGGGCTTAGGCTGGCGCGATCTTCCCAGGCCTGGTCAATGGTTTTCTGGATGGCTTGCATGGTCTATAGAGTTTTGGAAAAACTTGTGATGCGCCGGATCGCCTCGACACATTCCTGTCGGGGCTGGACCAGCGCGATGCGTACGTAATTCCTGCCGGGATTCATGCCGTTGCACTCCCGCGCAAGCAAGCTCCCCGGCAGGACGAGGACATTATAGTCGCGCAGCAAATCCCTCGCGAACAGGGCGTCGTCCGTCGGCGTGCGCATCCAGAGGTAGAACCCGCCGTCCGGCATGGCGGCCTCGAGTGGCGCGGTGACAAGTGGCAGGACATCGCGGTACTTGTCGGCATACAGGCGCCTGTTCTCGACAACATGCGCTTCGTCCCGCCAGGCGGCGATGGAGGCGCGCTGGACGGTGACGCTCATGGCACTGCCGTGATAGGTGCGGTACAGCAGGTAGCTCTTCAAGAGGGAGGCGTCTCCCGCCACGAAGCCGGACCGCATGCCGGGAGCGTTGGAGCGCTTGGAGAGGCTAGAGAAAACGACGAGGCGGGGAAAGCCGGTACGCCCGAGCAGCGAAGCCGCCTGCAGCGCACCCATCGGTGGGCGTGCCTCGTCATAGTAGAGCTCGGAATAGCATTCGTCTGACGCGATGACAAACCCGTACCGGTCGGAAAGCTCGAACAGCCCGCGCCAGTCCTCCAGGTTCATGACGGCGCCGCTCGGGTTGGAAGGCGAGCAGGCATAGACGAGCTGCACTTTCTTCCATGTTTCGGGTGGAAGGTCCTGGTAGTTGACCCTGAACCCGGTATCGACCGTTGCGTTCAGGAAGACGGGTTTCGCACCCGCAAGGACTGCCGCGCCCTCGTAGATCTGGTAGAACGGGTTCGGGCAGGCGACGAGTGCCTCCCCGCGCGACGGGTCGATGATGGTTTGCGCAAACGAAAACAGCGCTTCGCGGGAGCCGTTGACCGGGAGCACTTGCGTTACCGGGTCGACCGCATCGAGGCCATACCTGCGCACCAGCCAGGCTGCGATGGCCTCGCGCAATTCAGGCAGGCCTGCGGTCGCAGGGTAGGCTGCAAGCCCGTCGAGGTTGCCTACCAGTGCGGCCTTGAGCAGTTCCGGGGTCGCATGCTTGGGTTCGCCGATGGAAAGGTTGATCGGGCTGAGGCCCGGATTGGCCGCTACGCCTGCAAGCAGAGCGCGCAGCTTCTCAAAGGGGTACGGCTGGAGGTTCGCCAGGCGGGGGTTCAATGGGAATGGCCTCGTTGGCTCGTCAGGCGCCGCCGCGCGGCTCGGCGACCGAAAAGGCCTCGAGTGGCACAGGTGGGGCAGGGCGCCAGCCGCGTTTCCGATGGTCAACGACCACGGTCGTGAAGATGCCTCCGCGGACATAGAACCGGGCAACAAGCCGCATGTACCGGGGGTTGGTTGCCGCCACCAGGTCGCCCAGGATCCGGTTGGTCACCGCCTCGTGGTAGGCGCCCTCATTGCGATAGGACCAGACGTAGAGCTTCAGGGATTTAAGTTCGACGCACTTCTTGTCGGGAATGTAGTCGAGGACCAGCGTCGCGAAATCCGGCTGTCCCGTCATCGGGCACAGGCACGTGAACTCCGGGACCTCCATATGGATCCTGTAGTCCCGTTCCGGGTTGGGATTGGGAAAAGTCTGCAACCGGGTGCTGGGTCTGGAGGGCATCGATGAAGCGCACTGGAGGGTAGGGCGCCGGGAAGTGCAACGTCGAAAATGGTATCATAGAGCGCTGAATTACCGTGGCAGAATCATTGTTGTTTCGAGCGGTATCCGCTCCTGCCGAGACGCCAACCCTCGAGAATAAAACAAGCCTCCGTGCGCCTCACCCAGCTCAAACTCTCCGGCTTCAAGTCTTTCGTCGATCCCACGACCATCAACGTGCCGGGACAACTGGTCGGAATCGTCGGCCCGAACGGGTGCGGCAAATCCAACGTCATTGACGCCGTGCGGTGGGTGCTCGGGGAAACCCGCGCTTCCGCGCTGCGCGGGGATTCGATGATGGATGTGATCTTCAACGGGTCCGGCAACCGCAAGCCTTTGGCGCGCGCCAGCGTTGAGCTCGTCTTCGACAATAGCCTGGGTCGCGCGGCGGGTCAGTGGTCGCAATACGCCGAGATTTCCGTCAAGCGTGTACTGCAGCGCGACGGGGACTCCGCGTACTACATCAACAACGCCCACGTGCGGCGGCGGGACATCACCGACATCTTCCTCGGAACCGGACTCGGCCCGCGTGCGTATGCGATCGTGGAGCAGGGGATGATCTCCCGGATCATCGAAGCGAAGCCCGAGGAGCTGCGCGTCTTCCTCGAAGAGGCCGCGGGGATCTCGAAGTACAAGGAGCGGCGTCGCGAGACCGAAAACCGGCTTTCGGACACGCGGGACAACCTTTCACGGGTGACCGACATCCGCACCGAGCTCGGCACGCAGATCGAGAAGCTCGGGAAGCAGGCCGAGGTGGCAAGCCGGTACCAGGAGTTCCAGTCGGATCTCCAGCTCAAGCAGCAGTTGCTGTGGTATCTGCGTCGCCGTGATGCGGCGGCCGAACGCGAGCGGCATGCCCAGGAGATCACACGTACCACCAACGACCTCGAGTCCGAAACGGCGCGTCTAAGGGAAACCGAGAGCCACATCGAATCAGCGCGGAGCGCCCATTACACCGCCGGTGATGGACTGAACGCAGCGCAGGCCGCGCTCTACGGCGCGAATACCGAGGTGGCGCGCCACGAGTCCGAGTTGCGGCACGTCGAAGAGACCCGCCAGAGGCTGGAAAACCGCCATATCGAACTGCGGGCGCAGCTTGGTTCGTGGCGCGAGCAGCGTTCCCAGCTTACGCTGGCGCTGCATATGTGGGCCAGCCGCCAAGGGGGCGCCAGGCAGCGCGTTTCGGACATGCAGGTGGCCCTGGCTGCCGAAGCCGAGAAACTTCCCCATGCCGAGCAGGCGTTCCGCGTCGCGCAGGAAAAGCTCAACGAAGTTCGCAGCCAGTCAATGCAGGCCGACAGCCGGTTCCAGCTGGAGCAGACCAATCTAAGTCATTCGGAAAGATCGCTTCAGGCCTTTGAGCAACGAGACGAGCGCCTCAGAGCCGAGATGGAAACGCTGGACCCGCCGGATTTGCAGGCGCTGCAGGACCACGAGTCCCGCGTGACCGAGCTGGGGCAGCAGATAGAACAGGCGCAGCTTGAGACCGCGACCCTCCAAGAGGATGTTGCTACGCTCGGCCGTGAGCGCCAGGCGGCGGTGGGGCGCCTGAATGAAGCGCTTCGTGAGCACAGCGCTGCCGAAGCGCAGCTCAGGACCCTCAAGAAGATCCAGGCGTCGATGGCTGAAGACGGAAAGCTCGTCGAGTGGCTCGACCGGCACGGGCTGTCCGGGCTGCCGCGATTCTGGGAAAAGTTGCGCATCGAACCCGGCTGGGAAACGGCCGTGGAAGCAGTGCTGCGCGAGCGCCTCCATGCGCATGAATTTTCAAACGATGAAGCCTTGTCGGCTTTTGCAGCAGACAAGCCGCCCGCCAAGGCGAGCTTTTACGCGGCGGCGCAAGGCGCTGGCATGGAACCCGCGGGCGGGCATCCTGCTCTCGCCAGCAAGATCACGGCCCTTGATCCGGCGCTGGCAGGCGCGATCACGGATTGGCTGTCCGGGATCTATGTCTTTGATGGCACCCCGGGCAGCGAAGTGCGCGCTGCATTGGCGAATGGGGACGCCCTCATCAACCGGGAAGGCCATAGGTTTTCGAGGCACACGGTAAGTTTTCACGCGCCTGACGCCACCGACTCAGGATTGCTTGTACGCCAGGCGGAGATCGAGTCGCTCGGCGCGCGGTGCGAGTCGTTGGGAACAGCCCTTTCGACCGCGCGCACGGATGTCGCGGAGCGTGAGCGGGGGCTGGCAGCGAAGCAGGAAGCCTTGGCTGCGGCACGTGATGCCGCTGCTGAGTTGCAAGGCGCCATTCACGAGGCGCGCATAGAGCTCCTCAAGCTGACGCAGGCCGCGGACCGGTATCGCGAACGCAGCGGCCAGATCCAGGCGGAGCTCGCTGGCATCGCGACAGAGTTGGAGAAGGCGCGCACGCGAAAGGCTGAGCTCGTCGAGGCGCTGGGATCCATCCAGTCCGCCATCGCGACGTTGCGGGCCGGCCTGGCTGAGGTCCGGGAGGCGCATACCGCGGCTGAAGTGGCCCTCGCGGATCAGCGTCGCGCCCTGCAGCAGGCTGAGCGCGACGCGCAGGAAGCCGTATACGCCGAGCGTGAGTGCGTATCCAAGATCAGTGAAATCGACAATTCGGTCAATATCATCGACCAGCAGATCGAGCGCGCGGATCTCGACGTAGTGAAGCTCACAGAGGAACTCGCGGTCGACCCGATTCCCGCCGTGCGCGAACTTCTCGATGCCGCGATCGAATCACGGATCGGATGTGAAAAGACCCTGGCCGAAGCCCGCAACACGGTTGAGGCCGCATCGGCAGCGCTGCGCAGCCTCGAGCAAGAGCGACTGCAGATCGAAGGGCGCATGAACCCGCTGCGCGAGCGCGTCGGGGAGCTGCGACTGAAGGAGCAGGCTGCCAGCATCAACCATGACCAGTTTGCCGTGCAGCTGGCTGAAGCTGGCGCTGACGAGGCCGCCCTCGCGGCCGGTGCCGAGACCGCGCCGCGTCCTTCTGCGCTGCAGTCCGAAATCACGAGACTGACCCAGTCGATTGCGGAGCTGGGGGCGGTCAACCTGGCGGCGCTCGAGGAACTGAAGACGAGCAGCGAACGCAAGGGGTTCCTGGATTCGCAGTCGGCGGACCTCGAGGAGGCGGTGAAGACGCTGGAAGACGCCATTCACCGGATCGATCGCGAAACCAGGGAACTGCTGCGCGAGACCTTCGAAAGCGTAAACAGGCATTTCGGTTCGCTGTTCCCGATGCTTTTCGGGGGTGGCGAAGCCAAGCTGATCATGACCGGGGAGGAGATCCTTGACGCTGGTGTCCAGGTCATGGCGCATCCCCCGGGCAAGCGCAACAGCAGCATCCACCTCCTTTCGGGTGGCGAGAAGGCGCTGACGGCGATTTCACTCGTCTTCTCGCTTTTCCAGCTGAATCCCGCGCCTTTCTGCCTGCTGGACGAGGTGGATGCACCGCTCGATGATTCGAACACGCAGCGTTTCTGCGACCTCGTGAAGAAAATGTCGTCGCAGACCCAGTTCCTGTACATCAGCCACAACAAGATCACCATGGAAATGGCGAGCCAACTGGTTGGCGTGACCATGCAGGAATCCGGCGTGTCCCGGGTCGTTGCGGTCGATATCGACGAGGCCCTGCGCATGCGTGAGGAACTTGCGGCCTGACGCCATGAGCGACTTCCAGATCAGCCTGCTTGCGATCGGCGCCCTGGTGGTTTGCGGGGTGCTTGGCTACAACAAATGGCAGGAGCAACGCGCCCGGCGGGAGGCACGAGAGGCGTTCCGCTCGGAGTTGCCCGACGCCCTGATTGCGGGTGCGGCCGAGCCTGCGTCTGCGCCGTCTGCTCATGAGCCTGTGATCAATGAGCCGGCCGTTGCCGCATCTCGAGCCCACCCCGAACCGCGGGTTCCAGTGCCGAAGATGGTCGCACCAGGACCTGGGCCGGGCATTGATTACATGATTGACATCTCGGGTGAAGGGCCTGTCGCGGCGGCTTTGCTTCGTGATGGGTGGGCCGGCACGGGGATCCGCTTCGGGAACAGGGCCGCGCTGAGCGTCCTGGTCGACGAAGCATGGGTGGAGGTGCCGTCAGCGGGAAGCTTCCAGCAGGGGCGAGCAGCACTCCAGCTGGTCAGTCGGCAAGGTGTGCTGAGCGAGGCCGAGCTGATCGAGTTCCGTGCCGCGGTCGAAACCTTTGCCGCGGGACTGGGGCTCTCTGCCGCCTCGCCGGAAATGAAGCAGGCGCTTGAAAATGCGCGGCGCGTGGACCAGGTTTGTGCCGACGCGGATATCCAGGTCGCATTTCATGTGGTGGCCCCCGGCGGGCAGGCGTTTTCCGGGACCAAGTTGCGTGCCGCAGCGGAAGCGTCCGGGCTGGCCATTGATGCCGACGGCAGGTTTTCGCTCCTGGACGACGAGGGGCGCGAACTGTTCAACCTCTCGGACAGGAGTGGTGGCAGGTTTTTCACAGCGACCATGAAGGACGCTGCACCCCCGGCGGTTACGCTTTCGATGGATGTGCCGCGGGCGCCGGATACGCAGCGTACTTTCGAGTCCATGGTCCGGTTCGCCAGGACGCTCGCAAATCTCCTGGGTGGCGGACTCGTGGATGACAACAACCAGCCCCTGGACGATCGCTCGGTAGCGGCCATTGGCGCGCAGCTTGGGGTAGTGCGAGGGAACCTCGAGGCGGTCAACATCGTCCCCGGAAGCGCGCTGGCACTTCGATTGTTTTCCTGAGTTTCGCACTTGGTGATCACGGACCCGTTGCTGCAGGAGGCTGTGGCACTGCGGCGGCAGATCGAGGAGCACAACCGCCGCTACTACGTGCTCGATGAACCCACCATCCCGGACGCCGAGTACGACCGCCTCTTCAGGCGGCTCCAGGAAATCGAGTCCCTCGCGCCAGACCTGGTCCCAGAGGATTCCCCCACGCACAGGGTCGGCGGTCGCCCGGTGCCGGGATTCGCGGAGGTAGAGCACCGCACTCCGATGCTTTCGCTTAACAATGCCTTTGCGGAGGAGGAGGTTCGCGGGTTTGACGAGCGCATTCGCAAGACGCTGAACGTGGAAGTCATTGAGTACTCCGTCGAACCCAAGTTCGACGGGCTGGCCGTCAGCCTTACCTACCAGGACGGCGTATTTGTCAGAGGGGCAACACGAGGCGACGGTGCGACCGGCGAGGATGTTTCCGCCAATCTGAGAACTGTACGCTCCATCCCGCTGCGCCTCGAACGCTCAAGGTGCCCGGTGCAATTCGAGGTGCGGGGCGAGGTGCTTATGTTTCGCGCTGATTTCGAGTCCCTGAACAAGCGCCAGAATGCTGCCGGTGCCAAGGAGTTCGTCAACCCACGCAATGCAGCAGCCGGAAGCCTTCGGCAACTCGACTCTCATGTCACCGCGCAGCGCCCGCTCCGGTTTTTTGCCTATGGGGCCGTATCTGCCGAGCCAGCCTGGTCCACTCATTCGGAACTCCTCGATCATCTTGCCGCGCTTGGCTTTCCGGTTGCCGTCGAGCGCGGAAATGCGACGGGGGCCGATGGACTGCTGTCCTATTTCGGCAACATTGGAAAGATGCGCGGTGAGCTGCCCTATGCGATCGACGGCGTGGTTTACAAAGTCAACAGGCTCGACTGGCAGCGTCAACTGGGTTTCGTCTCGCGCGCTCCGCGGTTCGCTGTCGCGCACAAGTTCCCGGCGGAGGAGGAACTCACCCAGGTAATCGGGATCGATGTCCAGGTCGGCCGCACCGGAGCCCTTACGCCGGTCGCGAGGCTGAAGCCCGTTTTCGTCGGCGGCGTGACAGTTACCAATGCGACCTTGCACAACGAGGATGAACTCAGGCGCAAGGATGTAAGGCTCGGGGATACCGTCGTTGTGCGCCGTGCCGGGGACGTGATCCCGGAAGTGGTTTCGGTCGTGCTCGAAAAGCGTCTGTCGGATGCTCCCGAGTTCTCAATGCCGGCGGATTGCCCGGTGTGCGGATCGAAAGTGACGAAATCCCCGGACGAAGCCGTCGCACGATGCTCCGGCGGACTTTTCTGCCCCGCGCAGCGAAAGCAGGCGCTGCTGCATTTCGCCAGCCGCCGCGCAATGGACGTTGAAGGGCTTGGTGACAAACTGGTGGACCAGCTTGTGGATGCGCAGATGGTCAGCACACCGGCCGATCTCTACCGGCTCGAGTCGGCCTCGCTTGCAAGGCTCGAACGCATGGCTGAAAAATCTGCGGCCAACCTGTTGGCGGCGCTCGACAAGTCGCGCCGCACGACACTGCAGCGGTTCATATTCGCCCTCGGGATCCGCAACGTGGGCGAGGCGACAGCCCGGGACCTTGCAGCCCATTTCGGCAGCCTGGACCGGGTGATGGCTGCCGATATAGAGGCACTCGAGTCGGTGCCTGACGTGGGTCCGATCGTTGCGAAATCCATTCGCCAGTTTTTCGACGAACCGCACAACCGGCATGTGATCGAAGGCCTGCGCGCGACCGGGGTCGCATGGGAAGAAGGTGAGGGGCGTCCAGCGACCGCAATTGAAAAGGCGAAGACCTTCGTCCTCACCGGTATGCTTCCGACAATGACGCGCGACGATGCCCGTGCCATGATTGAAGCGAAAGGGCACAAAGTCGCCGGGTCCGTATCGAAAAAGACGGACTACGTGGTGGCCGGTGCGGATGCCGGGAGCAAGCTGGCGAAGGCCCAGGAGCTGGGGGTGGCGATCCTGGACGAGAACGAATTCATCAAACTTATCGAAGGACTCGGATGACCTCGAGGCGCATGTTGAGGAAGGCGGTGTTTCCGGTGGCGGGCCTGGGCAGCCGTTTCCTGCCTGCCACCAAGGCCAGCCCGAAGGAAATGATGCCGATCGTGGACAAGCCGCTCATACAGTACGCGGTCGAGGAAGCGGCGGCGGCCGGTATCACGGAAATGGTCTTCGTCACTGGCCGCAACAAGCGGGCGATCGAGGATCATTTCGACAAGGCCTACGAAATGGAAAATGAGCTTGCCGCGAAAGGCAAGCAGGAGCTGCTGGATCTGGTGCAGCGGGTATTGCCGCGTGGCTGCAGCTGTATCTATATTCGGCAGGCTGAGCCGCTGGGCCTCGGGCACGCGGTCCTGTGCGCACGGCCGGTGGTGGGCGACGAGCCATTTGCCGTCATTCTTGCCGACGACCTGATCGATGCCGACCAGCCTGTCATGGCGCAGATGGCAGACCTGTTCCACCGCGAACAATGCTCCGTGTTGGGCGTCGAGGATGTCCCCCGGGAGCAGACTGCCAGCTACGGAATCGTAAGCACTGAGGACTCTGCGAGCTCGTTTTCACGGATCCGGGCGATCGTCGAGAAGCCTGCGCCGCAGGAGGCCCCGTCAACGCTGGCAGTGGTGGGCCGATATGTCCTGACGCCGCGCATTTTTTCGCACCTTGCCGAAGGCAAGCCTGGGCGTGGCGGCGAAATACAACTTACCGATGGCATTTCCGCACTCCTCGCCGAAGAGCGCGTCCTCGCGTATCGCTTCGCTGGAAGGCGCTACGACTGCGGATCGAAACTCGGTTATTTGAAGGCGACCGTCGAACTGGCCCTGGGGCACGCTGAAGTGGGGCCGCAATTCGCCGAATACCTGGTGGCGCGGGAAAAGCATGCGTGACATCGAACACGCACGAAAGCTCCTGAGCAACGCGGAACTGATTTTCGGGGCCGAAGAGGTGCAGGGGGCGATTCGCAAGGTCGCGGCGGATGTTACCGCCAGTCTGGGGGATGCGTATCCTTTGCTCCTCACCGCCATGGGTGGCGGCGTGTTCTTTGCCGGACAGATACTGCCGCTCTTGCGGTTTCCACTCGACCTCGACTACGTCCATGCGACCCGCTACGGCTCCAACATCAGCGGCGCGTCGATCGAGTGGCGGGTCCATCCGCCGGCATCCGTGCGAGGCCGCACCGTGCTGGTACTTGACGACATTCTCGACGGCGGAAAGACGATGGCTGCAATTCGCGATCGCGTGATCGACATGGGAGCCGATAAATTCATGTGCGCGGTTCTCACTGAAAAGAAGCTGGCATCGCCCAAGCCGATCGTGGCGGATTTCGTCGGGCTCACACTCCCGGACCGGTTTGTATTCGGCTGCGGGATGGATGCCCGCGGGTACTGGCGCAACCTGCCGGAAGTCTACGCACTCAAGGAAGACTGATCATGCTTGCAATCATCGGTGGCAGTGGATTGTCGGGACTGGCGAATCTCGAAGTCTCCCATCGCCAGGTGGTACGGACGCCCTATGGAGAGCCGTCGGGCCCGCTGACATTCGGGCACATTGGAGGGCACCCGGTCGTGTTCCTTGCGAGGCACGGGCATGGGCACACGATTGCGCCTCATGAAGTGAATTACTGCGCCAATCTCTGGGCACTCAAGGAGCAGAAGGTTTCAGTGGTGGTTTCTGTCGCCTCAGTGGGCTCCATCAGGCCGGAGCACTGCCCGGGTGCGCTCCTTCTGCCGGACCAGATCATTGACTACACCTGGGGACGGCGATCGACATTTTTCGAGGGACCAGGCGCAAGCGTTACTCACATCGATTTTACGGAACCCTATTCCGCGACGCTGCGTGCCCGGATTCTTGCGGCAGCCACGAGCGCAGGCGAGCCCGTGCATGCCGGTGGGGTCTACGCGGTCACCCAGGGGCCGCGGCTGGAGACGGCCGCCGAGATCAACCGGTTGGACAAGGACGGTGCGGACCTGGTCGGTATGACGGCAATGCCGGAGGCGGCGCTGGCGCGTGAACTCGGCCTGGACTACGCAACGATCGCCGTCGTGGCGAATTACGCTGCCGGCCGCGGCGACAGCGCTCACGGCGTGTCGATGAGCAAGATCGAGGCAGTGCTCGGAGAGGCCATGGGCAAAGTGCGAAGGATCATCGAAAAACTGGTGGTGGCGCCATGATTCGCGAAGTCCTGAAGATGGGGGACGAGCGGCTGCTCGCCATGGCAAGGCCGGTGGAGAAGTTCGATACCAAGGAGCTCAAGAGCCTCCTTTTGGACATGCACGACACGATGGAGAATCTCAGCGGTGCCGGCTTGGCTGCGCCGCAGATCGGGGTCAGCCTCCGCGTGGTCGTATTCGGCGTGAAAGGCAATCCCCGGTATCCGGATGCGGAGGATGTTCCCTACACTGTCCTGATCAATCCAGTGATCGAGCCGCTCTCACAGGACATGGAGGAAGGCTGGGAGGGATGCCTCTCGGTACCTGGCTTGCGCGGCGTCGTGCCGCGCTATTCGCGCCTCAGGTACAGCGGGTTCGACGCTCACGGTGCGCGCATCGAAAGGGAGGCCGAGGGATTCCATGCGCGGGTTGTCCAGCACGAATGCGACCACCTGGATGGAATCCTCTACCCCATGCGCGTGAAGGACTTCACCCGCTTCGGTTTCATCGAGGCGCTGTTCCCCGGCGAGGACCTTGCCGACGACTGACTGCCCGGGGTCAGACGTGCAATTCTTCGAGCAGGTCCTGCTCGAGCATCAGCACCACCCGCTGGTTGGACAGGGACTCGCCTGTCACCAGGAATACGTCCTCGGCGCGATCGCCCAAGGTGTTGATTTTTGCGCTGCGCAGGTTGACGTTGTAGCGCGCGAGCACGCGGGCGATCCCGTAAAGGAGTCCGGGGCGATCGCTGGCCACCAGCGACAGCACGTACAGGGTGCCTCGTTCGTCCGGGCGAAAATCGACCGCAGGCGTGACGGGGAAATGCCTGACGCGGCGTGAGATGCGGCCTCGCGCCGGAGGCGCCAGCGGCGTGTCGGAGCCGAGTTCCAGGGCGAGCTCGGATTCGATCAGGCTGATCATGTCGCGATAGTGGGCGGCCTTGCCGCGGCCCATGATCAGGAACGTATCGAGCGCGTATCCATGCCGCGTGGTGTGGATCTTGGCTTCGACGATGTTGAAGTTGGCGCGTTCGAAATAGCCGCAGATCCTGGCAAAGAGCTCCTTGCGGTCGGGGCTGTAGATCATTACCTGCAGGCCCTCGCCGAAGCTGGACAACCGGGCGCGGACCACCGGCTTGCCCGAATCAACCCGGTAATGGAGGTTGCGGGTCTGCCATGCGACTTCCTGTGCGTCGTGGCGAAGGAAGTAGCCGGTATCCAACTGCGCCCAAAGCTTGTCCTTGACGGTGTCCGACAGCGCGTAGAGGCGCAGAAGCCGCAGGGCCTCGGCCTGGGTGTCCGCCACCGCTGAATCGAGCTCGAGCACGCCTCCTGCGATCAGCCTTCGGGCCGAGCGGAACAGATCCTCGAGAAGCTTGGCTTTCCATGCGTTCCATACTTTCGGGCTCGTGCCGCGGACGTCGGCGACGGTAAACAGGTAGAGCGCGACCAGGCGACGCTCGGTACCGGCGGTGGCGGCAAAGGCTTTCACGACGTCTGGATCGGAGATGTCCTGCTTCTGGGCTACTGCCGACATCGTAAGGTGGTGCTCGACGAGGAACACCGCGAGTTCCACGTCCTCAGGCGCAAGCCCGTGGCTGCGACCAAATCGCCGGACATCCGCGGCGCCGAGCACCGAGTGGTCGCCGCCGCGCCCTTTCGCGATGTCGTGGTACAGCGCGGCGACGTAGAGCAGCCACTGGCGCTCGAACCCGCTCATCAGCTGGCTGGCGAGAGGGTACTCATGGGCCAGCTCGGGCATGGTGAACCGCCTGAGGTTTCGCAGGACCATCAGGATGTGCTGGTCGACCGTGTAGACGTGGAAAAGGTCATGCTGCATCTGACCCACGATGCGACCGAACTCCGGGAGGTAGCGGCCAAGGATGCCGTACTGGTTCATCCGCCTGAACTCGTGCACGATCCCCCTCGGCTGCTGGAGGATCTGCAGGAACAAGAGCTTGTGCAGCGGGTTGCGCCTGTAGGCCGCATCAATTCTGTAGCGCGCTCGCCAGAGGGCGCGCAGCGTGGGCGCGGTCATCCCGCGAAGCTCCTGGTGCTGCTGCATCAGGAGGAAGCTCTCAAGGATCGCAGCGGGTTCGGTCTCGAAGACGTCCTCCCTGCGGGCTTCGAGGAGTTCGCCGTGCGCCTGGAACCGCTCGCTGAGTTCGCGGGGCTTCAAGGCCGGCTTCGGCCTCAGCCGGGCGCCGAGGTTCTGCAAAAGGATGGTATTGAGCTGGGTGACCGCCTTGGCGGCCCTGAAGTAGCGCTGCATCAGGGCTTCGCTCGCCCGGCGAGTCCCTGTGGCGGTGCAGTTCATCTGCCCGGCAAGCGCCGTTTGGTAATCGAATACGATCCTGTCTTCCCGGCGCCCGGCGAGGTAATGGAGCCGTATCCGCAGCGTCTTCAGGAGGAGTTCGTTCCGGGCGAGCTCGAGCTCTTCGGAGCGAGTAATGAGAGCGTGCGATTCGAGGTCCCGCCAGCGCCGCCCGATGCCGCTTGCTCCGGCGATCCACTGGATTGTCTGCAGGTCGCGCAGGCCGCCGGGCGCCTCCTTGAGGTTGGGTTCAAGCGCGTAAGGCGTGTCCTGGTGCCGGGCATGGCGATGCTCCTGCTCGAGTCGCTTCGCCTCGAAGAAGGCCGGTGTGTCCAGTGCGGCCTGCATCGTGGCGCCAAGCCGTTCATACAGTGAGCGGTTTCCGCAGATACGGCGCGCTTCCAGCAGCGTCGTCTGAACCGTGATGTCGTTACGGGACGCCTCGACGCACGCCTCGATGGTGCGAACGCTGTGTCCGACTTCAAGCCCCACGTCCCAGAACAACCCGATGAGCGTTTCGAGCTTGTCGCGCGTGCTTGCGTCGGGTTCGCATCCCAGCAGCAGCAGGATGTCGATGTCCGAGTACGGGAACAGTTCTCCGCGCCCGTAACCGCCGACGGCCACCAGCGCGGCTTCTGCCGGCATGCCTGCGTTTTTCCAGAGCGCTGTCAGCGTTCGGTCGATAAGCCGCGCGTGCCCGTGCAGGAGCCGGTAGGGTCGTGGCTTCGCCAGGAACTCGGCGCGCAGGTCCTTGCGCCCGGTTTGCAGGGCTGAGCGAACCTTATCCGCCGCCACGGCTGTCGACTTGCGCGCGGCTGGCACAGCTCAGGCGATGGCTGGCGGGGGCGGTGGGGTGTCGGCCGAAACGGTCAGGACCTCGTATCCCGAGTCCGTTACGAGGATGGTGTGCTCCCATTGGGCCGACAGGCTGTGGTCCTTGGTCACGATGGTCCAGCCGTCGGCAAGTTCCCGGATTGCCGGCTTGCCTGCATTGATCATCGGCTCAACCGTAAAGGTCATGCCTGCCTCCAGCTGCATTCCTGTGCCGGGCTTCCCGTAATGGAGGATCTGTGGATCTTCGTGGAATTTCCTGCCGATCCCGTGCCCGCAGAACTCCCGGACGACGGAGTAGCCATGCTTCTCGGCGTGGGATTGGATCGCGGCGCCCACGTCACCCAGGCGGGCACCCGGACGAACGTTGGCGATGCCTATCCACATGCACTCGTAGGTCACCTCGCACAGGCGGCGAGCCTGGATGCTGGGTTCGCCGACGTAATACATCCTGCTCGAGTCGCCGTGGAACCCGTCCTTGATCACCGTCACGTCGATGTTCACCACGTCCGTGACTTTCAATACGCGGTCCCCGGGGATCCCATGACAGACCTGGTGGTTGACCGAGGTGCAGATCGATTTCGGAAACGGCTTGTAGCCAGGCGGGCAATAGTTCAAGGGCGCGGGGATGGTGCCTTGCTCATTCACCATGAAGGTGTGGCAGAGGTCATTCAGGCGCCCAGTGGTCACCCCTGGTTTTACAAACGGGGTAATGTAATCAAGGACTTCGGAGGCAAGGCGCCCCGCGACCCGCATATTTTCCACTTCTTCTGGGGTCTTGAACGTTACGGCCATGGGCTTGGTCTCGCCAGCTACTATCCGGAAAGGGCGCGAGGATACGGGAATCACGCGCCGGAGGCAATGCGCATTGAGTCTTGAGCACTGATTATGCTAGAATTTTGGGCTGGCTACTTCATGTTGCCGGATCGGTCGGGCAGAAGAGCGTTTCGACGGGTTCGAATGCATGGCGCCAAATTTCCCGCCTGTCGTATTAGGGTGCCCCGCCGCCGCAGTAGCGCGGTCGGGTTGCGCAGCGCACAGGCGGCAGTGATCAACCCTAAACTAGGAAGTATCCATGTCAGTGACCATGCATGAAATGCTTGAGGCGGGCGTCCATTTCGGGCACCAGACCCGCTACTGGAACCCGAAGATGGAGCAGTACATCTTCGGCCATCGCAACAAGATCCACATCATCAACCTCGAGAAGACCCTGGTCATGTACCAAGGGGCGCTCAAGTTCATCAAGCAGCTTTCCGCGAACAAGGGAAACCTCATGTTCGTCGGGACCAAGCGCCAGGCGCGCGAGATCGTGCACGAAGAGGCGCAGCGCTGTACTTCGCCTTTCGTTGACCATCGCTGGCTCGGCGGCATGCTGACCAACTTCAAGACCGTCAAGCTGTCGATCAAGCGACTTAAGGACATGGAGCAGATGTCCCAGGACGGTTCCTTTGAGCGGATCGCGAAGAAAGAGGCCCTTGGCATGCAGCGTGAGATGGAAAAACTCCAGCGCAGCCTGGGCGGCATCAAGGACCTGGCCAGCCTCCCGGACGCCCTGTTCATCATCGACGTGGGCTACCACAAGGGTGCCATCACGGAAGCGAACAAGCTTGGGATCCCGGTCGTTGCCGTGGTGGACACGAACCACTCGCCGGAAGGCGTCGATTACGTGATTCCCGGCAACGACGATTCCAGCCGTGCAATCCGGTTGTACGCGCGCGGCGTTGCCGACGCGGTGCTGGAAGGTCGCACCCAGTCGATCGAGCGTGTCATTGCAGAAACGCGTGACGAGTTCGTGGAAGTGAACGACGAAGCCGGTGCCTGAGGCTTCACGGCGAACGAACGTGAAAAAGGGGCCGGCGGCCCCTTTTTTTGAATCCGAGTAGAAAATTGGCGGGAGCAAGGCAATGGCAGAAGTGACGGCGGCGCTGGTCAAGGAACTGCGCGAAATGACCGGCTTGGGAATGATGGAATGCAAAAAGGCGCTGCAGGAGTCCGACGGCAATATCGGCAAGGCGGAAGAGTTCCTGCGCATTCGCAGCGGTGCCAAGGCCAGCAAGGCGGCCGGCAGGGTTGCCGCAGAGGGTGTGATCGGCGTCTATATCTCCGCCGACGGGAAACTCGGCGCGTTGGTCGAGGTCAACTGCGAAACGGACTTTGTCGCGAGGAACGACGATTTTCTGACTTTCGCGAACGGTCTCGCGGAACTGGTTGCATCGCACATCCCAGCCGATCCGGCAGCGTTGTCGGAACTCTCCATGGATGGGACGACTGTCGAGGCGCGTCGGCAGGCGCTTGTGCAGAAGATCGGCGAGAACATCTCCGTGCGCCGCTTTCAGCGCATTGCAGCCAAGGGCGGGCTCACCCAGTACCTGCACGGTGCGAAAATCGGCGTGCTCGTCGACTTCGAGGGGCCTGTGGATGCCGGCAAGGACGTCGCAATGCACATTGCATTCTCCAAGCCCCGCTACATGAAAAAGGATGACGTTCCCGCCGATGCCACCGAAAAGGAGCGTGAAATCCTCAAGGCGCGCGCAGCGGAGTCCGGCAAGCCCGCGGAAATCATTGCCAAGATGATCGAGGGAGGTATCAACAAGTACCTGGCCGAGATCTCCCTGCTTGGCCAACCCTTCGTGAAGGACGACAAGCAGACGGTGGAGAAGATGCTCGCGGGCCGCAAGGCAACGCTGCATGGGTACGCTTTCTTCGTGGTCGGCGAAGGTATCGAGAAGAAGAGCGCGGACTTTGCGGCCGAAGTGGCCAGCATGGCACGTTGAGAGATGCGGGACGCTGCTGTGACGCCAAAATACAAACGCATCATGCTGAAGCTCTCGGGCGAAGCGCTCATGGGCGACGATGCGTATGGCATCAACCGGCAGACCATCGAGGCCATCGTCGCGGAAATTGCGACGGTGGTGCGGATGGGCGTGGAGATCGGCGCCGTCATCGGCGGAGGCAATATCTTCCGTGGCGTTGCACCCGGCGCCGCAGGGATGGATCGCGCGACGGCCGATTACATGGGGATGCTCGCCACTGTAATGAACGCACTGGCGTTGCAGGACGCCATGCGCCACGCGGGGATTGCCAGCCGCGTGCAGTCTGCGTTGAATATCGAGCAGGTCGTTGAGCCCTACATTCGCGGCAAGGCGATCCGCTACCTCGAGGAAGGTAAGATCGTCATCTTCGCGGCCGGCACGGGCAACCCGTTCTTCACGACCGACACCGCGGCGGCCCTGCGCGGAAGCGAAATGGGAGCGGAAATCGTCCTGAAGGCGACCAAGGTGGATGGTGTCTACACAGCGGATCCGCGCAAGGATCCGGCGGCGAGAAAGTATGACCGGATCAGCTTCGACGACGCCATCCAGCAGAACCTGAAGGTCATGGATGCCACGGCGCTCACGCTGTGCAGGGACCAGAAGCTGCCCATCAACGTGTTCAGCATCTTCAAGCGCGGTGCGTTGCAGCGCGTGGTGGCGGGCGAAGACGAAGGCACGCTGGTACATATTTGAGAATGACGCGATAAAGGGGATCCAATGATCGCTGAGTTGAAAAAGAACACCGAGACCAAGATGAAGAAGAGTCTCGAGGCGCTCAAGAATGACCTTGGGAAGGTGCGGACCGGGCGGGCACATACCGGTCTGCTCGACCATGTGACCGTGGACTACTACGGGACAGAAACGCCGCTCACCGGCGTTGCCAGCGTCTCGTTGCTGGATGCACGCACGATCGGGATCACGCCGTGGGAGAAGAAGATGGTCGGGGCTATCGAGAAGGCAATCCGTGATTCAGACCTTGGATTGAATCCGGCCACGATGGGCGACACGATCCGGGTCCCTATGCCTGCGCTGACCACTGAGAGGCGCAAGGAACTGGTCAAGGTAGTGCGTGGCGAAGCGGAAAATACGAGGGTCGCCGTTCGCAATCTCAGGCGGGATGCGAATCACCACCTCAAGGAGGCCCTTAAGGACAAGGAGATCTCCGAGGACGATGAGCGTCGAGCCCAGGACGATGTCCAGAAACTGACCGACAGGCACGTGGCCGAAATCGACATGATGCTCCAGCAAAAGGAAGCCGAGCTGCTCGCGGTCTGAGCGCCAGGCAGCCTCAATGCAAAAGAGTTCGACCCTGGCTGTTCCGGATGCGCCAGATATCCCGCGCCATGTTGCGATCATCATGGATGGCAATGGACGCTGGGCGAAGCAGCGTCACCTGCCCCGGTTCGCAGGGCACCAGCGCGGAGTGGCGGCAGTCCGGACAACGATCAAGTGCTGCGTGGACCGCGGCATCGAGTACCTGACCCTGTTTGCGTTCAGTTCTGAGAACTGGAGGCGTCCTGCCGAGGAGGTCGCGCTGCTCATGGAGCTGTTCACCGGGGCGCTCACGAAGGAAGTGGCGAAGATGCATCGCAACGGCATCCGGTTGCGGGTCATCGGGGACCTGAACCGCTTTGACGCCAGAATCCAGTCGCTGATCGTTGAGGCCGAGGCGATGACGGCGGCCAATACCAAGCTCACCCTGACAATCGCTGCCAACTATGGGGGACGCTGGGATGTGTTGCAGGCTCTAAGCCGGATGGTCAAGGAAAGGCCGGAGATCGCGGGTCAGCCGATCGCGGAGACCGATCTTGCTCCCTACCTTTCGATGAACTTTGCGCCGGAGCCGGATTTGTTCATCCGCACCGGAGGGGAGCGCCGCATAAGCAATTTCCTGCTCTGGCAGCTGGCTTACGCGGAGCTGTACTTTACCGATGCCTTGTGGCCGGACTTTGATGCGGCGTTGCTCGACGAGGCGATTGCCTGGTATCGCGGACGGGAGCGCCGGTTCGGCCGCACAAGCGAACAGCTAGAGACCGGGGGGGGGCGGGCAGTCGCCCCCGACCCTGACCCACGACGGCGCACGAGTGTGAATGCTTAAGGAGCGAGTCGTCACCGCTGTGGTGCTACTGCTGGCGTTCCTCCTCGCCTTGTTTCTGCTTCCTACCGGATGGTTTGCCGTTCCGGTCGGGGCGGTTGTCGCAACCGGCGCCTACGAGTGGGCTGCTCTCGCCAAAACCAGCAATCGAGTGGGCTATGCATACGCCTTTGCCTGTGCGGCTGTCTTCGCCACCGTTGTTTGGGGGTGGCAGGTCATAGACCCCGCGCATCCGGGTCTGGTGTTCGTCTTTGCGCTCGCGTCACTTTTTTGGATCCTGGCCGTGCCAGCGTGGTTGCTCAGTGGAGCCCAGTTGCGCTCGAAACCGCTCGCACTGGTGGTGGGGACAATTGTCGTCGTGCCGGCAGGGCTGTCCATGGTCAGCCTGCATTTCGTAGGTCCCGCGGCCTTGCTGATGCTGCTGGCATTTATCTGGATTGCGGACAGTGCTGCTTACTTTGCGGGCCGCGCATTCGGCAAGCATAAACTGGCACCCGCGATCAGTCCGGGCAAGACCTGGGAGGGCGTAGCCGGTGCGGTTGCAGGTACCATGATCTACGCTATGATTTGCGCTGAAGCTTCCCCTTCCCTGGGGGCTGCGGTGCGGGGGGCTTCCTGGCCCGCCTACCTTGGGATCGCACTGCTTCTGTGCGCGGTCAGCGTGGTAGGCGACCTGTTTGAGTCACTGATAAAACGGCAGGCAAAGGTGAAGGACAGCGGCACACTTCTCCCAGGCCATGGTGGCGTGCTCGACCGCATCGACAGCATTACTTCGACGCTCCCCGTTGCACTCTTGATCGGCACAGTCGGAATGAAGATTTCATGGTGATGACCGGGCTCAAGGCTCGCCGCCGGTCGCTGACGATACTGGGTGCCACCGGCTCGGTGGGTCGCAGTACGCTCGACGTGGTTGGTCAGCACCCCGGCGAATACAGCCTTCACGCACTGACTGCCCACAAGTCATCCGACGAATTGCTGCGACTCTGCCAGTTGCATGAGCCCAGCATTGCCGTCCTTTCAGGAACCCGGGAGGATCCGGAGTTGCGCCGTCGCCTGCGTGAGGCTGGCTGCCGGACCGAACTTCTCTTTGGCGAGGCGGGCCTCCTTCAGGCTGTCGAAGGCTGTGACACGGTCATGGCGGCCATCGTCGGGGCGGCCGGACTCGCCCCGACGATCCGGGCGGCCAGCCTCGGAAAACAGGTGCTGCTGGCAAACAAGGAGGCGCTTGTCATGGCAGGCCCCTTGTTCATGCGGGAAGTGCGTACTGCCTCGGCCGTGCTGCTGCCGATCGACAGTGAGCACAACGCGGTGTTCCAGTGCCTGCCGTCAGATGGGCAGGGGCGGGTTTCGATGGCGGAAGTCCGGCGGATCCTTCTCACCGCCTCCGGAGGGCCTTTCCGCACGGCCAGCCCTGAACGACTGGAAACGGTCACGCCAGACGAGGCATGCGCCCACCCGAACTGGTCAATGGGGCGAAAGATCTCGGTGGATTCGGCGACCATGATGAACAAGGGGCTGGAAGTCATCGAGGCGCGTTGGCTGTTCGATGTCGAGCCGGAGCGCATCGAAGTGGTGATCCATCCGCAGAGCATCATCCACTCCCTCGTGGATTACGTGGACGGGTCGGTACTCGCACAGCTTTCAAATCCGGACATGCGGGTGCCGATCGCCCACGCGCTTGCCTATCCGCGCCGCATGGCTTCAGGGGTAAAGCAGCTGGACCTGGCGGCGATCGGCCAACTCACCTTTGAACCGCCGGACATGGGGCGATTCCCGTGCCTCAAGCTGGCCTATTCGGCCCTGCACGCCGGCGGCACGGCCTCCGCCATCCTGAATGCTGCAAACGAAATCGCAGTAGAGGCCTTCCTCAATGGGCGCCTGGGTTTTACCTCGATCGCCAAGGTGATTGAAGAAGCCCTCTGCAGGGTCAGCGCTTCCGAGGCTGATTCACTCGAAGCCGTGCTGGAGGCAGATCGAAAGGCGCGGGACTTTGCGTCTGGGATGGTGCTTGCGCGCGAAGGACGAGCGGCATGATGCTGCTACAGACTATTGGCGCGTTCGTGGTCGCGCTCGGGATCCTGATCGTTGTCCACGAATACGGACACTACATCGTTGCCCGCGCGTGTGGCGTCAAGGTGCTGCGTTTTTCGGTCGGGTTTGGCAAGCCGCTGCTCCTCGTCCGCCGTGGCGCGGACAGGACGGAATGGGTGCTCTCCGCGATTCCATTCGGGGGCTACGTAAAGATGCTGGACGAGCGGGAGGGGCCGGTAGATGCGGCCGAGGCGGGACGCGCCTTCAACCGCCAGACCGTATGGAAGCGCATTGCGATCGTGGTAGCCGGGCCGCTGTTCAACTTCCTGTTTGCCATTGCCGTCTATTCCGGCTTGTTCATGTACGGATTGCCGGAGGCACGCCCGGTGATTGCGGAACCTGGCGCCGGGAGTATCGCGAAAGCGGCGGGATTCCATGCCGGTGATACCGTGCGCAGCATTGACGGTCATGCAATCCCCACTTGGCAGGAGTTCCGCTGGCGAATGCTCAAGGGGGCACTGCAGAAACAGGCCCTTGCAGTCGAAGTGCTCGACGCCAGGCAGCAGATCGCAGTCCGCAAAGTGGATCTGGGTGGACTGGGTGGCGACGAGGTCGAAAGTGACCTGCTTGAGCGCCTGGGGTTCCGGTTGTTTCGGCCAAAATTGCCGCCAGTCCTCGGCAAAGTGCTGCCCGGGAGCGTGGCCGAGACCGCAGGACTCGCGCCGGGGGACCGGATTGAGTCGGCGGACGGGGAGGCGATCGCGTCCTGGGAGTCGCTTGTCCAGTACATTCGCGCCCGGCCCGGCCGCGAGGCCGTCCTTGGCATCGACCGCGCGGGCCGGAGGTTCACTGTGAGCGTGGTTCCGGAGGCGGCCTCGGTGAATAACGAACGCATCGGCAGGATAGGCGTGGCACCTGACGTGCCGGCTGAGCATGCCGACCAGGTATTCGTGCGCGTCAGTTACGGCCTCTTCGAAAGCGTAGGCCGCAGCATCGAGAAGACCTGGGACATCTCCGTGTTCAGCCTGAAGATGCTGGGCAAGATGCTCATCGGGGAAGTGTCCTTGAAGCACTTGTCGGGGCCAGTCACGATCGCCGACTATGCGGGCCAATCGGCCCAACTGGGGTGGTTGTCCTATGTCACCTTCCTATCGCTGATCAGTATCAGCCTCGGGGTGCTGAACCTGCTCCCGATCCCGATGCTGGATGGCGGACACTTGATGTACTATTGCCTGGAGATACTGAAGGGTAGCCCGGTTTCCGAGCGCATCATGGAGCTTGGTCAGCGCGTCGGTCTCACGCTTCTGCTTGTTATGATGGCCTTTGCCTTTTACAACGACCTCAATCGTTTATTTTCCATCTGAATGAATCGCCAGCCCTTCGCTTTTGCCTTTGCTGCAGGCCTCCTTGGCCTCTTCCTGTGCTGCAAGGCGTTCGCCTTCGACCCATTCACGGTCAAGGACATCAGGGTGGAGGGGCTGCAGCGTACCGAGCCCGGGACAGTCTTCAGCTACCTGCCGATCAAGGTCGGCGAAACCATGACCGAGGAAAAGGCGCAGCGGGCGATCCGCGCGCTGTTCGCCACCGGGTTCTTCCGCGATGTGCGGCTGGAGGTCGAAAACGGGGTGCTTGTGGTGCTGGCGGAGGAGCGTCCCGCCATTGCCCAGATCGATTTCTCCGGTATCAAGGAATTCGAAACCGATGGGTTGCGCCGCAGCTTCCGTGAACTCGGCCTTGCCGAGTCGCGTATTTTCGATCGCGCGCTGCTGGATCAAGCCGAGCAGGAGCTCAAGCGCCAGTACCTTGCGCGCGGCCTGTACGGCGTGGACGTGCAGACGACCGTCACGCCGCTCGAGCGTAATCGGGTAGGGATCAACTTCACCGTCAAGGAAGGCGATGTCTCCAAGATCAAGGGCATCAACATCGTCGGTGCCTCGGCGTTCAGCGACAAGGACCTGCTGGACGAGTTCGTGCTCCGTACGCCGGGATGGATCACCTGGTACACAAAGCATGACCAGTATTCCCGCCAGAAGCTCGCCGGTGACCTGGAGTCGCTGCGCTCCTTCTACCAGAACCGGGGTTTCCTGGATTTCAACGTTGACTCGACCCAGGTGTCCATCACCCCGGACAAAAAGGACATCTACATCACGGTAAACGTGACCGAAGGGGAGAAGTACACCGTCTCCGAGGTCAAGCTGGCCGGCCAGCTCATGCTTCCCGAGGAAGAGCTGGCGAAGCTCATCCAGCTGAAGACGGGGGATGTATTCGCCCGCGACAAGCTTACGCAGTCGACCAAGGCGATTTCAGACAGGCTGGGGAACGAAGGCTATGCCTTTGCCAACGCCAATGCCGTTCCCCAGGTCGACAAGGACAAGCGCCAAGTTTCCTTCACCATCTTCCTGGACCCCGGCCGGCGGGTCTACGTACGCCGCATCAACATTGCGGGAAACACCAAAACCCGCGACGAAGTCGTCCGGCGGGAGATGCGGCAGCTTGAGGGTGGCTACTACGACGCCTCCAAGATCCAGCTTTCCAGGCAGCGCATTGACCGCACGACCTACTTCAAGGACGTGAACGTGGAGACGGCCCCGGTGGCAGGGTTGGCCGACCAAGTGGACGTGAATTTCACTGTCGAGGAAAAGCCGACCGGGGCGCTACTGGTCGGTGCTGGCTTCTCCACTGTGGAAAAGGTGATCGTCTCAGGATCGATCTCCCAGGCCAACGTTTTTGGCAGCGGAAAATTCCTGACCACGCAGATATCGAGCGGCAAGATCAACCGCACATATTCCGTTTCGTATACCGACCCCTATTACACGGTTGACGGCGTGAGCCGCGGCTTTGACCTCTACAAGCGGGATGTGGATGCTTCAGCGCTCTCCATCGGACCGTACAAGACCAAGACGGTCGGCGGCGGCGTTCGATGGGGGTACCCGCTTGCGGAGCGTGACTCGATCAGTTTCGGCCTTAACACCGAGCATGTGCGCCTCGACACCTTCTCGACCAGTCCGGCCAACTACATCACCTTCGTGAACCAGTTCGGCAACGTCTACACCTACATGGCCGGCACGGCCGGCTGGGCGCGCGACTCGCGCGACAGCCTCATCATGCCGCGCTCCGGGAGTTTCCAGCGGCTGACGGGTGAGGTCGGCGTCGGGAACCTGGAGTATTACAAGGCCGGTTACCAGCACCAGTATTTTCGCTCCCTCAGCCGCACCTTCACGTTGTTCCTGAACGGGAACGTGGGCTACGCCAACGGCCTTGGCAGCCGTCCGCTACCTTTCTTCAAGAGTTACTACGCCGGCGGTCCGGGTTCTGTGCGTGGCTACAACTATTCTGCCCTTGGCCCGCAGGACGCCTTGGGCAACGTGCTGGGTGGAAACCGGACCGTCACCGGGCAGGCCGAACTCCTGTTCCCGGTGCCCGGGGCGGCGCAGGACAAGTCGCTGCGGTTGGCAGTGTTCCTGGATGGCGGCCAGGTCTTCGGTTCCGACCAGAAGATCGCCATGGGCGACCTCAGGTATTCCACGGGAATTGCGCTGGCCTGGAACTCCCCGTTCGGCCCGCTCAAGCTGTCCGTTGCCCAGCCGCTGAACAACGCCGCCACGGACCGTGTCCAGAGGTTACAATTCACCTTTGGCACCGGATTCTGACGGATCATATTGAATATGTTGCGTTCTTCCCTCTTTTTTTCCCTTGCCCTGCTGGGCGCTGCAGGTGGCATTTTCGCTGGATCGGCCCTGGCTCAGGCTGAAGGGCGCATCGGTTTCGTCAACACCGAGCGCATTTTGCGTGATGCTGTGCCGGCGCAGCGGGCCCAGAAAAAGATTGAAGCCGAATTCGCCAAGCGCGACCAGGAACTGTCCAAGATGGCGGACCAGCTCAAGAAGATGCAGGACGAGCTTGAGAAGAACAGCGTTACCTTGCCGGAAACCCAGCGCCGCAACAAGGAAAGGGAGTTTGCGGATATCAACCGCGAGTTCCAGCGCAAGCAACGGGAATTCCGCGAAGACCTGAATTCCCGGCGCAACGAAGAACTGGCGCAGGTGGTGGAGCAGGCAAACCGCGTGATCCGCCAGATTGCCGAGGCGGAGAAGTACGACATCATCTTCCAGGATGCGGTCTTCGCGAACCCGCGCATCGACATCACCGACAAGGTGATCAAGACGCTCGAAGGCAAGCCTCCCGCGCGCTGATCGCGGCGCGACGACATGCGCTTGGATCCCGGCAGGCCCGCAGGTTCCATTTCGCTTGCGGATATCGTGAGCAGGCTGGGCGGCCGCGTATCCGGAAATTCCAATGTGATGGTCGCTCGAGTGAGCTCCCTGGAGAACGCAGGGCCCGACGCGATCGCTTTCTACTCCAACCCACGGTTCAAGGCGAAACTCGCGCAGACGAAGGCAGCGGCAGTGGTCCTGTCGGCGGCGGCGGAGGAGCTCACGGCGCTGCCGTGCATCGTCACCGACAACCCGTACGCTTACTTTGCGCATCTCTCAAGGCTGCTCAACCCGGACAGGGTTGCCGCACCTGGCGTGCACCCTAGCGCAGTTGTGGCGCCCGATGCCTCCATCGCACGCACAGCCGAAATCGGGCCCTGTGTGGTCATCGGTGCAGGAGCTTCGATAGGCGATAAGTCCATCATTGGTGCTGGAACCCATGTGGGCGAAGGTGCCACGATTGGCGATGCTTGCGTCCTGCACGCTTCCGTCGTTGTCCAGGCCGGGTGCAGGATTGGTGCCAGGGCAATCGTGCATTCAGGGGCGGTCATCGGTGCCGACGGCTTCGGCCTCGCCGCTGAAAACGGGCGCTGGGTCAAGATCCCGCAGGTTGGCCGGGTCATCATCGGGGATGACGTGGAAATCGGGGCCAACACGACCATCGACCGTGGCGCGATCGACGACACTGTGATCGAAGACGGCGTGAAGCTGGACAACCAGATCCAGATCGGCCACAACTGCCATGTCGGCGCGAACACGGCAATGGCGGGATGCGTTGCCGTTGCAGGCAGCGCGCGCATTGGTCGCAATTGCACCATCGGGGCGGCTGCAGTCATCCTCGGGCATCTGTCCATCCCGGATAACACGCATATTTCCGCTGCGACGGTGATTTCGCGCACGCTGCACAAGGCGGGAACCTATACCGGCATGTACCCATTTGACGAAAACGCCGCGTGGGCGAGGAACACCGCCCATGTGAGGCATCTCGCGGAACTTGCCGATCGAATCAAGGCGTTGGAAAAGCGCCTGTCAGACAAGGAGAGTGGTGATGGCTGATGCAATGGACATTGGGGAAGTGCTGGAACACCTGCCGCACAGGTTTCCCTTCCTCCTGATCGACCGGATCCGGTCAATCGAACTGGGCAAGCGCATCCTCGCGCTCAAGAACGTCACGGTAAACGAGCCTTTCTTCCAGGGACACTTCCCGGGGCGTCCCATCATGCCGGGGGTGCTGATCCTCGAGGCGATGGCGCAGGCAGCCGGGATCCTTGTATTTCGCACCCAGGGGGACAAGCCCGACATCAATTCCGTCTATTACCTTGCCGGTATTGACAAGGCCAGATTCAAGAAGCCGGTGGTGCCTGGCGACCAGCTCGAGATCGAGGTGACGCTGGAGAGAGGGGTCCGCGGCGTCTGGAAATTTGCGTGTACTGCGCGCGTCGACCAGGGCATCGTCTGCGAAGCCGAGATGCTGTGCTCGGTACGCAAGGCCCCCGGCGCCTGAAGGCCGGGACGATGTCGATACATCCGACGGCCATTGTCCATCCCGGCGCACGGGTCGCGCACGGCGTGGGGGTCGGCGCCTTTTCGATCGTCGGGGAGCACGTGGAGATCGGCGAGGGATCGTGGATCGGGCCTCACGTCGTCCTCGAGGGGCACACCCGGATCGGCCGGGCAAACCGCATCCACCAGTTCGCGTCCATTGGCGGACCGCCGCAGGACAAGAAATATGCTGACGAGCCCACCTCGGTTGAGATCGGCGACGGCAATACGATCCGCGAATATGTCACGATCAACCGCGGCACCGCCCAGGATGTCGGCGTCACCCGCGTCGGCGACGACAACTGGATCATGGCGTACGTGCATTTTGCGCACGACTGCCAGATCGGCAGCCACACCATTTTCGCGAACGCATGCCAGGTGGCGGGTCACGTGCATGTAGGCGACTGGGCAATCCTCGGCGCAACCACGCTCGTGCACCAGTTCGTCAAGATCGGCGCACACAGTTTCACGGCCATGGGGACCTTCCTGCAGCAGGACCTGCCCCCCTATGTGACGGCCGCCGGGAATACCGCGAAGCCCTACAGCATCAACAGCGAAGGCCTGCGCCGGCGCGGGTTCACGCCGGATGCCATCAATGCGCTGAAGAAGGCCTACCGGACCCTGTACCGCTCCAGCCTGTCCCTCGAAGAGGCCAAGGCCGAGTTGCGCGTCCAGGCTCAGGCCTGCCCTGAGGTGGCCTTGTTCCTAGATTTCCTCGGCTCCGCCACACGCGGTATCGTGCGATGAGCGGAGCGAGCGGGGGATGCCCGGCACGATGAGCGAAGCAAGAATCGCCTCTGTAGCGGGGGAGGCCTCCGGGGACCTGTTGGGCGCACACCTCGTCGGCGCCCTCTCCGAGCGGCGCCCCGGCCTGGCCTTCCACGGCATCGGCGGGCCAAGGATGGTCGGCCAAGGCTTCGAGTCCCTGTTCCCGATGGAAAAGCTTGCCGTGCGCGGATACGTCGAGGTTCTCCGTCACTACCGGGAGATCATGGGAATCCGGCGCGAACTCCTCGCCGGGTTGCTCGACGAGCGCCCCGACCTGTTCATCGGCATCGACGCACCCGACTTCAACCTCGACCTCGAGCATCGGCTGAAGTCGGCCGGCATCCCGACAATCCACTACGTCAGCCCCTCGATCTGGGCCTGGCGGCGTTGGCGGTTGAAGCGCATTGCGCGGTCCGTGTCGCACATGCTGGTGCTGTTCCCGTTCGAAACCGAGATTTATCGCGAAGCGGGCGTGCCGGTAACCTACGTTGGCCATCCCACCGCCGATACGATTCCCCTCGAAGTAAACAAGGCGGCGGCGCGCGAGCAATTGCGCCTTCCCTCAGGCAAACAGATCGTCGCCTTGCTGCCCGGCAGCCGGCAGTCCGAACTCCGTTACATGGCTGATGTTTTCGTTCTGGCGGCAAAGCGATTGCATGCGCAGGTGAAGGACGTGCACTTCGTCTGCCCGACCGCATCGCGCCCGACGCGCGACCTTTTCGAGGCAGCGATCCACCGCAACGACGCGCTGGAGCTGCCGCTGACGCTGATGTTCGGGCATTCGCATGAAGCGCTCGCTGCTGCTGACATTGCACTTGTCGCGAGTGGCACGGCAACCCTCGAGACCGCACTCCTCAAGACGCCGATGGTCATCGTGTACAAGATGTCGCCGCTGACCTGGAAGATCATGCGCCGGATGCTGTACCTGCCGTATGTCGGACTGCCGAACGTCCTTGCCGGCGAGTTCCTGGTGGATGAACTGCTCCAGGATGCAGCGACGCCCGAAGCCCTTTCGAACGCGCTGCTGGCCCTCATGGGAGACGCGCCCAGGCAGGCCAGGCAGGTGGAACGCTTCGTCGAAATCCATCATTCCCTGCGCCAGGACAACGCGACCAAGGCGGCGGAGGCGGTGCTTGCGGTCATGGATGCCTCCAGGGCACGCGGCCGGATTCACGCAAGCGGATGAACGTCTGCGGCGTAGATGAAGCCGGGCGCGGGCCGATCGCGGGCCCGGTCAGCGCTGCCGCGGTCATCCTTGACCCTGCGCATCCCATCGACGGTCTGAAAGACTCCAAACTGCTGTCCGAGGGACGCCGTGAAATCCTTGCCGGATTGATACGCGAGCGCGCGCTGGCCTGGTCGGTCGCCTTTGCCACCGTGGAGGAGATCGATCGCCTGAACATCCTGCAGGCAACGCTCCTCGCGATGCAAAGGGCCGTTGCAAGGTTGTCCCTCGCGCCCGACGAAGCCTGGGTCGACGGCAACCGCCCGCCGCGGCTGGATGTCCCGGTGCGCACATTTGTCGGTGGCGACAGGCTCCATCCCTGCATATCAGCTGCGTCCATCCTCGCGAAAACGGCTCGCGATGCCGAGATGCTCCGCCTGCACGCGCAGTTTCCGCACTACGGGCTGGATCGACACAAGGGGTATCCGACCGCGGCGCACATCGAGGCGCTGCGAGCGCACGGGGTCTGCGAGATCTACAGGCGGACCTTTGCCCCGGTCCGGAAGATTGCCGGATGAGCGTGATTCGTTCGCGCGAGAACGCGCGCCTCAAGGCCTGGGCTCGCTTGGCGGATGACCCGCGCGAGCGGCGTAAGCAGGGGATGGCGCTGCTCGAGGGCGTGCACTTGGTCGAAAGCTATAGTGCAACCGGCCGCATGCCGGCATGCCTGATCGTCGCCGAGTCCGCTCTTGTCCATCCGGAGGTCACCATCCTCATGGCGCGGGCGGGCGGCACGCCGTTTGTCCTCGCGGACGCATTGTTCAAGCGTATTTCGGATGCGGGCTCTCCTGTCGGAATTGCCGCGGAAATCGCCATTCCCGCCACGGAGTTCGATCCTGCGGAGAGCGCCGGGTGCGTGTTCATGGATGGCATCCAGGATGCCGGCAACGTTGGCACGATCCTGCGCAGCGCGGCCGCGTTCGGTATCTGTGATGCGGTTCTCGGACCGGGCTGCGCCGACCCCTGGTCCCCCAAGGTCCTCAGGGCGGGGATGGGGGCGCATTTCCAGTTGCGCATCATGGCCTCGAGCGACCTGGCCTCCAGCGTCAGGCGGTTTGGCGCCGATTCGGTATGCACCGATGTCCGTGAAGGAACGCCGATCGATGCGACCGACCTCAAGGGACGGATTGGATGGGTGTTCGGCAGCGAGGGAGCGGGGGTATCGGCGGAGGTTGCCATGGCAGCGACCCGCCGGGTCACCATTCGCATGCCTGGGGGCGCCGAATCCCTGAACGTGGCGGCCTGCGCGGCCGTCTGTTTCTACGAGCGCGCCCGCCAAGTCAGTAGACGTGGCGCTCGAGTTTGACGTCCCTTAGGACGGTCGTCGCAATTTCCTCGATCGACTTGGTAGTGGAGTTGATCCAGTGGATCCCCTCCCGGCGCATCATGCCCTCGGCCTGGTCTACCTCGAACCGGCAATTCGAAAGCCTCGCGTATTCGCTGCCCGGCCGGCGCTCCTGGCGGATTTCGCTCAGCCGTTCCGGCGCAATGGACAGCCCATAGAGCTTCGAGCGATAAGTCTTGAGCACTTCGGGCAGCGATCTGCGCTCGAAATCCTCCGGGATCAAGGGATAGTTGGCGGCCTTGATGCCGAACTGCATGGCTAGGTACAGGCTCGTCGGCGTCTTGCCGCTGCGCGAAACGCCGACCAGGATCACGTCTGCCTCCGCCAGGTCGCGGTGCGAAGCGCCGTCGTCGTGCGCCATGGAGAAGTTGATCGCTTCGATGCGATTCTTGTAGTCCTGCTTGTCGGCCGAACTGTGCGAACGCCCGATCGTGTGGTTCGACTTCATCCCGAGCCCCGCTTCGAGCGGGTCGATGAAGGTCTCGAAGAAGTCGAACACGAGCGCCCCCGAACGGCGGATCACGTCCCGGGCTTCCCGGTTCACCAGGGTGGAGAACACAATGGGCGCGCAGTTCCCTTCCGCCAGGGCCTCGCGGATGCGCGGCATGCACTCGGATTCGGCCTTTTCCAGGCTGTCGATGAAAGGCAGGGTGATTTCCTTGAATTCCAGGCCCTCGAACTGCGTCAGCAGGCTGTGCCCGAGCATCTGGACCGTAATGCCGGTTCCGTCGGACACGAAAAGGACGACTCGCCTGTCTGGCATGGGGATCCACCGTGGAAGGTCTTGTGCTGCGCAACAATACTTGAGCCGATACAATATGACCTTTGCTGTCGGCGGGCAACCAAGGAACGCGATGTCAGTGAGTAAAAATGCCGTATGGCTGCGCGATTTGCGCATGACAGACTTGGAACAGGTCGGGGGAAAGAACGCCTCGCTTGGGGAGATGATCGGCGGTCTTTCCGGCGCTGGCATCAGGGTGCCGGGCGGATTCGCGACCACTGCCGAGGCCTACCGCGGATTTCTCTCCGCCACGGGGCTGAACGAGCGGATCGAAAAGCGCCTTGCAAGCCTCAACAGCGACGATGTGGTTGCCTTGGCGGAGTGTGGCAAAGAGATCCGCGGGTGGATCGAAACGGCCCCTTTTCCGGCCTCTATTGAATCAGATATTCGATCATTTTATCACTTGCTTGAGAAAGAATACTCAAGTGATATATCATTTGCCGTCCGTTCAAGTGCGACCGCAGAAGACCTGCCCGATGCGTCATTTGCGGGACAGCAGGAAACCTTCCTCAACATCCATGGCGTCGAGAATGTCCTCGAGGCTATCCGGCACGTTTTTGCCTCCCTATACAACGACCGGGCGATTTCCTATCGGGTGCACCAAGGGTTCGACCACGGGGTTGTTGCCCTGTCGGCTGCGGTGCAGCAAATGGTCCGCAGCGATCTGGGCGCTTCCGGGGTCATGTTCACCTTGGATACCGAATCTGGGTTCCGCGACGTAGTCTTCATCACCTCGTCCTTCGGGCTGGGTGAAATGGTCGTCCAAGGGGCGGTCAACCCGGACGAGTTCTACGTCCACAAACCCATGCTGGCAGCCGGCAATCCGGCGGTTATACGCCGCAACCTGGGCTCCAAGCTGCACAAGATGGTGTTTGCGGACAGCAATTCGGCGGGGCGCTCGGTTCGCACACTCGACGTCCCCGCGGCGGACGCCCAGCGGTTTTCCCTGTCGGACGCGGATGTGCTGGAACTGGCGAGGCATGCCGTCGCCATCGAGAAGCACTACGGTCGCCCGATGGACATCGAATGGGGCAAGGACGGCATCGACGGGAAGATCTACGTCCTGCAGGCCCGTCCGGAGACGGTCAAGTCACGAAAGCATTCCGACTCGCAGGAGCGCTATTCGCTCAAGGCACGCAGCGAGGTGCTCGCCTCGGGCCGCGCCATCGGCCAGAAGATCGGCAGCGGCCCGGTACGCATCGTGGCCAATGCGTCCATGATGTCGAGCGTCAGGAAGGGCGACGTGCTGGTGACCGACATGACCGACCCGAACTGGGAGCCGGTCATGAAGCTGGCCAGTGCCATCGTCACCAACCGTGGCGGTCGCACCTGCCATGCCGCAATCATCGCCCGCGAACTCGGCATCCCGGCGGTCGTAGGGTGCGGGGATGCGACCCGCGTGCTGAAAGACGCGTCCCCGGTCACGGTGTCCTGCGCCGAAGGCGACACAGGATTCGTTTACGCCGGGATCCTGCCGACCGAGGTGCAGACCATCGAGCGCGGCGCGTTGCCTGAAATCGCGGTCAAGATCGCGATGAACATCGGCAACCCGCAGCTGGCGTTCGAGTTTTCGCAGCTCCCCAACGCCGGCGTCGGCCTTGCGCGACTCGAATTCATCATCAACAACATCATCGGGGTGCATCCGCGCGCATGCGTCGAGTACCCGAACCTGCCGGCGGACCTCAAGGCTCGCGTTGAGGAAGCTGCCCGCGGGTATGCCGACCCGAAGTCCTTTTTCCGCGAGAAGGTCGTGGAAGGCGTGGCAACTATCGCTGCTGCGTTCTGGCCCAAGCCGGTGATCGTCCGGCTGTCCGATTTCAAGTCGAACGAATACAAGAAGCTGCTCGGCGGCGAGCGCTACGAGCCCGACGAGGAAAACCCCATGCTGGGCTTTCGCGGCGCTTCCCGCTATATCGCGAAGGATTTCCGCGAATGCTTCGAGCTCGAGTGCGAAGCGATGCGCAAGGTCCGCAACGAGCTCGGCCTCACCAACGTCGAGATCATGGTGCCTTTCGTGCGCACGCTGGGCGAATGCCGCCAGACCATGGACCTGCTGGCGGCCAACGGGCTCAAGCGCGGCGAGAACGGCCTGCGCCTCATCATGATGTGCGAGCTGCCGTCCAATGCGATCCTGGCCGACGAGTTCCTCGAGTATTTTGACGGATTCTCCATCGGCTCCAACGACCTTACGCAGTTGACCCTGGGGCTGGATCGCGATTCGGGCCTCGTCGCCGGCGCGTTCGACGAACGCGACCCGGCCGTGTTGGCGATGCTGCGGCTGGCGATCCGCGCCTGCAACAAGCAGGGCAAGTACGTCGGCATCTGCGGGCAGGGGCCCTCGGACCATCCGGATTTCGCCCGCTGGCTGATGGACGAGGGCATAGGCAGCCTGTCGCTGAACCCGGATACGGTGGTATCCACGTGGATATCGCTTGCCGGCCAGGCGCCGGCAGCGAGCTGAAGGGGGCGCGGCTAGCGGCCGCGGATCAGCCTTTGCTTATCCCGCTGCCACTCCTTGTCCCGCTCGACCGCACGCTTGTCATGATTCGCCTTTCCCTTGGCCAGGCCGATTTCGAGCTTGATGCGCCCCGCCTTGTAATGCAGGTCGATCGGGATCAGGGTGTATCCACGCTGCTCCACTTTGCCGACCAGCTTGTGGATTTCCAACGCATGCATCAGGAGCTTGCGGGTGCGCGTAGGGTTCGGGTTGACGTGGGTGGATGCGGTCGGCAACGCGCTGATGTGGGCGCCCAGCAGCCACAGCGCTTCGTCGCGGACCACGACATAGGCCTCGGCGATCTGGGCACGTCCGGCGCGGATGGCCTTGACTTCCCAACCCTCGAGCACGATCCCCGCCTCGAAGCGCTCCTCGACGAAGTAATCGTGAAACGCCTTCCGGTTCTGGACGATGGACATGGGGGGGAGCGCAGGAAGGAGTCCGGCGCGGCGGGGATTGTAGCAGCATGAACACCATCTCCCGCTCGGCGCTGGTCGGGTACGACGCTGGCCGGATGTACGCGCTGGTCGAGGATATCGAAGCCTACCCGCAGTTCCTGCCCTGGTGTCGCACGAGCCGTGTGATCGAGCGCACGGGCGACACGACACTGGCAGAGCTCTCGGTCGGGGTAAAAGGGATCCACCAGTCGTTCACGACCCGCAACCAGAACCGGCCGGTGGACTCCATCGAACTTGAACTCGTGTCCGGGCCGTTCCGCGCATTTCACGCGGCATGGCGCTTCCAGGCGCTGGGACCCCAGGCCGCCAAAATCGAGTATTCGATGTCCTACGATTTTGCGGGGGCGGTCCTTGGGCGGATCCTCGGCCCCTTGTTCGACCAGATAGCCAATACGATGGTGGACGCCTTCATTCGCCGGGCGGAGGTGGTCTATGGCCTGTCTGAAGGTTGAGGTTGTCTACGCCACGCCTGCGCAGCAGGACGTGGTGGAACTGGAGGTAGAGGAGGGCGCCACTGCGCTCGATGCGTGGGAGGCCAGCGGACTCGCCGCACGGCATCCTGAAACGGCTGGCAGCGAACTGATGCTTGGCATCTTCGGCAAGCGCGTGAAGCCCGCCGAGAGGCTGCATGAAGGGGACCGCGTGGAGGCCTACCGCACCCTGCAGGTCAACCCGAAGGAAGCCCGGCGCGAGAAAGCCTTGCGCCAACGTCGCGAAAGGCGCTGACCTTCCGCTTCATTTGCAGGTTTCCGCGATGGTCTTGCGCATCTGTGCCATACGCGCTTCACGCTGGGCATCATCGAGGAACACGGTCTCGCCCTGCGCATTGATGCTCGAGATCCGGCCGCCGCTCTCGTAGCCGCGCAGCCCCTCCTGGGCCGATGCGCACGCCTGCCGCTTTTGTTCGGCTGCGGCCCCGTCCTTGTCGGCCTTTGCCTTGCCGTCCTTGGCCTTCTGCTGGCGCTCCCGGTATGCTTGCTCCTGCTCGGCGGGCGTGAGCGGGCCTTTTTTGGCGTCCTTGCTGGCGGCATCCTTGCCTGCCTCAGGCGGTGGCGGTGCCGCACCGCCGGCCGGCGCCTTCATCGGTGTGCCTTTGATGCCCGGGGGCGGGAAATCGCCGTAGCGGACCTTGCCGTCCTTGTCCACCCACCGGTACGCCTGCGCCTGCGCGAGGCCGCAGGCCAGGGCGAGTGCAGCTGCAATCACGGCAAAAACTGTACGCATCGGATGTCTCCTGTTTCGTTCCCCGGAACAACGCACCGGGAGGAAATCGGCCTGCATCCGCGTATAATACGGCTTTGCGAGAAAGGCAGCTTCCATGCGCGTGATCCAACGGGCGCTCACTTTCGATGACGTACTCCTCCTGCCTGCCCACTCGCGCGTACTCCCGCGCGACGTCTCACTCAAAACCCGCCTGACGCGCAAGCTCGGGCTGAACATCCCGCTGATCTCCGCGGCGATGGACACGGTCACTGAGGCAAGGCTGGCCATTGCCATTGCGCAGGAAGGCGGCATCGGCATCATCCACAAGAACCTCAGCCCCGCGGACCAGGCGGCCGAAGCGGCGCGCGTCAAGCGCTTCGAATCCGGCGTGGTTCGCGACCCGGTCACGGTGTCCCCCGACATCACGGTCCGCGAACTGCTCGCGCTCACCCAGAAGCACAAGGTGTCGGGCTTCCCCGTGGTGGAGAAAGGCAAGGTCATCGGGATGGTCACCAACCGGGATTTCCGCTTCGAGACCAACCTCGATGCGCCGGTTCGCTCGATCATGACCCCCAAGGAGCGCCTGATCTATGTGAACGAAGGCGCGAGCCCCGAGGAAGCGCGGGCGCTGCTGCACAAGCACCGGCTGGAACGCGTGCTGGTGGTCAACGATGCATTCAAGCTGCGCGGGCTGATCACGGTCAAGGACATCCTCAAGTCCACGGAACACCCCAACGCCTGCAAGGACGAGCAAGGCAAGCTGCGCGTCGGCGCCGCGGTCGGCGTGGGCGAGGGGACGGAAGAGCGGATCGAGCTGCTGGTCGAGGCGGGGGTGGATGTCATCGTCGTCGATACGGCGCACGGACATGCCCAGGGCGTGCTCGATCGCGTCGAGTGGATCAAGAAGCGCCATCCCGGGATGCAGGTCATCGGCGGCAACGTCGCCACGACGGGCGGCGCAAAGGCGCTGGTGGATGTCGGCGCGGACGGCGTCAAGGTAGGCATCGGCCCGGGCTCGATTTGCACCACGCGGGTCGTTGCCGGGGTCGGCGTCCCGCAGATCACGGCGATCGACAACGTGCGCCAGGCGCTTGAAGATCAGGGCGTCCCGTTCATTGCCGATGGCGGCGTGCGCTATTCAGGCGACGTGGCCAAGGCCATCGCGGCCGGTGCCACTGCGGTAATGATGGGCAGCATGTTCGCCGGCACCGAGGAAGCGCCCGGGGAAACCATCCTCTACCAGGGCCGTTCCTACAAGTCGTATCGCGGCATGGGCTCGCTCGGCGCAATGCAGGACGGCGCAGCGGACCGCTATTTCCAGGACCCGACCAACAACGTCGACAAACTCGTGCCCGAGGGCATCGAGGGCCGCGTCCCTTACAAGGGCAGCGTGCTGAGCATCATCTACCAAATGGTCGGCGGCCTGCGCGCGAGCATGGGGTATTGCGGTTGCGCCACCATCGACGAGATGCGTGCCAAGGCCGAATTCGTCGAGATCACTTCGGCGGGCATGCGCGAGTCGCATGTCCACGACGTGCAGATCGTCAAAGAGGCGCCGAACTATCGTGTGGAGTAGGTAGCTCGTGCACGACAAGATCCTCATCCTCGATTTCGGCTCGCAGGTCACGCAGCTCATCGCGCGCCGCGTGCGCGAAGCCAAGGTCTATTGCGAGATCCACCCCTGCGACGTGTCGGACGAATTTGTCCGCGCCTACGGCGCCAAGGGTGTGATCCTTTCCGGCAGCCACGCCAGCACCTACGAGGCGCAGGACCTGCGCGCGCCCAAAGCCGTCTATGAGCTCGGCGTCCCGGTGCTGGGCATCTGCTACGGCATGTTTACGATGGCCGTGCAGCTCGACGGCCAGGTCGAGCCCAGCTCGAAGCGTGAATTTGGCTATGCGGAAGTCCGCGCCCGCGGGCATACAAAACTATTCGACGGCATCCAGGACTTCGCCACCCCCGAGGGCCACGGCATGCTCAAGGTCTGGATGAGCCACGGCGACAAGGTCACCGCCATGCCGCCCGGCTTCAAGCTGATGGCCTCGACGGACTCGTGCCCGATCGCCGGCATGGCCGACGAGGCGCGCAAGTTCTACGCTGTGCAGTTCCACCCCGAAGTGACGCACACCAAGCAGGGCAAGGCCATCCTGAACCGCTTCGTGCACGACATCTGCGGCTGCGGCACGGACTGGAACATGCCGGACTACGTCACCGAGGCGGTGGCCAGGATCTGCGAGCAGGTCGGAAGCGAAGAAGTGATCCTGGGGCTTTCCGGAGGTGTCGATTCTTCAGTAGCCGCCGCGCTGATCCACAAGGCCATCGGCAAGCAGCTCACCTGTGTGTTTGTCGATCATGGCCTGCTACGCCTAAATGAGGCCGAGCAGGTGATGGACACCTTCGCGAAGCACCTGGGCGTGAAGGTCATCCATGTAGACGCAACCGCCGCGTTCATGGGCAAGCTCGAGGGCGTCTCCGACCCGGAAGCCAAGCGCAAGATCATCGGCAAGGAGTTCGTCGAGGTTTTCCAGACTGAGTCCGGCAAGATCAAGAATGCCAAGTGGCTGGCGCAGGGCACCATCTACCCCGATGTGATCGAGTCCGCCGGCACCAAGACCGGCAAGGCCACAACGATCAAGTCACACCACAACGTGGGCGGCCTGCCGGATACGCTGCATCTCAAGCTGCTGGAACCTTTGCGCGAATTGTTCAAGGACGAGGTGCGCGAGCTTGGCCTCGCGCTCGGCCTGCCGCGCTCGATGGTGTTCCGCCATCCTTTCCCCGGACCGGGCCTGGGCGTGCGCATCCTTGGCGAAGTGAAGAAGGAATTCGCTGACCTGCTGCGCCGGGCGGATGCGATCTTTATCGAAGAGCTGTGGAACACGAAAGACGCCGACGGCGTGTCCTGGTACGACAAGACCGCGCAGGCCTTTGCAGTATTCCTGCCGGTAAAGTCGGTCGGCGTGATGGGCGACGGGCGCACCTACGAGTACGTGGTTGCGCTGCGCGCCGTGCAGACTTCCGATTTCATGACCGCCGATTGGGCGCAGTTGCCATACGAACTGCTTGCGCGCGTATCCAGCCGGATCATCAACGAGGTACGCGGCATCAACCGCGTGGCCTACGACATCTCCTCCAAGCCGCCTGCCACGATCGAGTGGGAGTAGGGGGCGCTTTCCCGGCTTGAGGCACGCACGCTGCGTCGATCGGATTCATCGAGCCGGTCCTTGTCATGAATGGCGTCACGACGATAACGCGAACTTGCATGTCTCCAACCGTGCAGACGCGATATATCATCTGCTGATATACTGTTACCAATGACGCATTATCCCGACCCAGTTCTTGAGGCCCTGCTTGAACTCGATGGCAATGTCCTGGAACAGGAGGATGGCTTCTGGATCAAGGTCGAGGTGAGGTCGGTGGAATTGTCAGAGCACACTCCTCATGGAATTCGTTACAGCCTGACCCTCCACGACAAATGCGGCGTGCGAGTGCTCGGCTACGACAACGCCCATGCGGTGAAGCCGCCGAAGAAGTTCAAGTACGCCGGGCGTCGATTGCCCTACGACCACCGGCACCGAACTTCCAGCGACACGGGTGTGCCGTATGTTTTCGAGTCGCCCCAGCGCTTGCTGGAGGACTTTTTTACGGAAGTTGATCGAGTCATCAAGGAGGCACGGAAATGAAGGCTATTGTTATCGGCGTAATGCCACAGGACCAGATCCGGGCTCGGATGATCGCGATCGCCAAGGGCGAGTACAAACCCAAGCCTGGCGAACCCAAGATCTGGTTCACCACGATGAAGTCTGTCGCGGAGGTTCTCAGCGACCAGAACCGCGCCTTGCTGAAGGTCATCCGCGAGACGAATCCCGATTCGGTTGCCGTGCTTGCAAAAATTACCGGACGTCAGCCTAG
>CAMAXP010000006.1 GCA_945862265.1 Bordetella parapertussis
GACCACTGCAATCAAGGAGTACATCGATTTGCACAATAAAAATCCCAAGCCTTTCGTATGGACTGCCAAGGCCAATGACATCCTTGCCAAGGTCATTCGCGCCAACAGCCGCTTAAGTTCCAAACAGAACGAAGCACTACACTAGCAGGGCAAGCTCGCCGCCGCGAGGCCGTTTCGAGCAGGCGCCTGTCAGAAGAGGTTCATCTGGGCGGTTGTCGACGGCGGCCGGAAAATCGTCATGTCCAGCGTCGGCGGTTCACGGCCGCCGGAATCCCGGCCGTTGAGCCCGAGGCGCCTGCACGCTACGGCAAAGCGCTGGCCGATGAGGTCGGCAAACAAGCCCGTGCCGGTCATGCGTTCCCCGAAGCGGGGGTCGTTGTCCTTGCCGCCGCGCAGCTGGTGCACGACGCTCATGACGTGTTCGGCCCTGAGCGGATAGTGGGTGCCGAGCCACTCGCGGAACAGCCCTTTGAGCTCATGCGGCAGCCGCATGATGATGTACGCGGCGGTTTGCGCGCCCGCGTCGCGCGAGGCCTCGAGGACTTCCTCGATGCTCTTGTCCGACAGCGCGGGGATCACTGGCGCCACCATCACGCCGCAGGGAACCCCTGCGGATGAAAGTGCGCGAAGGGTGTCCAGCCTACGCTGGGGGCTGGCCGCGCGCGGCTCCAGCCGGCGCGCGAGCTTGCGGTCCAGCGTGCCGATCGACACATAGGCGCGGACGAGGTTCTTTCGGGCCATGGGCGCGAGCAGGTCAAGGTCGCGCTCCACCAGGGCGGACTTGGTGACGATGGTCAGCGGATGGCCGCACTCGGCAAGCAGTTCGATGATGCCCCGGGTCAGGCGATAGCGCCGTTCGACGGGCTGGTAGCAGTCGGTATTCGCACCCAGCGCGATCGGGCTGGGCACATATCCCTTGCGGCCGAGCTCGGTACGCAGCAGTTCGATGGCGTTTACCTTGGCGTACAGCCGGGTCTCGAAATCCAGCCCGGGGGAGAGTTCGAGGTAGGCGTGGCTGGGACGCGCGTAGCAATAAATGCAGCCGTGTTCGCATCCGCGATACGGGTTGATTGACTGCGTAAAGGGGACGTCCGGCGATTCGTTCCGCGAGACGATTGAGCGGGCGCGTTCCTCCGTGACGCTGGTTTCGCGCACGGACGCAGGCTCGTCGTCGGGCAGCCATCCGTCGTCGAAGGCTTCGCGCGTGGCTTTCTCGAAGCGTCCCTGGGGCGAGTCGGTCGTCCCGCGGGATTTTCCGGCCGTGTCGACAAGGGCCGCATGCAGGGGGATCGAGCGCATTTCGCTACGCAGGTCGTTGGGCATGGGTTCGCTGGTTAGAATGGCTCCGCGGCACTACGGCTGCACCACTCGGAAGCATACTGTATACATGAACAGTACTCGCCGCAACGTCGCCCTGCTGGCCGCCTGCCAGGCAATGCTGTTCAGCAGCAGTGCGACACTGGCCTCGATCAACGGGCTGGCCGGGATGTCATTGGCGGACAACCCCGCCCTCGGGACGCTCCCCGTGACGACCTGGGTGCTCGGAGGGGCCATTTCCACGCTGCCGGCATCGCTGTACATGAAGCGTGTCGGTCGTACACAGGGGCTGATCGCAGGCGCAGGCACAGGGATTGTGGCTGCGCTCATCTGCGCGTTTGCGATCTGGACGCACAACTTCTGGATGCTGTGCCTGGGGACGCTGGTTTTCGGTGCTTCAAACGCAACCGGCCAGTACTATCGCTTTGCAGCGGCCGATGTATCGCCGCCGGACTACAAGGCGCGCGCGATTTCGCTTGTGCTCCTGGGAGGGTTGCTGGGCGGCATCATCGGCCCCGGGTTGAGCCGGTTTTCGGTCGATGCGCTGCCGGATCGCTTCCTTGGCGCCTACCTGGTTCCGATCCTGTACTGCCTGGTTTCCATCGGGTTGCTTTCCGCGACGCGCATCCCGAATCCGACCGCTGAGGAACAAGCGAGCGGTGGTCGCTCGCTGCGGGAGATCGCGAAGCAGCCCAAATTCGTGGTCGCCGTGCTGTCCGGCGCGGTAGGGTACGGCGTGATGAACCTGCTGATGACGGCGACGCCGATTGCCATGGGGATCTGCGGCCATCCTTTCGGTGATGCGGCGTTCGTCGTGTCCTCGCATGTCATCGGCATGTTTGCGCCCTCGCTGGTCGCAGGATCGCTGATCAAGCGCTTCGGGGTCCTTAACATCATCCTGGTCGGGGCTGCACTGAACGTGGCTTGCGTAGCGGTCGCGCTGAACGGCGTCGACGTTGCACATTTCTGGGTGGCGCTGGTGCTGGTTGGTGTCGGCTGGAACTTCATGTACATCGGCGGGACGACGCTCCTCACCGAGACCTACCGCCCCGAGGAGAAGGCCAAGGCCCAGGGCGCGAACGACATGAGCATCTTCGTGATGATGGTCATTTCTTCGCTGACCTCGGGATTCCTGGTCTCCCGGGCCGGCTGGAATACGGTGAACCTGCTTGCGCTTCCGGTGCTGGCTGCGGTGGCCGGGGCCGCGGTCTGGCTCGCGCTGCGCAAGGCGCCTGCGCCCGCATGACCGCCATCCTCCCGGCGCGGCTGGGCCAACGGCTCGACGAGGTCGATACGCCCGCCCTGATCCTCGACCTGGACGTGTTCGAGTCGAACCTGCGGTTGCTCAAGGATGCGCTCGCCGGTCGCAAGCTACGCATCCGTGCACATGCCAAGACGCACAAATGCCCGGAGATCGCCCTGCGGCAGATCGCCGCGGGTGCCGTCGGCGTGTGCTGCCAGAAAGTCTCTGAGGCCGAGGCGATGGTCGAAGGCGGCGTGGGCGACGTGCTCGTCTCCAACCAAGTCGTCGGGGCCGGCAAGCTTGCGCGCCTTGCCCGCCTTGCCAGGCGCGCCCGGATCGGCATTTGTGTCGACCATGAGTTGCAGGTCGACGCTCTGGGCGTGGCGGCGCAGCATGAAGGCGTTGAGCTGGACGTCTACGTCGAGATCGACGTGGGCGCGCGGCGCTGCGGCGTGGCGCCCGGCGTGCCGGCGCTTGAGTTGGCGCGACGCATTTCATCCGTGCCGGGCTTGCGCTTCGCCGGATTGCAGGCCTACCAGGGTTCGGCGCAGCACGTGCGCACCATGGACGAGAGGCGTGCGCGAATCTCGATTGCGATCGAAGCGGCCCGCGAAACGCGGGAACTGATCGTTTCACAGGGCCTGCCGTGCCCGATCGTTACCGGCGCGGGCAGCGGGAGTTTCATGTTCGAGGCCGACAGCGGCGTCTATGACGAACTCCAGCCCGGCTCCTATGTATTCATGGATGCCGACTATGCGAAGAATGAGTGGGCGCCGCCGATGCCGCGTTTCGGGCATGCGTTGTTTGTGCTTGCCACAGTCATGAGCACGCCTGTGCCGCAGCGTGTCGTTCTCGACGCCGGCCTCAAGGCTTCGAGCGTGGATTCCGGATTGCCCACCGTCTGGCAGCGTCCGGGCCTCACGTATGCGCGTGCTTCAGATGAGCACGGCGTGGTCGAAGTGCAGGCCGGTGCCGCTTCGCCTGCCCTGGGGGAAAAGCTGCTGCTGGTGCCCGGGCACTGCGACCCGACGGTAAACCTATACGACTGGTACGTGTGCGTGCGTGGCGGGGTTGTCGAGGCTTTGTGGCCGATCACCGCGCGCGGCGCGCTCGCCTGAACGACTGCAGGGTCCTGCTCTCGCCGCGTGCCGGATTGATCGCTCTGGGCCCTACGATGCACCGATCCCCGGCGCTTCGGTGCTTTCGCTGGCGGGCGCAGCAGGTGTGCCGCTGGTCCGTGCAAAGGCATCTTCAGGGGGGAGCGACAACTCGTAAGTAAGCTTGAGTGACGCGTTCGGCAGGGCATGCCGGCGCGCGTAGGCGATGGCTGACGCGCCTAGCGTGGGTGCCCAGACCCCGACCGAAGCCACTGCACCGGTCAAGGTGAAGACGGAGACTGCCGCTGCCGCGCGCCAGCGGCGCGCAGACAGGCGATGGGCATTCAGGTTGATGACTTCCCCGGTTTCGGCGCGCAGGTGCACGGAGTGCTCCCCGGCCATGTGAGCCGCGGCCGCCTGCTCCTCCGCGGCGGCGCGCTCGAGGCAAGCTTCCTCGGCCTTGCGATCCTCTTCCGCGCGGGCCGCGCAGAGCGTCCCTGCGTGCCGGTCGGCGTGCATCCTGCGGCGCTCCGCGAGCGCCTGGGCAATGCTGGCACGGGCGGCGAGTTCGGCAGCATCGGCGGCCTGCGTTGCCAGCCGCTCCGCGGTTTGCGCGGCGCGAGTACGGCGGCGGGTTTCCGTCAGCCGACGGGCGTTGGCCGCCCGCGCGGCTGCAGTGCACTCGGCAAGAGTCGCGGCCGCGGCCTGCATTTCCGCTTCAGCTTCGGCAAGTGCGCGCAATTCACCGGCGGCCTGCTCGTCTGCCTCATGGCGCATGCGTGCCGCCTCTGCGGCGCGCGTATCCATTTCCGCGCGCGCACGCGCCGATTCGATTCCCCGCTGCTCGGCCGCGCCCCGCTCGCTCGCGGCAAGGGTTTGGTCATGTTCGGCCGCCAACCGTTCGCCGATCCGGTCGAACTCGGACTCCATCGTGGAGATCCGCGCGGACGCTGCGGACTGCAGCGCCTGCTCTGTGGCGAGCAGGGCCAGCGCGCACTCGGCCTGGTCGCGCTCGCGGCGAGTGCGCGCCAGCGCCGTCCCGCGCGCACTGACCTCTGCGGCAAGGCGCGCCTGCAGCGCGGCTTGCGCTTCATTGTCGGCTGCGGCCCTTTCGCTTGCTGCGATTGCTGTCGCCTCTTCAGCCGCTTGCCTGGCCTGGAAAGCCATGAAGGCTTCCTTCAATACCTGCTCGCGCTCAAAGGCGGAGGCGGCAAGGCGGCACTCCTCGGACGCGTGCTCCTGCGCGATACGGCACGCGTCCTGTTCAGCATGGAGGCGTCGTGCCGCCGTTTCGCGCAGCGATTTTTCGGCAGCCAGCCTTTCGAGGGCGCAGGCTTCTTCCTTTGCGTGCAGGCGCGCGCGCTCGGCAGCCTCGGCGGCCGCGCTCGCGGTGGCATTGGCGGCGGACTGGGCTGTGCGGCGGGCAAGTTCCTCGGAGTTGAGCCTCGCGTCCGTCGCGGCCCGGGCCCGGGCCTCTGCCACGAGTCGCTGCCGGGCTTCCTCGGCAAGCCTTGCTTCCGACGCCGCCCGTGCCTGTGCCTGCTCGGCGGCTTCCCGCTCGGCCTGCAGTTTCGATTCCGTCATGATCCGCGCCCGCGCATCCTCTGAGGCACGGGTTTCGGCCGCGAGACGCGCCCGCGTTTCAGTGCTCGCGCGCTGCTCGGCTTCAGCCTGGGCCTGGGTCTCGGCACGGGCGCGCTCTTCAGCGGCGGCGCAGGCGAGGGCGTCTGCCTGCATCCTGGATTCGAGCTGCAGCCGGGCACGCAGTTCGAGCAATCCGCGGCGCTTGATTTCCTGCTGCGCTTCGGCGCCGGCGCTGGCATCCTCGCCGGCACTGCGTGTTGCGGCATCCAGCAGCGCCTGCTCGGCCGCCAGGCGCTGCCGCGCGAGTTCTGCAGCGCGCTCTTCTGCGGCGGTGCGCTCAAGGGACTTCGCGAGCGCCTCCTCTTCGACGTTGGCCCGGGCGCGGGCCAGCTCTAGGAGTTTCTTTTCAGTGTCCTTCCGGGATTCGATCGCCGCCTGCTCGTGGGTCTCTGCATCGAGGCGCAGCTTCGCCTGCAGGCGCGCCTCCTTTTCGGCCGCAATGCGCGATTCCAGTTTTTCCCGCGCGGCGCGCTCCAGGGCTTCGCGCTGCTCGGCTTCCTTGCGCAGGCGCCTCTCGGCCTCCACCCGGTCGTCGGTGGCGATCGAAGCCCTGGCTTCCGCTTCCACGCGCGCAATCGCCTGCTTGATGGCCGCGTATTCGACGTCTTCCGTGCGTGGTGGTTCGAGCGTGTGTTCGGTGGTCATGGCCGTATTCCGGAGCGCGGGATGAGTGCCATTATTCGTGCCGCGCCTGCGGGCGAATCCCCGAAAAGGGGGCGAAACTGCCCCCAGTTCGACGACTGGGCGGCGGGTCGCCGCTATAAGCGCCGCTATACTGCGGGCATGACACTGAACGACTGCAGGATAGCCCCCCGATGAAGTGGGGGCAGCGCGCGAAACCCCGGTCCGAAGTGGTGGTGAGCGAAGAGGACGGCGTGCGATACCTGCACCTGGGCGGCGACCATATCCAGAGCGCGATGCGGATCGAGGCGCCGGACGACCTCGAGTTGGACTACACCCGGACGATGATGGCTTTCCTGCTCTTCCATCCGCGGCCGAAGGACTGCCTGATGGTCGGGCTGGGTGGGGGATCGATCCCCAAGTTCATCTATCGCCGCCTGCCCAGTGTGCGCACTCGCGTGGTCGAACTGTGCCAGCCGGTCATCACGACCGCGCGGTCGCTCTTCAAAGTGCCTGCAGACTGCACCCGTCTCCGCGTGGAGCTGGGGGACGGCGCCAAGGCCGTCCATGCGGCGGAAGCGGAATTCGACCTGCTCTTCGTCGACGGGTTTGAGGACGGCGCACAGGTGCCGGACCTGGTCAGTGAAGAGTTCTATGCCGCCGCCCACCGGGCACTGCGCGACCGCGGCGTGATGGTCGTCAATTTCTTCGGCCATGACCGCAAGTTCGACCGCTACCTGAAGCGCATCGAAGCGGCATTCTCAGGATGTGTGATCTGCCTGGACGCGCGGGAAGACGGCAACGTGATTGTTTTTGCGTTGAAGGGGTGCCCGACGTCCATCCCGTGGCTCGAGCTGCGGCGCTGCGCGGCGAAACTGGAGGAAAAGCTCGGCCTGCCGTTTGACAGCTTCGTCTCCGGCCTGCGCAAGCACAATCGCTGGACGCGTGGGGCCCTCCTGCTGTCACCGGGCGAAGATTGAGCACCGTCGACTACGGCACGCTCGCGGCGTTGACCGCTATTGCGTTCGGCGGCGCCTTCATCTTCGGGGTGACGGGCTTCGGCTCCGCGCTGCTGACGATCCCGCTGGCGACCCACCTCGTCCCGCTGCCGTTCGCGCTGGCGATGTTTTCGGTGCTCGATTGCACGAGTGCCTGGCGCATCGGCCTCACCGACCCCAAGAGCGCGCAGGGCCCGGAGTGGAAGCGCATCCTGCCGGGGATCATTGTCGGCAGCGTGGTCGGCATGACCCTCCTCGTCAACCTGCCGCGCACCTTTTCGATGCTTGCGCTCGGGGTGTTCGTGCTGGCGATCGCGGTTTCCAATATCGTCCGCGCCAGCGCCGTGGCGCAGGTGCGCCGCGCCTGGGCCTATGTGGCGGGCTTCACCGGAGGGGTGACGAGCACGTTGTTCGGCGCCGGCGGGCCGCCGTATGCGATCTACCTCTCGCGCCGCCCCCTCACAAAGGAGCAGTACCGGTCGACCCTGGGTGTTTGCACCATGTTCAGCATCTCGCTGCGGCTGGTCGCCTTCTTCATCGCCGGGCCGCTGCAGTCGCCTACGCCATGGTTGTATGCCTTGGCCGCGCTGCCTGCGTCATTTGCCGGCCTGTGGGTCGCCTCCCGGGCGTTCTCGCGCTTCTCGCGCGACACGCTGATCCGCGCCATCGGGTTCATGCTCGCCGCGAGCGGCATCTCGTTGATCATCCGCGCGCTGGCCTGAGCCGGCTGCGCGCGGCGGCCGGGCTACTGCTGCTTGATCCCGGCGTCGCGGATCACCTTGCCCCACTTGTCCTGCTCGCCGCGGATGAAGGCCGCGGCCTGGTCGGGCGATCCGGCGAGCGGCTCGGCGCCCAGTTCCGCGAAGCGCGTGACGATAGCGGGCTTCACGATCGCGGCATTCACGCCGGCATTCAGGCGGCGGATGATTTCAGGTGGCGTCTTCGCCGGCGCGAGCAGCGCGAACCAGCCCACTACCTCGAAGCCCGCCAACCCGGTTTCCGCCACGGTCGGTACGTCGGGCAGCAGCAGCGTGCGCTTCGCGCTCGAAACCGCGATCGGCCGCAGCGATCCCTTCTTGATGTGCGGCGTCATGATCGCAACGTTCTCGAACATCATCGGCACGCGGCCTGCGAGCAGGTCGGGCAGCAGCGCACCCGAACCCTTGTAGGGGATGTGCACGATGTTCACCCCGGCCATCCGCTGCACGAGTTCACCGGCGAGGTGCTGCGCGGTGCCCGGGCTCGACGAGGCGTACTCGACCTTGCCCGGATTCTGCTTCAGGTAGGCAAGGAGCTGCGCCATGTTCGTGGCGGCCATGTTCGGGTGCACGACCAGCACATAGGGTGTGGTGGCGACGAGCGCCGCCGGGACGAGGTCCTTCTCTTCATAAGGCAGGGTCGAGTAGAGGGCGGGCGCCGTGCCGTGGGTACTGGAGACGACGAGGAGGGTATGCCCATCCGGTGCTGACTTTGCGACGAGGCCGCCGCCGATCGTGCCGCTGGCGCCGGGCCGGTTCTCGACCACAACAGCCTTGCCCAGCGCCTCGCTGAGTTCCTGCGCGACCAGCCGGCCGATGACGTCGGTGGTGCCGCCGGGTGGGAATCCGACGATGATGCGGACCGTTTGGGACGGGTAGCCCTGGGCCTGGGCGGCGAGCGAGGCGAGGGCGAGCAGCCCCCCGGCGAGTGCTTTAGCAAACATTGCGTCTCCTTGATTTTCCAAAACCAGAAAGTATTCTGGCCGAAGACCGGCTTCTGTGGCCGGTCTTTGAAATAAAAGTTCTACTTTTAGGGGATGACAAGCTCGATCAGGAACGGTCCCGGGCGGGCGCAGGCCGAGCGGAAAACGTCGGCGAAGGCGGTCAGGGAGTCGACCCGGACCGCTTCCATGCCCATGCCGCCGGCAAGCTTGACCCAGTCGAGGTCGGGCGGGCCGAGGTCGAACAGCTGCCGCGCGCTCTTGCCAGGCGTGGCGCCGACCGCGGTCAGTTCGCCCATCAGGATCTTGTAGCTGCGGTTGGCGAAGATCACGTTCACGACGTTGAGCTTCTCGCGCGCCTGCGTCCAAAGCGCCTGCAGCGTATACATGCCGCCGCCGTCCGATTGCAGGCAGACGGTCTTGCGGTCGGGGCAGGCGAATGCGGCGCCGGTGGCCAGCGGCAGGCCGCAGCCGATGGCTCCGCCCGTGATCTGGATCCAGTCATTGGGGGCTGCGGCAAAGGTGGGCACAAAGAGCTGGCGCCCGGAGGTCACGGCATCCTCGGCCACGATGGCGTTCTCCGGGATCAACGCGGCGATCGTGCTTGCAAACGCATCCGGCGAAAACGGGCCGGTCGCGACCGTTGCTTTTGGCGCTTCGGGGATCGGCGTGTCCCTGGGTGCGCCGAGTTCGTCGGCCAGGGCTTCGAGCGCGGCGACCGCGTCTTCCTCGGGGCGCGCGAACATGTGCACGGTGCAGTCGCGCGGCCAGAGTTCGCTCGGCTTGCCGGGATAGGCGAAGAATCCGACGGGCGGCTTGGCCCCGACAAGCACCAGGTGTGCGAGGCCGCTCAGGACCTCGAGCGCGCGATCCACGGCGTACGGGATGCGATCGATCTGCGGCCGGCCGCGTCCGCGGGCCATCCGGCCGATCTGCGTGGGCACGCGCAGCTTTGCGCCGGTCTTGACCGAGATGCGATGCGCGGCGCGCAGTCCTTCTTCGGATAGCGCGGAACCGGCGAGGAGCAGCATGGCAGGGGCGCCGCTGCGCAGCGCGCGCGCAACGGTCGCGAGCGTCTCGGGGGCGACCGTGGGGCGAGCCGGCACGGGCAGGGCGGCCGCGGGCCCCGTGCTCTCGTTCCAAGCCGTGTCGGCGGGCAGGATCAGCGTGGCGACCTGGCCCGGCGAGGTGCGTGCGGCCTGAACGGCGGCCGCGCCGGCTGCGGGGACCTCCTCGGCCTTGGTGCAGGTGCGTACCCAGTGCGAGGCCGCGCGCGCGAGGCCTTCGGTGTCTGCTGTCAGCGGCGCGTCGTAGGGGCGGTGATAGGTGGCCTGGTCGCCGACGATGTTGACGATGGGTGAGTTGGCGCGCTTCGCGTTGTGCAGGTTGGCAATGCCGTTGGCGAGGCCCGGCCCGCAGTGGAGCAGGGTGGCGGCGGGCTTGCCGGTCATGCGGCCGTAACCGTCGGCGCAGCCGGTGACCACGGTTTCGGCGAGGCCGAGCACGCAGCGCAGGCCGGGAACGCGGTCGAGCGCCGCGACAAAATGCATCTCGGAGGTGCCCGGGTTTGCGAAGCAGACCTCCACGCCGGAGGCGAGGAGGGTACGCGCGAGGCTTTCTGCGCCGTTCATAAGGTGGTTTTCTCCCGCAGGGTGACGAATTCCTCGGCCGCCGTGGGGTGGATGCCGATGGTTGAATCGAACTGCGCCTTGGTGGCGCCGCATTTGATGGCGATGGCGATGCCCTGGATGATCTCTCCCGCGTCGGCGCCCATCATGTGGGCGCCGAGCACTTTCTGCGTCGAGGCGTCCACGACCAGTTTCATGAAGGTCTTTTCCTCGCTGCCCGAAAGCGTGTGCTTGAGAGCGCGAAAGCCCGTCTTGTAGATGTCGACCCCATGCCCGCGCTCCTTGGCGGCTTCTTCAGAGAGGCCCACCGTGGCGAGGTTGGGGATCGAGAAGATCGCGGTCGGGATGTTGTCGTAGTCCATCTCCGTGGGCTCGTTGCGGAACAGCGTCTTTGCGAGCGCCATGCCTTCGGCGGTGGCCACCGGGGTGAGGTTGATCCGGTTGGTGACATCGCCGATCGCGTGGATGGAAGGCACCGAGCTCTGCAGGTGCTTGTTGACCTGGATCGCGCCGTCGGTCGCAAGGTTGACCCCCGCGGCCTCGAGCCCGAGGTTGCGGGTGTTGGGTTTGCGGCCGGTGGCGTACATCACGACGCCGGTTTCCATCACGCTTGCGTCCTTGAACGTGGCCGTGATCCCGTCCGCGGACTTGGCGAGCGACGCGACGTCGGATTCGAAACGGATCGTCACGCCCTTCTTCGTCATTTCCTCGGCCAGCTTTACGCCGAGTTCCGCATCGAAGCCGCGCAGCAGGCGCTTGCCGCGATATACGAGCGTCGTCTTCACGCCGAGGCCGTTGAAGATCGAGGCGAATTCCACTGCGATATAACCGCCGCCGACCACGATCGCCGACTTGGGCAGCTCAGGCAGGAAGAACGCCTCGTTGGAGGTGATCGCGAGTTCCTTGCCGGGGATGCCCGGCACCGTCGGCCACGACCCGGTGGCAACGAGGATGTGCTTGGCCGAGTAGGTCTTGCCGCCACATTCGAGCTGGTGCGGATCGACGATGGTTGCGCGGTTCTTGAGGATCGTGACCCCGGCGTTGGCGAGGATGCGCTCGTAGATGCCGTTCAGGCGCGCGATTTCCTTGTCCTTGTTCGCCACCAGCGTCGGCCAGTGGAATGTCGGCTCCGGGACGGTCCACCCGAAACCGGCGGCATCGTGGAAGTCCTCGCGATAGTGCGCGGCGTATGAAAAGAGTTTCTTGGGGATGCAGCCCACGTTGACGCAGGTGCCGCCGAAATAGCGCTCCTCGGCGACGGCCACCTTGGCGCCATAGGTGGCGCCGACGCGACTCGCCCGGACGCCGCCGGAGCCGGCGCCAATGGTGAAGAGATCGAAATCGTAGCGGGACACTGGCGGCGGGACCCGCGGGGTGAGGTGTTAGAGGTTCTTGAGGTTGAGCTCGGCCATCTCGAGCTGGGCGCTGATGCCGGCATGCTGGGGCTTGTCGGCCAGCCACTTGAGCGCGTTGCCGACGCGCTGCTCGATCTGCGCCCGCGGCATGCCCTCGATCCCGTGGAAGAGCGAGGCCAGTTCGGGCAGGTTCTTCGCGGCCGCCTGTGCCCGGATCTCGCCCAGCAAACCTTCCACTCCGCTGCGGTCGAGGTTGGTCACGATCTTCATGGTCTTGTCGCTATCCATGCGGACTCCTTGGTTTCTTTCCGGGCTGGGGTGGCGTCGAGCGAGCGCTGCTGTGCGCGAATCTTAGCACCCGGGCGGGATATTTCCATCCAGCAACCCGCGTGCGTTCAGGCCGGCAGGCTCCATCGCCCGGAGTGAAGCAGGGCCTTCTGTTCGGCCACCAGTTTCTCGAGGTGCGCCGAGAGGGATCGCGAGGCGACCGGGTGGAGTTTCGGCGGTACGTCTGCGTATACCTCCGGCACGAGCTCTTCGAGGTTCGCCGGACCGAGCTTGCGCAGCGCGGCGACCACCTTCTCCTCGCGGCCCAGGCGGTGCGCGATCAGGCGGCGTACTTCCTTGTGCGGGAGACCGAGCAGGTAGCCGTGGCCCGGGGCGAGGATTGCAAGGTCCTCGGCAAGCAGCAGTTCGAGCGAGGCGAAATACGCCAGCATGTTGCCGTCGGGCGGGTTGATGACGACGGTCGAGCCCTGCATCACGTGGTCGCCCGTGAACAGCATCCGGGTGCCCTCGAGCAGGTAGCACAGGTGGTTCGAGGCGTGACCCGGCGTATGGATCGCGCGAATCGTGACCGGCCCGCACTTGAGGACCTCGCCGTGCTCGAGCACACGGTCGGGCGCGAACGCGAGGTCCTGGCTGGTGCCCTGGGGGGCCGGCCGTCCCATCACCGTGGCGCCCGTGGCGGCCTTGATGCGCTTGGCGGCGGGGGAGTGGTCCATGTGGGTGTGCGTGCACAGCACCCACTTGATGCGTCCGGCGCCGGCCGCCAGGATCGCTTCGACATGGCTGTCGATGTCCGGGCCGGGGTCGATCACGGCGAGTTCGTCAGCGCCGACGAGGTAGGTATTCGTGCCGGGCCCGGTCATCATGCCGGGGTTGGGCGCGATGATGCGGGTCACGTGGCGGTCGAGGCGCTTTGCCACGCCGGGGACGAGGTCGTAGCTCGTGTCGCCGGCCTCTTCGGGGTCGCTCCAGTGGATTTCGGCGTAGGGCGCGTGGTCGAGGCGGAAGAGTTTGCGCCCTTCCTTGCCCGTGGCCCAGCAAGACGCGTCGGCCTCAATGTCAATTCGGCTACTCGCAAAAGCGAACGCCGCTTCGGCTGTGTGGAAAGGCGCGAGCTCAGTCAGCGAGATGCGCGTCGGGTGCACCAGCTCGATCTCGCCATTTGCGCAGCGATCGAGCGCGACTTGGGGGCGGACCCATTCGCTTGCCACGGTCTCCGTGTCGTCGTGCGATCCATGCTGGTTTAGTGGCGAGCACGCGACGAAAAAACGCGCTGTAAAGCGTCGGGGTCTGCCTGGCGCTGTGATCCAGTGGCTGAAATAGGCAATGTCCTGTGCGTGAATCAGGAGGCGTTCACGCTCAAGCAGTTCGCCGAACCCAAGCGTGCCTGCGTTTACAGCTTCGCGATGTACCGAAAGGGCCTCAGCGTGTTTCGGGTCGACCGGCGCGCCTGACTCGTCCCATGCGAGCAATATGCCTGCTTCCTCGAAGCACTCGCGCACCGCCGCTACCCAGAATGCGAGGCCACCCGCATCTACTCCGAGCATGCGGTTGGCGTCGGATTCCGTCAGTCCGTAGACGCGTCCGAGCGCCTTGTGGTCCGTCTCATCGAGGCCGCCGCCGGGAAACACATAGGCGTTCGCCGCAAACGCTGCCGAAGGGCTGCGCTTGAGCATGAAGATTTCGGGGCCTGCACTACCGTCGCGCAGGAGGATGAGAGTCGCCGCGGGGCGAGGAACGATTTGCGTCATCGGTTTTGCGTGCTAGCGAGGATGGTTCATAGGGGAGTCGGCAAATTCCGGAACGGGGCGCAGATTCAAACGCTTAGTGCTGCTCGACGTGAATGCCACGGAAGTTCGATTGTACCGTCGACCCCTTGACGCCGGTCTAGGGATTGTCTTAGTCTCACCTGAATGATCGTTCATTCATATCACAATGTTACCTAGAATTGCGGTCCTGCCCCGCGCACCAGCCCTTGGTTTCACAGGGGCGCTCGGTATCGCAGTCGAGCGATGCACGGCCTCGATGGTCGAGGGGCGGATGGTGGCAAGCGCCGGACATGCGGATTCGTCTGGCAAGCGAGTACACGGAGGGGTTTTGGCCGGATTTGCGGAATCCCTGATCTCAGCAGGCGCGGCCATGGACCTGCCGAAGGGCCAATCGTCATTCGCCGCGAACACGAACGTGCACTTCATCTCCAGCGCTTCGCTTGGCGCCTTGCGCGGCACAGCGCGTTCGCTGAACCGGTCCGCTGGAACGCAAATCTGGCAGGCGGAGATCTTCGACGCGAAAGGGTCGCTGGTCGCTGTGGTGACTCAAACGCAAAACGTAGCGGGTGTTTCGGCGGCCCCCGGGCCGGCAGCACAGATCGCCCTCGCTTCGCCTGGGCCCTCGGTCGGCGATGCCGGAACAATTCCCGAGCAAAGGCTGCGGCAGATCGTAAACGCTGCATCGCAGGTATTTGGCAAGTCGGGCTATGCTGCGACCTCGATGCGCGACGTCGCCGCAGCCGCGGGCATGCCGATCGCGACGATGTACCAATACGTGACCGGCAAGGAAAAGCTTCTGCTGCTCATCTTCGAGACTTACATGGCGGAGATTTCCACAGCGCTTGCGAGGGCCAACGATCCGGCCAAGACGCCGCGCCGGCGCCTGCACGATTGTGTCGAGGCGACCCTCGATCTTTATGACTCGTATCGCCGCCAGATCCGGCTGATCTACCAGGAGGGACGCTCGCTCAGCCCTGAAAATCGCGAATGCGTGCGCAGGCTTGCGCATTCGACGCACCGGGTCTGGGAAGGCATCCTGCGAGATGGAATGGCCTCAGGCGAATTTTCCTGCCGCGACGCCTCGGTGACCGCGAGCTTCATTCCTCTGCTCTGCTCGATTTGGGTCGTGCGCTACTCGAGCGTGAAAGGCACCACCCTCGAAAAGCTGCGGGAGTCGATCCTCGAATTGATCGAGGGCGGGCTGCGTGGCGCAAAGCGAACGAAGGCGGTGCGAGCGTGAGCGGCACAATGAAGTTCGAGGACATCCGCGTTGAGCGCGACGGCCCGGTTTCGATCATCACGATCTCCCGGCCGCAGGCGCGCAACGCGTTCCGTTACCAGACTCTGGACGAGGCGATCGAAGCGGTGCGGCAGGAGACCGTCGGCGGCGCCCGTGCGCTGGTGTTCGCCGGTGAGGGCGAGCATGCCTTTTCCTCGGGCGCGGACTTGAAGGAGATGCGATCAGCGAGCATCGAGCAGAAAGAGGCGAGCCTCACCCGGCGCTGGGGCCCCCTACTTGACGGCATCGAGCTGGGACCGGTGCCGGCCATTGCAGCGATCCGCGGTTTTGCGGTCGCGGGTGGCATGGAGCTCGCGCTAGCTTGCCACCTTAGGGTGCTGGGGCGCAGCGCAAAGCTCGGGCTCATGGAAATCCTGCGCGGCCATATTCCCGGCGCCGGCGGCACGGTGCGTTTTCCACGACTGGTCGGAACTGGTCCCGCACTACAGTACTTGCTGACCGGTGACACCGTGGATGCCGAGGAAGCATTGCGGATTGGTCTGGCCAACCTTGTCGTACCGGACGAGGAAGTCGTTTCGCACGCGGTGGCGTTCGGCAAGCGTATTGCCGCACTTTCCCCAAAGGCGGTGGAACTGACCTTGCGCGCCGTGATCGCACAGCGCGACCTCCCGCTTCCTGAGGCTTTGCGCTTCGAGATGGAACTGTGCCGCGAAATGCGCGCCCACGCTGATTACCACGAAGGGCTCGACGCGTTCGTCGAGAAGCGCGAGGCCGAATATGGCAAATGAAGGAGTCAGCATGTCTGAAGATAGAGAAGAGAACGTTGCCTCGGTGGATGCGCAGCGCTTTCGCGTTGATCCGGAGGGGCAACCGATGCTGGTCGGCGGATGCTGTGGGCACTGCGGCTGTATCGCGTGGTCGGTTCGCGCGATGTGCCCGCGCTGCTGGGCTACCGACAAGCAGGAAGAATTCGCTCTACCGACCAAAGGCATGCTCTACAGCATGACTGCAGTACAGCGCGCTCAGAACGGGTATCGGGGTCCCTACGCGGTTGGCGTAGTAGACCTGCCCGGCGGGGTTCGGGTGTTCGGCCGGGTCCATTGGCCCGAAGGATCGCGCTGGCGCGCGGGCGCCGAAATGGAACTCTTCGCAGAACGGCTCGACTTTGACGGGAATGTGCCCTCCATGATAGTTCCGGCCTTTAGGCCAAGCGAGGGTTCAGCCCATGCGTAAGGTCTATGTAGGCGGTATTGGTGCCACCGAGTTTGGTGCCCACGAAAACACTAGTCTTGAGCAGCTCGGCGCACGCGCGATCGTCGATGCGCTGCGCGATGCAGGTGTCGATCGCAACGGGATCGACGCCGTGTACGTCGGCCACATGTCGCAGGGTGAAGTGGCTGGCCAGCGAATCTTGAAAGACATGGCGTTCCCCGAAGTTCCGGTTACCAACATCGAGAACGCCTGCGCAAGCGGCAGTTCGGCGTTTCGCGAGGCGTGGATCGCGGTCGGAGCGGGCATGGCTGACGCAGTGTTGGTGCTCGGCATCGAGAAGCTTGCGAGCAAGGGCCTGCTTGCGCTCAAGACCCAGACGTTCGAGGAACGCGTCGGCCACATCATGCCCGGCAGCTATGCGCTCGCGGGAGAGCGCCACATGGCCGAGTACGGCACTACTATCGAGGACTTCGCCTGGATCGCGGCGAAAAACCGCAACAACGGGGTCGCCAACCCCAATGCAATGTTCCGGAAGGGCTGTACCGTAGAAGAGGTGATCGCCTCGCGCAAGATCGCGGGCCCATTGACGCTGCTGCAGTGCTGCGGCACTGCGAGCGGTGCGGCCGCCGTCGTGCTGGTCGGCGGCAAGGCGGCGCGCAGCGCAGCGCGCAAGACGGCGAGGGTCCGTGCCTGTTCGCTGAGCTCCAAGATGCAATGGGGGGAGCCTGAGGATCTGTCGATCTTCATGCCGACCTACCGAGCTGCGCAGGCCGCGTACGAGTATTCGGGTATCGCACCCGAAGATGTCGACGTGGTCGAATTGCATGACGCATTCACCGTAGGCGAGCTGCTGCACTACGAAGGCCTGATGCTGTGCCCGCGTGGGGGTGGCGCTGAGCTTGTTCGTTCTGGCGCGACGGCAGTCGGTGGCCGAGTTCCGGTCAATCCCTCGGGAGGCCTGCTCGCGCGCGGCCATCCGGTGGGAGCCACCGGTGTGATGCAGCTGGTGGAGCTCGTGAAGCAGCTGCGCGGCACGACCGAGCACCACCAGGTGCCAGGGGCGAAAGTTGCATTGGCACAGTCGCAGGGTGGAACCGGGGCGGGCGCGGGCGCGGCTGCAGTGACGATACTCAGCACTTGAAACTTTTTTTGGAATCCCAATGAAGAGAACCTTGCTCGGTATTGTGATTTTCACCTGCGCTTTGTGCGCAGCCGGTTCGACGTTCGCTCAGGACAGTTTTCCGTCGAAACCCATCCGCTTCATCGTGCCGTTCCCCCCGGCTGGAGGTGCGGATATCGTGGCGCGCGACCTTGCAGCGCAGTTGGCCGGAAATCTGAAGAGCCAAGTGGTGGTGGAGAATCGTCCCGGTGCCGGCGCCCAGATCGGGTCCGAATCGGTCGCGAAATCGCCAGCGGACGGTTACACGCTCCTTTTCGGCACCACCCACCACGCAATCAATCCGGCCTTGCGCAAGAAGATGCCTTACGACGCGCGCAAGGACTTCACCCCGATAGCGCTGGTGGGCTCGGTGTACAGCGCCATCATCGTGCGCTCTGACAGTCCGATGAGTACCTTGGCGCAGCTGGTGGCATCGGCGAAGCAGCAACCCGGGCGCATCACATTCGGGTCGACAGGTATCGGCGGCTCGACCCACCTGTCGGGCGAGCTCCTCAATAGCATGGCCGGCATCCAACTCACCCACGTTCCGTACAAGGGCGGGCAGCAGGCGCTAACCGACCTTCTCGGCGGCCAGATACCTGTGCATATTGATACGGTCAACGGAGTGCAGGCAGTGCACACTGCCGGGCGCGTCCGCATCCTGGCGGTCACCAGCCCGGCGCGCCTGTCCTACCTGCCAGATATCCCGACGGTTGCGGAAGCAGCGTCGCTTCCGGGTTTCGAATCTGCCGGCTGGTACATGATCCTCGGACCTGCCGCGCTGCCGGCTGGCGTGGTGTCGAAGCTTTCCACGGCATTGCTCGAAGAGCTTGGCCGCGATGCCCTACGGCAGCGACTCGCGGCCCAGGGGGTTGAGCCTGGTACGCTAAGTTCCGCGCAAACTGTGGCGTTCCTGAACCGGGAGATGGATAAGTGGTCCCATGTCATCGAGCGGGCCAATATCCGCGTCGACTGAGGTCGGCGCGGCACTGATTGCCGATGAATACTGTCACTCTCGATTACTTCGTCGCGCGCGCATTGAGACGCCATGCTCGACGGGTCGCGATCGTGGACGGCGCGCGGCAGGTGACCTATGCAGATCTCGACCGCAGCAGTGCCGCCATCGCGGCCTCTCTGCGGCGCCTCGGCTGTACGAAGGGCGATCGGGTAGCGCTGCTTCTGAACAACGGCATCGAATTCATCGAGACCGAACTTGGAATCCTGCGCGCGGGCCTGGTCAAAGTACCAGTCAACAATAGGCTTTCGGCCGCAGATGTGGTGGCGCTGGTTTCCGACAGTGGTGCAAAAGCACTGTTCGTTGACCCCGAGTTTCTTGACGGTATCGTCGCACATCGCGGGCAGCTCGGCGGGGTTCAGGCAATCATTTCGCGGGAGGCGCGCGGAGACGTACTGTCGTACGCCGACTTGCTGAAGCCGGGGTCCGATGCGCTTGCCGATGCCGATGCCGATGCCAATGCCGGGGCCGTCGGCAGCGACCTCTGCATGATCCGATATTCGGGCGGCACAACCGGGAAGCCCAAGGGCATCATGCACTCGCACTCGGCCTTGGTCGCGATCGCACTATCCGTCGTTCGCGAATACGGGCTAGGGGCGGAGGACCGGTTCCTGCACGTTGCACACCTTTCGCACGGGCAAAACTTTGTCTGGCCTGCACTTCTCGCAGTTGGCGCTCGATTGGTGATGATGAAGAAATTCGACCCCGTTGCCGTCCTGCAGGCCATCGAGCGCGAACGCATTACGCGGTTGCACCTTGTGCCGACCATGGCGAACGCGCTGGTCGATGCGCCTGACTTTGCTTCGCACGACCTGTCCAGCCTTCGCAATTTTGTTTACGCTTCGGCGCCCATGCCGGTCGAGCGAATTCGCCGGTTGCGCGAGGCCCTGCGGTGCCGCATCTCGCAGACATACACGCTGAGTGAGAGCGCGGTGATCTCGACCGCCCTGTCGCCAGAGGATCATGATGTCGACCGTCCGGGATTCGATCCGGGCCGGCTTGCTTCCTGTGGCCGCGAAGTCCTCGACGTGCGTGTTCGAATCGTGGATGAGGCTCTGAACGACGTACCGACGGGCGAAGTCGGTGAGATTGCGCTGATGAGTCCCGGCAACATGATGGGCTATTGGAACCAGCCGGAATTGACTGCACTTACCCTGCGGGAGGGATGGGTGCTTTCTGGTGATCTGGCGCGCCGGGACTCCGAGGGGTACGTCTATCTAGTCGATCGCAAGAACGACAAGATCATCACCGGAGGCCTGAACGTCTACCCACGCGAGATCGAAGAAGTGCTACACCAGCACGCAGCCGTGCTCGAGGCCTCGGTCGGCGGGATTCCGGATGAGCGCTGGGGGGAGGCGATCGTTGCGTTCGTGTCGCTTAAGGCAGGTTGTGTTTGTTCTGCAGAAGATCTCGCGGAATTTTGCGAGCTGCGCCTGTCCGGCTACAAGAAGCCCAAGCGCTTCATCTTCGTCGACGCACTACCCAAGACGGCCATAGGGAAGATCGCCCGGCGCGAGTTGACAGCTCCGTTCTGGAGCGGGCAGAAGCGGCGAATTCACTAAGCCTGTTTTTGCCCCCAAAGCTCAGGCGGTGCGGCCCGAGCGGTCTTTCTCGTTCTGCGCCTTGATGAGGACGCGCATCCGGTCCCAGTCGGCATCGGACAGCTTGTCGAGTTCGGTGAACGAGCCGCCGTTGGCGAGGTATCCCCCGCCGTCGATGGCGATCGTCTCGCCGGTCAGCCATTCGCATCCGTCGGCCATCAGGAAGGTGGCCAGGTTCTGCAGTTCCGGCATCATGCCGATGCGCCGCATCGGGTTCTTGTCGTTGCCGTCCTCGAACTTGCCGTCGGGGCGCAGTCGCTTCGAGGCGCCTTCAGTCGGGAAGGCCCCCGGTGCAATCGCGTTCAGGCGGATGCCGTAGCGCCCCCACTCCACTGCGAGTGACTTCGTCATCACGTGCAGGCCCGCCTTAGACATGGCTGAAGGCACGACATACGGCGACCCGGTCCAGACCCAGGTCACGAGGATCGAGATCACCGATCCCTTGTGGCCGCCCGCGATCCAGCGCTTGCCCACCGAGTGGGTGACGTAGAAGCTGCCGTGGAACACGGTATTGGCGATGGCGTTGAAGCCGTTGGTCGTGAGGTCCTTGGTCGGGCTGATGAAGTTGCCCGCCGCATTGTTCACGAGGCCCGTGAGGGGGCCTGCCTCGGTCCAGATGTGCTCGATCATCGCATCGACGGCCTGTGCATCGCGGATGTCGACCGGATGGGTGCGCACGGTGCCGCCGTAGTCGGCCATCATCTCCTTGGCGGTGGCCTCCAGCGTCGGGCCCCGGCGCCCTGCGATCCACACTTCCGCGCCCAGCCGGAGGTACTGGGTGGCGATCTCCCGGCCCAGGCCCGTGCCGCCGCCCGTGACGAGGATCCGTTTGTCCTTCAGCAGTCCTTCCTGAAACATCCGCGCCCCCGATGTCGAGCTGTTGAGCAGGCTATTCTAGACGGTCAGGACGATCTTCCCGATGTGCTGGGAGGTCTCCATCAGCTTGTGCGCTTCCGCGGCTTCGGCGAGCGGGAAGGTCTTGTAGATCACCGGCTTGATCTTGCCGGCGTCGATCAGCGGCCATACCCGTTCGCGCAGGGACTTGGCGACCTCGCCCTTGAACTCGATCGTGCGCGGACGCAGCGTCGAGCCGGTGATCTGCAGGCGCTTGGACATCACCACGCTCAGGTCGATCTCGGCCTTCATGCCGCCCAGGAACGCGATCATGACGAGGCGCCCGTCCACGGCGAGGCTCTTGAGTTCCTTGGGGACGTAGTCGCCGCCGACCATGTCGAGGATCACATTCACGCCCTTGCCATCGGTGGCATTCTTCAGTTCTTCGGCCCAGTCCTGAGTCTTGTAGTTGAACGCCTTCTCGGCGCCGAGCTTCACGCAGGCCGCGCACTTTTCGTCGCTGCCGGCGGTCGCGAATACGCGATGGCCCATCGCAGCGGCGACCTGGATCGCGGTGACACCGATGCCGGACGACCCGCCCTGCACGAGGAACACCTCGCCGGCCTTGAGCGCGCCGCGGTCGAACACGTTGCTGTACACCGTGAAGAAGGTCTCCGGCAGCGAGGCTGCTTCGGTCATGGAGAGCCCTTTCGGCACGGGCAGCGCCTGTACTTCGGGCGTCACGCAGTACTCGGCGTAGCCGCCGCCGTGCGTGAGGGCGCACACCGCGTCGCCGACCTTCCACATCTTCACGTCGGCGCCGATGGCGGCGACTGTGCCTGCTATTTCGAGGCCCGGCAGGTCGGAGGCGTCAGGCGGAACCGCATACAGCCCCATGCGCTGCAGGATGTCGGGGCGGTTGACGCCGGCGGCTGCGACTTTGACGAGTATTTCGTGGGGCTTGGGCTGGGGCAGGGCCCGCTCTGCCGGGGTGAGGACCTCGGGTCCGCCGGGTTTCGCTATTTCGATGGCGCGCATCTTGGCTGGCAGGTTCATGAAGGTGAATTTCCGTGGGAAAGTGAGGAGGGGGCGGCGGCGGATGATAGCGCAGCGACCCCGCTCCGGGAACGCTTCAGCGCAACTGCTGCGCGGCCCAGCGCAGGTCGACGTTGCCACCCGAGATGATTACGCCCACGCGTGCGCCTTTGGCGGCGGGCACCTTGCCTTCGAGCAGCGCCGCAGCGGCCAGTGCACCGGTGGGCTCGACCACCATCTTCATCCGCTCCCACAGCCAGAACATCGTGCGCAGCAACTCGTCGTCGTCCACCGTCAGCATGTCGTTCACATAGTGCATGACGAGCGGGAACGTGACCTTCCCCATGGAATGCGTGCGCGCCCCGTCCGCAATGGTTTCCGGGTTGTGGCAGCTCTGCAGCGTGCGCGACTTGAACGATCGTGTCGCATCGTCCCCCAGTGCGGGTTCCACGCCGATGGTCTTGCACTGGGGCGACAGGGCGTGCGCCGCGATGGCGCACCCCGAGAGAAGGCCACCACCGCCGCAGCAGACGAGCAGGTAATCAAGGTCCCCGACTTCCTCGATGAGTTCCTTGGCGGCCGTCCCCTGGCCCGCAACCACATGCGGATGATCGAACGGGGGGATCAGTGCCAGGCCGCGCGATTGCGCGAGATCCCGGGCGAAGGCCTCGCGGTCCACCTTGTGCTTGTCGTAGAGCACCACTTCCGCCCCGTAGCCGCGCGTCGCTTCCACCTTGACCGGCGGGGCGTCCATCGGCATCACGATCACGGCGGTCACGCCCAGCATGCGGCCGGCCAGTGCGACGGCCTGCGCGTGGTTGCCCGAGGAATAGGCCAGCACGCCGCGCTTTTTCTCTTCGGGTGACAGCAGCGACAGCGCGTTGTAGGCGCCCCGGAACTTGAACGCGCCCATGCGCTGGAAATTCTCGGCTTTGAAGAACACCTGCGAGCCGGTGCGCTCGTCCACAGTGGTTGAGGTGAGCACCGGGGTGCGTCGCGCATGGCCCAGGATGCGCTGTGCTGCGCCTGCGACATCGTCGTAGGAGACCTGCAGCGGGCCGAATTCGGTCTGGGTCATGTCGGGATACCGGTTATGCAGAAAAATGGGTGAGGGCGCGGCGTGCGATGTCGTCACCCCACTCCTGCGCGAAGTGGCCTGCATCGGGATGGAGGTACGGCTCCGGGCAGCCGCGAATCCAGCTGCGCAACGTATTCATTACGTCGGTGCCGAGGACCGGATCTTTCGTGCCAACCGCCATGAAGGTCTCGCCTTTCCATGCATGCGACCACCAGTCGCGCGCAAGGCGGGACAGCGCTGCACCCGGCGCGTCCGGCGCGTCCGGGACAAGGGCCGGGAATCGCCGGGCGCCGGCCTTGTAGCCAGCATCGGGGTAGGGCGCTTCGTAGGCCGCCGCTTCCTCCGGGGAAAGGTGCGGACAACTGCGCGCCAGCAGTTTGCCGCAGTCCAGGGCCGGGTTCCTGGCGACCCATGCGCGCCAGGCGAGGAATCCTTCGGTCAACGGAAGGTCCCCGGTGGCAAGCATTGTGTTCATCACCAGCAGGCGCGAAAAGCGTTCCGGCATGTCCAGGGGCAGGGTCAGCCCGAGGAGCCCACCCCAGTCCTGCACGACCAGCGTGACGTTCTTCAGGTCCAGGCGCTCCACGAGTGCCAACAGGGAGTTTCGATGGAAATCGAAGGTATATGCCGCGTCGTCGACGGGTTTGTCGGAGCGACCGAAGCCATAGAGGTCAGGCGCAACACAGCGATGCCCGGCCGCCGTGAAAACCGGGATCATTTTCCGGTACAGATAGCTCCAGGTGGGTTCGCCGTGCAGGCACAGGAACACCTGCCCGGCATCGCGGGGGCCCTCGTCCAAGTAATGGGCCCGCAATCGGGCATCGCCCGCAAGGCCTTCGAAATACTTCGGGGCGAAGGGGAATCCCGGCAGGTTGGAGAACCGCTCGTCAGGCGTTCGCAGGATGGAACTCATATGCCTATTGTAAGGGAAGGCATTCGCGCCGGCGGCGTACAATCCTGCGCACCAAAATGGAGGAGGCGACATGGATTATTCGCACTACCACGACCTGCACATCCGCATGGTCGAACCAGGAATCCTGGAGATCGTGATGGGCAGTGAGGACGGCAAACTCTCCACCGCCGGCCATCGCATGCATGGAGAACTCGCGGACATCTGGCGCGACATCGATCGCGACCCCGAGGTGCGCGTGGCGATCATCCGCGGCGCCGGGCGCGGGTTCTCCGCTGGGGGCGACCTCTCGCTGGTGCAGGACATCGCGGACGATGCCGCCGTGCGGCAGCGGGTGTGGCGCGAGGCGCGCGACATCGTTTACAACGTCATCAACTGCTCGAAGATCGTGGTGTCCGCAATGCATGGGCCGGCGGTCGGTGCGGGGCTGGTGGTCGGGCTGCTCGCGGATATTTCGATCGCCGCAAAGAACGCGCGCATCATCGACGGGCATACGCGCCTCGGCGTCGCGGCCGGCGACCATGCCGCCATCGTCTGGCCGCTCCTCTGCGGGATGGCGAAGGCCAAGTACTACCTGCTGACCTGCGAACAGGTGAGCGGCGAGGAGGCCGAGCGGATCGGGTTGGTGTCTCTCTGCTGTGAAGAAGCGGAACTGCAGGCCAAGGCGCTGGAAGTGGCACGCAAACTCGCGGCCGGCGCGCAGAGCGCGTTGCGCTGGACCAAATACAGCCTGAACAACTGGCTGCGCATGGCGGGGCCGACGTTCGATGCGTCGCTCGCGCTGGAATTCCTCGGCTTTGCCGGGCCGGAAGTGCAGGAAGGCATCGCCTCCCATCGCGAGAAGAGGAAGCCCAACTTCCCGGATGGGACGTTGGGTTAAGCCTTCGGCGTGAGGTCGCTGAAGTCGAGCCCGCTATCTTCGGCGGCCGGGGCGGCCGCGGGTGCTGCTGCAGGTGCAGCCGGCGCGGTGCTGGCTGCGCCGCACAGGCGTTCGAGGTCGCGGACGATGCTGGGCAGGTCCGGGCCCACGCGGCCCTGGTAGGACATCAGGATCCGCAGGGGCAGGTCCACCAGCGTGGGCTCCGGCCGGTCGCGCAGGTGTGCGGCGTTGCTCAGCGCGGGCTGGATGTGTTGGGTCCTGGCCCCAGGCATTGCGCTGTCGATGCCGTTCATGACCGCGGATTGCGCGCGGGCGATGCCCGAAAGCAGTTCTGCGAGTTGTTGTGCGGAGATTTGCAGCATGAAGGGCCTCCTCTGGCAGCGCGGGGATTTTCGGCGATGTTAACATCGCCGCATTCGCCCCGGATAGCAGTGGCCGCATGCTGAAAAAACTCCTGCTGGGCTTCGGCGTCGTTCTTTCCGCCGCAATCGCGGGCATTGCGCTGCACACCGCGCTGACCAAGGGGGATACCGTGTTTGCAGGCAAGCGACCCACCACCCTCGGCGTGGCCGACAGCCGCCTTGCGCCGCCGAAGAAATCCCCCAATTGCGTCTCCAGCCAGGCCGATCCCTCGGATGCGGAGCACTACATTGCGCCCCTGAAATTCAGCGGCAGCCCCGAAGCGGCGATCGTCACGCTGCGCAAGGTCGTCGAGGGCGCGGAGCGGACGCTGGTGGTCAAGCACGAGGGTGCCTACCTTTACGCCGAGTACCTGTCGAAGCTGATGGGGTTTGTCGACGACGTCGAGTTCTACGCTTCCGCGAAAGACGGTGTGATCCACGTGCGGTCGGCGTCTCGCCTTGGCCGCAGGGATTTCGGCGTCAATCGAGAGCGCATCGAGTCCCTCCGGGCGCGCTTCACGGCTGCGGCCGGCCAGTCCGGCGCGGCCTGAGGTTCAGCCCAGTTCGACGATCACCGGCTGGTGGTCGGAAGCCTGGGTGTCGACATCCACCCGCACCGTCTTGATGCGCGGCGCGAGGTCTTCCGTCACGAAGACGAAGTCGCAGCAGTAAGGCTCCTTGGCGTATTCCTTGCCATGCAGGCAGAACGTGGGCGGGTGCTTCACGCCCGGATGGACGTGCGCCCAGGCATCTACAAAGCGCGGTTCGCTGCCTTCGAACGGCTGCAGCAGTTGCGCATAGGCCGGGTCGTCCGTCTTCATGTTGAAGTCGCCCGTGATGATCGCGCGCCTGGGCCGCTCGAAAGGCTGGAACGGCCCGGAATCGTATTGCTTCGATGGCTTCGCGCGCGCGTGCCCGCAGGCTTCGGTATGCAATTCGCGCAGGCGAGCGACCTGTGCCACGCGCTGGCGGGCCGAGTAGTACTCGAGGTGGGTCGTGATGACGCGCACCATGCCGAAAGGCGCTTCGACCACCGCTTCGATCGCGACGCGCGGCATCGTCGGCGTGTCGGCCTCGGCCGGCCATGGGAGCGTGTGGCGCCAGGATTGGCGCATCGGCAGGCGTGACAGCAGCAGGTTGCCGAATTGGCGCCGCCCGCCTGCGTCATCGGCTATCTCGACGCCGACGCCGAACACAGCCGCGTATCCCGGAAACAGGGCCTTCAGCAGGGCCACCTGGTCCTCGCCGCTCGAGCCCGCGAGGGCCGGATAGTTGACTGCGACTTCCTGGAAGCAGATAACGTCGGCGTCGGTCAGTTCCCGGGCGACGCGCGCAATGCGCGCCGGGTCGACCTTGCCGTCCATTCCCCGGCACCACTGGATGTTCCACTGCAGAAGCTTCATCGGATCCCCGCGCGCATGAATGATTGGACGAACTGCCGCTGGAACAGGATGAACGCCACCAGCAGCGGCCCTGAAGTCATCAGCGTGGCCGCCGTGATGATCGACCAGTCGATGCCCTGGTCGCTGGAAGAAAATACCTGCAGGCCGACCGTGAGCGGGCGCGAGCCGACCGAGTTGGTGATGATCAGCGGCCAGAGGAAGTTGTTCCAGTGGTAGCTGACCGACACCAGCCCGTAGGCGACGTAGACGGGTTTGGCGAGCGGCACGTAAACCTTCCACAGGACCTGCAGGGCGCTTGCGCCTTCCACCCGCGCCGCCTCGTCGAGTTCCTTCGGCACGGTCTTGAACGTCTGGCGCAAGAGGAAGATCCCGAACGCCGAAGCCATGTAGGGCAGGCCGATGGCAGTGATCGTGTCGGTGAGGTCGAGCAGCGACATGATCCGGTAGTTCTCCACCACCAGCACGTCCGGCATGATCATCAGCTGCACCAGCACCAGCATGAACATCACGTCGCGGCCGAAAAAGGTGAAGCGTGCAAACGCATAGGCGGCCAGCGTGCAGATCACGAGCTGTGCGGCGAGCACCATGGTGACGAGGATCGTCGTGTTGAGGAAGTAGCGCGCAAACGGCGCGGCGTTCCATGCGTTACGGAAGTTCTCCAGCGTCAGCGGCGCGGTCAGGTCGAAGCGCGTGGAGAATTCGGCCGGGTGGAAGGCCGTCCACACTGCGTAGGCGAGCGGCAGGATCCACAGGATCGCCAGCAGCCACGCACCGGCGGTTTCCGCCATGTGGCCGAAGCCGCGCGGCGCCATCGGGTTTTCCATGGGCATCACTGGTAGTGCGTCCGCTTTTCAAGGAACACGAACTGCGCCACGGCGGCGGTGGCGAGGATCGCCAGCAGCACCACGGTCAGCGCCGAGGCATAGGCCGAGTCCCAGAACTTGAACCCGACTTCGTAGATGTAGTAAAGCAGCAGCGAGCTCGCGTTGTCCGGCCCGCCCTTGGTCATCACGATGATGTGGTCGACAAGCCGGAAGGAGTTGATCACCGCGTTGATTAGCACGAATAGGGTCGTGGGCATCAGCAGCGGGAACACCACGCGGCGAAAGTAATACCACCGCCCCGCGCCCTCGATGGCCGCGGCTTCGGCCAGCGACGGCGGGATCGACTGCAGCGCGGCGAGGTAGAAGATCATGAAGAACCCGGCCTCCTTCCAGACCGTCACCACGATCAGGCAGGTGAGCGCCGTGCTCTGCGAGCCGAGCCAGTTGTGCGAAGGCAGCCCGAAGAGTCCGGTGAATTGCTCGAGCAGGCCGTAGGTCGGGGTGTAGAAGAACAGCCAGATGTTGGCCACTGCGATCATCGGCAGCACGGTCGGCGTGAAGAACGCCATGCGCAGGAACCCGCGCCCGGCGAGCTTGCCGTTGACCCACACGGCCATCAGCATGGCCAGCGCGATCGACACGGGGATCGTGCCGAGCGCGAACCACAGGTTGTTGGCCAGCACCTGCCAGAACACGGGGTCTTCGACCATGCCCTGGTAGTTGTCCAGCCCCACCCAGACGGCAGGGCGGTCGCCCTTGGGCGTGGACAGGAAGCTGTGCCAGAGCGTCGCGACCGCCGGGTAATGGGTGAACGCGGCGAGCAACACAGCGGCCGGCAGGAACAGCAGCCAGCCGTGGATGTGGGCGCTGAGGCGGTTCAACGCCGCGTTCCCCGCCTTAGTCCTGGTCGCTCCAACCCGTTACTTGCTGCGATAGGGCCGCAGGATGCGGTCCGCTTCGCGCTGCGCGTCCTTCATCGCCTGGTCGGGCTTCTTCGTGCCTGTGAGCGCGGCCTGCAGTCCGTCGTTGAGGGCCTTGGTCACGCGCTGGTTTTCGTGCGTGGAGAGCTCGGCGACGGAGAACTCCAGCTGGTCGCGCGCGACGACTGCGGGCGAGAACCCGGCGGCGTACTTGCGCATCGCCACCGTCTCCCAGGCCTGCGGGCGCACGGCGACATAGCCGGTCTCGATGCCCCACTGCGCGGCGCGCTCGGCCGAGGTCATGAACTTGACGAACTTCAGCGCGGCCTGCTGCTGGGCCGGGGTCGACTTCTTGAACAGGTAGAAGTTGCCGCCGCCGGTCGGGCTACCGCGGCGCTTGTTGGCCGGCAGCATCGCGACGCCGAAATCGAACTTGGCGTTGTTCTTCACGTTGGTGAGGTTGCCGGTCGTGGTCCACATCATCGCGATCTTCTTCTCGAAGAAGTCCTTCGGCGTGGTGCCCCACTCGATGATGCCCGGGGGCATGACCTTGTGCTTCTGCGACAGGTCGACCCAGTACTGCAGCGCTTCGATCACGGCCGGGCTGTCGAAGTTGGTCTTGTCGCCGCTCTTGTTCATCAGCATCGCGTTGTTCGGCGTGGTGAACCCCTGGAAGAGCCAGTACGGGAAGCCGGAGGAGGGCACCTGCACGCCCCATTGCGAGACGTTGCCCGAGGCATCGCGCTTGGTGAGCTTCTGCGCGTACTGGAGCATCTCCTTCCAGTTCTCCGGCGCCTTGTCTGGATTGAACCCGGCCGCCTTGAACATCTCCTTGTTCCAGTACAGCACGATGGTGGAGCGCTGGAACGGCACGCCCCAGGTCTTGCCGCCGGTTTCACTGTTTTCCATGAAGGCCGGGTAGAAGCTCTTCAGCCACGCCTGGTCGTCGGCGCTGGTCGCAAGGCCCGTCCAGTCAACGATTGCGCCTTCGTCGATCAGCGTGAACATGTCGGTCGACAGCAGTACCGAGAGCACGGGCGGTTCGCCCGACTTCATCGCGGTCAGCGCCTTGACGATCGACTCCTGGTAGGTGCCGGAATAGATCGGCTTCATCTTGATGCCGGGGTTCTCCTTCTCGAAGTCGGCGGTCATGCTGTCGACCAGCTTCGTGATCGGCCCGCCGACCGCGACCGGGTAGTAGAACGAGACCTCGGTGGTTTGCGCGGCGGCGAACATCGGCACCAGCGCGGCTGCGGCTGCGGCCGCGAGTCGTTTGAGTGGCTTGAACATTGTGGATCCTCCTTGGTGAATCAGTGAATCAGGCTGCAGGCGATGCCGACGGGGCGCCGCGCTCCACGCGCAGGCCGCTGGCGGCATCGAAAAAATGGACGGCATCGGGGTCCCAGGCGAGCCTGGCCTCGCAGCCCCGCGCGAGGGACACCTGGCCCGGCAGGCGGGCCGTGACGAGCTCGGTCCCGAGGCGGCAGGCGATGATCGAATCGGCCCCCAGGTACTCGACCGACTCCACGCGTGCGGCATGCCCGTCCTGCGCCAGCCGCACATGCTCCGGCCGTACGCCGAGCAGCAGGCCTTCGCCGGTCAGTGTGGGCAGCGACACCACGTTCATCGGGGGCGTGCCGATGAAACGCGCGGCGAACACGCTGGCGGGCCGCGCATAGAGTTCGGCCGGGCTCGCGTTCTGCACGATGCGCCCCGCCTGCATGAGCACGACCTGGTCGGCCATGCTCATCGCCTCGGTCTGGTCGTGGGTCACATAGACCATGGTGATGCCGAGTTCCTGCTGCAGCCCGCGGATCTCGCGGCGCATCTCGTGGCGCAGCTGTGCGTCGAGGTTGGACAGCGGCTCGTCCATCAAGCATACGGAAGCCTCGGCGATGATGGCGCGGCCGAGTGCGACACGCTGTTGCTGGCCGCCGGAAATCTGCGAAGGCTTGCGCTCGAGGAGCTTGTCGAGGCCGAGGAGCCCTGCAACCCGCTTCAGGCGGGTGGCCTGGTCTGCGGCGGAAACCCCGCGCACCTTGAGGCCGAACAGGATGTTTTCCCCGACCGACAGGTGCGGGAACAGCGCGTAGGACTGGAACACCATCGAGATCCGGCGCGCCGCAGGGGGCAGGGCCGTGACGTCCTTGCCGCCGATCAGCACACGCCCGCTCGTGACCTGTTCGAGCCCCGCGATCAGGCGCAGCGTCGTGGACTTGCCGCAGCCGGAGGGGCCCAGCAGCACCGCGAATTGCCCGGCAGCGGTGTCGAAGCTCACGCGGTCGACCGCTCGCGCGTCCCCCCATGCCTTGGTGACATCCTGCAGGCCGATTGCGGACAACTGGGTTCTCCTCCCGGGGGTGCCGCAGGGCGCGGCCGCGGCAGTATATTGCCGTTTTGTTTCAGTCACGTTAACGGAAGATCGGAAGTAGTGTCAAAAGCAGCGCACAACCGGGGTGCATGGCCGGGACTGGCATACCAAAGGCATCGGGTCTACAGTTGCAGGCTGGCCCCTATTCCACGGAGGTGCCTGTGAGGACTGCGCTGCGACTGCTGCTGGTATGGATGGTGTGCCTGGGATTTTCGCCCGCGAATGCCGAGGACAAACCGTCGGTCGAAGGCGCCGAGGCCTTGTCGGCCGTGGTCCGGGTCAAGGCCCGCATCCTGCCCAACGCCCGGTCCGCGGATACGCTCGGTACCCAGAGGGAGGGCAACGGCGTCCTCATCCGGGACAACTACGTATTGACCATCGGCTACCTCGTCATTGAAGCCGACGGCATTGAAGTCATCTCGAGCGAGGGCAAGGCCGTCCCCGCCACGTTGGCCGGCTACGACCACGCAAGCGGGTTCGGGTTGCTCAGGCTGGTCGCGCCGATCGAGGGCAAGCCGATCGCGCTGGGCGACGCCCGGGATCTCGCGGAGCGTGACCCGGTGATGGTCGCCTCGCACGGCGGGCGGGAGGGGATCAGCCTTGCCTATGTCGTTTCCCGCCGGCAGTTCACCGGCAGCTGGGAGTACCTGCTCGATTCCGCGATCTTTACCTACCCGGCAGTGATGAACTGGTCGGGCGCCGCATTGATCGGGCCGAAAGGCGACCTGCTCGGCATCGGTTCGCTGATCGTTGCCGATGCCATGAATCCCGGCACGCAGTCGCCGGGCAACATGTTCGTGCCGGTGGACCTCGTGAAGCCCATCCTCAACGACCTGATCGACAAGGGCCGCGCCGGGCCGGTGCGGCCGTGGCTCGGCATGGCGACGGAAGAGTTCCGCGGGCGATTGTTCGTTTCGCGCCTCTCGCCGGACGGGCCGGCAGCGCGTGCTGGCGTGCAACGTGGCGACATCCTCGTCGGCGTGGGCAGCGAGGAAGTGTCGTCGCTGGCCGATTTCTATAAAAAGATCTGGGCGCGCGGCGCGGCCGGCATTGAAGTCCCGTTGCGCGTGCTGCAGGGCACGCAGGTCCGCGACGTGAACGTGCGCTCCATCGACCGCATCGAGTACTTCCGCGCCAAGCCCATGCTATAGCGCCGGCCGCCCAGTCCGGCTAGGATGGACGGCTATGGGCAACATTGCGCTCACCGAGGAAGAACGCCAGCAGATCGAGACTCGCATCCGCGAGCTCGAGATCGAGCACGGCGACCTCAACGACATCATCGACCGCCTGGTCCACCACGTGACGCAGGACCCGCTCCAGCTGCGCAGGCTGAAGTTGAGGAAGCTCCGCCTCAAGGACACGATTGCGCGCCTGCGCAACCGCCTGATCCCCGACATCCTCGCGTGATCGCCCTCATCCAGCGTGTTTCCGAGGCGAAGGTGGTCGTCGACGGCGAAGCGACCGGCGCCATCGGCGCGGGCATCCTGGCGCTCATCGGCGTGGAAAAAGGCGACACCGAATCCGAGGCGAAGCGCCTGCTCGAGCGGTTGCTTGGCTATCGCATCTTTGCCGATGCCGAAGGCAAGATGAACCGCTCCGTCGTGGACGAGGCCGGCGGGCTGCTGCTCGTGCCCCAGTTCACGCTGGCGGCCGATACCAACAAGGGGACGCGGCCGAGTTTCTCGTCTGCCGCGCCGCCCGCCGAGGGCAAAAAATTGTTCGACTACTTCGTGGAACTCGCGCGCACATTGCATTCGCCCGTGGAGACCGGGCGCTTCGGCGCCGACATGAAGGTCAGCCTGCTGAACGACGGGCCGGTGACCTTCTGGCTGCAGGTGAAGCCCGTCTAGGTCGCCAACGTCTTGAAGTTCGCCGGCGCCACGATCTCGAGCATCTCCACGTCCTTGGAATGCGCGATCTCGCGGTGCTTGATGTTGGGCGGTTGCTGGAAGCAGGTGCCCTTCTTCATCGTGATGACGCCCACGCCCTCGTACTCGAACCGGATCCAGCCTTTGAGCACGTAGACGAACTGCAGGTTGCAGTCGTGCAGGTGCCACTCTCCCTCGGGTGACTTGCCGGGGCGGGCGCGGATCGTGTGCGCCACCACCTTGCCCTTCGACGCCTTCTCTATGCCGAGGTCCCGGTACTCGAAATAGGCGCGCAGGCCCCGCCTGACGAACTTGGAGTCCGCCGCATGGCTGACGGTGAACGCCTTCGCCCGCTTCTTCGCTGCCGCCGTTGTCGCCGCCGTTGTGGCCTGGGTCGCTTTCTTCATGTCGCCTCCTTGAGCATGGGTGTATCCCGGAAAATGCGTTCGTCCATCAATTTCAGGTCGGGTGAGATGGGAATCGGCGCCGCGAGCTGGTCGAGCACGTCGCGCTGCAGGTCGATGCCCGGCGCGATCTCGGTGAGCGTCAGCCGGCCTTCGCGCAGCTCGAAGACGGCGCGTTCCGTGACATAGAGGACCTTCGTGCCTTTGCCGACGGTGTACGGCCCGTTGAAGGACAGGTGCTCGACCTTGTGCACGACCTTCTTCACGCTGCCTTCCCTGAGGATCGTCAATCGGCCGTCGCCCGCCCTGACCTCCAGGCCCTTGGCGGTGAGCGAGCCCATGAACACCACTTCCTTGGCGGTCTGCGTGATGTTGATGAAGCCGCCGACGCCTGCCACGCTGGCGCCGAACTTGGAGACGTTCACGTTGCCCCGCAGGTCCATCTCTGCGAGACCGAGGAACGCGATGTCGAGGCCGCCGCCGTCGTAGAAATCGAACTGCTCCGCGTGCGAAACGATGGCGTCGGGGTTGGCCGAAGCGCCGAAGGAGGGCGGCTGCGCGGGGGTTCCGCCGATGGGGCCGGATTCCACGGTCATCACGAAGTCCGACAGTCCCTCCTCGCGCGCGACCTGGCCCACGCCCGAAGGCATGCCGGTGCCGAGGTTCACGATCGGACGCTTCCACTTGCGCAGTTCGAACATCGCGCGGCGCTGCACCACTTTGCGCAGGTCGAGCGGCAGCACCTTGATTTCATGCGACTGCTCGCGGCGGTCACCGGTATACGCCGGGTTGTGGTCCTCGCCGTAGGTCTGCCAGTGGTCTTCCGGGTTCTCGGCCACGCTAACGTAGTCCACCAGGATGCCCGGCACGCGCACGAGGTGCGGGTGGATCGAGTGCTTGTCCACCATCCGTTTCACCTGCACGATCACGATGCCGCCCGAGTTGTGCGCGGCCTGCGCGAGCGAAAGCACGTCGTTGTGGAACACCTCGTGCTCCATGCTGATGTTGCCGTCCGGGTCACTCGAGGTGCCGCGCAGGATGGCGCAGTGCAGGGGGAATGCCGGGTAGAACAGGCACTCCTGCCCGCGCAACATGATCAGTTCGACCAGTTCCTCGGTCGTGCGCGCGTTGAGCCGGCCGCCGTCGTAGCGCGGATCGACAAAAGTGTGCAGCCCGATCTGCGAAATCACCCCCGGCTTCTTCCCGGCGATCGCGCGGAACATCTGCGCCATCACGCCCTGCGGCCAGTTGTAGGCCTCGACCTTGTTGGCCACCGCCAGTGCGCCCAGTCGCGGGGCGGCGCCCCAGTGCCCGCCGATGATGCGCCTGACCATGCCTTCGTGGCCGTACCTCCCCGTGCCGCGGATGGCCCGGTCGCCCTGGCCCGCGGCGTAAAGCAGCGTCAGGTCGCGCGGATGGCCGGTATCAAGGAAGCGCTTTTCGATCGTGGTGGACACGCCCTCGGGGTGGCCGGACCCGGTAAACCCGGAGGTGGACAGCGTCCACCCGTCTTGGACGAGGGCGGCCGCTTCTGCATAGGATATGAGTTTCATCGCCGCGCGATTCTAGCCGTTGGCACGAGGGGGCGAAACGGCGTAAGCTTTCCGGATAACAAATAAACGCCTGCGGGCCTCCTCCCGCACACCATCCAGAATGTTCGATCAGTTCGTCGGCACCAAGCCGGTCGAAGAGCGCCACCGGCTCGACAACGCTCGTCTTGACGCGTACATGCGCGCCAACGTCGAGGGCTATTCCGGCACGCTCGAAGTGGCCCAGTTCAAGGGCGGGCAGTCGAACCCGACCTACCGACTGTCGGCCGGGGGGCGCAACTACGTGTTGCGCAAGAAGCCGCCCGGCAAGCTGCTGCCTTCGGCCCATGCGGTGGATCGCGAGTTCAAGGTCATCAAGGCGCTGCACGGTGCGGGTTTTCCTGTGCCGCGCCCGTATGCCCTGTGCGAAGACGATGGGGTCATCGGCACGATGTTCTTCATCATGGACTGCGTCGAGGGCCGCGTGCTGTGGGACCAGGCCCTGCCCGGCATGACGAAGGCCCAGCGGTTTGAGATCTGGGACGAACTCAATCGCGTCATCGCGCAGCTGCACACGATCGACTACAAGGCCGTCGGGCTGGAGACATTCGGCAAACCCGGCAGCTACCTCGAGCGCCAGATCGGCCGCTGGACCAAGCAATACCAGGCCTCGGAAACGCAGAAGATCGAGGCGATGGACAACCTGATCGCGTGGCTGCCGAAGAACATCCCGGCGGGCGACGAGACGACGGTGGTGCACGGCGACTTCCGTCTCGACAACACGATCGTCCACCCGACCGAGCCGCGCATCCTCGCGGTGCTCGACTGGGAGTTGTCCACGCTCGGCCATCCGATTGCGGACTTTTCGTACCACTGTATGAGCTGGCACATCCCTTCCGGCAAGTTTCGCGGCATCGCGGACGTGGATTACGCGGCGCTTGGCATTCCCACCGAGCAGCAGTACATCGAGATGTACTGCAAGCGCACGGGGCGGGACGGGATTGATCCGTCCACGTGGGATTTCAACATGGCTTACAACCTGTTTCGCATCGCGGGCATCACGCAGGGCATCGCCAAGCGGGTGGTGGACGGTACCGCCTCCAGCGCGCATGCGGTGGAGACCGGATCGAAGGCGCCGCTGCTGGCCGAACTGGGCTGGCAGCAGGTTGAGAAAATATTGAAGAGAAGCGGCCGAGCCGCATAGGAGACGGGCATGGATTTCGAATATTCCCCCAGGGTCAAGGACCTGCAGAAGCGGCTCATCGCATTCATGGAAGAGCACATCTATCCCAACGAGCCGAAGTACTACGCGCACGTCCACAGCGACAAGCGCTGGGAGCCGGTGCCGATCATCGAGGAATTGAAGCCCAAGGCGCGCGCCGCCGGCCTCTGGAACCTCTTCCTGCCGCACTCGAAGCGCGTGCCGGAAGGCCTGTCGAACCTCGAATACGCGCCGCTCTGCGAGATCATGGGCCGCGTCACCTGGGCGCCCGAGGTGTTCAACTGCTCCGCGCCGGACACCGGCAACATGGAGACGATCGAGCGCTACGGCACCGAAGATCACAAGCGCCAGTGGCTGGACCCGTTGCTTCGCGGTGAGATCCGCTCTGCGTTCCTGATGACCGAGCCCGCGGTGGCGAGCTCGGATGCGACCAACATCCAGTGCCGCATCAAGCGCGAAGGCGACAACTACGTCATCAACGGCACCAAGTGGTGGTCGTCGGGCGCCGGCGACCCGCGCTGCAAGGTCTACATCCTGATGGGCAAGACCGACCCGGACAATGCCTCGCGCCACAGCCAGCAGTCGATGGTCCTTGTGCCCGCGGGCACGCCGGGCGTGAAGATCCTGCGCTACCTGCCGGTGTTCGGCTATGACGACGCGCCACACGGCCACATGGAAATCGAACTGAAGGACGTCAAGGTCCCCGCTTCGAACATCCTGCTGGGCGAAGGCCGCGGTTTCGAAATCGCGCAAGGGCGCCTCGGGCCGGGCCGCATTCACCACTGCATGCGCCTCATCGGCCAAGCGGAACGCGCGCTCGAGAAGATGTGCAAGCGTGCCACGGCGCGCGTTGCCTTTGGACGTACCGTCGCCGAACAGGGCGTGACGCGTGAGCGGATTGCCGAGTCGCGCATCATGATCGACTCGACCCGCTTCATGGTGCTGCATGCGGCCTGGAAGATGGACGTGGCGGGCAACAAGGTCGCCAAGCAGGAGATCGCGATGATCAAGGTGCTCGCACCTACGATGGCCTGCCAGGTAATCGACTGGGCCATGCAGGTGCACGGCGGCGGCGGTGTGTCCGATGACTACGGCCTTGCCAACGCGTACGCGCATGCGCGCACGCTGCGCTTCGCGGATGGCCCGGACGAGGTTCACCGCAACGCGATCGCCAAGCAGGAGATCGCCAACCAGACCTCGGTCGCCGAGGCGCTGGCTACGAAGAAGCACTAAGCCCTTGGACATCCGGGGCAAGGTCGCCGTCGTCACCGGCGCGGCCAGCGGGATCGGCCGCGCCACCGCACGCCGCTTTGCGGCGGGCGGCGCGGCGGGCGTGGTGGTGGCCGACCTCAACCTCGAGGGCGCGCAGGCCGTGGCGACCGAGATCGGCGGCCATGCCGTGCGCTGCGACGTCAGCCGCGAGGCGGACATCCAGGCGCTCGTGGCTGCGGCCGAGGCGAAGTACGGCCGCATCGACGTCTACTTCTCCAACGCCGGCGTAGTGATGCGCGGCGGCCTCGAGACGCCCGACGAGATCTGGGAACAGAACTGGAAGATCCACTGCATGGCCCATGTGTGGGCTGCCCGCGCAGTGGCGGACAAGATGGTCGCGCGCGGCGAGGGCTATTTCCTCGTTACAGCCTCGGCCGCAGGGCTGCTCAATATCGTGGAGTCCGCGTCCTACGGCGTCACCAAGCATGGCGCGGTGGCGTTTGCCGAATGGATGGCGATCGCCTACGGCCGCAAGGGCGTCCACGTTTCGTGCCTCTGCCCGCAGGCCGTGATGACCGGCATGTACACCGGGCAAGGCGGCTCCGCGGGTGTGGATGGCGCGCTCAGCGCCGAGCAGGTGGCGGAAGACATTGTGAAGGTAATGGCAGCGGAAACCTTCCTCATCCTGCCGCACGCCTCGGTGCTGGACTACATGCGCGCCAAGACTGCGAACTATGACCGCTGGCTCGGCGGCATGCAGAAGCTCTACCTCAAGCACGAGGCAGGTCGCTGAGCGGCGGCCGGGTGCCTGGTCACTAACGATTCAATACAGGGGAAGTCCCATGCTCAAGCTGTGCGGTTTCCATATCAGCAACTACCACAACAAGGTGCGCCTCGCGCTGCTCGAGAAGGGCATTGCATTCGAGGAGGACGCCACCTGCCGCCCGTCGCAGAAGGACGAGTGGATCGCGCTCTCGCCGCTGGGCAAAGTGCCGGCGATCGTGGTGGACGGCGTGTCGCTGGTCGAATCGCAGGTGATCTGCGACTACCTCGAGGACGCCTACCCGCAGGTGCCGCTCTACCCGAAGGACCCGCTCGCGAAGGCGAAGGTGCGCGAGCTGATCACGGTGATCGAACTGCACATGGAGCTGGTTGCGCGCCGGCTGTATGGAGGGGTCTTCTTCGGCGGCACCAATTCGGAGGAGGCCAAAAAGGAGGTCGAGCGAGATCTCGCCAAGGGCGTGCGTGCTTTCGCCAAGCTCGTGAAGTTCGACCCGTTCATCGCGGGCAAGGCACTGACGATGGCAGATTGTTCCGCGGCGGCCAGCCTGCCGCTGATCTCGATGGCCTCCAAGCTCGCCTTCGGCAAGGATGCGTTTGAAGGCATCCCGCAGCTGAAACCCTACCTCAAGATGCTCGGCGAGCGCCCCCACTTCGCAAAGGTGGCCGCCGACCGCAAGGCCGCGCAGGAAGCTGCCGCCGCTGCGGCAGCGGCCAAGAAAGCGGGTTGAAGCTCCATACGCTCGGGACGGGCGGGCCGCGCCCCGACCCGGCACGCACGTCGGCCTGCCATGTGCTCGAAGTGGGCGCCGAGCGCCTGATGTTCGACATCGGCCGCGGTGCGATCCAGCACGTGGCGCAGAAGGGATTCCCGATGGCGGGCATCGGCCCGCTGTTCGTCACGCACCTGCATGTGGACCACATCGGCGAGCTGGCCAACTACCTGATCACCAGCTGGCTCGCGGGGCGCAGGAAGCCGCTGCAGGTGTTCGGGCCGCCGGGGATCGCCGGCATCGTCGATGTGCTGATCAAGTCGGTCTACGAGCTGGACATCGCCTTCCGCACGCAGGGCGAGACTGCGTTCGGGCCGTTCATCGGTGCGGAAGTGACCGAGGTGCGTGCCGGTGCAGTGTTCGATGCCGGAACCTACAAGGTCAGCTGCGCCGAGATGGAGCACGGCCACGGGCTGCCTTTCGGGCCGCTCTTCCGGCAGCGCTGGATCTGCCTTGCATATCGGGTGGAGGCCGAAGGCAAGGTATTCACGTTCAGCGGCGATGCCGTCATGTGCGACCCGCTGGTCGAGATCGCGAAGGGTTCGGACCTGCACCTGCAGTGCTGCTACATGGCGACATCAGAAATGCAGGGCGGGCATTTCAAGGGCGTGGGCCAGTACACCCTCGCCTGTTCCGATACCGCCGGCAAGATCGCGGCGCGCGCCGGCGTGAAGCGGCTGGTCCTCACGCATTTTCGCGAGACGACGCCCGCGCTCATCGAGGAGATGCGCTCGGACATCGCTCGCGACTATACGGGCCCGTTCGATTTCGCCGAGGATCTCGGCGAATTTTCAGTCTAGTTTTGCGCCCGTAGAGACCACGAGCTTCTTCCACTTGGCGGCCTCGTCCTGGATGAAGCGGCCGAATTCGGGCGCAGTCATGCCGCCGGGCTCGGAGCCGAGCGTCATCAGCTTTTCGGCCACGTCCGGCTGGCGCAGCGCCTTCACGATCTCGGCATTCAGCTTTGCGGTGACTTCGGCCGGCATCCCGGCCGGGCCGACGATCCCGCCCCAGCCGTAAAGGTCGTAGCCCTTGAGGCCGGCTTCGTCGAGCGAGGGCAGGTCGGGCAGCAGGCGCGAGCGGTTCTTCGTTGTCACGGCCAGCGCGCGGGTGCGCCCGGCCTTGACGTGCGGGATCGCGGAGACAGCGGTGTCGAACATCACCTGCACCTGGCCGCCGATCAGGTCGGTCTGCGCGGGGGCCGAGCCCTTGTAGGGCACATGGACCATGGTTACGCCGGCGATCTGGTTGAAGAGTTCGCCCGCGAGGTGCGGCGGGCTGGCATTGCCGATCGAGGCGTAGTTGATCGTGCCGGGTTTTGATTTTGCGAGGGCCACAAGCTCGGCCACGGTCTTGGCCGGCACGCCGGGGTTCTCCACCAGCACGAGCGGGAAGAGGCCCAGCAGCGCGACGGGCGTGAAGTCCTTCGCGAGGTCGTAAGGCACCTTCGGGAACAGGCTGGGGTTGATCGCGAGGGCCGCCGGGAAGTACAGCAGCGTGTAGCCGTCCGCGGGCGACTTCACCAGCATTTCCGCGGCGATGTTGCCGCTCGCGCCGGGGCGGGCGTCGACGATGATGGGCTGGCCCCAGGCCTCGGTGAGTTTCTGTCCTACGAGGCGCACTTGCGTCTCGCCGCCCGAACCCGGCGGAAAGCCGATGAGGATCTTGATGGGCTTGTTCGGGTAGGGCTGGGCGGTGGCGGCAAGCGCAACGGCGGACAGCGCCAGCGCGGCCAGGGTGCGGATGAGCTTCATGGGGTCCCCTCGTCTTAAGTGGCGGAAGTGTAAATCAGCCACGCAATGCCCGTGCCACAATGCCGGACATGCATGAACTGGCCGACCTGCGCGACTACGTGCGCTTCACCGTCACCCTGCTGGCGGTGCTCGACCCGTTCCTCGCGATCCCCATTTACGTCGGCGCCACGGCGTCGCGCAGCGAGGACTATCGCCGGACGCTCTCCCGCGTGATCACGCTGACCGTGCTCGCCGTGCTGGTGACCAGCGCGATGGTGGGTGAGCAGATGCTGACCCTGATGGGCGCGAGCCTGCCTGCGTTCCGCGTGGGCGGTGGCCTTGTGCTGTTGCTGATGGCGCTGGCGATGCTGAATGCCGAGGCCGGTGGCGTACGCCAGTCCTCGGCCGAGGCGGAGGAACTGGAGCAGGGGCGGCTGACAGGGGTGGTGCCCCTAGCGATCCCGCTGTTGGCCGGCCCCGGTGCAATCAGCACGGCCATCATTGCGGCGCAGACGGGGGGCCTCTGGCACCGCGTCGGGATCGTGCTGTGCATTGCGTTCGTCTGCGCGCTGCTGTGGGCGATGCTGCGAATCGCCCATTGGATCGCCCCGAAGATCGGCCAGACGGGCCTGAACATCGTAACGCGGCTACTGGGGCTCCTGCTGGCAGCGATCGCGATCCAGACGATGGCGGAGGGGATGAAGGGCCTGTTCCCGGTGCTGGCGGGCTAGCTCGCCGCCCCATACCGCGCTCGATTTTTTCTAGGTGCGTGCCTTGCGTCGGGCTGCAAATTTTGCGCGCGCGGCGACGGCTTCTTCACTGCGGGCGGCCAGTGCCAGCTGGTCTCGCGCCATGAACGAGGCCACCCTGTTCAGGGCGTTGGCCGTGACGTTGATCGCTTCCTTGCTCATCTTCACCGATGTCTCCGGGAGCTCGGCAATCCGTTTTGCGAGCTTGAGTGCCTCGGCATAGGCCTGGCCGTCGGCAGCGAGGTACTCGGCCAGGCCGAAGTCCACCGCATCCTGTCCCACAAGCTTGTCGCACAGGATGATTGCGCGCTTGGCCTTGGCCGGGCCGAGGAGGCGCACGAGCCGCGGCAGCGCACCCCACGAAAGCGGGATGCCCAGTGCGATCTCCGGCAGCAGGAAGTAGCCCGACGCCGCGATCACCCTGAAATCGGTGCACACGGCCAGCGCCGCGCCGCCGCCGATGCAGTGGCCTTCCACTGCACACACCGTCATGGCCGGGATGTCCTCCCAGGCCTGGCACATGCGCTCGCCCACGTACGGGAAGGCCCGCTGCTCTGCGAGGCCGGCTTTTTCCAGGTCCCATCGCCGCGGATCCTTGAGGTCGGCGCCGGCGGTAAAGTTGGCTCCATTGGCCGCAAGGATCACGGCTCGCACCCCGGGCGCGTCCTGCAGCTTGCGCGCCACCCCGGTCAGTTCGTTCATCAGCTCCACGGACATGACGTTCCTGACTTCAGGACGGTTGATGCGCACGGTGCAGATGCCGTTGCGTTGGGTGACCTGAAGGATTTTGCTCATGGGAAATCTCTGAAGGAGGGAATCAACGCCACATTACCCGTGGCGGGCGCTTTCGCACAGCAGCAGGATCGCATTTCCCCCTTCTCTATAGCCGCGGTCTGGGATACGTTGGCGGGACGGGACACCACAGGAGGGGACATGAACAGGATCCGGAAGCTCACCCGCTTTGCGCTGCTGTCACTCCTTGCGCTGCAGGCCACGCCTGCTGCGTCGCAACCTGCTGCTGCCTGGCCCTCGAAACCCATTCGCCTCATCGTCGGGTACTCGCCCGGGGGCGGCACTGACCTGACCGCGAGACTGGTGGCCGAGCGCCTCTCGCCCGTGCTGGGCCAGCCGATCATTGTCGAGAACCGGGCTGGCGCGGGCAGCAATATTGCCGGCGAACTGGTGGCGAAAGCAGCCCCCGACGGGTACACCCTCTTCGCCTCCGCCGGTGCGATGTCGACCAATCCGGGGCTGTACCCGAAGATGGCGTTCGACCCGATCCGGGACTTCGCGCCGGTGATCGGCCTGGCGCTCCTTCCCAATGTCATCGTCGTGAATTCAGCGCTGCCTGTGAACAACATCCAGGAGTTGATTGCCTACGCCAAGGCCAACCCGGGCACGGCCGCCTGCGCGTCCTCCAGCGTGGGAAGCACCGGGCACCTCTCCTGCGAGCTGTTCAACCTGCAGGCGGGTACCCAGCTGTTGCATGTGCCGTACAAAGGGAGTGCCGGCGCAGTTGCGGCGGTGCTTGCCGGCCAGGTGCCGGTGCTGTTCGACCAGATCCCCGCCCCGTTGCCGCATATCAAGAGCAGCCGGATGCGCGCCATTGCGCTGACCGGCCCGAAACGGAACGCCAACCTGCCCGATGTGCAGACCAGCGACGAATCAGGCCTGCCCGGGTTTTACGCCAACACCTGGGTCGCGGTATTCGCGCCTGCTGCCACCTCGCCAGCCATCGTTGCGCGCCTTAACAGCGAGATCGACCGGATCCTCCAGGGGACGGACATGCGGCAACGGTTCGAAGCAATGGGCATGGAAGCAATCGGCGGCTCGCCCGAGAGCCTGGCGCAGTTGCTGGCCAGCGATACCGCCAAATGGGCCCGGGTGATCAAGGCGGCCAACGTGAAGCTCGAGTAAGTTGCCTGGGGCGGAAAATTCTGGGAAAAGCGCGAGTCTGGAGCGCAGAATGAAACCGCCCAAGGGTCCGCGCATTTAATCGAACTTCAGCTTCGCCTCCTGCGCGAATTTCGCCCACTTCTCGTAGTCCGCACGTTGGAACTGCACAAGCTGCTGCGGGCTGCCCGCCACGATCTCCACTCCCGAGGCGACGAGCTTCTTGTTCACCTCGGCATCGGATACGGTGGCGACGAACTCCTTGTTCAGGCGCGCGATCACCGCTTCCGGCGTGCCGGCCGGCGCGTAGATGCCCATCCATGAATAAGCCTCGTAGCCGGGGAATCCGGCTTCCGACATTGTGGGGACGTCCGGCAGGTCGGCCATGCGCTTGGTGCCCGTAACCGCCAGCGCCTTCAGCTTGCCACCCTGCAGGTGCCCGCGCGTCGCGGCATAGGAGAAGAACCCGTAGGCGACTTCGCCGGTGATCATCGCCTGGATGGCCGGCCCGCCGCCCTTGTAGGGCACATGCACCACCTGCGTCCCGGCGAGGCTGTTGAGCAGTTCCGAATGCAGGCGGTTCGAGCTACCCGAGCCGATTGAGGCAAAGTTGAACTTGCCCGGCTGGGCCTTGGCGAGCGCATTGAACTCGCCCAGCGTTTTCGCCGGCAGCCCTGCCCAGGCTGCCATCACCAGCGGAAGGCGGATCAGCAGGGTTACCGGTGCGAAGTCCTTGAAGGTGTCGTAGGGCAGGTCCTTGATCACGATGGGGTTGATCGTGTGCGTGTCCCACGAAAGGAACAGCGTGTGCCCGTCCGGTGCGGATTTGGCGACGAAGCTGGTGGCGACCACGCCGCCCGCGCCCGGCTTGTTGTCGATCAGCACGGGCTGGCCGAAGCGCTCGGCGAGCTTCGGCTGGATGGTGCGCGCGATGATGTCGGTCGCGCCGCCCGGGCCGAAGGGGATGACGAAATTCAGCGGCTTGGACGGGAAGCTGCCTTGCGCGCAGGCCTGCGTGCAGGGCAGGGCGAAGGCGGCAATGGCGAGCAGCAATGCCCTGGCCGGGCGGGCGGTGATCGTTGGCATTCGTGTCTCCTCGGTCTTGTTATTGGGTTGCGGTTCTAGATGACGACCTTCCGTTCGCGCAGGCCGACGATCTCGACTGCGTTGTATCCCAGCTCTGCGAGCACTTCGTCGGTGTGCTCCCCTCGTCCGGGCGCGTGCCTCCGGATCGCAGGATCCATGCGCGAGAAGCCCACCGGCATGCCGACCACCTTGAGCTCGCCCAGCTTGGGATGCTGCATGCGCCGGATCGACGGCCGGTCTTCGGCCTGCGGGTCGTTCAGGGCCTGGTCGATGGTGTTGACCGGCGTGGCCGGCACGCCCGCCTTGTCGAGGTGCGCGAGCAGCGCATCGCGCTCGTACTTCGCGATCGCCGCGCCCACCGCTTCCTCGACCTCCGCGCGATTCGCGACGCGCGAAAGGTTGGTGGCGAAGCGCGGGTCCGCGGCCATCGCCTCCAGTCCGAGCGCGCCTGCGATGCGCAGCCAGAGCCGGTCGTTGCCCCCGGCGATGAACACCCACTGCCCGTCCGCACAGCTGAAGTTGCGGTAGGGCACCAGCGAAGGATGCGCCGAGCCCAGCGCCTTGGGCACGGTGCCGGTGAGCAGGTAGTTCTGCGCCTGGAAGTTGAGCAGGCCGATAGCCGTGTCGAAGAGCGAGCCGTCCACGCGCTGGCCAAGGCCGGTCTTCTGCCGATGCAGGATCGCGTTGACCGCGCCGAACGCGCACAACGTGCCGGTCATGATGTCGAGCGCCGAGATCCCGCAGCGCACGGGCGCAGCGCCCGGTTCGCCGGTGATCGACATTACCCCGCTGAACGCCTGCATCAGCGCCTCGTACCCGGCTTCGGCCGCGCGGGGGCCGCTGCGCCCGAAGGCCGAGACCGAGCAGTAGATCAGCCCGGGATTCTCCTTCTCCAGGGCCGCGTAGCCGAGGCCGAAGGATTCCATGGTGCCGGTGCGGAAGTTCTCGATCAGCACGTCGGCCCCGCGCACGAGCTGAAGGAGGATTCCGGCACCCTCCGGCGTCTTCAGGTCGATCGCAATCGCGCGCTTGTTGCGGTTGTTCATCAGGTAGCTGCCCGATTCGCCTTCGCGTTGCGGGGGCCAGGTGCGCGATTCGTCGCCGCCGTGGATGTCCTCGATCTTCAGCACGTCCGCGCCCATGTCGCCGAGCATGGCCCCGCAGACCGGGCCGGCGAGCACGCGCGACAGGTCGAGTACGCGGATGCCTTCAAGCGGAAGGGCGGCCTGGGTGGCTGCTGCGGTGCTGCCTGTCGATGTCATTGGTGCTCCATGGGGTCGATGAAACGGGGCGGGTCGAACGCGGTGATCGGCGGCAGGTTGCCGGCATGGCGTTCGACTTCCACCAGGGTCGTGTGCGCGGTGCAGCCCTGCGTAAGCCGGGAAGTGCCCTTGTCCAGGGTCAAGAGGTTGGGGTTGCCGTGCTTGTCGAGGGTGTCGGGGACTGACGCGTCCAGCGGGTCGTACCAGGCGCCGGTGGCCATGACGGCCACGCCGCGCAGCAGTCCGGCGTCAAGCCGCGCGCCCGCGAGGCACGCGCCGCGGGCGTTGAAAATGCGTACGACATCGCCGGCCGCAATCCCGCGGTCTTTGGCGTCATCGGGATTCAGCGTCACCGGCTCACGGCCGTGGATCTTGTTGGCGCGGCTCAGTGCCCCGTGGTCGTACTGGCTGTGCAGCTTGGTGTGCGGTTGGTTCGACAGGAGGTGCAACGGAAACCGGGCAGCCTGCGCGCCGCCCAGCCACTCGGCGGGTTCGAGCCAGACGGGGTGTCCCGGGCAGTCTTCGTAGCCGAACGATGCGATGGTCATGGAACCGATTTCCAGGCGCCCGGAGGGCGTGGGCAGGCGGTGTGCCACAGGGTCCGCGCGGAAGGCGGACAGGAACACCGCAGGCCTGCCCGGGAGGGACATCTCCGCGAGGCCCCGCGCCCAGAACTCGGCGAATGCCGGCAGCGCGATGTCGAAGCCTTTTGCGCGTTCGCGTGAAGCCTCGTACAGGTGGTTCAGCCACTGCATGGTGTCACGGCCCTCGGTGTAGGCGGCGTGCGAGCCGAGGCGGTCCGACAGCGCGCTGAAGATCGCGTAGTCGTCGCGCGCCTCGCCCACCGGGGCGATTGCCTGCTTCATCGCCACCATGAATCGGTCGCGCGTCGCGCTGCCGATGTCGTCGCGTTCCAGCATGGTGGTGGCGGGCAGCACCACGTCGGCCATCTTCGCGCTTGCGGTCCAGAACTGCTCGTTGACTACGATGGTGTCCGGCCGCCGCCAGGCCTTCACCATTCGGTTGAGGTCCTGGTGATGGTGGAAGGGGTTGCCGCCGGCCCAATAGACCAGCCGTATGTCAGGGTAGGCGATCACCTGCCCGTCGAACTCGAGGCGGCCGCCCGGGTCGAGCAGCATGTCTGCGATGCGCGCCACCGGGATGTGCGTCTTCACAGTGTTCGCGCCCTGCGGGAGGGTCGGCCCGGAGAATGCGGCGCCTTGCGCGCCAGCATTGTTTATTGCACCGTAGCCCAGCCCGAAGCCGCCTCCCGGCAACCCAACCTGCCCGAGCATTGCTGCGAGGGTCATGATCATCCAGTACGGTTGTTCGCCATGGTCGGCGCGCTGCAGCGACCAGCTGGCGTTCAACATCGTGCGGTGAGCCGCCATGCGCGAGGCCAGTCGCGCGATGCGACCAGCTTCGATTCCCGTAATGGCCGCGGCCCAGCGCGTGTCCTTGGGCTGGCCGTCGTCGGCGCCCGTGAGGTAGCGCTCGAAGGCGTCGTAGCCGACGCAGTGGGAGCCGAGGAATGCACGGTCGTGCTTGCCGTGCGAATGCAGCTCGTGCGCAAGCGCGAGCATCAGCGCCACGTCCGTATTGGGCCGGATCGGGATCCACTCGACCGTCGCGCCCTCGAAGTCGGCGCGCTGCGGGCTGATGTTCACGAGGGCGCATCCCGCTGCTGCGAGGCGTGCGAGCCCGCCCCGCAGCCAGTGCTGCGAAGCACCGCCGGTGCCGACCTGGGCGTTCTTGCCGGGCATGCCGCCGAAGGCTACGAACAGCTGGCAGTGCGCCTCAAGCACTGGCCAGGCGGTCATCTGGCCGATGATGTCGTCCATCGGCATCACGATGCGCGGCATCAGCGTGCGCGCGGCGCCGAGGCTGTAGGTGCCCACGTGCCCGGTGTATCCGCCAGCGCAGTTCATGAAACGATGCACCTGGCTCAGCGCATGATGGAAGCGCCCGGCGCTCGACCACCCGTAGGACCCGGCGTAAATGGAAGAATTGCCGTGCGTTTTGCGAACCCGCCCGATCTCGCCCGCCACCAGGTCGAGCGCCTCGTCCCAAGAGGTCTCCACGAACGGGTCGATGCCGCGGCGTTCCGGCGCGGAGCCGGGCCCGTTTTCGTAAACGCTTCGCCGGACAGCCGGGCGCCGCACGCGCGTCGGTCCGGTGATGGCGGCGGCGATCGAGTTGCCGATGGGGGAGGGGTCGGGGTCATGCGCGAAAGGATGCAGTGCCGTGACGCGCCCGGCCTCGCGCTCGACCTCGTAGACCCCCCAGTGCATCGAGGTGAGCAGCGGCGTGCTCATTCGCGGGCGGGCCCTACTGCAGCTTCGCGCCGGTTTCCGTGACGATCTTCGCCCACTTCTCGATTTCCTCGCGGAAGAACTTCCCGGTTTCCTCGGGCGTGGCGATGACCGGGTTGGCGCCCTGCTTGGCGAACACGGCGCGCGTCGCTGGTGCGGCGAGGATCGTGTTGATCTCCTGGTTCAGCTTCGCGACGATCTCGCGCGGCGTGCCCGCGGGCGCGACGATGGCGAACCAGGGCGAGGCAACGAACTCGGGCATGCCGAGTTCCACGAACGTCGGTGTATCGGGCAGGAGCTCCGAGCGCTTGGGCGAGAGGACCGCCATTGCGCGAAGCTTGCCGCCCTTGATGTGCTCGATCACCGCCGGGAGGTTCTCGAAGTCGGCGTCCACCACGCCGGCGATCAGGTCGACCACGGCCGGGCCCGAACCTTTGTAGGGAATGATATTGATCGAGGTGCCGGTGCGCACGCGAAAGAGCTCGGTGAGCAGGTGGCCCTGCGAGCCGAGCGCGTTCAGCGCGATCGTGAGCTTGCCGGGATTGGCCTTGGCGTACGCGATCATCTCCTTCACCCCCGGCGCCTTGAAGCCGCTCCCGGCCACCAGCACCATCGCCACGTCGCCCACCATCGAGACCGGCGCGAGGTCGCGCATCACGTCGTAAGGCACCTTCTGGTAGAGCTTCAGCCCGACGGCAAGGGGCGCCGAGGACGACAGTAGGATCGTGTAGCCATCGGGAGGCGACTTGGCCGTGGCCTCGGTGCCGATCACGCCCCCCGCGCCGCTGCGGTTCTCCACCACGAAGGGCTGGCCCAGCGTGGACTGGAGGCGCTCCGCGATCACGCGCGCCATGATGTCGGTGGTGCCGCCCGGGGGGAAGGGCACGAGCATCTTTACCTGCTTGGTGGGCCAGGCCTGGCCGAAGGCGGAAAGCGAGATGCAGGCCGCGGCAAGCGCGGCGGCGCAACGGGTGAAGCTTTTCATGGTGTCTCCTCCGGTGTTTTTCTAGTCGGCCCCGCGGGCCTTTTGTACCCCGGTCGCAGCCGGGAATATCTTGTAGGTGCCTTTTGAGCGACTGTACATCTTGCGCTCCGGGCAGTGCTCGACGCTCATGCCGTACAGGTGCAGGTTGGCATGCGGCCCGTCGGCACCCAAGTGGATGGAGTGGATGTCGTCGGGCATCAGCGCGATGGCCGTGCCGGGGACGACGTCGAGCTCGACGGACTGTTCGATCTGCGCGACACCGGGCTGCGTGCCGTCGTCCGTGCGCGTGTAGAGCTTGTTGTTCTCGCGGCCGTGCACTCCCGCGATCACCGCCCAGGTAGAGTGGTCGTGCGGAGGGGCGAACTGGCCCGGAGCCGGTGCGACGACGTAGAGGGCATAGCGATGGTCTGCGTCTTCCGAGAGCCGGTACATGCTGGCGTTGCCGCCCTCGATCGGCGGGAACTCGTCGACCGGGAAGAGGTCCCTCCGAGCGGCGAGTGCGACCAGCTCGGCCTTGATGGCGTCGAGCGAGTCGCGGCGTATGTCCGGCTCCGTGACCTTGCGCACGCGTGCGAGCATTTCGCGCACCAGCTGCATGCGTTCAGTGACGATATCCTTTGCAGTGCCTTGTGTCGTTCCCATGTCCTGCCTCCTCAGTGTGGCGCGTGTGCGGTGAGTTTCTGTTCCCAGTCGAGGTAACGCTGCATGCCTTCGCGGCCTGGCGGCGTGGCCAGGTCCGGCACGGCGACCGAAGGGATGGGCGATGGCATAGGCCGAGTATTCGGCATGCTGCATCGCCTCCGCAACGGCCGGGTCATCGCGGCGGGCTTAACTTTCGCATACTGAAACCCAAACCAGTATTGCTGCGATGCGGCATCCCATTTTGCGTTCCAATCCGCGAACGCTTGAGGCGAATCCTTGACACCTCACCGACCGGATATCGATGATCCATCCCATACCCTCAGGAGGATCCGGCATGGCCAGCTACGTGCGCTACATCGACAAGACCCGCGACTATTACCTCTCGCAGGGCTACGACAAGCCCTACCAGTGGGCGCACTTCGAGGACGTGCCGTTCACGCCGCTCGCCAAGCCCCTGTCGCAGTGCCGCGTGACGTTGGTGTCGACCAGCGAGATCTCCATCAAGGGCGGCGAGCACGTCGAGGACGAGACCAAGATGGGCATCGTCGGCGGCACCTACACCATCCCTTCGGACCTCCCGGCCAGCCAGCTCTACAGCCCCTCGCGCAGCTTCGACCAGGTGGCCACGACGCTGGAGGACGTGGACGCGTTCTTCCCGACCACGCGCCTGCATGAAGCCGTGGCCGCCGGGCGCATCGGCAGCCTGACCGCGCGCTTCCACGGCGTGTTCAACGCCTACAGCCAGCGCCGCACGCGCGAGCGCGATGCGCCGGCCGTGCTGGACCTGTGCCGCGAGGATGGCGCGGACGTGGCGGTGCTGGTGCCGGTCTGCCCGGTCTGCCACCAGACGATCAGCCTGGTCGCGCGCCACCTGGAAGCCAACGGCATTCCCACGGTGGTGCTCGCCGCCGCGCGCGACATCGTCGAGCACGTAGGGCTCGCGCGGGTGGTGCACACCGACTTCCCGCTCGGCAGCCCCTGCGGCGAGCCGCACAACGCTGAGCAGCAGCGCGCGATCCTCGAGATGGGATTCAAGCTGCTGGAAAGCGCATTCGTGCCGCGCACCACGATCCAGACCCCGTTCCGCTGGAGCCAGGGTGAGCAGTGGAAGGACCTGGTGTTCACGCCCGAGCAGCCGTGGAAGAGCGGCGAGGTCGAGCAGGACTGGCTGCGCAAGAAGGAGGCCTACAAGAAGCTCAAGGCCGAAGGCAAGGTCTGAGCATGGCCGCGCAGATCACCGTCTACTCCACGCCGTTGTGCGCGCCGTGCGAGCGCCTCAAGCAGTACCTGCGCGCCAAGGGCGTGCCTTTCGAGGCCAGGGACCTGATGATGGACGAGGAGGCCGCCGAGAAGATCGAGGACCTCGGCATCCGCTCCTCGCCCGTGCTCGAAGTCGACGGGAAATTCTATTCCGGCGCGCAGCTCACGCCGGAGGCGCTGGCCGGGGTGCTGGGACTGGCATGAGCGGTCCCCGATGAGCGGACCCCTGGCGGGCGTGCGCGTCCTCGACCTGTCGACGGTGCTGATGGGCCCGTACGCCGCGCAGATCCTCGGCGACCTGGGCGCGGAGGTCATCAAGGTCGAATCGCCCGAGGGCGACGTGACGCGGCAGCTGTGGCCCTACCGCAACCCGGGCATGGGCCACATGTTCATGAACGTGAACCGCAACAAGCGCTCGGTCGCGCTGGACCTGAAGCGCCCCGAGGCGCGCGACGCGGTGCTGGCGCTGGCGCGCGACGCCGACGTGCTGGTCTACAACATCCGCCCGGCGGCGATGGCGCGGCTGAAGCTCTCGTACGAAGAACTGCGCGAGGCCAACCCGCGCATCATCTACGTGGGCGCCTTCGGCTACAGCCAGCGCGGGCCTTACGCCGCAAAGCCCGCCTACGAGGACCTGATCCAGGGCGCGATCGGCCTGCCGCGGCTCTTCCAGGTGCAGGGCTCCGACGAACCGCACTACGCGCCGATCAACATGGTCGACCGCTCGGTCGGCCAGCAGATCGCCGGCGCGGTGAGCGCCGCGCTGTACTGCCGCGAGAAGACCGGCAAGGGCCAGCGCATCGACATCCCGATGTTCGAGCACATGCTGGTGATGGTGATGGGCGAGCACCTGGGCGGGGCGGGCTTCGAGCCGCGCGTGGGCGAGCCGGGCTACGCGCGCATCCTCGCGAAGGAGCGCCGGCCGTTCGCGACGACGGACGGCTACATCTGCATCCTGGTCTACAACGACAAGCAGTGGCGCGCGTTCTTCGAAATCATCGGCAAGCCGAGCATGATGGACGAGGACGCGCGCTTCTCCACCGCCGCCGCGCGCAGCCGCAACTACGCGGACGCCAACCGGATGCTGGCCGGCGAGATCGCAAAGCGCACCACGGCCGAGTGGCTCGAGGCTTTCGAACGCGCAGACATCCCGGCGCAACGCATGAACGAGCTCGAGGACATCCTCGCCGACCCGCACCTCGCGGCGATCGGCTATTTCACCGAGCACGAGCACCCGACCGAGGGCCGCATCCGCACCATGGCCGTGCCCTCGGAGTGGTCCGAGTCGACGCCCGGGTACCGGCGCCATGCCCCGGGGCTGGGCGAGCACACGCGCGAAGTGCTGCGCGAGGCGGGCCTCGGCGCGGAGGCGATCGAGGCGATGCTGGCGAGCGGGGCGGCGAAGGCGGCCTGAGCCGCGCCGACGTGCAATTGCGGACGCGCTACTCCGTGTCGAGCGCCGCCTCGATCGAGCGCACCATGTGCGCGAGGCGCGGCCCGAGGTCGCCCTCCAGAGCCCCGGGGGCGAGGTTGTCCACTCGCACGGCGCAGTTGAACACCATCACCTGGTTGGCCCCGGGGCGGCGCATGGGCACCGCCACCGTGTGCGTGTTCGGGTCGTAGTCGCCGCGCCCGAGGCAGAAGCCGCGCTCGAGGTAGTCCTGCAGGCCCTGCTCGACCTGCGGGCCGAAGGTGTTCCACAGGTCCGGCGTCTTGACCTGCAATTCGTTGATCATCGCCTCGCGCTCCCGCGCCGGCAGGGCCGCGAGGTAGGCGCGGCCCATCGCCGAGACGACCATCGGGAAGGTCTGGCCGATGTCGGGCTTGAGGTTGCGCGTGCCGCGCGACCGGGCGGTCTCGATGTAGACCATGTTCAACCGCTCGCGGATGCCGAGCGACACCCAGCCGCGCGCGTGGTCGGCCAGTTCCTTCATCGGCAGGCGCGCCACCTGGCGCACGCTGAGGTTGGCGAGCAGCGGGTGCGCCAGCGAGAGCACCGCGTTGCCGAGTTCGTACTTGCCGTACTTGCCCAGGTGCCGGTGGTGCTGCAGGTAGCCCATCAGCGTGAGCGTGTAGGTCAGGCGCGACACCGTGGGGCGCGCGAGCCCGGTGCGTTCGGCGATGTCCTTGTTGGTGAGTATCGGCTCTGCGGCGCTGAAGCTCGCCAGCACCTGCAGGCCGCGCGACAGCGTGGTGGTGAACTGGCGGTCGGCGCCGCTCTCCTCGCTCCCCGGGCCGGCGGGTTTGGTTTGCCTCGCCATGGCGCGCCTAGTCTTCCGCGCCCCAGGGCCGCACCGCCTTCACCCGGACCTCCAGACCCAGCCCGACCGCCGCCTCGACCAGCCGGTCGAACGAATAGCGGTCCTCCCCGGCCGAGAAGCGCCACATCTGCTGGCGGTCGAAGCCCATGGCCTCGGCAGCTTGCGCGGGCGAAAGGTCGAGTTCTTCGATACGCTTCAGCATGCGCTCGCGCAGGATATCGCGCAGGTCCTTGCTGGCGGATGACAGGGCCATGTGAGTTACCCTCCGACGGTGTTGCTTTATCGCACAACCAGATTGACCTGGAGCCTGCATGCAGACTAGCGTTTCAACTAAAAAATATCAACTTTTACAGACTCCGGTGAGGTACTCCCAATGACGATTTCGAAGACCGAAAAGATGATCGCCCGGAAGGACGGGGCGATCGGCTGGGTCACGTTCAACAATCCTGCCCGGCGCAACGCGGTGTCGATGGCCATGTGGGAGGGGCTGTCGGACATCATGCGCGACTACGCCGCGGACCCCGCGATCCGTGTGATCGTGCTGAAGGGCGCGGGCGACAAGGCCTTCGTCTCGGGCGCCGACATCTCGGAGTTCGAGGAGAAGCGCTCCTCTCCCGAAACGACCGAGGCCTACCACAAGGTTTCGGGCAAGGCGCAGCAGGACCTGCGCAGTTCGGGCAAGCCGACCATCGCGATGATCCGCGGCTACTGCATCGGCGGCGGCGTGGCGGTGGCGTTGGGCTGCGACCTGCGCATCGCGGCGGAAGGCGCGAAGTTCGGCGTGCCGGCGGCGAAGCTCGGCCTGGGCTACGAGTTCGACGGCGTGAAGCGGCTGGTGGACCTGGTGGGACCGGCCTTCGCCAAGGAGATCTTCTACACGGCACGCCAGTTCAGTACCGCGGAGGCGCTCACGATGGGCCTCGTCAACCGGGTCGTGCCGGAGGCCGAACTGGAAGCCTATGTGCGCGAGACGGCCTCAAGCATCGCCGCCAACGCGCCGCTGACCGTGGGTTCGATCAAGACGCTGGTGGACGAGGCGGTGAAGGACGCGGCCGCCCGCGACATGGCGCTGTGCCGGCAGGTCGTGGACCGGTGCTTCGCCAGCGAGGACTACGTCGAAGGGCGCACGGCCTTCATGGAGAAGAGGAAGCCCGCGTTCAAGGGGCGCTGATCCCTGCTTACGGCCGGCGGCGGCAGTCACTGGGGGCGATCCGTACAAGACGACGCTGAAATTCCTGCGGCGCAGGACCGCGTCCGCGGCGCCCATCTGAGGATCGCCCGGGCACGCGTGAATGCTCTACCGACAGCGTCCAATTTAGCGAGGTAGCTAACCTCACGCAGGGCGCTTGGCTCGCGAAGAAACGCCGGTTACCAGCGGCTGGATCGTTTCCTCCCGCAAAATCCGCACGTAAAGCCTGTCGCCGCGGGCTGTCCGTAGCGGATCTCCAAGTATGGCCTGCAGCAGGAGGTCCACGTGACCGGCTTCCTTGCGGAACCGAATTACGTCTCTAACTCGCGCGCCGAACTATTGCTGGATCTGAATCCCAGCACGACGAATGACGTCTCCCCATCGCTGCCGTTCCGCTTGCAAGTAGGCAGCGAAGTCCGCCTGAGGCAGGCTAAACGCTTCCATTCCCACGGCCTCCAGCGCGGATTGCACTTTCGGTTGCTTTAGTACTTGGTGAATTTCTGTCTGCCATCTTTGAATCAGGGCCACTGGAGTTTTTGACGGTGCGTAGAAGCCAAGCGTGTTTGAGAACGCCACGTCATAACCTTGCTCTTTCATGGTCGGAATATCACTCATCGCCGAGAATCTGCTCTGCTCAAATATCCCCAGTATCTTTGCCAGCCCGCCTTTTCGAAGGGGGATGGCATTGACGAGCGGAATGACCATCAATTCGTGCTGGTTGGCCGCAATCGCACTGAATGCTGGTGGACCGCCGTTGTACGGAACATGGAGCATCTTAAGATCGGCTTGCTGAGCAAACATTTCGAATCCCACGTGTGCGGTGCTTCCGATCCCCCAAGAACTGTAGGAGAACTTGTTGGGCTGCGATTGGATGAGTTGTAGGGCAGACTTAGTTGATTCCCCCGGTAATGTAGGCCGGCTGGCAAGAACAAAAAGCATTCTGGCAATTGGTGTAATGGGTACCAAGTCACTCGTTGGGTTGTAAGGTAGTCTTTGATAGACATGTGGATTTAGAACGAGGGTTTCCAAGCTGGTGGCCAAAAGGGTGTATCCATCCGGCAAGGCCTTGGCTACTGCTTCGGCGCCCATAATGGTGTTAGCCCCCGGCCTGTTCTCTACAATCACCGGTTGCGAAAATTGGCCCGCGAGATTCTGGAATACCAATCGAAATGCTATATTGGCCGATCCCCCAGCAGGCCATGGTACGACTACCTTGATGAAGCGCTCAGGGTATCCTTGAGCTAGCGCCGAGCCCGCGCCTAGTAAAAGAGTCAGGAGCCCAAGCCCGATGGATGCCGATATTCGGGAAAGCGACGTTCGAATGATCAGGCTCAAACAAATCTGGTGATTCTTCATCGTGCCTCCCTGGGCTCGGTTGGTTGATGTGGACTTTGGGGTTTGTTAAATGCATTCACTCCCCAATCGCCCCTCGGTTTCCCCGGACGAGTTGGTAGACCCAACTCGCGGGATCTATCAAAGAGCTTTAGGCCAGACGACAGGATCGAATTGAAGAAACACATCATTGCCAACGTCAGCTCTGTGGGACGCTCCCTGGGAAGAAAGTGGCCGGAGTCCAATACGAGAATCCCTTCCAGCCCCGGCACGTGCTCCTCCATCCCGTAGGCATACTCGATTGGTTGCCTCGGATCGTGCTCCGAATGTACATAGACAACAGGCATCGTTAGCTTGGAGTAGTCGACGGGCTTACTACGACGAATATCACGAAAATACCTAGGGACGGCTTCCGCAATGCCCGGGTAGGAAAACTCGGCGATGATTGTGCGGAGCTCATCTTCATCTGGAATGAGTTCTGGTTTGCAGCCACTCTCGAACCAAGTCCGAATAAATGCCTCGGGCTTTTTAATCAGGCGGGTGAGTGCCTCAGGGTTCTCCGCGTAGTACTGGTGCTGCAGGGTATTGCGAGGATCGTATCTGTGCAGCGAGATGCAGCAACGCATATACCGTTCCACTCGGCTCGGCGCTTGATCGCAGATATGGTCCCCGATAATCGAGCCCCAATCGTGACCTGCAAGCCGAAACGTTGTCACTCCTATTTCATCCAGAAGCCGCAGCGTCTCCGTGGCAACGTTATGCGCTGTATAGTCACCGTCCCTTTTTTCAGATTGCCCGAATCCCTTCAGATCCGGGACTACAACGCGAAACTGGGAAGCGAGAGTTGGAATCTGATGAATCCAGCACTGCCAACTCTCTGGAACCCCATGTAGCAGTACTACTGCGTCTCCATCCCCAGCTTCAACCCAGTGGCACTCGGTTCCTGAAACTGACTTCCTATGATGTGTGATGGGTTGAATGCTCACGGAACCCTCCCCAAGTAAGTAATGTTATTTGCACACTCGCCGCTCAACAAAACCCAAAAACAGCACCTCAGAGCATCGCTGAAAGGGTCTATTCCGCTGTCCGAGCCAAAAGTACACGTCAGCCTTGCGTAGATAGATAGAAGGATAGGATATTATAATCTTTACGGCAAGCGGCTGAAAGTCGCCTTGTGGACGCGGCTCCAGAAAAGCGTGGGTAAAGATCGGGAACTACACTACAGCGCAAAACACGACTTGTCGTGAGTGGTCGATCGCTCGCGACTTTGAAGAATGGTTCAACATTTCCACAATTTTGTTGGAACAGCAAATATTATATTGTTATACTTCACTTATGCACATACATTCAAACCAACATGAAATCGCCTAAGGATCGACAAGCGGGCGCAGCGCTCGTTAGGTCTCCCGTTCCCCTCTATTTCCAGGTGGCGAACCAGCTGGAAGCCCGTATTTCGACCGGCGAGTGGGCGTCTGGCGCACTACTCCCAAGCGAGAAGGTCCTGGCGTCCCTATATGGCGTGAGCTTGATCACGATCCGTGGGGCCATGCGGATGCTCGCAGATCAGGGCTTGATAAGCCGCCTTCCCGGCAAGGGGACCGTAGTTCGGGACCCACACTCGGGCGTCGTCTGGGAGTTGGGCTGGCTCAGCGAGCTCATCAGTACGGTCATGCCGTCCAGACTCGAATTGCGCGCCATGGGGTCGGTCAATGCATCTGAATGGGTCGCTCAGCGTCTCGGTCTCGCTCGCGGTGAGCCTGTTCACTTCATGCGCACCGTGCGGTTCGCGGTGCAACGTGACGACGAACCATTCATGACGACCGATATCTATCACCCGATTACGATTGGGTCGCTTCTGCGGAAGAGCGACTTCGCGACTCGCACAGCCCAGTCGAAGCTGGTGATACAGACCGTCGAAGACAGATGCGGCGTCAAGGTGTCCGGAGTACGTCAGACGATGACGGCCGAGCTAGCGAATCGTGAGGATGCACGTCTGCTCGGAATCCCTTACAAACACCCGCTCCTGGTCGTGACTCGCGACTACTTTGACGCCAACGGTCGCTTGCTGCAGACGGGCAGATCGAGGTATCGCACGGATCACTATGAGTATGTGCTGAACGTAGCGCGCTCCCAAGGGCGTGTTCGTTCGGAAGAGCGTCAGACTCGGGCCAGCCCTTGAATCGGGAATGAGCGTTTCGTAGGGGCTTTTCGTTTTCATCATCCAGGAGGAAGTTGGAATGGGAGCCAGCAAAAGCGTTTCCGCCCGTCGGAATTTTCTCGGTGGCGCGAGCATGACAGCGGCATTAGCGGCGGTCGGGTTGTCTCCGGAGCGTGCGCAAGCTCAGGCGAAACAGCCGCTGCGCCTTCGGATCGGCTACCAGTTTGGTCTCGTCTATGCGCCTCTGCTCGTGTTGAAGGAATTCGGCCTAATCAAGCGATACGCTCCGGATGCGGTTGTGGAGTACACAAGGGTAGGTTCGGGTAGCGTCGTCCGGGACCAGATGATCGCCAAGCAATTGGACATCGGCATACTTGGTCCGCCCCCATTCCAGATCGGATGGCAGCACTTGAACTGGAAGTATCTCTGCGGAACAGGGATCTTCCCGTACAAGCTTGTCACCTGGAAGGAGAATATTCGATCGCTCAAGGATTTCAAACCCGACGACAAGATCGCTATTCCGGGTCCGGGAAGCCTCCAGCATATTCTCCTCGCAATGGCGGCAAAGAAAGAGTTGGGCGATGCGCGAGCCCTCGACAAGAATCTTGTCAGTCTTCCGCATCCGGATGCCACAGCATCCATGCTTGCCAAGAATCCGAGTGTGGCAGCTCACTTTGCGAATGTGCCGTTCCTCTTCACGGAGCTGGATGCCCCCCACATTCATGCGGTGCTCGATGGGTTTGACGCTTTCGGCGGTCCCTTTATGTCCCCGTTGGCGTTCGCCGCACCGGACTTTCTCGATACCAATCCGCTGGGCGTAGCGGTCTTCCTGGCGGCCTATAACGAAGCGATGGCGATGCTTAGCCTCGACCCTGCCAAGGCGGCAAATGCGCTCGCGAAGGAGTTCAAGCAGACCCCCGAAGTGATGTTGCGCTGGCTCACATGGCCGGGCATCTCGTACACATCCCTGCCCTACGGGATCATGGGTTGGCATGAGTTCATGGCGGAATCCGGATATGTAAAGAAGGTGCAGAAGACGCTGCCCGAAATATGCTCACCTCAAGCGCTGGCCTGGATCGGGATAGAACACGGCAAGGGCAAGAACCCCGCACAGAGGCTTCAGGATCGGCGCGCGACCTAGTTGTACGAGAAGTTCAAGCACCTTGCGACAGGCCGCGGCGATTTCGTTCGTCCGGAATCAAACCTGGAGAGATGGAGAGTAAATGGCAAAAATGAATGCAGGCGCGGCGATCGTCGAGTGCTTACGCGCTGAGCGCGTGGGCCATGCCTTCGGGATCATCGGCTCATCGTATCTCGAGGTCTTGGATGCGTTTTACGAGCGTCCGGACATCCAGTTCGTCAGTGTTCGTCACGAGCTCGCTGCAGCGCATATTGCCGACGCCTACGCAAGAGTGACGGGCGGTCTGGGCGTTTGCTTAGCGCAAGGGGGGCCGGGCGTGACGAATCTCGTGACAGGGCTTGCGCTGGCGCGCCACGCTTTTTCTCCAGTTTTGGCAATCGGCGGTGCGACGATGACGAGTCAGGATCAGCGCGACGCTTTCCAGGAGATCGATCAGCAAAGCCTTTTGCGCCCGGTTTCAAAGGCTGTCATGCGCGTTGCCCGGGCGGACAGGGCCGTGGAACTAACGCGGCACGCGGCGCGAACGGCACTATCGGGGCGCCGAGGTCCGGTATTTCTGGAGGTACCGCGCGACATATTGAGCCACCCGTGCGAGTACCAGGACATTCCCCCGAGCCAGTATCGGCCGGAGTACACGCCCGGTGCCGACCCTCAGGGCGTGGCACGTGCGGTAGCGATGATGCGTGAAGCGAAGCGGCCATTGATCCTCGCAGGCAGCGGCATCAAATGGAGCCGCGGGTCGAAGGAGCTCATGGACTTCGCGGAGACGTTGGGCGTCCCGGTGATCACCTCAAACGCGAACAAGGACCTCGTTCCGAACGATCATCCGTTGTTCTTTGGTCAGCTTGGTCCGCGAGGCTCGGCGTTGGCCAAGGAGCTTGCTCAGGAGGCGGATACGATCTTTGCGCTCGGAACGCGATTGGGCTTCACAACAGGTTTCTTCAACAACGCATATGTGAACGCGGACGCCCGCTTGATCCACTGCGACATCGATGCCCAGGAAATCGGTCGAATCTACCCGGTGGCGCTCGGCATAGTCGGTGATGCTCGTCACGTGGCAAACGCATGTGCGCAGGAGGCGAGGAAACAGCAGGCCCTCCATGATCTTGCGGAATGGAGCACATGGGCGAAAGAGCGCCGTGCCATCTGGATCGCGCAGCGACTGGCCGGCCTGGAGGAAAGCCCGACTCCGGTCCGGACTCCCCGATTCTTCGCCGAGTTGCGCAAGGTGGTTCCAAAGAACATCCATGTGACGACGGATGCCGGGTACTGGGGCAACATGGCTACTGACGCTTTCGACCATTACGGCTGTCCCAGCCTGTTCACGCCGCAGGAGTTCGGCTGTCTGGGCTTCAGCTTTCCGGCCGCACTGGGCGTGCAGTTCGCAAAACCAGGCGCTCCGGTCATCAGTGTCAATGGCGACGGCGGATTTGCCATGAACATGCAGGAACTGGAAACCGCGGTGCGATGCAAGCTCAATCCTGTCGTTCTGGTGCTCAACAACTTTTCCTGGGGAGTCGAGAAGTCGTACCAGAAGGATTTCTTCGACAAGCGGTATGTTGGCGCCAACATCGGCAATCCAAGATTCGACAAGCTGGCCGAATCGTTCGGTGCGCGGGGCGTCCGAATCGAGCGTGCAGATGAGATCGGGGATGCGGTGTCCGAGGCGCTCCGCAGCAGCCTGCCGACAGTGATTGAAGTTCTCGTCGACGACACGGAAATTTCAGGATTGCGCCGGGATGCCGTTGTGCCGAGGAGCGTGTCCAGTGCCAAGGCGGGTTAAGCGATGGCTTTCGATTTCAGGATGTTAGACGCGTCATGAGCTCTTCGCCGGAGGTGGACTACATCGTGATTGGGGCGGGTTCAGCCGGCTGCGTTATCGCAAGCAGGCTGTCGGAGAACAGCAGAAACCGCGTGCTTCTGCTGGAAGCCGGTGGAGAGGACAAGCACTTCTGGATCAAGGTCCCGCTCGGCATCGGGAAGATCCGCGGCGACGCGCGGTACCATTGGAAATTTTTCACCGAACCCGAAGCGCGCATGTCGGGTCAGCGTATCTACTGGCCGCGGGGAAAGCTGCTTGGCGGCTCCGGTTCGGTAAACGGGATGATCTTCAATCGTGGCCAGCCTGCGGACTACGATCTCTGGAGCGAGGCGGGAAACCCCGGTTGGGCGTTTGAAGATGTCCTGCCGTACTTTCGCAGGCTCGAGAGTGTCGCCGGTGGAGACCCCCGTTGGCGTGGCCTGGATGGCCCCATACACATCACCGATCTTGGGACTGACCCCGATCCTCTTTCCGATGCATTTGTCGAGGCGAGCGTGCAAGCGGGGTACCCCCGCCTCGGCGACTACAACGCCGGTCAGAATGGAGTGGGGACTGGATACCTGCAGCTCAGTATTCGTCGTGGTATTCGATGCAGCTCCTCGGCGGCCTATCTTCGACCTGCGATGCGCCGCGGAAATCTGCGCGTGATCACGAATGCGATGGTACAGAAGGTGAATTTTTCCGGTACTCGTGCGACTGGCGTGTCATACCGATTGGACGGCAGATTGCTGGAGGCACGGGCCACACGAGAGGTCATTCTGTGCGCCGGCACGGTCCAGTCCCCCCAGTTGCTGGAGCTGTCGGGTATCGGCGATGCCGAGCGCCTCCGGGATCTGGGTATTCCGCTGGTTCATCATCTGCCGGGAGTCGGCGAGAATCTGCAGGATCATCTTCAGGTCCGCATTGTCTACGAATGCAATCAGCCACTCACACTGAACGCCATTCTAGAGAGCCCGATTCGTCAGGCCATGATGGGGATGAAGTATGTTTTCCTGCGAAAGGGCTGGATGACGACCCCTTCAGCGAAGACGTTTACAAACGTATGCGTGCTGCCTGAGTCGACGCGCGCGGATGTGAAGATTCAGCAGTACATGATCAGTGGGGATAGCAGGCACAAGGGCGGTTCCGACCTGGTGCTGGACGACTTCTGGGGATTCTCCATTGGCTACAACCAGATGCGACCGGAATCGCGTGGCTCGGTGCATATTCGTTCGCGCGAGGTGGCGGAGGCGCCAGCGATACGTGCCAATTACCTGGCTCACGAGACAGACCGCCGAGCGAATGCCGGTGCACTGAGGGCAATCCGTCGAATTGCGGCGCAGCCAGCGCTATCGCGCTACATCGTGTCCGAGCGCAGGCCCGGGCCGGCACTGCAGTCGGAGGAGGACTTGGTCGCATACTGTGGCGAGTCCGGGCACACGTCTTACCACCCCGTTGGGACCTGCAGGCTCGGTTCCGATCTCGGTGCGGTGGTCGACTCCCGGCTTCGCGTGCATGGGGTCACCGGCCTTCGAGTAGCGGATGCGTCGATCATGCCTACGCTTACTTCGTGCAACACCAATGCGCCGGCAATGATGATCGGCGAGCGCCTAGCGGAGTTCGTCACCCGCGATTCGGCGACAGACCCTTCCTGATGCTTGGAGATGCGCAGGGCAAGCAGGCCCATGAATCGCCTGTCGCGAGCAGCGACGCGCGTTCTCTGCTTCACGTCGACGGGGTCACGCTCCAGTACAAGACGAAGGACCATCTGGTCACGGCTACCTATCGTGTCAGCTTCTCGGTACTGAAAGGCGACCGATATATCATCCTGGGTCCGTCAGGGTGCGGGAAATCCACGCTGCTGAAGGCGATCGGGGGTTACCACCTGCCGGTAGAGGGGAGCATTTCGCTGAACGACAAGGTGATTTCGGCTCCGGGTCCGGATCGCGTCATGGTGTTCCAGGAGTTCGACCAACTCCTTCCCTGGAAGACCGTGAAGCAAAACGTGATGTTCGCGTTGATTGCAAGCCGGAAATTCGGGCGGGCCGAAGCGATGGACCGGGCAATGCATTACATAGAGAAGGTGAAGCTGACTAAGTTTGCGGGCAGCTATCCGCATACCCTTTCCGGAGGCATGAAGCAGCGTGTCGCCATCGCACGCGCAATGGCCATGGAGCCCCAGATCCTCCTGATGGATGAGCCCTTCGCCGCGCTTGACGCGCTCACCAGGCAGAAGATGCAGGAAGAGCTGCTCCAATTGTGGGAGGACACCCGTTTCACGGTGCTCTTCGTAACGCATTCGATCCCCGAGGCGGTGCTCGTCGGTAATCGGATTCTTCTTCTCAGTCCGCATCCTGGGCGCGTGAAAGCGGAGCTGAACAGCAACGGCAAGGACCATGTCGGCGTCGACGGCCGCAGGCCGTCTGAGCGCATACATGACCTTCTATTCGTCGACGCGATCGAGGAACACGATGCCAACGTTGATTGATGGCCAGGAGGCTTCGAGGCCAGAGGTCGTCCACGAACTCGAAGCAACGAGCTACGGAGTTGTCGAGCAACCGCTTGGATGGTGGGAGCGACTTTACGGTAGCGGGATGCTGCGCAAGACGACAGTCCTGCTGCTGCTGGCGTTGGCCTGGGAGATCTATGCGACCGTCCTCGCGAATCCGCTCCTGTTTCCCAAGTTCAGCGCGACAATGAGTGCCTTTACGGATGGCATCGCAAGTGGTGTCCTGTTGGACAGGACATGGGTTTCCATCAAGGTGCTCTTGCAGGGATACCTTATCGGACTGGTGCTTGCCGGCGTTCTCACCGCATTCGCGATTTCGACACGCTTCGGGAATGACCTGCTGGAAACGCTGACTGCAATGTTCAACCCCCTTCCTGCGATTGCGCTCCTGCCGCTTGCGCTGATCTGGTTCGGTCTGGGCAATGCCAGTCTGGTGTTCGTTCTTGTCCATTCCGTGCTCTGGGCGGTGGCGCTCAATACGCACTCGGGATTTCTCAGCGTATCCCAGACGCTGCGCATGGTCGGCCGGAACTACGGCCTGACGGGGCCACGCTATGTCATTGGAATCCTCATGCCGGCGGCATTTCCGTCGATTCTGACTGGAATGAAGATTGGCTGGGCATTCGCGTGGCGAACCTTGATCGCGGCGGAACTTGTATTCGGCGTCTCTTCCGGAGCGGGCGGACTCGGCTGGTTCATCTATGAGAACAAGAATCTGCTGGAGATATCGAGTGTATTCGCGGGGCTTTTTGCGGTGATCATTATTGGATTGGTTGTTGAGAATCTGCTGTTCCGCTTTGCGGAAAGTAAGACTGTGCGGCGATGGGGAATGCAATCCTGAGTTTTCCCGGTCGCATCGTTGCCCGTATTGCAGCAATTGTTGATTCCCGCGCCGGGTTGAGCTGCCATTCGCGCGGAAAATCCACCGCCCGTCGCTCTTCCGCGGATGGCGCACAAAACCGAATCCCCAGGCCAGCCAAAATTTGGCTCGCGTTGGATCCCCCAGCCAGTCGGATCGGCGACCGCAGAAATCATCGGTTTTGGCGGGCATAGTTCCTGTGATGCGAGCCATGCGCCAGTGCCTACACGAGGCTTTCCATGCGTGAAATATCAACCGACATCCTGATCCTCGGCTCCGGCGGGGCGGGCCTCTTCGCCGCGCTGCACGCGCACCAGGCGAATCCCGGGCTCTCGATCACCGTCGCGGTGAAGGGCCTGCTGGGCAAGTGCGGCTGCACGCGCATGGTCCAGGGCGGCTACAACGTGGCGCTGGCCGCGGGCGACTCGGTGGAGCGCCATTTCATGGACACGATCGAAGGCGGCAAGTGGCTGCCCGACCAGGAACTCGCCTGGAAGCTGGTGACGCTGGCGGTCGAGCGCATCCACGAGCTGGAGAACGAGCTCGGCTGCTTTTTCGACCGCAACCCCGACGGCACCGTCCACCAGAAGGCGTTCGCCGGGCAGACGTTCGACCGCACCGTGCACAAGGGTGACCTGACCGGCATCGAGATCATCAACCGCCTGGCCGAGCAGGTCTGGGCGAGAAAGATATCCCGGCTCGAGGAGCATCGCGCCGTGGAGCTGGTCAGGACGGCGTCCGGCGACGCGCTGGCCGGTGTGCTGATGATCGACATGCGTACGGGCGAATTCGTGTTCGTCAAAGCCAAGGCCGTCCTGCTCGCCACCGGCGGCGGGCCGACCATGTACAAGTACCACACGCCCTCCGGCGACAAGAGCTGCGACGGCCTCGGCATGGCGCTGCGCGCGGGGCTCGCCCTGCGCGACATGGAGATGGTGCAGTTCCATCCCACCGGGCTGCTCGCGGGCGCGCACACGCGCATGACGGGAACGGTGATCGAGGAGGGCCTGCGCGGGGCGGGCGGCTACCTGCTCGACGGCAGCCGCGAGCGCTTCATGCACAAGTACGACGCCAAGCTGGAGCGCGCCACGCGCGACATCGTGTCCCGCGCCATGTACAGCGAGATCCGCGCCGGCCGCACCACGCCGCATGGGGGGCTCTACATTTCGATGGCGCACCTCGGGCCGGCCAACGTCACGAAGCAGTTCAAGGGCATGGTGGAGCGCTGCGCGGACTCCGGGTTCGACCTCGCCGGCGGGCTCGTGGAAGTCGTGCCCACCGCGCACTACATGATGGGCGGCGTCGAGTTCAATCTTGACTGCACGACCGCGCTGCCGGGCCTGTTCACGGCCGGCGAGGATTCGGGCGGCGTGCACGGCGCCAACCGCCTCGGCGGCAACGGCGTGGCCAATTCGACGGTGTTCGGCGGCGTGGCCGGGGAATCCATGGCGGCATGGCTGAAGGAGGAGCGCGGCTTCCGGGCGCCTGACAAGGCCGCGATCGACGCGGCGGTGGCGCGCTGCGAACGGCCGCTGCGCGCCAAGGGCGCTGCGCACGGGAGCCTGGAGCCCCTGCGCGAAGGGCTGTTCGACCTGATGTGGGACAAGGTCGGCATCATCCGTGACAAGCTCCCCATGACGGAGGCGTTGTCGGCCCTGGACGGCATCGACGCGGAGCTGGACGCGTACACGCTGTCCGACCACCAGCGCGGGTACAACCTGTCGTGGCACGACTGGATGAACCTGAAGAGCCTGGTGGATGCGAGCCGCGTGATCACGCGGGCCGCGCTCGCCCGGGAGGACTCGCGCGGCGCGCACTTCCGCGCGGATTTCCCCGAGGCCGGGCCGCTGGAGACTTCAGCCTATACCAGCGTCACGATGGATGCGGCCGGCAAGCTCGGGATCGCGATGAAGCCGGTGGCGTTCACGCGCGTGAAGCCGGGGCAGACGCTACTTAAGGACGCGGCTTAAATACTGCCAAGATCAGGGCAAGGCCCGCGCCAGATCTAAGGAAGCGGGCGAAATACTGCCATCAAGGCCAGAGCGGCAACTCGGCCAGCCCCGCCGTTTCGTCCTGTCCGGTCACAGCCACCGATTTCCAACTGGCGGCGTTCAGGCGCGGCGCGCTGTTTCGCACCGTGCAAGGCTGGCTCGAGTGCTACGACGCCGTGCTCATGCTGACGCGCACCGCGATTCCGATCGATAACAGCGGCGACACGCTGCCGGAAGTGCGCGCCGGCTGGTTCCCGTACACCATGCCGTTCAATCTGACCGGACACCCGGCGACCACGCTGCCGGTCGGCCTCGCAGGTGACGGGCTGCTGCTCGCCATGCAACTGGTCGGAAAGTTTCGCGGCGATGCGGATCTGCTCGAGCTGGCCGCGACACTCGAGGCACGCTGCGGCTGGAACGGCCGCATCTCGGGGCAGGCAAGATTGTAAGGCTTACCAGTCCGCTCTTCGCGCGGACTTTGGGTCGCGCCAGACCCCGAACCGCGATTTTCGATTCCTATTCGATGCGCGCGCCGGAGGCCTTGACGACCCTGCTCATTTTCTCAAGATCGCTGCGCAGCAGTTTGCTGAATTCCTCCGGGCTCATCGCTTTGGGATCGATGCCGAGCTTCGCGAGCCGCTCCAGAATCACGGGGTCGCGCAGCAGTTTTGCCATCGCCTGGTTGACCTGCTCGACAATCGCCTGCGGCGTGCCCGCCGGGGCGAGCAGGCCGAACCACGATGCAAACTCGTAGCCGGGCAATCCGTCCTCGGATATTGCGGGGACGCCGGGGAGGAACTTCGAAGGCGAGGTCGCGGTGACGCCGATCAGACGCACTCTGGCGTCGCCCGCCAGCGGAACGGCCACGACATTTGCCGCGATGACCGCCTGCACGCGCCCCGCGATGACTTCGTTGACGGCATCGCCTTGACCTTTGAGCGGCACGTGCACAACGTCGATGCCGGAGAGCGCGGAAAAATAGGCCATCGCCAGATGGTTCGCGCTGCCATTGCCCGCGCTGGCGTAGTTCAGTTTGCCTGGATTGGATTTCGCGTACCGGATAAATTCGGCTACTGTCTTTGCAGGCACCTGGGCACTGACAATCAGCGCCGAACTCGCGGATCCGATGTGCGCGACTGGCGCGAAGTCCGCGATTGGATCGTAGGAGAGCTTTGGGTAGAGCGAAGCGTTGATGGTATGGCTAGCGGCCGAGAGGATCATCGTCGTGCCGTCCGGAGCGCTCTTTGCGACCGAGCCGGTACCGACCGTCCCGCCCGCTCCGGGCCTGTTCTCGACGATCATGCTGTGACCGAGCGCCTGGCCAAGTTCGGCGCCAATCGAGCGTGCAAGGATGTCCTGGACGCCGCCGACCGCGAACGGCACGACGATGCGTACCGGTTTTCCTGACGGGAGTTGGGCTGCGGCCGAAAATGCCGCCGACGCGAGGATCAACCACGCCACTAGACGGAACAATGGGAGACGCACACGCATTGCGAGACCTCGAAAGGGTAAGATTCACTATTCATCCTAGCGCAACTTTGAATTTGCATGGCAGAAATCTGGCTTTAGAAACCACATCATGAGCGCTCACCATTCCTCGGGCATCGGAGCCTCGGTACGCCGGCGCGAGGATGCGCGGTTTCTGACCGGGCGCGGCCGGTACGTCGCCGACCTGGCGATGTCGCACCAGGCCCATGCCTGCTTTCTGCGCTCGCCCCAAGCCCACGCGAAGATTGTCTCGATCGACACGCGCGCGGCCCGCGCGGCCGAAGGCGTGATCGCCGTGTACACGGGGCAAGATCTGCTCGAGGGCAACGTCGGCTCGCTGCCTAGCGGGTGGAATGTTCGGCAGCGCGACGGTTCGCCGATGGCAGAGCCGCCGCACTACCCGCTGGCAGTGGATCGGGTTCGCCATGTAGGCGACCCGGTGGCGGTCGTGATTGCCGAAACGGTCGAGGCTGCGAAGGACGCGACCGAACTGGTCGAGGTCGAGTACGAGTCGCTGCCGGCGGTAACGGACGCGATATCCGCGGCAGCGGACGGGGCGCCCGTGGTCTGGCCTCAGGCCCGCAACAATGTCTGCACGGACTGGGAAATCGGCGATGCTACTGCGGTCGAAGCTGCGTTCCGCAATGCCGTTCACACGGTATCGCTGCAGTTGGTCAACAATCGTCTGATCCAGAACCCGATTGAACCGCGCGCGGCCATCGCACACTTCGAACGGACGACCGGCCAGCACACGCTTTACACCACCAGTCAGAACCCGCACACCGTACGCTCCACGATCGCGGCCTTCGTGCTTCGCGTTCCGGAGCACTTCCTGCGCGTGGTATCGCCCGATGTGGGCGGTGGATTCGGCGCCAAGATTCCCGTCTACCCGGAAGAAGCCACCCTCAGCTGGGCCGCCTCGCGCATCGATCGGCCGGTCAAATGGGTGGCCGAGCGCGCGGAGAGTTTCGTGACGGATGCCCAAGGCCGCGACCACGTCACACAGGCATCCCTTGCACTCGACGGGGAAGGCCGCTTTCTCGCGCTGCGTGTCGTGACCCATGCGAACGTCGGCGCGTACCTTTACGGCGGCAGCGCAGCGATCCCCACGCATTACTACGCCCCGCTGCTATCGGGCGTTTATCGCATCGCCGCGATCCACGCGAACGTAAAGCTCGTGTTCACCAATACGGTGACGGTGGATGCGTATCGTGGCGCAGGTCGACCCGAGGCGACGTATGTTCTAGAGCGCCTCGTCGACCTTGCCGCGCGGAGCCTGAAAATCGACCGTATTGAAATCCGCCGCCGAAATTTCATCCCGCGCGAGGCATTTCCGTACCAGACGCCCCTGGGCATCGAATACGACACCGGCGACCACGAGGCAACGCTTGCGCGCGCGCTCGAACTCGCCGATTGGGGTGGCTTCGCCGGCCGTCGCGCTGCATCGAAGGCCGCAGGCAAACTGCGCGGCATCGGCATATCGACGTACGTCGAAATCGCCGGCGGCGTCCCGTCGCGCGTGCTTGGGCAGATCGGCGGGCGCGGCGGCCGGTCCGAGTCGGCGCTGGTCCGGGTGCATCCTTCGGGCGGCGTCACGATATTCAGCGGATCGCACAGCCACGGCCAGGGCCATGAGACGGCATTCGCACAGATCGTGTGCGATCGGCTCAACCTGCCGTTCGAGATGGTGCGGATCGTTCAGGGCGACACCGATCTGGTGCCCTACGGCCGCGGCACGGCCGCTTCACGGTCGCTGGTGCTTGGCGGATCGGCCATCGTGCGAGCGATCGAGCGCGTCATCGAAAAGGGCTGCCGGATCGCCGGACAACTGCTCGAGGCCGCGGAAACGGACGTGGTGTTCGAGAATGCCCGCTTCCGCATCGCCGGCTCGGATCGATCGATATCCTTTTCCGATGTTGCGCGCGCCGCGTATAGCGGCCACGGCTTCGCTTCCGACGCGGTCGAACACGGACTGGAGGCTTCCGCGTTCTACGATCCGGTCAATTGGACATTTCCCGGCGGATGCCATGTCTGCGAGTTGGAGGTCGACCCGGAAACAGGCACGGTGCGCATTGATCGCATTGTGGCCGTGGACGATGTCGGGACCGTCATCAATCCGATGATTGTCGAAGGCCAGATCCACGGCGGTCTTGCGCAGGGAATCGGACAGGCATTGCTCGAGAAAGCGTGCTACGACGAGGCCGGGCAGTTGCTCTCCGGATCGTTCATGGATTACTGCATGCCGCGTGCGGACGATCTGCCCGTGTTCGCGGTGGATACCTGTACAACGCCTTGCCTGCACAATCCGCTCAATGCGAAGGGGTGCGCCGAGGTCGGGTCGGTCGGAATTCCCCCAGCCATCGTCAATGCCGCAATCGATGCCCTCGGTGTGGAGCATCTCGATATGCCGCTCACGCCGGAGACAGTCTGGCGCGCGCTGCGAAAGAACCAATCGCCGTAGCCAACTGCATCGACGGCGGCGTGGCCGTGGCGCTGGGCTGCGACCTGCGCATCGCGGCGGAAGGCGCGAAGTTCGGCGTGCCGGCGGCGGAGCTGGAGGCGTATGTGCGCGAGATGGCCGCGGGCATCGCCGCCAACGCGCCGCTCACCGTGGGTTCGATCAAGACGCTGGTCGACGAGGCAGTGAAGGACGCGGCCGCCCGCGACATGACGCTGTGCCGGCAGGTGGTGGACCGGTGCTTCGCCAGCGAGGACTACGTCGAGGGGCGCACGGCCTTCATGGAGAAGAGGAAGCCCGCGTTCAAGGGGCGCTGATTCCGGCCTACGGCCGGCAGGCCACCGGGAGCCATGCCTCCGGGATGTCGGTGGCGTTGGCGCCCGCGATGGTCAGGCCGTTCGGGATCCTGCCCATCCCGCAGATCCACGAGATCGGCACCTGCGGGGCATCGGGCACGTAGCCCGGGCGGAGCGTGACCTTCTTGCCCTTGATGTTGCTGACCGCGAGGTTGCCGAAGACCAGCGTGATCACGCCGTCGGTCACGGTGCCCGAAACGATGTAATTCCCGATGACCTTCTCCGGGGGCGGGATCCCTGCGCCCACGTTGTCCTTGGGCAGCACGCCGGTCAGCGTGTAGGCCGCCGACACGCCGCGCTGCATGAACTCGGCGAACGCCACGCCCTCCTTCACCTGCTGCTGGACGTTGCGCTCGATGTACAGCGGCAGCGTCATCATCGCGAGGATCGCGACGATGCCGAGCACGAACACCATCTCCACGAGCGTGAAGCCGGCGGCGCGCTTCAGAGGCTGGGCGGATTGCCTCGCTGCCGCCCTGCCGGGTCGTGGCAAGGCGTTCAGGCCGGCGCAACCGCGAAGGCTGTTTCCTGCAGGGATCTCATTGCTTCGGGATCGCTCGCGGCTGGCCGTTTGGGTCGATCGCGACGTAGGTCAGCGTCGCTTCGGTGACCTTGACCACTTTCGGGTCCGAGGGCCGGCGCTCGGCGTAGACCTCGACGTTGACCGTGACCGAGGTTTTGCCGATGCGCACGATGTCGGCGTAGAACGAGACCAGGTCGCCGATCTGCACGGGCTGCTTGAACACGAACGAGTTCACCGCCACCGTGGCCACGCGGCCGCGCGCGACGCGCCCGGCCACCGTGCCGCCGGCGATGTCGACCTGCGACATGATCCAGCCGCCGAAGATGTCGCCGTTGTGGTTGGCGTCGGCCGGCATCGGCACCACGCGCAGCGCCGCGTGCCGGCCCTTGGGCAGCGCCAGGTTGGGCGGCTGGTGGGAGGCCTTGCCCATGTCAGTGTCCCGTATACACGCGCGCGAGGTCGTCCGCGCTGCGGTCGATGATCTGCGCCCGCCGGGTCTTCAGCGTCGGCGTGAGCAGGCCGTTTTCGACGCTCCACGGCTCGAGCGACAGCGCCGCGCGGCGGACCTGCGCGTAGCCCGGGAAGGGGCGCATGCGCGCCGCGATGCGCTCGAGGACGAGCTTTTCCGCGCCGGGCGAGGCGAGGACCGCAGGGTCCACGCCGGCGGCCTGCGCGGCTTCCTGCCAGCGCGCGGGGTTCAGCACCACCAGCGCCGCGAGGAACGACTTGCCCTCGCCCACGACCATCACCTGCTCGAACAGGCTGTCGCCGAGGATCGCCTCCTCGATGTCGCCGGGCGGCATCTTTTCGCCGTTGGCCAGCACGATGATGTCCTTGATGCGGCCCGTGAGGTACACATGGCCGCTCGCGTCGATGCGCGCCACGTCGCCCGTGTGCAGCCAGCCGTCCCGTAGCGTCACTGCCGTGGCCTGCGGGTTGTTCCAGTAGCCCATCATCACGTTCGGCCCGCGCGCGAGCAGCTCGCCGTTCTCCGCGATGCGGATTTCGACGTTCGGGATCGGCTTGCCCACCGAGCCGGGCATGTTGTCGTCCTGCGAGTTGGTGGTGATCACCGGGCTCGACTCGGTCATGCCGTAGCCCTGGATCAGCGGCAGGCCCAGGCCGATGAAGACCCGCGCGATGTCCGGCGCGAGCGCCGCGCCTCCTGCCCCGGACGAGCGCAGGCGTCCGCCCAGCTTGACGAGCACCTTGTCGGCGACCAGTCGCTTCAGGATGGGCCAGAGCAGGAAGGAAGCCTTCCACGGCCCGCGGCCCTGGGCGTACTCAAAGCGCGCGTATCCGATCTCCACCGTGCGGTGGAAGAGCTTGCGCTTGCCTTCCGGGGCTTCGTCGAGTTTCGCCTTTACCGCCGCCCAGACGCGCTCGTAGATGCGCGGGACCGCATGGAAGACGGTGGGCCTCACACTCTGCAGGTCCTCGCCCAGCAGCGGGATCGAGCGCGCATAGGTGGTCTTGAATCCGACCATCACCCCCATGTAATAGCCGACGTTGCGCTCGAACACATGCGACAGCGGCAGGAAGGAGAGGAATTCATCGTCCTCGGAAATGTCCGAACGCGTCAGCGCATCGCGGCAGTTCGAGAGCAGGTTGTCGTGCGACAGCATCACGCCCTTGGGCCGGCCGGTGGTGCCGCTCGTGTAGATGATCGAGGCCAGGCGCTTCGCGTCGTCCGTGACGTGACGGTTGACGCCGGCTTCCGGCAGCCATTCGGCCACCGACTTCACCCGCGGATCGCCGAAGGGCGCGCCCGAGGGGTTCAGCACCAGGATGCGCTCCACGCCAGGGAGGTCGATCTTCAGTACGCGAAACTGGTCCCACTGCTCCTGGGTATCGAACAGCACCAGGCGCGCGCTGCAGTCGGCGAGGATGTAGGCGACGTTGTCGGGGCGGTCGACGGTGTAGAGCGGCACCGTGACGAGGCCCTCGCCGTAGGCCGCCTGGTCGAACATCACCCATTCGGGGGAGTTGCGCTGCATCAGCGCGACGCGGTCGCCGGGATTCAGGCCCTCTTGCGCGAACCCGGCCTGCCAGCGGCCGATGGCCGTGTACATCTCGGCCCAGGTGCGCGGGCGCCAGCGGCCGGTGTTGGCGTTGAAGTCGACGTAGGCGGCGCGGTCCGCAGAGCGCTTCGCGCGCTCACGGAACAAGCCGTCCAGGGTTTTTGCATCCTCATAGCGGATCCGGCCCGTGCCTGCGCCCATGCTGTCTCCCGTATGGTTCTAGTTTTTCTTCTCGCGCGAGTAGTTTAGCGGACCGCCGCGGAAGGGCGCGAATCCGGTGCCAAAGATGAGGCCTGCGTCGATGAGGTCGGCGTCCGCAACGATGCCCTCGGCGAGCACGGCCTGGGCCTCGTGGACGTAGGGTTCGACCAGCGCGTCGATGATGTCCTGGCGCACCGCGTCGGGATGCCCCTTGATGGCCTTCCCGTTCTCGTACCGGTAGATGCCCTGGCCGGATTTTTTGCCCAGTTGCCCCAAGGCGACCTTGTCCAGCAGCGCCTTGGGCGCCTCCGGCTCGCTGCCATCTGTGCTGCGCTTGCCCAGCGCCCGGCCGGCGGCGAGGCAGATGTCGAGGCCCACGGTGTCGGCCAGTTCGATCGGTCCCATCGGCATGCCGAACTGCTGCATGGCCGCATCCAGCGTCTCGGGCTTCATGCCGTCGTCCAGCATGCGAAAGGCCTGCTGCATGTAGGGTCCCAGCACGCGGTTCACGAGGAACCCCGGGGAGTCCTTGACCGGCAGCGGCAGCTTGTCGATCTGGCGCACGAACGCGGCAGCCTTCTTGGCGATGTCCGGATGCGTGTTGGCGGTCGACACGATCTCGACCAGCATCATCTGCGGCACGGGGTTGAAGAAGTGGATGCCGACCAGGCGTCCGGGGTCCTTGAAATTCGCGCCGATGTCGGAGAGTTTCAGGCTCGAGGTGTTGGTCGCGAGGATCGCGCCGGGCTTGGCGATGGGCTCGAGCTTCGCGAACAGGGCGCGCTTGGCTTCCACGTTCTCGAAGATCGCCTCGATGATCACGTCGGCCCGCGCGGCGCCTGCGCCGGTGGTGTCGGGAATCAGGCGGTCCAGCGCGTCGCGCACCCTGCGCGGGTCGCGCAGGCGTCGCTCGAAGAACTTCGCCGCGCGCTTGATGGCCGGGGCGATGCGCTCGGGCGCGGTGTCCTGCAGCGTCACGGTGATGCCGCGCATCGCGCAGATGGTGGCGATGTCGCCCCCCATCACGCCCGCGCCGATCACGTGCACGTGCTTCGCCTCGAAATCCGAATCCTTGCCGAGGGCCTTCATTTTCTCCTGCAGGAAGAAGATGCGGATGAGGTTGCGCGTGGTCGGGTGGGCAAAGAGGGCGTTGATCGAGTAAGGCGCGTCCGGTTCGATGAACGGGTCGCCGTCGTGCTTCTGCCAGAGGTCGAGGATCGCGTAGGGCGCGGGATAGTGCTCCGGCCGGGCGCGCTTGGCGACCTGCTTCCTCGCCTGTGAGACGACCATCCCGCGCAAGGGCCCGAGCATCATGCGCTGCATGAAAGGCAGGGGCTTGCGGCGCGGCGCCTCCAGGGTGAGCATGCGCGCGGTGTTCTCCAGCACGCGCAGCGGCGCCACCTCGTCGGCGAGGCCCATGCGCTTGGCGCGGCGTGCGTCTATGGATTTGCCGGTGAGCATCATGTCGAGCGCGGCGGCGGGGCCGACCTTCTTCGGCAGCCACTGCACGCCGTGCCAGGCCGGAACGATGCCGAGCATGACTTCGGGGAACGCGAACTTGGTGGCCGTGTCATCCAGCGCGACGATGTAGTCGCATGCGAGCGACAGTTCCAGGCCGCCGCCCATGCAGAAGCCGTTCACCATGGCGGTGGTGGGGAAAGGCAGGTCGCGCAGTTTCTGGAAGATGTCCCACCCGGCGCGCACAAAAGCGAGCGCTTCTGCGGGGGAGGCGAATTTCGTGAACTGCTCGACGTCCGCGCCGGCGATGAACGAAGCCTTGGCCGAGCGCACGATCATGCCCTTGGGCGACAAGGACGCGATCGCGTCGAGCGCGGCGGACAATTCGTCGAGCGCGTCGCGCGAGAACGTGTTGGTCGACTCGCCCTGCTTGTCGAACGTGAGCCAGACGAGGCCCTGCGCGTCCTTCTCGTAGCGCCAGTGCTTGTAGAGGGTGTTGGTCAGCTGGTCCATGGTTACAGGGCCTCCACGAGCATGGCGCCGCCGAGGCCGCCGCCGATGCAGATCGAGGCGATGCCCCGCTTTGCGTTATTGCGCTTGAGCACCTTCAGCAGGTGCAGCACGATGCGTGCCCCGGATGAGCCCACAGGATGGCCGAGGGCCACGGCGCCGCCGTCCACGTTGAGCTTCGATTCGTCGAGGGCGCCCATCGCGCCGTCGAGGCCTAGCTGTTCCCGGCAGTACTTCTCGTCCTTCCAGGCGGCAAGGCAGCCCAGCACCTGCGCGGCGAAGGCTTCGTTGATTTCCCAGTAGTCGAGATCGCCGAGGCCGAGGTTGTTGCGTTTCATGATCGGCGTTGCGGCGTGCACCGGGCCGAGGCCCATCTGCGCGGGATCCAGGCCGGCCCATTCGGTGTCGACGATCTGGCCGATCGGGGTGAGGTTGTGGCGCTTCACGGCCGTTTCGTCGGCGAGCAGCAGCCACGAGGCGCCGTCGGTGATCTGCGAGCTGTTGCCCGGCGTGACGTTGCCGTATTTACGGTCGAAGAAGGGCTTCAGCTTGGCGAGGTTCTCCACCGACGAATCGCGCCGCACGCCGTCGTCGAGGGTGTAGGCGGTGCCGGCCTTGTCGTACAAGGCCTCGACCTCGCCGCCGGTCGTCGCGAGGAAGCCCGCGTCCTGCGCTGCCGCCACCCGCAGGTGCGAGCGCACCGAGAATTCGTCCATTTGCTGTCGCGTGATGCCGAAGCGGTACGCGAGGTTCTCTGCGGTCTGGCCCATCAGCAGGCCGACCATCGGGTCGGTCAGGCCCTTCATGATGGCGATGACCGGCGAGAGCACGGCACCGAACGGCAGCTTCGCGAAGAGCGCCGCTTTCTGCATGGCCGTACGGGCGCCGGCCATCTGGGCGAACCACAGCACCATGGCTTGCGCGTAGAGCAGGGGCGCGTGGGACAGCGCATCCGTGCCACCGGCCATCACCAGGTGTGAGCGCCCGGCGAGGATGTTGTTGATGCCGGAGTCGATGGCCTGCATGCCCGAGGCGCAGTTGCGCATCACCGTCCAGCCGGGAACCTTCTGCCCGCAACCCATGCGCAGCGCGACGACCCGGCCGATGTTGACCTCGTCGGCCGAAGGCGAGGCGCAACCGAGGATGACCTCGTCAAGCTCCGTCGGCGCGAACTTCTGCCGCATGAGCAGCGCACGGCCCGATTGGGTCGCGAGGTCGCCGGCCGAGAACGGGCCGGGCTTGTTGCGCGCCTTGAGGAACGGCGAGCGTGCGCCGTCGACGATGAATACCGGTTTCGAAAGTGCACTGGCCATGGCCTGTCCCCTGGTAAAAACGTTGCTGTCTTGTACTGCAGCTATTGGTTTCTGCTAGGCGGCCTTTGCGATGGCCGGCTTGGTTGCTTCGAGTTTTGCGGCGAGTTCGGCGCGGCCGAAGTCCTGCGGGAAGTCATCGACCTTGATGACGGCCTTGCGCAGGGTCTCCTTGCGCTGCCAGAGGGAGAATTCCTCGGCACTGAGGATGCCCTTGTCGCGCGCGAGCGTCGAGAGGTCCTCCTGCATGCGGCGGTCGAGCTTGCCGTCCTTTACCGCTTCGCGCAGTTTCTTGTCGATCGGCTCGCAGGCGATCGTCGCGAGGAACGCGGCCTCGAGCTGGCCGGTGGGGTCCTCTTCCGACTTCGACAGGAACATGCCTGCCGTGAGGCGGTCGCGCCCTGCGGACGGGGCGAGCAGGTACTGCGCGCAGAGCTGGTTCAGGTGGTCGGACGGCGCCTTGAAGCGCTTGCCGAGCGGGAAGAGGGCGACGCGCAGCAGCAGCGCGACCGGTGCGCTCGGGAAATTCGCGATGATGCCGTCGAGCGCCTGCTGTGCCTGGTACAGGGTGTCCTGCACCGCATAGTGCACGAGCGGCAGGTCCTCGGCCGGGCGGCCGGTGTCCTCGAAGCGCTTCAGCGTCGCGCTGGCGAGGTACATCATCGAGAGCACGTCGCCGAGGCGCGCGGAGAGCTTCTCCTTCCTCTTGAGCGACCCGCCCAGCACCAGCATCGACACGTCCGCGATCAGCGCGAAGGCCGCCGAGATGCGCGTCAGGTCCTTGTAGTACTTGCGGGTCTCGTGCGCGGCCAGTTCGGGCGAGACGGCAAGCGCCGAGCCGGTCAGTGCGTGCACGAAGGCGCGCAGGCCGTTCATCGTGGTGTGCAGGACGTGGCCGCTGATCGCGGCGTCGAATTCGAGCGAGGCGGCGGCGCGGTCTTCATTCTTCGCCGCGAGCATCTCGCGCAGCACGTAGGGATGGCAGCGGATCGCGCCCTGGCCGAATACGATCAGGCTGCGCGTGAGGATGTTGGCGCCTTCGACCGTAATGCCCACCGGGATCACCTGGTAGCCGCGGCCCACCCAGTTGTTGGGGCCGAGGCAGATGCCCTTGCCGCCATGGATGTCCATGGCGTCGTCGACGACCTTGCGCACGCGCTCGGTCATGTGCAGCTTCATGATCGCCGAGATCACCGAGGGCTTTTCGCCCGCGTCGACGGCGCCCGCCGTCATCACGCGGCCGGCATCCATCATGTAGGCGTTGGCGGCGATCCGGCCGAGCGCTTCCTCGACGCCCTCAAGCTTGCCGATGGGCGTGCGGAACTGGCTGCGTACGCGGGCGTACGCCCCGGTGTAACGGGCCATGGCCTTCGCGCCGCCCACCGATGAGGTCGGCAGAGAGATCGCGCGGCCCGCGGCGAGGCAGTTCATCAGCATCATCCAGCCCTTGCCGGCGTACTCGCGGCCACCGATGATCCACTCGAGCGGCATGAACACGTCGGTGCCTGAGTTCGGGCCGTTCTGGAACACGGCGTTGAGCGGCAGGTGGCGGCGGCCGATGTTCACGCCCGGCGTCTGTGTGGGCACCAGCGCGCAGGTGATGCCGAGGTCCTCCTTGTCGCCGAGCAGTTTCTCCGGGTCATACAGCCGGAACGCGAGGCCGAGCAGCGTCGCCACCGGGCCGAGCGTGATGTAGCGCTTGTCCCAGGTGACGCGCATGCCGAGCGTCTCCTTGCCCTGCCACATGCCCTTGCACACCACGCCGAAATCCGGGATCGATGCGGCATCCGACCCGGCTTCGGGGCTGGTCAGCGCGAAGCACGGCACTTCCAGTCCCTTGGCGAGGCGGGGCAGGTAGTAGTCCTTCTGCTCCTCGGTGCCGTAGTGGAGCAGCAGCTCGGCCGGCCCGAGCGAGTTGGGCACCATCACCGTGACCGAGGCGGCGTTCGAACGGGTCGAAAGCTTCATCACCACGGCGGAGTGCGCGAGCGCGGAGAAGCCCATGCCGCCGTACTTCTTCGGGATGATCATGCCGAGGAAGCCCTTGTCCTTGATGTACTGCCACACCTGCGGCGGCAGGTCGTAGCTCTCGTGCGTGATCTCCCAGTCGTTGGTCATCGCACACAGTTCGTCGACCGGGCCGTCGAGAAAGGCCTGCTCCTCGGCCGTGAGCACGGCCTGTGGCGTGGCGAGCAGCTTGTCCCATTCGGGAGCCCCGGAGAAGAGGTCGCCGTCCCACCAGACCGTGCCGGCGTCGATGGCTTCCTTCTCGGTCTGCGACATGTCGGGCAGGATGCGCCGGTAGAGGGCCAGCACCGGGTTGCTGAACACGGCGCGGCGCACAGGTGGTACCAGCGCGACGACGGCTAAGAGGGCAACGAGGGCGGCAAGGGCTGAGAGCATGTCTGTCTCCTTCGGGGTCTTGGTTGGTGCTACGCCGCTTTGCGCGCGCTGCCTGCGGATGAGCCGTGCGTTGAATCGGGGTTCGGCGCCAGCAGCCCGGCCGTGAGGAACTGGACGAGGCGCTCCTGCAGCGCGCGCGAGTCGTGGCGGTCTTCCGGCTTGAAGCCGGCGATCAGTTGCACGGTGTCGGTCGCGGCGAGCGTGTAGGACAGCGTGCCGAACATGAAATGCATGCGCCAGAACAGCTCGCCGCTCGGCAGGTCGGGGAGGGCGCGGGCGAACGCGGCCTTGAAGCGCTCCATCGTTGCCGCGTACATGCGGCCGATCAGGGTACGGATCGGCTTGGCCGGTTCGGTGTAGGTGCGACCCAGGAGCCGGACGAAGTTGCGCCCGCCGTTCCGGCCGTCCTCGATCATCGCGAGCGATTCGCCAATGAAGGCCCGGATGATCGCTTCCGGGGACAACGGTTTTCCGTCGGCCTCCTTTTCCAGCCGGTCGAGTTCGGCGAGGCGCGCGGCGTTCATCGGGTCGAGGCGGCGCTGGAACACGGCTTCAATCAGCGCGTCCTTGGAGCCGAAGTGGTAATTGACGGCGGCGAGGTTCACGCCCGCCTTGGTTGTCAGCAGGCGCATCGAGGCGCCCTCGAAGCCATGCTGCATGAACTGTTCTTCCGCGGCATCCAGGATGCGGCGGCGGGTTTCGTGCTGGGGTTTTACGGCGCGGAGTGTCATGGGGATGCCGGATTTGGATTCAAACGAACGTTTTAATAATACTCAGGCCGGGCCCCGGGGGTCAAGTGGGCGATAATCTCCCCATGTCCGCCTCCCACTCCGCCCATCACCACGCCGCACCTCCCGCCCCCGATCCATTGAACCAGCCGCGTCGCAGCGACTGGAGCACGATTGCCGGGCTGCTGCCCTACCTCTGGGACTACCGCTGGCGGGTCGGCCTCGCCCTCGCCCTGCTGGTCTGCGCAAAGCTCGCCAACGTAGGCGTGCCGCTGGTGATGAAGGTCATCGTCGACGACCTCAACCCGACCCTCGCCGTGCTGGCCGTGCCGGCGGCCATGCTGGCGATGTACGGCATCCTGCGCTTCATGACCACGCTGTTCGCCGAGTTGCGCGACGTGGTGTTCGTGCGCGTGGCGCAGCGCGCCATCCGCCGCGTGGCGCTCGGGGTGTTCCGCCATTTGCACGACCTGTCGTTGCGCTTCCACCTCGACCGGCAGACCGGCGGCATGACGCGCGACATCGAGCGCGGGACGCGGGGCATTTCCACGCTGCTGTCGTACCTGATCTTTTCGATCATCCCGGTGATCCTCGAGTTCGCCCTGGTGGCCGCGGTGCTGCTCGTGAGGTTCGACTGGCGCTTTGCGGCGATCACGTTCGCCGCGGTGGCCGCCTACATCGGCTACACGTTCTTCGTCTCCGAGTGGCGCATCGAGATCAGGAAGCACGCCAACGAGCTCGACTCGAAGGCCAACACGCGCGCCATCGACAGCCTGCTCAACTACGAGACGGTGAAGTACTTCGGCAACGAGGACTTCGAGGCGCGCCGCTACGACGAGAGCCTGCAGCGCTACGAGTCGGCGGCGGTGAGGAACGAAATGTCGCTGGGGCTGCTCAACATCGGCCAGAGCCTGATCATTGCCGCGGCGGTGACTGCGCTGATGGCGCTCGCCGCGGAGGGCGTGGCGGCCAGGACGCTGTCCATCGGCGACCTGGTGCTGATCAACGGCCTCCTGATCCAGCTCTACGTGCCGCTCAATTTCCTCGGCATGGTCTATCGCGAGATCAAGCAGTCGCTGGCCGACATGGACAAGATGTTCCGCCTGATGTCGCAGAACCTCGAGGTGAAGGACAAGCCCGGCGCGCCCGAGCTGCCGGAAGGGCCGGCGGCCGTGGTGTTCAGCAATGTCAATTTCGGCTACGAGGCCAATCGCAAGATCCTCTTCGACGTGTCGTTCTCGATCCCGGCGGGGTCGCGCGTGGCGGTGGTGGGGCATTCCGGATCCGGCAAGTCCACGCTTGCCCGCCTGCTCTATCGCTTCTATGACGTGACCGACGGTTCGATCAACGTGTGCGGCATCGACGTGCGCGAGGTGAGGCAGAGGAGCCTGCGTGCGGCGATCGGCATCGTCCCGCAGGACACGGTGCTGTTCAACGATTCGATCCGCTACAACATCCACTACGGGCGCACCAGCGCAGACGAGTCGGAGGTGGTGGAGGCTGCGCGCGCAGCGCACATCCACGAATTCATCGAGACGCTGCCGGCGAAGTACGAGTCGCCCGTGGGCGAGCGCGGCCTGAAGCTCTCTGGCGGCGAGAAGCAGCGCGTGGCGATCGCGCGCGCGATCCTGAAAAACCCCCGCATCCTGATCTTCGACGAGGCGACGTCCGCGCTCGACTCCGAGACGGAGCGCTCGATCCAGGGCGAACTGACCCGCATTGCCGAAGGGCGCACCACGCTCGTGATCGCGCACCGCCTCTCGACGATCATGGACGCGGACCAGATCCTGGTGATGGATGCAGGGCGTATCATCGAACGCGGCACGCACCGGGAGTTGCTGGATGCGGGCGGGCAGTACGCCCAGATGTGGGCGCTGCAACAGCAGGAGGACGCGCAGGCTCCCAAGGAGTGATGTGCAAGGGACTGTCCGGGCAGTTCATCCGTTTTCGACAAAACCAGCCCAGTGCCTTAATTTTTCTTGCTTTTAGTTTTTTCGATGACTAAACTTCGCGAACTCTTGCCCAAGGCGCATTAATGGAAGCCCAACCCCGGCAGCTCCACCAGCTCGAAAAGATCGTCGCGCTGTTTGCGCTGTTTGCGGTCCTGGCCCTCACCTTCGGTTTCGCCCAGGCCGCCGGCCCCAAGAAGAAAGTCCAGCAGGGCGACGAGTACGACCGCGCCCAGGCCGCACAACCCGAGAAAGTGTTCCTGCGCTCCAACAGCGTGCTCGTGCAGGACGCCGCCAGCGGCGAGACCATCCTCTCCAAGAATGTCGACGTAGTGTTGCCGATTGCATCGATCACCAAGCTGATGACCGCAATGGTGACGCTCGATCGCGGGCTCGAGCTGGAAGACCGGGTGGTGATCAGCACCGAGGACATGGACACCCTGAAGGGCACCCATTCGCGCCTGCGTCCCGGCGCCGCGCTGCCCCGCAACGAACTGCTCTTGCTTGCGCTGATGGCCTCGGAGAACCGCGCGGCCGCGGCGCTCGCCCGCACCTACCCGGGCGGCACCCCTGCGTTCATCGTGGCGATGAACGACAAGGCGATGTCCCTCGGCATGATGAACACGCGCTTCGAGGACTCCACTGGGTTGACCGCTGCGAACGTGTCCACCGCGCCGGACCTCGCGCGCATGGTGCAGGCCGCGCACGAGTATCCCTTGATCCGGCAGTACTCCACGCAGGACAAGGCGCAGGTCAGCGTGCTGGGCCAGGTGCTGCAGTACGCCAACACCAACGGCCTGGTGCGCGGCCATGTGTGGGACATCGGCTTGTCCAAGACCGGGTTCATCAACGAAGCCGGCCGGTGCCTCGTGATGCGCGTGCGGTTGGGCAGCAAGGACCTCGTGGTGATCCTCCTCGATTCGTGGGGCAAGAATTCCCGGATCGGCGATGCCCAGCGCATCAAGAAGTGGCTGGAGACCAGCAACGTCCGGCGCACGCAGGGCTGACGCCCCGCGAAGCCCTGACGTCCCGCCACCATGGCCGGCACCGGCCGCGTAAGTTTCCACGGGACAGCGGTTCCCACCGGCAGTTTCCTCGAAGATGTGATTGCGGGCCTGTCGCTGCCGCGCAAGGCGCTGCCGCCCAAGTACTTCTACGATGCGCGCGGCAGCGAGCTGTTCGAGGCCATCTGCGCGCTGCCCGAGTATTACCCCACGCGTGCCGAGCTCGCGCTGACCGAAGGGCATGCTGACGACATCGCGCAGTTCGCCGGCGAGGGCTGCGAATTGATCGAGTACGGCAGCGGCGCGAGCACCAAGACGCGCCTCTTGATCGGGAGGTTGCGGCCTGCCGCCTACGTGCCCGTTGATATTTCCGAATCCGCGCTGCGCGGGGCTGCGGGGCGCCTCTCGGAGGAGTTCCCCTGGCTGAACATCCGCGCCGTCACCGGCGATTTCGGCCGGCCGCTGGCCATCCCCGCATTCGACGGGCAGGGGCGCAAGGTGGTGTATTTCCCGGGCTCGACGATCGGCAACCTGTCGCGTGAGGAGGCCCTGGCGTTCCTGCACATGACGCGCGGCCAGGTGGAGTCCGGCGGCGCGATGCTGGTCGGCGTCGACCTCAAGAAGGATCCCAATGTCCTGCATGCAGCGTACAACGACGCGCAGGGGGTGACGGCGCAGTTCAACCTCAACCTGCTCGCGCGCATCAATGCCGAGCTGGGCGGGGATTTCGCGGTCGACAAGTTCACGCACTACGCGTTCTACAACGTTGCCGGGGGGCGGATCGAAATGCACCTGTCGAGCCTCGAGCAGCAGGTCGCGAGCATCGGGCGCCACCGGTTTGCGTTCGCGGCCGGCGAGACCGTACATACGGAGAATTCCTGCAAGTATTCCGTCGCGGAATTCCAGGCGCTGGCGGTGCAGGCGGGATTTCGCGGCGAAAAGGTCTGGCTGGATCCGGACGGCCTGTTCAGCCTCCACGGGCTCGTGGCGGCCTGACGTCGCCGCCTATCCCGCGGCCGTGCGGCCCTTGCGGTGGCCGAGTGCGCGCGAGATCTCCTCGGCAGTGTCCCTGACCAGCGTCCCCCACTGGGGCTTCATGCGATCGGCCGGGGTGGACAGCGACAGGGCTGCGATGAGTCCGCCGGTGTCGTCCCGCACCGGCGCCGCCACGCAGCGCACGCCGATTTCCACTTCCTCGTTGTCCGTCGCGTAGCCCTGGCGCTGGGTGCGCTCGAGGTCGCGCTCGAGCAGGGCCGGGGTGGCAAGCGAATTCCTGCTGTGCGGGGCTAGGCCGGTGCGCTTTGCGTACTCGCGCAGGCGCGCCGGGCCGTCCTCCAGCAGGAAGAGCTTGCCCGCAGCGGTGACATGCAACGGCGCCCGGGCGCCGATCACATGGACGATGCGCATGGCCGAGCGTCCGCCGCTGGTGCGTTCCACGTAGACGATCTCGTCGTCCTGGCGCACCGAAAGGTTCACCGTCTCGCCTGTCTGGGCGTGCAGCTGGCGCATGACGGGCAGCGCCAGTTCACGGACGTTGATGCGCGAGCGCACCAGTGTCCCCAGTTCCAGCAGCCGCATGCCGAGGCGGTAGTGGCCCGGCTCGATCCGGTCGACCATGCGGTCGGCCGTCATGGCGGCGAGGATGCGGTGGGCCGTCGACGGGTGCAGGCCGGTGCTCTGGGCGATCTGTTTGAGGCCGATGGGCTCCGGGTGTTCGGCGAGGACGTCGAGCAGCCGCATCATCCTTTCAATGACCTGGATCGGGCTCTTCGGGGCTTCCTTCGCGACGGCCATTGGAATGTTGCGGGGCATCAAACGGGGCGGCTATTGTAGCCCACCATTTCTCACGATGTGAAATGGTGGCTATGTGCGCGTGCTACCATTCCGCCCTTAGCAAGTTGCTGATTCGTCAGGGGAGAATAGCGATGCCAGTGGTCACTAACATTGCCGACCTGCGTCGGATGGCGCAGAAAAGGGTCGCCAAGGCGATCTTCGATTATGTCGACCGGGGCTCCTACGACGAGAGCACGCTGCGGGCCAACTCCGCGGATCTGGATGATATAAAGTTCAGGCAACGTGTTGCCATCAACGTTGATAATCGCTCAACAGCGGTCAAAATGATAGGAACGGACGCGATCATGCCTGTGGCCATCGCGCCGACCGGCCTGACCGGCCTCAACTGGGCCAACGGGGAGATGCTCGGCGCCCGCGCGGCCGAACGCTTCGGCATCCCTTTCACGTTGTCGACGATGTCGATCTGCTCGATCGAGGATGTGGCCAGCGCGGTGACCAAGCCTTTCTGGTTCCAGCTTTACGTGATGCGCGACCGCGGGTTTGCCGCTTCGCTGATCGAGCGCGCCAAGGCGGCGAAGTGCTCCGCGCTGATGCTGACCCTCGACCTGCAGATCCAGGGCCAGCGCCACCAGGACCTCAAGAACGGCCTCTCGGTCCCGCCCCAGCTGACGCTCGCCACGATGCTGGACATCATGACCAAGCCGGGCTGGGCGCTGAACGTGATGACCGGCCGGCGCAAGTCCTTTGGCAACCTCGAGGGGCGCATCAAGAACGCCGATACGCTGACCACGCTCTCGCAGTGGATCGCCGGCCAGTTCGACCCGACCCTGTCCTGGGACGACGTGGCCTGGGTGAAGAGCCTGTGGGGCGGGAAGCTCATCCTTAAAGGCATCCTCGACGCCGAGGACGCCAAACTCGCAGCCGCGTGCGGGGTGGACGCCATCGTGGTGTCCAACCATGGCGGGCGCCAGCTCGACGGCACGGTGTCCTCGATCCATGCGCTGCCCGAGGTGGTGCAGGCGGTGGGCGACCGCACCGAGGTCTGGTTCGACGGCGGCATCCGCTCCGGGCAGGACGTGCTGAAGGCCGTGGCCCTCGGCGCGAAGGGGACGATGATCGGGAAATCCTTCCTCTATGGCCTGGGCGCCATGGGCGAGGAGGGCGTGACGCTGGCGCTCGAGATCATCCGCAAGGAACTCGACGTCACGATGGCGCTGTGCGGCCTGAAGGACATCAAGGACGCCGGGCCGTCGATCCTGCGCCCGCGTTAGGCCCGGACCGGCTCGGTTCGGCCTTGCCTGGTATAGGGCTCCTGCCTGAAGTATCGCCGGGTTGATTTATGCCGCAGGTGGCAGGGTTATCCCTTCCCCCGCTCCGCGCGCCGCAGGAAGCGCCCGGGGTCCACTGCGTCCGCAAGTTGCGCCTCGAGCGGCAGCGGTTCGCCCTCAAGCTGGCTGGCGAGCAGCTCCGCCATCAGTGCGCTCCACAGGATGCCGCGCGAACCGTAAGCGAACGCCCCGTACAGGCCGGCCTGGCCCGGGTACGGCCCGGCCAGCGGAAGGCGGTCCGGCGCGACCGCACGAAAGGCCACGCGTCCCTGCAGGGAGGCGGGGTCGAATGCATCCAGCGTTTCCGGGAGGATTCTCGCCAGTCGTTCCAGGTTGCCCGCGTGGCTGTCGACGCGCAGGTGCGGGTCGGGATCGTCGGGGTCATAGCTTGCGCCCGTCACGCAGAGCCCTTCAATCGCCGGCAACGCCATGCCGCCGCGCAGCACCACGGCGCGGATGACCGGCAGACGGGCGGCCGGCAGGTAAGACACCTGGCCGCGCACCTTGCGCAGCGACACATTCGCCGGTGGTGCGAGTCGCATCGCGTCATGTGCATTGGCCAGGACCACCACGGGCGCCTCGGCGATCGTGCGGCCGGTGGAATCCTGGGCCGCCCAGCCTGACGCAGAGCGGGCAATGGTCGCGACCTCTATGCCGAAGTGCATGCCCACCTTGGCCTTGGCGAGCAGGGCATCGACTAGGCTCGGCGGTCGGAGCCATCCGCCCTGCTCGAACCACACGCCGCCTTCGGCGACTTCGGTGCCCGCAACCCGCGCGGCTTCGGCGCGCGGCAGCCAGCGCGCATAGCCGTTCGGGTAGCCCAGTGCGTCGAGCGCTGCGCGCTGCGCTTGGCCTTCCTCCGCGGTGCGCGGCATCTGCAGCACACCGCAGCGCTCCCACGCAATTCCCGGGACGGTGTCCCACTGGCGCAGGGCGTGGAGGAACGCGTTGCGGCTGAGGCGGGCGATGAAACTGTCGTCGCGTGTGATGAGCGGGTGGAATGCGCCGGCGTGGTTGCCGGAGGCCTCGCGCGCGGGCGCCGGGTGGCGTTCGATCAGCGTGACGTCCCATCCGCGTGCGGCGAGGCGTTCGCAGGCTGCGCTCCCGGCCAGGCCAGCGCCGATCACAATCGCGCGCCGGTCGGGTGACGGCGGTGGCGCTGCACCACGCACTTGTGTCCCGCAGAGCATGTCGCGCTTGCGGGCGAAGCCATCGCGCTTATGGACATCAAACCCCGCAGAGGACAACGCATCACGCACCGCGGATGCGGCGGTGTAGGTCGCGAACGTGGCGTCCCGTGCCGCAAGGGACTCAAGCGATTTCAGTGCGGGCGCGGCCCACATGTCGGGGTTTTTCGCCGGAGCAAACCCGTCGAGGTAGAAGGCATCCGCGGCGAGGCGTAACTGCGGCAGCACTTCCGCGATATCGCCAAAGCACAGCGTGAGGACGACACGACCCGAATCGAGTTCCAGCCGATGCATGCCACGCACGAGCATCGGCCACTGCGCGCACAACTCGCGCGACAGCGTTGCAAACTGCGGATGGCGGGCGTGGAGTTCGGCGAGATCTGAAGCTGAAAAGGGGTGCTTCTCGATGGCCACGTAATGCAGCCTCCCGGGGCGCGCGGCGTCTTCGCGCAAGGCGGCCCACGTCGTGAGGAAGTTGAGTCCCAGCCCGAACCCGGTTTCGAGGATCGTGAAGCGCGGCCGTCCGCGCCAGCGATCCGGCAGGCGGTTGCCGCCAAGGAACACGTGCGCCGCCTGTGCGGGGCCGCCTTCGGTCGAGTGGTAGATGTCTCCGAACGCCGCGGACCAGGGGGTGCCGTCCGTGGTGAATGCGAGCGTTGCCGGAAGAAGGGGGTGGGCCATGGCCGAGTATATCGAGGGCAATTCGCGAGGGCGGTTCGCAGCCGACGCGCGCGGTCGCAGCCGGCCTCAGGCACACTCCGAGCATCTGAAACCGAACCGCCAGGATTCATGACCATGCCGACCGAAGCCCACGCCGGACCGTTCAAGCCCGAAGACCTGCTGTTCCGCTTTTGCGTGATCGGCGACACGCACGTGAAGCCCGAGCAGGGCGACGACTCCTCGCCCTGGGCCGTGAACCACCTCTCGGCCGGCCGCAGCCGCTTCGTGATGGAGCGCCTTGCGCAGATGGCCCCGGCGTTCGTCATCAACCTGGGCGACCTCGTCCATCCGGTGCCCGACCTGCCGACGTACGGGCCGGCCGCGGAACTCGTGAAGTCGATCTATGCGGGCCTTGGCAAGGACCTGCACGTGATCCCCGGGAACCACGACATCGGCGACAAGCCCGGCCGCACGCTGCCCGCCAAGACCGTGAGCGGGCAATGGATCGAGCAATGGTCGCGCTATTTCGGTGCGCCGTATTCGGCGTTCGTCCACCAGGGCATGCTGATGGTGCTCATCAACAACCCCGTGCTGAACTCGGGGCTGGAGGAAGAGCGCGCGCAGCGGGCCTGGCTGGAGGACGTGCTCGCCAAGCACGCCGGGATGCGCAAGTTCATGTTCGTGCACTACGCCCCGTTCCTGCTCGAGCCTGGCGAGCCGCCGAACTACGACAACGTCGACCAGCCGGCGCGGGACTGGCTGCTCGGGCTGATCGAGCGGAACACCTTCGACGCGGTGTTTGCGGGGCATGTGCACAACTATTTCTACAACCGTCGCGCCGGCACGGATTTCTACATTGCGCCCTCCACTGCCTTCGTGCGGCAGGATTTCAGCGAGATGTACCGTGCCGCTCCGCGGCCGGAGCACGAGAACGGGCGCGACGACGCCGACAAGCTCGGCTTCTTCGAGGTCATGGTCTACCGGGGCGGGCATTCGGTGCGCTTCATCGAAAGCCGGGGCGGCGTGCTGGCCGAAGGCACGAAACTGCCGCCGGGCGAGGCGAGGCTGCCGGCGCTCACGTGCCGGGAGGCGTTCGAATCCAGCGTGGGCGTCTGCCTGCGCCATCCGTGGGCCGAGCTGGTCGACCTTCCGCTCAATGGCCCGATGGACGAGTTCGTCCGCAAGCGCGCGCGCAATGACTACCCCTTCCTGGCCGCATCGCGCATGGGGCTGCGCACGCTGCGCATCCCGCTGGCGGACGTGCTCGATCCGCGGATCCGTGCTCGCATGGACGACCTCGCGGGTTACGGTCACCGGTTTTCGGTCACCTGTTTCGAGCCGCCGGCGGGCGCGGCCCTCGACGCGCTTGGCGCAGCGCGCGAGGTCATTGCAAGCATCGAGGTCGTCCTGCCCTGGGCGCAGGCCGCGTCGTACAGGGCCCGGCTGGCGGAAGTGCGCGAGCGCACCGGCGTGCCGCTGCTCTTGTCGAAGGTCGCCAGTTCGGCCGATGGCGATGCCAAAAAGTCCAAGTTCCTGCTCTATGTCAGCTCAGGGTTCCTGCTGTCGGAGTTCGCCGAGGTCGAGGATTTCCTCGGCGAGGCCGGCCCGGGCGTGGCGGACGGGTTCACCCTCCGCGTCGAGAGCGAAGGCCATGCGGATATCGCCGGCGAAGTCGCGCAGATCGCGGCACACGCCAAGCGCCTCGGCGTGCGCCTGTCGCTGTTCCTGCGCATCGCGGCGAAGACCCCGGCGCCCGCCCGCGACCGCCGCGACGACGCGCAGATCGCCCTGCAGGTCGCGGAGTTCGCGTTCGCCGTCGGCGCGTATCCCTGCATCGACGGCTGGGTGGATACGCTGGCCGACATCGACCGCGGCTATTTCGTGCGTCATGGACTGGTCGATCGGCAATGCAACCTGCGCACCGCCGGCCGCGCGCTGATGCACCTGCATTCGGCCCTGCGGGCCCACCCCGCCGGCCGGGAGGGCGTGGAGATTGCGTCGGAAGGGTCTGTGCGCGTCTTGTGGCGCGCCGGTGAAGGCGGCAGGGTTGGGCTGGTGCTCGGCGCGGCAGCGGGCGCCGCGGTGCCCGGTTTTCCCGGAGGGCGGACCGCGTTCGTTGCGGACCTGGTGTCCGGCCAGTGTGCGACGAGGCTTGCGACCAGGGCCTTCGGGCCGCTCACGCTGATTGCGGGTTGAGTACAAGGCGCAGCCCCCGCTAACCCCGCGGGGTCACTGCACGCAGCAGCAGGTAGCCGCAGATCGCGGACACCATCGACCCCCCGAGGATGCCGATCCGGGTGGCGGCCTCATAGGCCGGCCCGCCCTGATCAAGCGCCAGTGACGCGATGAACAGGCTCATCGTGAACCCGATGCCGCAAAGCATCGCCACGCCGAAGAGTGAAGCCCAGCTCGCGCCTTCCGGCAGTCGCCCGATGCCGAGCCGGATGGACGCCCACGCGAACCCGAATACGCCCACGGTCTTGCCGACGAACAGCCCGGCCGCGATGCCGAGAGGGACCGGAGCGAATGCCGATGCGAGGGTGACGCCTTCGAGGGACACGCCGGCGTTGGCGAAAGCAAAGAGCGGCACGATCCCGAAGGCAACGGCGGGATGCAGGTCGTGCTCCAGCCGCCGCAGGGGCGAGTCGTCCTCGTCCTGTCCCTTCATCGGGATGAAGAACGCGAGGGCCACGCCCGCGAGCGTCGCGTGCACCCCGGACTTCAGCACCGCCACCCACAGCACCACGCCGACGAGGATATAGGGCGCGATCGACAGCACGCGGCAGCGGTTGAGCAGGGCCAGCACCGCCATCGCAACTGCGGCCATTGCGAGCGAGCCGGTTGAAAGCTGGTCGGTGTAGGCCACCGCGATGATGGCGATGGCACCGAAGTCATCCAGGATCGCGAGGGTGAGCAGGAACACTTTCAGCCCGACCGGCACCCCGCGGCCGACCAGGGCCAGCACGCCGAGCGCGAACGCTATGTCGGTCGCGGCGGGGATCGCCCAGCCGTGGATCGCGATGGGGTCACCCCAGTTGAAAAAGGCATAGATCCCCGCGGGCAGCAGCATGCCGCCCAGCGCGGCGACGGCCGGCAGCGCGATCTGCGAAGGGTCGGACAGGTTGCCCTCCAGCACCTCCCGCTTGAGCTCGAGGCCCACCAGCAGGAAGAACACCGCCATCAGCCCGTCGTTGATCCAGAGGAGCAGGGGCTTGGCGATCTGCAGCGCGCCGATGCGCACTTCGACCGGGACCTCGAACAGGGCCTGGTAAAGGGCCTGCGCGGGCGAATTGGCGACGGCCATGGCCACCACCGCGGTGATCATCAGCAGGATGCCGCTCGCCGATTCGAGCTTGAGGAAGGTTTTGAGGCTGTCCAGGGGGGTCATTCGTCGCTTAGGGTCCCGAAAAGCGTAAAATTTGCGATTCCGCAGACCCGAACGATACAGAGGTTTCAATGAACAAGCCCGCCGACCTGAAGCTCGCAACCGTCCCGATGTGGATCAACGGGAAGGCCGTCGTTCCCGCCGGTCGCATGGGCGACGTCTACAACCCTGCCACGGGCGAGGTCACGAAGCAGGTGCCGTATGCCGACGCGGCTGCGATCGATTCCGCCGTGCAGGCCGCCACGGCCGCGCTGCCCGCGTGGCGCGACGCGCCGCCGCTGCGCCGCGCCCGTGTGATGCAGAAATTCCTGCAGCTCATGCAGGACAACCAGAAGGTGCTCGCCGAGCTCGTCACCGCCGAGCACGGCAAGACGCTGCCTGACGCGATGGGATCCGTGCAGCGCGGCATCGAGGTCATCGAGTTCGCCTGCGGCGTGCCGCACCTCCTCAAAGGCGAGTATTCCGAGAACGTCGGGTCCGGCGTCGACAGCCACAGCGTGCGCCAGCCGGTGGGCGTCTGCGCGGGCATCACGCCGTTCAACTTCCCGGTGATGGTGCCGCTGTGGATGTTCCCCGTCGCGATCGCCTGCGGCAACACGTTCATCCTCAAGCCTTCCGAGAAGGTGCCTTCGGCTTCGGTCAAGATGGCCGAGCTCTTCAAACAGGCCGGCCTGCCCGACGGCGTGCTCAACGTCGTGCACGGCGACAAGGTCGCGGTGGACGCGATCCTCGCGCACCCGGGCATCAGCGCCGTGTCGTTTGTCGGCTCGACGCCGATAGCCAAGTACATCTACGAAACCTGCGCCCACTACGGCAAGCGCGTGCAGGCGCTGGGCGGGGCGAAGAACCACGCGGTGGTCCTGCCCGACGCCGACATGGAATTCACCGCCGATGCGCTGATCGGCGCGGCCTATGGCTCGGCGGGCGAGCGCTGCATGGCGATCTCCGCGGTGGTTGCGGTGGGCGCAGCGGCGGACCCGATCGTCGAGTTGCTCAGGAAGAAGGCCGAGGCGATCAAGATCGGCCCGGGCACGATGGAGGGCGCCGACATGGGCCCGCTCGTCTCGGCCGTGCATCGCGACAAGGTCAAGGGCTACGTGGATGCGGGCGTGAAGGAGGGCGCGAAGCTCGTCTCCGACGGGCGCGGACTGGTGGTCAAGGGCCACGAGAACGGCTACTTCCTCGGCACCACGCTGTTCGACGACGTGAAGCCCACGATGAGCATCTACAAGGACGAGATCTTCGGGCCGGTGCTGATCGTGCTGAGAGTCAAGACGCTCGAAGAGGCGATCGCCCTGGTGAATTCCAACCAGTATGCCAACGGCGTGGCGCTCTTCACCGAGTCGGGCGGCGCCGCACGGCGTTTCGAGAACGAAATCCAGGTCGGGATGGTCGGCGTGAACGTGCCGATTCCCGTGCCGGTCGCGTTCTATTCGTTCGGTGGCTGGAAGAACTCGCTCTTCGGCGACCTGCACGTGCACGGCGTCGAAGGCGTCAAGTTCTACACCCGCACCAAGGTCGTCACCACCCGCTGGCCGCACCAGGACACCCCCGCGCCCGGCTTCAACATGCCCACCCTCGGCTGAACCCGAAACCCGGGACAGACCCGGGTCTGTCCCCGATTATTTCGGGCGCTTGGCGTTGGCGAGGTCAGGGACGCTGACGCTGGCGGCGACCTGCGCGAGGCGGTCTTCCTCGTAGCGCACGAGCTTCCTGACCACTTCCATTACTTCGGCCGCGCGATTGAACGGCACGAAGCACACGCCGACTTCGTCCGCGACCACCAGGTCGCCGGGGTTTACTTCGATGCCGCAGATGCGCACCGGCACGTTGATCGCCATGGTCTCGATGCGCCACTTGCCGGTGACCGGGCTCGCGCCGCGCGACCAGACCGGATAGCCGATCGCGCGCTGGTGGTCGATGTCGCGCACCGCGCCGTCGACGATCGCACCGAGTTCGCCCTGCCGCTTGCCTATGGACGCCGAGATCGCGCCCATGCTTGAGATCCCTTCGATGCCCTGGATCACCAGCACGTCGCCGTCCTTCGCGAGGTTGTGCGCCTCGATTTCACCGAGCCGCGAAACCTTTGTCGCGACCGCTTCGGCCACGGGGATCGCGAGCCGCCGGTTCAACGCAGTCAGCGCCTGCCCGGCGATGCGCGCCTTCGGGTCCGTCGGGCGCAGCACCGCGGCAGGAATGCCGCAGGTGATGCCCAGTTCGTCGCAGGCGTCCGAGACGAGGCCCGACAGGTCGCCGAGCGCGCGGTAGGCTGCGAGCAGGTCGTCGGGCATCCGCGGGAGTTCGAGCAGGCCGATGCTGTCGCGGGGAATCTTGCCGGTGAGCGGTTTGTCCATGGTCATCCCCCGAATCGCCCCTCGGGCAACCCGCGCACGCCCGGCCGCACTGCAAGCACGCTGCCCGCGAGCGGCTGCTTCGCCAGGTCTTCCGCCGTAAGCCTCTGCGTTGCCGTCGTCACATAGAGCGTATCGAAGTCCTTGCCGCCGAAGCAGCAGCACGTCGGGTTGGCCACGGGCATGGGGATCACGCGGTCGACCTTGCCCGCAGGTGTGTAGCGCACCAGTCGCCCGTTGCCGTACTCCGCGTTCCACAGGCCCCCGTCGGCGTCCACGCACGACCCGTCGGGCCGGCCTTCGGTTTCGGCAAACACACGCTCGTTCGAGATCCCGCCGCTGGCGAGGTCGAAATCGAAAGCCCAGATGCGATTGCGGTGCGTGTCACCGAAATACAGGGTGCGGTTGTCGGGGCTCCAAGCAAGGCTGTTCGGCACGACGATGTCGCCGCGCATGTGCGTGCAGCTTAGGTCTGCAGACAGGCGATACAACGATCCCGTCGGATCGCGCCGCACGTCGCTCATCGTGCCCGCCCAGAATCGGCCCGCGCGATCGCAGCGCCCGTCATTGAAGCGGTTCTCGGGCAGGTGCGCTTCAGGCTGCGCGGCGACCTCGAGCTTCCCGGTTTCGGTGTCGAGGAAGTGCAGTCCAGACTGCAGCGCTGCGAGCATGCCGCCTTTTTCGCGGAAGGCCACGCTGCCCACGACGCCCGGCAGCGCGAGTGCGCGCACGGCGCCGGTGGCCGGGTCCCAGCGCTTCAGCGCCGGTCCGCGGCTGTCCACCCACCACAGCACGCCTTCGCGCTCGCACCACAGCGGGCACTCGCCGAGGCGGTCATTGCCCTTCACGACGCAGTCAATTTGAAATGCCATTGCCCCTTTCCCTCCGCGAAGGCACGATAGCACGCATGAGCATCGTCTTCTACGGCACCCTCATCCACCACCTGAAGGACCTGTTCCTCGCCAAGGCGAGGATGCCGTGGTCGGTCGAGCGATTTTTCGAACAGGATCCGCGCGAGGATTTCGCCCGCGCGCTCAAGGACGCCGACGTGCTGGTCACGATGGCGTGGAACGCATCGTTCCCCTCCGCGCCGAAGCTCAAGCTGATCCAGGTGCCCGGCACCGGCTACGAGGGGATCGACTTCAGCGCGGTGCCCGAGGGCGTCGCGGTCTGCAACGCCTACGGACACGCCGAGGGCATGGCCGAATACACGCTGCTCGGCATGCTCGCGTGGTGCCACCGATTTTACGAGGCGGACCGCACTTTCCGCGAAGGCAGCTGGGAGTACAGCGGTCGCATGAACGGCCCAGTCAACGATGAGCTGTACGGAAAGACGCTCGGCATCGTCGGCTTCGGTTCGATCGGCCTTGCCGTCGCGGAGCGGGCGAAGCCCTTCGGCATGAAGGTCATCGCGATCAACCGCACGAAGCGCGAACCGCCCGCGTGCGTGGACCGCTGGGTGGGCTTGGACAGTTTCGATGCCGTGCTGCCCGAACTCGACTACATCGTCGTGGCGGCAGCGCTGGGCCCCGGGACGCAGGGGCTCGTCGGTCGCGCGCAGTTCGCGCTGATGAAACCTTCGGCCGTGCTCATCAACGTCGGGCGCGGCGCGATCGTCGAGGAGGAGGCGCTCTTTGAGGCGCTGAAGTCGCACCGCATCCGTGGCGCCACCATCGACGCGTGGTATGGCAGCTACCCTTCGAAGGACACGCCGCGCGTGCCGCCTTCGCGGTTCCCGTTCCACGAACTGGAGAACCTCTACATGACCCCGCATACCTCGGCGTGGACCACCGGCATGATCGACCGCCGCTGGACCGAGATCGCCGACAACCTCGACCGCTTCGCGCGCGGCGAGCCCCTGAGGAACCGCCTCAATTGAAGATCAAAAGCTGGTCCCTGCATTTCTACGAGCTCCCCTACGCGCGCGAGGTCGTCTGGGCCAACGCAGTCGAGAGCGCCGGCCTCTATGCACTGCTCAGGCTCACGGACGCGGATGGCATCGAGGGCGTTGCGGAGGGCACGATCAAGGCCACGTGGACCGGCGTGTCGCCACGTTCGCTTGCCGCTGCGTTCGAGGACTTCCTGATGCCCAAGGTGGTCGGCGTCGGGTGCGACGGGGTCGCCGGGCTGATGAAGTGCCTCGAAGGCGTGCCAGAGAACCGTCTTGCCAAGGCGATGATCGACAACGCGGCCTGGCAGATCGAGGCCTGCCGCGCGGGCCAGCCGCTGTGGAAGCTCTGGGGCGGGACGCCTTCAGTCGAACTCACGTGGGCGATCACGCGCCAGCCGCCCTCCGTCATGGCGGCCGAGGCGGCGGATGTCTGCACGCGTTACGGCTTCGGCACGCTCAAGGTCAAGGGCGGGCAGGGGCTGGAAACCGACCGCACCGCCATGCGCGAGATCCGCGCCGCGGTGGGCGACAAGGTGATCCTGTACGTGGACGCGAACAGCTACTACAAGCGCTCGGAGGGATTGTCGTATTCCCTCGCAATGCGCGACCTCGGTGCGACGGTGTCCGAGGACCCGTGCCCGCTGAAGCCTGATGCAGTGTTCACGGAACTCCAGCAGGGCGCAGGCGTGCCGGTGCTGATCGACCGCACCTGCACCTCCGCGCTCGACGCAGCCCATTACCTCGAAAAAGGCGCCACGGCGCTGTCGACCAAGACCGGGCGTATCGGGTTTTCAGAGTCGCGGGAGATCTCGGCGCTGGCCGAAGCGCACGGCGCCCGGGTTGCGCTGGGCCTTTACGCGGAAAGCGCGCTAGGCACGCTTATCAGCCTGCAGTACGGCGCGGCCATCCCGCCGAAGCTGCAGCTGGTGGCTGCGGAGCAGACGTTCTACCTGGGCATCAAGGAGCAGGTGATCGACGCGATGCCGCCCGTCAAGGACGGGCGCATCGAACTGCCGGACTCGGCCGACCTGTCGAAACGGGTCGACTGGGACCGCGTGAAGCGCTTCGCAGTGAACTGACTAGGCGGCGCGCGCCAGCACGCAGTCGCGCACCGACTCCGGATCCAGCGTGGTCGTGCGGCGCAGTTCGCGCCGCTGCGTGAGGTCGTAGGGCCGGCCGCGGTGCAACGTGGCGCGGTTGTCCCAGATCACGAGATCGCCGGCCTTCCATTCGTGCCGGAAGACGAACTCGCGCTGCGTGGCGTGCTCCATCAGTTCCAGCAGCAGCATCCGTCCCTCTGCAAACACCTTTTCAACCACGTGCGTGGCGTGGATGCCCACCCACAGGACCTTGCGACCCGAGCCCGAGTGCGTGCGCACCATCGGCCACTCCACCGGCGGCATCTTCGCCAGCTCCGCCTCCGAAGGCTGGTCGCCCAGCCAGATGCGCGAATGCATCGCGGCGTGCACGCTGTGCAGGTTCGCGATCTCCGCCTTCATATCGTCGGGCAGCGCGTCGTACGCGGCGCGCAGGTCGCAGTATTCGGTCTGCCCGCCCTTGGCCGTGGGCAGCACGCAGGACAGCATCGAGTACTTGGCCGCGGGTCGCTCGAACGAGCTGTCGCTGTGCCACAGCTGGTTGGCGTAGTTCGAGATCGTCTTGCGGTCGGTCGCCGCATGCAGGCTGCCGTCGGTCTTCACGTTGGAGATGTCGATCATCTCTTCGTGCCTGAAGCGGCTGGGCTGGCCGGGATAGAGCTTCTTGAGGCCGGAATCCAGTGTGCCGAAGCGGCTCGCGAACGCCACCTGCTGGTCCTGGTCGAGCGGCTGGCCACGGAAGACCAGCACACCGTATTTGTCCATTGCGTCGTCGATGGCGCGCACCGTGGCCGCGTCGATCGGCTTCGCGATGTCGATGCCGCTCGCGTCGGCGGCGAACAGCGGATGCAGGGGTTTCAATTGCAGGCTCATGGCGATCCTCCTTCTCCTTCGCAGCGGGATATTATGCGGGATGGACAAGGCAAACACCCATTTTGCTGCGAACTACGCCGACGCCCGCGCAGGCTTCCTTGCTGCGGTGCGGCGGCGCGGGCTGGCCGTCGAAACGGCCGTGAATCCCCTCAAGGGCGCGCAGGGCGAGGCCCTCGCCACCGACAGCGTGTTGCTCGGCGTGGCCGATGCGCCGTCGCTGCTGGTGGTGACTTCCGGCACGCACGGCGTTGAGGGTTTCTGCGGCTCGGGCTGCCAGAGGGAGATCCTTCAGGACGTGGACCTGCTGCGGCGGATCGATGCGGGACGGGTCGCGGTGCTGCTCGTTCATGCGGTAAACCCCTACGGATTCTCGCACCTGCGCCGGGTCAATGAGGACAACGTCGACCTCAACCGCAACTTCCGCGCGTTTGCCGATGCGAAGGACACCAACCCCGCCTATGCCGAAGTGCACGACCTGCTCGTGCCGGCTGAGTGGCCGCCCACGGAAAAGAACCGTGCCGACCTCATGGCCTGCGCCGCACGCCTGGGCCTGCCCGCGTTCCGCGCGGCGGTCTCGGCAGGACAGAACTCGCGCAAGGAAGGCTTGTTCTACTCCGGCACGCAACCCACATGGAGCAACCGCACGATCCGCGCGCTCATCAAAAAGCACGGCACCGGCCGCAGGCGCATCGGCTGGATCGACGTCCACACCGGCCTCGGCCCGTTCGGCCACGGCGAGAAGATCTTTGCCGGCGCGAATGACCCCGCCGAACTCGCGCGCTGCCGAGCGTGGTATGGCGCGGACGTCATGTCGTACTACGAAGGCAAGTCCGCCTCGACCGAGGTGCAGGGCTCGATGGTGATGTGCATCTATGCCGAGTGCCCGGGGATTGAAGTCACCGGCATGGGCCTTGAATACGGCACCGTGCCGTTTGAGGCGGTGCTCGACGCGATCCGCGGCGACAGCTGGCTGGCCCTCCACCCGGAGGCTTCGGCTGAGAAGCGAGCCGCGATCAAGCGCGCGATCCTCGACGCGTTCTACAGCGATACCGACGAGTGGAAGGGCCGGGTGCTGGGGCAGGCACGGACCGCGGTGCTGCAGGCGGTCACCGCGTTGTCGGCCGCTTAGACGTCCAGCACGAAATCGAAGCGCAGTGTTTCGCCTGATCGCTTCGCGACAAGTTCCGGCCGGTAGAGGCCGTCGCGCGCGTTGCCCGGGTCGTCTGCGAAGTAGGTCTGCGTGGTGAGGATCCGTCCGCCTTCCTTCGCGCGCACCTTCACGTGGATGTGCCTCGCGCGGCCGGGATACAGCGCCGGCAGGATGGTCTCGAGCTTGTAGCGTCCCTGCGCATCGGCCACCTGGTGGCCGCGCAGCCGGAAGCCCGTGTTGTCGTAGCGCCCTTCCGAATCCGCGTGCCAGAAGTCGAGCCATGCGCCGGCAAGCGGCCGGCAGTCGGGGGCAAGGACCTGTCCCTCGAGGACGATCGGGGCTCCGTTGGCATCGGCGCGGAAGTTTGCCTTCATCGGCGTGCGCGGTGAATAGAACGGACCTTCGGTCTGCGCGGGCGTCGCGCGGCCGGGCTTGCATTCGGGTGTGGGCGCAAGGCGTGCGCCCTGGCCGAGAGCCGCCAATGGTGCGAAGGCGCCTGCGGCGAGCACGGCGGTGGCGCCAAGGAAGCGGCGGCGGTTCGATCGGGGGGCGAAGCGTGGCATGGCGCCAGCTTACCTCCAACTGGAGGGCAGGTTTGAATCCCGCAGCACACCGTTCCGCAGGATGCCCCGGCCGGGCCTTGGCGCAGTACGGCTTTTCCGGTAAAACAATTTAAGTGCGGTTTGCAACCAATCCGCTGTGATCGCTCGGCAACAGCCTTCGAGGGACGAAATGATTTATCCAGGACGCATGCTGCAAGCAGTGGCGGGCATCTTTGCAATCGCGGCGGCCTGCCTGTCCGGCCACGCGCTCGGCCAGGCCTGGCCTGCAAAGCCGATCCGCATCGTGAATGTCTTTTCGTCGGGCGGGCCGGGCGACGTCCTTGGTCGGTCGCTTGCAGCCAAAATGGCTGATGCCCTTGGTGTCTCGGTGCTCGTCGAGAGCAAGCCTGGCGCTGGAGGTGCAATTGCGACCTCGTTTGTCGCCAAATCGGCGCCGGACGGGTACACGATCCTGCTCTCTCACTTGGGGTCGCATGCGATCGTTCCTGCCCTGCGCAGGGACGTCGGGTACGACCCGGTGCGTGATTTCGACGCCATCTCGCAGGTTTCCCTCGGGCCTACGCTGCTGGTGATCCGCAACGACATTCCCGTGAAGAGCGTGAAGGAACTCGTCGACTACGCCAAAGCCAACCCTGGGAAGCTCTCCTACGGCTCCGTGGGTGTCGGGAGCACTACGCACCTGGCTGCCGAAATGCTGTCGATGATGGCAGGCATCGACATGGTCCATGTGCCGTACAAAGGCGGACCGGAAATTCTCAACGACATGCTCGGGGGCAGGCTCTCAATGGCCTTCATCGGCATTTCCGGCGTCCTGGGCTTTGCGGAGCAGGGCCGCGTCCGCGCGCTGGGCGTGAGCACGCTCCGGCGCTCGATGAACACCCCGAACATTCCCGCAGTGAGCGAGACATTGCCCGGCTACGACCTCAATTCCTGGTACGGGCTCGCGGCGCCGGCGGGGACGCCGCGGCCGGTCATCGCGCGGCTCAACCAGGCCGTGAACGATGCTCTCAGGCAGCCGGATGTGATCGACGTCATGAAGAAGGGCGGGATCGACCCGCACGGCACCACGGCCGAGGAGTCGGCTGCCTTCGTCAAGGGCGAAGTCGAGAAGTGGGCAAAGGTCGTGAAGGACCTCAAGCTCGTGGCCAACTGATCCGGCCCGATGAGCGAACCCTTGCAACCAGTCACCCGGCGGGACATCGCCACGCCGTGGGGCGGGGTGTCAGTGCGCGAGTGCGGGGCCGATGGCGCGCCGATCGTTTTCCTGCATGGCATCGGCGGCAACGCCGACGGCTGGGCCAGGCAGTACGCGGCATTCGGGGGCGACCTCCGCGTGGCCGGCTGGGATGCCCCAGGCTACGGGGACTCGTTCGATTTTCCGGCGGAGTCTCCCGCCCTCGAGGACTATGCCGCCGTGTTTGCGTCGGTGCTGGACGGGCTTGGCGTCGAGAAGGCGACTGTGGTCGGGCATTCCCTCGGCGGCCTGATCGCAGCCTGCGCGGCGGCAAGGCACCCGGCGCGCATCGGGCGCCTCGTGCTGGCCGCCTGCTCGTCGGGTCACGCCACTTATGACGAAGCGCGGCGCCAGGCCGTGTTGCGAACCCGGCTCGATGCCTTTGCAACCGGCGATGCGCTCGCCTACGCCCGCGCGCGGGTGAAGAACGTGCTTTCGCCGTCGCCCACCGCGCAGGTGTTCGAAGAGGCGGTGGCGGTGATGTCGCGCATCAAGCAGCCCGGATTCCCGCAGGCAACCCGCATGGTGAGCGCGTCCGACATCTTTCCGTACCTCGCGCAGATCAAGATGCCGACGCGAGTGATCTACGGCACCGCCGACCAGGTCACGCCGCCGGAACTGAACCTGCGGATCGCCGCGGCGGTGGCCGGCGCCGGCGCCGTGGCCATCGAAGGCGCGGGGCACTGGTTGTTCCTCGAGTTCCCGGACGAGTTCAACGCTGCAGTCCGTTCGTTCCTGAAATAGGAGAAATGCCATGGCTGGACAGGCGATCAATCCCGCAAATATTCCCGGTCTCTTTCGCAAGCAGTTCGAGCTGTGCAAGGTCCGCAAGGGAGAGACGGTCATATTGTTGTCCGATTTCAACACGCGGCGCGATTACGTCCAGGCGTGCTTCGCGGCGGCCGGGGACCTCGGCGCGCATGCTTACGAGATCGGCGTGAGCCGCTCGCCGGACTGGTCCCACATCGGCGTGGACGTGGTCGGCGAAGCCAAAGGCATGAAGGACGCGCTCGTGCAGGGCGACCTCATCGTCGCCTTCCATCCGCCCAACTTTTCCAACTGGCAGAAGCAGGTGCGCGCCGCGGGCGGCCGGGTGCTTTCGATCGCCGATTCGCCGGATGTGCTGGCGCGCCTGATTTCGCCGCCGGGCCTCAAGGAGGCCGTGCTGCATGCTGCCGAGCGCTGGGGCAATGCAAGCGAAATCCAGCTGCTGAGCGACGCCGGTACCGACCTGCGCTGGCGGCGCGGGGAGTTCAAGGTCAAGTCGCAGTACGGTTATGCCGACGAACCCGGGCGGTTCGATGCCTGGGGCGCCGGGCACATCACCAACTTCCCGGACGAGGGCTCGGCCAATGGCCGCGTGGTCCTGCAGCCGGGCGACATGTGGATCCTCCCGTACATCCGCGCGATCGAGAATACGGTGACACTGGAAGTGCGCGACGGGTTCATCCGCAGCGTCGAGGGCGGCCTGGACGCGAAGGCCTTTCGCAACTGGCTGGACCGCAACAAGCGCTCGGAAGACGATCTCGATCCCTACGCGGTATCCCACCTCGGGTTCGGCCTGCATCCCAACGGGCACTGGGACCAGATCATGCTGCACGGGAACAAGTACGAGGAACTGCACATCACTGCGCGGGTGTTCTCCGGAAACTTCCTCTTTTCGACCGGCCCGAACACCGACATGGGCGGCAAGCGCGACACCAAGGGCCACATCGATATGCCGATGTGCGATTGCACCGTGCTGCTCGACGGTGAGGCGGTGATGGACAAGGGGCGATTCACCGATCCGCGGCTCATCGTGCCGCCGCGCGGATAGGCGCTGCGCTGGAAAAGTTCGATGTCGTCGTGGTCGGGGCCGGCCTCGCAGGTCATTGCGCGGCGCTGGTGGCCAGTGCGGCGGGTGCGAGGGTGGCGCTGCTCGAGAAGATGCCCGAATGCGGCGGCAGCACGCTTACCAGCGGCGGTTCTTTCGCGTTCGCCGGGACCGCACAGCAGCGTTCGCTCGGCATCGATGACTCCCCGGAGCGGCTCGTAGAGGACCTCCTGCGCATCAGCGGGGGTAGGGCCGACCCGGCGCTCGTGAAGCTCTATGCAGGCCTGCAGCTCGACACCCATGCCTGGCTGGAGGCGCAGGGTGTGGTCTTCCACAAGGTGTCGCTCAGTTCGAACACCTCGGTTCCGCGGACCCATCCGACCCTTCCCGGGCAGGTCATGGATGCGATGCATGCCCGCGTCCTGGACAGCCCGGCGGTCACATGGTTCCAAGAGACAGCGGCCGAACGCCTGGATCCCGGGCCGGGACGCGCCTGGATGGTAAAGGCGCGTGCGCGCGGTACGTCGCGGGTGCTGTGCGCGCCTGCTGTGGTGCTCGCCAGCGGGGGCTTTGCCCGCAACCCGGCGATGGTCGCACGCTACGCCCCTTCTCTGGCCCGTGCGCGTGCTTGGGGCGGTGCTGGAAACACGGGCGACGGCATTGTCATGGCCATGGCGCATGGTGCTGCACTGGCCGACATGGAGTACGTGGCGGGCACTTTCGGGGTGGCGCTCGCACACTATCCGGACTTGGAGTCGCGCCCCGGCGACGAGGTGCTCCTGCGCATGGCCATGTACCGCGGCGCGATTGCAGTCAACCTCGGGGCAGAGCGCTTCGCGGACGAATCGCTCTCCTACAAGACACTCGGGACGCGTTGCCTCGAACAGCCGGGCGGGGTGGCGTTCCAGGTTTTCGACCAGCCCATCATGGACCAGTCCGCTCGGGCGCCGAACCTCAACGATTTTGAAGATGCGTTCGCGCGCGGCGTGATCCACAGGGCGGCGACGCTGGCCGATCTGGCTCGCGCTGTCGGCCTGTCGCCTGAAAGGCTGGCGGCCACGGTCGGGCGGTACAACGCCGCCGTGACGCGCGGACACGACCCGGACTTCGGGCGTGCGACACTGGGCGGCGGGTACGGTACCCCGGTCAGGATCGACACCCCGCCTTACTACATACTGCCTTGTTGTACCGCCCTGCTCGCCACCTATTGCGGCCTGAGGGTGGATACGGGCATGCGGGTGTTGCGCGGGGACGGGTCGCCCGTCCCAGGGCTTTACGCCGCAGGGGAGACGGTGGGCGGGTTTCATGGTGCGGGATACATGAGCGGGTCCGCGCTGGGCAAGGCCGCGATCTTCGGCCGGGTGGCCGGGACGGGCGCAGCCAGGGATGCTTGAATTCGCAGTGAGGAGAATCCGATGCTGTCTGCAGAACAGAACAAGGCGCTGACCGAAGTCGGGCCGGGGACGCCGATGGGCGGGATGCTCCGCCGCTACTGGCACCCGGTGGCCGGTGTTTCCGAATTCGACACGAAAGCGATCAAATCGATCCGCCTGTTTGGCGAGGACCTCGTACTCTTCAAGGCGCTCAACGGGCAGTACGGGCTCGTCAGCAGCCGTTGCGCGCATCGCGGTTCCAATCTCGCCTTCGGGTTCGTCGAGGAGGACGGCATCCGCTGCAGCTACCACGGCTGGCGATACAACCTGCAGGGCGAGTGCTCCCAGCGTCCCTTCGAGGAGACGGTCGCGCCCAACGCCACGCGCCTGCGGTCGGCAAAGCTCGACGGGTACCCCGTGCGCGAGAAGGCCGGGATGCTGTGGGCCTACATGGGTCCGCTGCCTGCGCCGGAGTTGCCGGACTGGGAGACGTTCAGCTGGCCGAACAGCTTTGCGCAGGTCGTCATCGCCGAGGTCCCGTGCAACTGGCTGCAGTGCCAGGAGAACACGGTTGATCCGGTGCACTTTGAATGGATGCACAACAACGCGTCGCAGCGCCGCGCCGGGGATTTCGGCGAGTTCGGGCCGAAGTCACTCGACCTGCAGGTTGAGGATTTCGAGTACGGCCTGATCTCCCGGCGCTTTCGCGAAGGCACCGACAAGTCGACGCCGCTCTGGAGCGTGGGGCGCGCCATCCTGTGGCCGAACGGGTGGTACTTCGGCCATCACTTCGAATGGAAAGTGCCGGTCGACGACACCCATACGCTGTTCATCACATGGAGCGTCCTGCACGTGCCCACCGAGTGTGAACCCTATGTGCAAGCGCAAATCCCCACCTGGTACGCGCCGATCAAGGACGCCGCAGGCGAGTGGATCCTGAGCCACGTGGGCAACCAGGATGTGGTGGCCTGGATCAGCCAGGGGCCCATCGCCGACCGGACGCGGGAATCCCTCGGCGCGAGCGACCGTGGCGTCGTGATGCTGCGCAGGCGGTTGCTCGAAGACCTCGCGGCCGTCGAGGAGGGGCGCGACCCGAGGGGGCTGATCCGCGACCCGGCCCGCAACGTGTGCGTCGAACTGCCGTGCATCGCGCGGGAAGACCTGATGAAAGGCCTGCCGTGCGAGGAAATGCTTGCGCATCCCGTCATGGGGCCCTACCTGCGCGAGTTCTATTCGATGGCCGGGCAGCCGGCCGCGATCCGCGAGGCGTTCGAGGCGGCGATGAGCGTCAGGCAGTCCTCGCTCGAGATCCACAAGTTCGTCCCGCAGTAAGCGGGTTTCCCGTTCACAGGTCCAGGCAAGGAACAAAATGACACACAAGCTGGTTGCGGCCATCGGGCTGCTGTTCGCGTTTGCCCATCCGATCGCCGGATGGTCCCAGGGCGCGGGAGTGGCGCCGCTCACCATTGTCGTCACCACGCCGGCGGGAGGCTCGATCGATGCAGTAGCCCGGCTGATTGCATCCGACATCGACAAGGCGCTCGGGCGCCCGGTCCTCGTGGTCAATCGCGGCGGGGCGGGCGGGAACATTGCTGCCGAGCTGGTGGCCAAGTCGAAGCCCGACGGCCTGACGCTGCTGATGACTGCGTCCAGCACGCTGACGGTCAATCCCTGGATCTACCAGTCGCTCCCGTTCGACCCGGAAAAGAGCTTCGCCCCGATCATGATCCCGGCGCGGCAGAACAACATCCTCGTCGTCCACCCGAAGCTGAACGTGTCGACCATGAAGGAGTTCGTGGCCGTGCTGAAGGCGCAGCCCGGCAAGTACAACTATGCGTCGGCCGGCGCCGGGTCGCTTTCGCACCTGGCCGGTGTGTTGTTCTCCGAGGCCGCGGGTACTTCTGCCACGCATGTCGCCTACAGCGGCATTGCACCGGGGATGGTGGCGCTGCTGGGCGGGCAGGTGGAGTTCATGTTCGATTCCGCCACCAGCCTCCCGCACATACGCGCGGGCAAGCTCAAGGCGCTGGCGGTGATCGGTCCGAACCGGCTGGTCGCCATGCCCGAAGTCCCGACCATGCGGGACATGGGGTATCCGGAGATGGAGACCGCGCGCAGCTGGTACGGGATCTTTGCGCCGGCCGGCACCCCGCAGGAGGTCGTGCAGCGCTTGAACCGGGAGCTGGTCGCGACGATGCGCAAGCCCGAAGTGGCCGAGAAGGTCGTCGCGATGGGCATGGAAAGCGCCACCTCGACGCCCGAGGACCTGGCGGCGGCGGTGGTGGAAGCGCTCAAGAAATACGCGCCCGTGGTCAAGCGAGCGGGCATCAACGCGTTGTAGCCCGCCCGCCCGCCTATTTTTTTTCGTAGGCGCTGTCGTGATCGAAATGCAGGGCGAAAAAGCGCATGAATTCGCCTTCGCGGGTAACGACCGCGCGGCACTGCCGGGTGACGCGGATCGTGAACCGGCCCTTCATCGATTTCAACTCTTCCCACTTCAGGCCGTGGTCGGAATAGGCCTGCTCCCAGCCGAGGCCGGAAACCTTGCGCAGCGTCTTGATCGCCTGGCGCAGTTCGGTCGTGTCCAGGCGAAAAAGCTGCGCCTGGAACTCCGGAAAATTCAGGTCGAGGCGGACGCCCCCGCTCAAGCGCGCTTGCCTTTGCGTTTCGAAGCCTTGGAGGCGAGGTCATCGAGATCGGTCGCCGCCGGCGGGGTGCGTTTCGCCCACGCCTCGCCGCTGCGAAGTTGATCGAGCATGGCCGGCTCATGTGCCCAGGCCTCGGTCGAGGGGACCAGCGTCATCGGACGCAGCAACACCGCGCCGTCGGGCTGGTGCTCGACCTTGAAGTACCGGCCCGCGTATTTCTTGCCGAGGGAAAGCTGCCCGCTGTTGCCCACCATTTTCAGCATGTACAAGCCTCTTACGTGAGGGAATTAATTCATGCAGCATGATAGCATGAATAACTGAAATTCGACCCGCACGGCAGGCCGACCGCAGGCCGGTTGGGTTGCGCGGCCTGATCGCCTACAATATGTAGTGTTTTTGCGCCGCAAAAGCCCCTAGGGCTAGCGGTCTATCCTGACTTTTCAAGCACTTACAAGAATGGCCAAAGCCGCTGTCTACGACGCTTCATCGATCCAGGCCCTGAAAGGCCTCGAGCCCGTGCGCCGCATGCCGGGCATGTACACGCACACGATCCATCCGCTGCACATCATCCAGGAGGCCATCGACAACGCGGTCGACGAAGCCCTCGCAGGCTTCGGCAAGCGCATCGTCGTGTCGTTCCGCAAGGACGGCTCGGTCGAGGTCGAGGACGAGGGCCGCGGCATCCCGGTGGACATCCACCCGGAGGAGAAGAAGCCCGCCGTGGAGATGGCTTTCACGATGCTCCACGCAGGCGGCAAGTTCGCGAAATCGGCCGAGTCGGTCTACCACATCTCCGGCGGCCTGCACGGCGTAGGCGTGGCGGTGACCAACGCGCTGTCGACGCGGCTGGAAGTCGACGTCTACCGCGAAGGCGCGAAGCACACCATCGCTTTCGAGGGCGGCGAACTCGTCGAGAAGCTGAAGAGCGAGAAATCGAAGCAGTACCAGGGACGCACCGGCACCGTGGTGCGCGCGTGGCCGGACCCCAAGTACTTCGACAGCCCCAACATCCCGATGGGCGAACTCGAGCACCTGATCCGCTCGAAGGCCTACCTGCTGCCCGGCCTCAACACGGTGCTGCGCGTCGAAGGCAAGGAAGACAAGACCTGGCTGTACGAGCGTGGCATGGCGCAGTACTTCGAGTTCATGCTGCAGGGGCGCGAGCTCGTCGCGCCGCTCTTCACCGGCGAGCGCCACTACGACGAAAAATCCGCCGCGGACCTCACCGACATCCAGCCGGGGGAAGGGGCAGCGTGGGCGCTCGGGTTTGTTCCCGACGGCGAAGTGTTCCAGGACAGCCACGTCAACCTGATCCCGACGCGTTCCCACGGCACCCACGAGGCGGGCTTTCGCAACGGCATCTTCGAGGCGGTGCGCGCCTTCATGGAAACGCGCAGCCTCACGCCCAAGGGCGTGAAGCTCATTGCCGAAGACCTCTGGAGCCGCGCCTGCTTCACGCTGTCGGCGCGCGTCGTACGCACCCAGTTCCACGGCCAGACCAAGGAAAAGCTCACCACGCGGTATGCCGCCAAGCTCGTCGAGCTCTGCACCAAGGACGCCTACGAGCTGTGGCTGAACCAGCACCCTGAGGACGGCAAGCGCATCGTCGAGCTCGCCATCGAGCAGGCCAACTCGCGCCTGTCCAAGGGCAAGAAGTTCGAGAGGAAGAAATCCTCCGGCGTGGCCACGCTGCCCGGCAAGCTGGTCGACTGCGCGTCGGACGACACCTCGCGCACCGAACTCTTCCTCGTCGAGGGCGATTCGGCCGGCGGCTCGGCCAAGGAAGCGCGCGACAAGGACACGCAGGCCATCCTGCCGCTGCGCGGCAAGGTGCTGAACACCATGTCGAAGGACGCGAGGACGGTGCTCGCGAACAAGGAACTGCAGGCCATCGCCACCGCCATCGGCTGCGACCCGCACGGCATGGACGACAGTCCCGACCTGTCGGGATTGCGCTACGGCAAGATCGTGCTGATGACCGACGCGGACGTCGACGGCGGCCACATCCAGGCGCTGTTGCTCACGTTCTTCTTCATGCACATGCCGAAGATCGTCGAGACCGGCCGCATCTGGGTCGCGCAGCCGCCGCTCTTCAAGGTCGAAGTGCCCTCGCAGGGCAAGGGCAAGCCCGCCCGGCGCGTGTACTGCCTGGATGACGACGAACTGGTAGACGCGCTCGCCGCGCTGAGGAAGGAGAAGGTCCGCGAAGGCAGCTGGGAGATCTCGCGCTTCAAGGGCCTCGGCGAGATGAGCCCCGAGCAGCTGTGGGAGACCACGATGAACCCGGATTCGCGCAGGCTTGTCCGCATGCAGCTCGACCGCGCCGGCATCGACAAGGTGCGCGGCACGTTCGAACTGCTGATGGACTCCGGTGAGGCGGAAGGCCGCCGCAACTGGATGCGCGAACATTGGAAAACCGTAGAAGCCGACGTCTGAACGGAGGAGCCAGCATGGCACGCGGACCGAAAAAAGCCGTCTGGGAACGAGGCTACAAATCCCACTGCCTGTGGCGTGGGAAGGAAAAGCTCGCCAAGGTGCGGCTCGACCCGGAAGCAAACCTCAAATACCTGTGGGAAGCAGCGGGGCGCACCGGCGAGGCCGGCACGCTCTCGGCGGCGAAGTCCGCCGCCGAATACGCGCTGCTCCTCGCCGACCGGCAGCTCTCGCTCTTTGAATTTGACGAGCCGCCACCAAAAACCGGAACCACTGCAGCCCCCTGAGATCCATGGACGACACGAACACCCCAGACCTTTTTTCGACCGACGCGGGCGACGACGCCGCGCCGATCGAGCAGCACGCCTCGCAGGCGTACCTTGGCTATGCCGTTTCCACCGTCAAGGCGCGCGCGCTGCCGGAGATCGCCGACGGGCTGAAGCCCGTGCAGCGCCGCATCCTCTACGCGATGGGCGACACCGGCGCCGAAGGCTACGCCAAGTGCGCGCGCTTCGTCGGCGAGGTGCTGGGCAAATACCACCCGCACGGCGACTCGTCGACCTACGAGGCCATGGTGCACATGGCGCAGCCCTTCTCGATGCGCTACCCGTTGATCGACGGGCAGGGCAATTTCGGCTCGCGCGACGGCGACTCGGCCGCAGCCTATCGTTACACGGAAGCGAAACTTTCCCGCTACGCCGAGCTGATGCTCGCCGAGATCGGCGAAGGCACGGTCGACTTCATCAAGAACTACGACGGCAAGTTCGACGAACCGCAGTTGCTGCCCGCGCGCATGCCGTTCGGCCTGCTCAATGGTTCGTTCGGCATCCCCGTGGGCTTTTCCACGCGCATCCCGCCGCACAACCTGCGCGAAGTCGCGCTCGCGGCGGCGCTGGTCCTCAAGAATCCCAAGGCCACCGTCGACGAGGTGCTGGAAGTGCTGCCCGGGCCGGATTTCCCCGGCGGCGCGCAGATCATCTCCAACGCCGCGGAGATCCGGCAGGCCTACGAGACCGGCCGCGGCTCGATCGCCATGCGCGCGCGCTGGCACGTGGAGCCCCTCGCGCGCGGCCAGTGGCGCATCGTCGTCGACGAGCTGCCGCACGGCGTGTCGTGCCGCCAGGTGCTGGAGGAGATCGAGGCGCTGGTGAACCCAAAGCCCACCTTCGGCAAGAAGGACGTCACCCAGGAGCAGAAGCGCATCAAGCAGTTCGTGCTCGACATCGTCGAAACGGTGCGCGACGAGTCCGACCGCAAGAGCCGCATGCGCATCATCATCGAGCCGCGCTCCTCGCGGCAGAACGTGGACGAGATGATGAAGGCCCTGCTCGTGCACACCAGCCTCGAGACGCGCTACCCGTTGAACTTCACCTGGCTGGGGTTTCGCGACGGCCTGCCCGACACCAAGGGCATCGTCGCCATCCTCACCGAGTGGACCGAGTTCCGCACGGCCACCGTCCGCCGGCGCACCCAGTTCCGGCTCGACAAGTGCGAGTCGCGCCTGCATATCGTCGAGGGCCGCATCATGGCCTTCGTCCACATCGACGAGATCATCAAGCTGATCCGTTCGTGCGAGGACCAGGCCGAGGCCAAGCGGAAGCTCTCCGAGAGATGGGGCTTCACCGAGCGGCAGGCCGAGGACATCGTCAACCTGCGCCTGGGCCAGCTGACGCGGCTGGACGGCGTCAAGCTCAACGACGAGAAGAAGGCGCTGGAGAAGGAAAAGGACGAGTACCGCCGCATCCTCGACTCCGAGCGCGTCCTCAAGAACCTCGTCGTGAAAGAACTCGAAGACGACGCGAAGAAGTACGGCGATGCGCGCCGCACATTGATCCGCGCCGACGAGCGCACCTCGATCGAGCGCGCCGTCGTGGAAGAACCGGTCACCGTGATCCTGTCGAAGAAGGGCTGGATCCGCGCCCGTGTCGGCCACGGCATCGACCTCACGACGGTCAGCTTCAAGGACGGCGACGGCCTGTCGCAGGCGGCCGAATGCAAGACCACCGACCAGGTGGTGTTCCTCGGCTCGTCGGGCAAGACATGGACGCTGGAAGCCGCCGGCCTGCCTTCAGGCCGCGGCGACGGCGCGCCGGTCAACAGCCTGGTCAACGCCGCCGGCGACACCATCGTCTGGATGGGCACCGGTTCGATGGAGCAGAGCCTCCTGCTGCACACCACCGCGGGCCATGGCTTTGTCGCGCAACTCAAGGACATGGTCACCCGCATGAAGGCGGGCAAGGAGTTCATGAAGCCGGCCGAGGGCGCGAAGGTGCTGCCACCCGCGCCGGTGCCCGTCTTCAAGGGCGACGTCAGTCCCCGCGTGGCTGCGCTCTCCTCCGACGGGCGGCTGCTGGTGTTCCTGCTCGACGAAATGCCCCTGCGGCCCAACGGTGGCCTTGGCGTGCAGCTGATCGCGCTGCCCGAGAAGGGGACCCTGGCGTCCGTGGCCGTGATCGACGGCACCCGCCTCGAACTCTTCGGCATGAAGCGCGGCAAGCGCTCGAGCGTCGAGCTTGGCAGGAAGGAGATCCGTGACTATGACGGGCGCCGCGCGCAGCGCGGCCGGGTGGCCGACGTGGGCCTCAAGGACGTCGACAGGCTGGGAGGCTAGGCTTGCCGTTCAAGGCAAGCCTGTTGACCTGGGCGCCGCTCCCGGCGGCGATTGTCGCGGCCTTGGCCATCGCGCTGGAGGCGTAGCGGTAGCCGTCCCACACAGTGTTATAAAGGGATCCCATGGCACTCCCCACCCTGATCCTCGGCCTCGTCCTGTTCCTCGGCATCCACGTGGTGCCTGCCGTGCCGCCACTGCGCGCCGCGTGCGCGAGCCGCCTGGGCGAACAGCGCTACAAGGGTCTCTTCTCGGTCGTGTCGGGGATCGGGCTCGTGCTCATCGTTGCGGGCTACGCCTACGCGCCCCGCGGCGACCAGCTCTTCGCGCCGTCGATCGGCGCGCGGCACGCGGCGCCGCTCGTCGTGGTGATCGCCTTCATCCTGCTGGCGGCCGCCAACATGAAGACCCACATCCGCAGGATCGTGAAGCATCCGATGCTGATCGGCCTCGGGCTCTGGGCGCTGGTGCACCTGCTCGCCAACGGTCATGCCAAGGCCACGCTGCTCTTCGGCGCGTTCCTTGCCTATGCGGCTCTGGATCTCGGCTCGGCGGTGGCGCGCGGCGCGGTGAAGCAGTTCGTCCCGCAGCGCAAGTACGACTTCATGGCGGTAGGCGGCGGCGTGCTGCTCGCGCTGCTGGTGATGCTGTTCCACCGGGTCCTCTTTGGCGTGGCCCCCGTGCCATGGTCGTTCTGAGTACCGCAACCCGGCAAGGAGTCACCATGCCCCGCAGCGTCCTCGAAGAGTCCCGGATCCACCCGGCCGTGCGCGACATCGTTGCCGGCAGCCATGCCGATATCGTCAGCGAGGTGCAGGCGGCGATCGCCGCGCATCCGGTGGTGGTCGTGGGCATGGCGCAGAACCCCTGGCCGAAATTTGCCCGGCGCACGCTCGACAAGGCGGGCGTGGCCCACCACTACCTCGAGTACGGCAGCTATTTCGGCGGATGGCGCGGGCGCACGGCGCTCAAGATGTGGTCGGGCTGGCCGACCTTCCCCATGGTGTTCGTGAAAGGCTCGCTCGTTGGTGGCGCCAACGACCTGAAGAAACTCGCCGAGAGCGGCGAACTGGCGAAGCTGCTGGCCTGAGGGCCGGCAGGGGCGTTACTCGCCGACCTTCTTCTTGGCCTTGGGCTGCATGCTTACCTGCAGGAATGTTCCCACCGCAGCGCCGCCCACGGTGCATCCCACCGTCCACCATGACCAGATGCTCTTCCAGATCACCATGTCGTTCATGACGATCCTCACAAGGATCACCATGATGAAGACCGGGAAGAGCATTCCGATGAAGAATCTGAAGTTCATGGGCGAGACAGTACCAGTTTCAGGGCTTCTTCGCGAGGATGCCTTTCCAGCGGTTCATCTCCGCCTGCAGGAAGGCGCCGAAGTCCTCGGGTGAGCTGGGTTTCGCCACCAGGCCCATGTCGTCAAAGCGCTTCTTGATGTCCGCGCCGTTGAGCGCCTTGGCCAGTTCGCCGTTCAGCTTCAGGACGATCTCGCGCGGCGTGCCGGCGGGCGCGAACATCCCGCCCCAGCTGGCGAAATCGTAGACCGGCGCGCCGGATTCCATCGCCGTCGGCACGTTCGGGAAGGACGGGTTGCGCTGCGGCGTGGTCACCGCCAGCGCGCGCAGCGACCCGGACTTGATGTGCGGCGCAGAGGCCGCCAGCGGGTCGATCATGAAGGTGATCCGGTTCGAGATCAGGTCCGGGTGCGCGGCGGAGCTGCCCTTGTAGGCGATCTCGGTCATCTCGCCGAGCGGCACCTGCTGCGCGAGGAGCAGCGTGGCCAGCAGTTGCGGGCTGCCCGGGCCGGTGGTGCCGTAGGTGACCTTGCCCTTGTTGTCGCGGACGTACTTGAAGAGCTCGGCGAGCGAGGTCACGGGCGACTGCGAACTCACCACGAACACATACGGCGTCATGTGGGTGAGCGACACCGGCGCGAAGTCCTTGATCGTGTCGAACGGCAGGTCGTTCATCAATATCGGGTTGATCGCCATGTTGGCCGCGGCCTGCAGCAGCGTGTAGCCGTCCGGGTCGGACTTGGCCACCGCGGCCGAGCCCACCGTCTGGGAGGCGCCCGGGCGGTTCTCGATGATGACCGGCTTGCCCATGGAAGCCGCGAGCTTGTCGCCGAGGATGCGCGCGACGAGGTCGCTCGGCCCGCCGGTGGTGACCGGCACAATGACCTTGAGCGGCTTGGTGGGGTACTGGGAAGCAGGGGTTTGCGCAACCGCGGCCTGCACGAATACGGCTAGGGCGGCCGCCACGACGAGTTTTATTTTCATTTTTCAGTGTCTCCTCTTATGCCCGGATAATATCCTGACTTTCCCCGCCCTACACAGAGGAGTCTCCCATGCTGGAATCCGTCAGCGGCAAGCGCCGCCGCGTCACCGTCCCCGAAGTGCCCGAGCCGCCCGAGGGCACGTGGTCCAACTGCTTCGTGATCGGCAACCTGGTGGTGATCGCCGGCATGGTGGGCAAGGACAGCAGGAACGAATTGGTCGGCCCCGGCGACGCCTATGCCCAGACCATGCAGGCCTTCACGCGGATGAAGCTCTTCGTGGAGGCCGCAGGCGGCAAGATGAGCGACATCATCAAGCTCAACGTGTTCCTCAACGACATCCGCCACCGCATCGCGTTCGTCGAGGCAAGGAAGCAGTTCTTCTCCGGCGACTTCCCGCCCTGCGTGGTGGTGGGCGGGAACGTCTTCGCGCAGCCGGAGTACCTCGTGGAGATCGAGGCGATGGCCATCCTGGGGAGTGGGGGCTAGATGGGTGTGACCCTGACGTGCAGCAGCGCGCTGCGGCCTTCCTTGAGCGCGGCGAGGCACCGCTCGATCGCGGCGCCGGTGTCCGCCGGGTCGGAGAGGCATTCGCCGTAGGCGCCGCTGACCGCGGCGAGCTTGGAGAAGTCCATCCCTTTGGGCAGGCGTGACTTGAAGGCGTCGCGCTCGAGGGCGGTGCCCTCGGGGTAGACCCGCAGCGTCGCGTCCTTGACCGCGTTCCAGCCGGTGTTGTCGACGATGATGCTGAAGATCGGCAGGTCGTGTTCCCGCGAAACGGCAAACACCGAGTCGAGGTTGCCGAAGTAGAAGCCCCCGTCGCCGACGATGTGCACCGAGCGGTGCTGCGGGCGCGCGAGCTTCACGCCCAGCGCGAGGCCGCCCGCGGCGCCCAGGCCGCTGCCGCTGTGGCGGATCATCGTGCACGGCACCGGGCGCGGCACCTGCCGCGCGAACACCGGGTTGTTGGTTACCGCTTCCGAGAGGATCGTGTCTTCCGGGTCGAGGCGCTTGCCTAGTTCGGCCGCGAAGTAGTCGGGGCTGATCGCGCCGGGCTTGCCCGGGTCGGCAGCGAGGGCCGCAGCCTTCTTTTTCCGCGCGGCGAACTCGCCTTCCATCGCCTTCCAGCGCGCAGCCGCCGCTGACTTGAAGCCTGCATCGGCCATTGCGGCGACGGCTTCGGCCAGTTGCTCCAGCACCTGCCCCGCGTTCGCCTCGATGCGCTCCTGCGCCGGGAAGCTCCACATCGGGATCGACTTCTTCACCACGTCGATGTCGATGTGCGCCCAGTACGCGTCCGGGTGCGGCGCGGTGTCGCGCGGGATCCACGGCACGTCGGTGTCGACGATGACCCCGAAATCCGCCTGCGGCAGGAAGTCCGCCACGCGAAAGCCCCCGAAGCCCGCGAACTCGCGGCCCATGTTGATGACCGGGGCGTTCTCGAACACGCGGATGCCAGCGACCTGCGACAGTTTCTGGATGGCATCGGACGTGCGCTTCCCCTTGCCGCCATAGCCGGTGATCAGCATCGGGCGCTCGGACTTCAGCAGGCGCTTGGCCAGCGCGTTGACCCGCGCCGGGTCGATGCCGCCGAGTTTCTGCGGCGCGTGCGTGGCGTCCGGGTACGAGCGGATCGCCTCGGGCTGCCAGTGTTCGGCGAGCGTCTCGCGCGCGAAGAGCAGGTGCACCGGCCCGGGCGGGTCGCTTTGCATCAGCGTGTGCGCGCGGCGCACGGTCTCCTTGGCCACCGCGCCCGAGGGCAGGGTGTATTCCCACTTGGCGAAGGGGCGCACGATGCTGCCCTGGTCCATCGGTTCCTGCACGAAGTGCACGTAGTCGTCGCGCGTGCCGGGTAGTTCACCGAAGCTCGTGTACGGCGCTTTGCCGGCCATCAGCATCACCGGGAGGCGCGTGCGAAAGAGGTTGTGCATGGCCATTGCGGCGTTGGCGGTGCCCACGTCCACGTGGACCATCACGCCCTGCCCGCGGCCGGTGGCCAGGGCATACCCGCCCGCCATGTGCATCGCGGTGTTCTCGTGCGGGCAGAGGATCGCCTTCGGGTACGGCAGGCCCGCCGCTTCGAGGCGGGCCATCTCCTCGATGATCGGCGCGTGGTCGGTGCCGAAGTTGCAGAAGAGGTATTCGACGCCGACTTCCGAGAGGCCGTCGAGGAGGAAGCGTGCTGCGGTTTCGCTGGTGGTGGTTTTCATTGGTTCTCTGACGTAGTTATTCGACGCGCAATCCGGAATCCTTGATGAACTTCTGCCAGAAGGTGAACTGGCCCTGCACGAAGGTGCGCAACTCGGCGGGGCCTTCGGTCGCAGTGGTGGTGCCGAAGTCGGTCATCTTCTGGCGCACGGCCGGGTCCTTGAGCGTGTCCTGGATCACCTTGGCGAGGCGGTTCACAACGTCCGGCGGCGTGCCCGCGGGGGTGACCATCGCGTTCCACGTCACCACGTTGAAGTCCGGCAGGCCGGACTCCGCGATCGACGGCACGTCGGGCAGTTGCGGGAAGCGCGTGGCGCTCGTGACCGCAACAGGCCGGAGCTTGCCGCCCTTGACCTGCGGCAGCGCGTCCGAGGTGTTGGCAAAAGTGAGCTGCACCTCGCCGCCGATGGCCGCCGCCACGGCCGGGGCGCCGCCCTTGTAGGGCACCATGGTGATCTTCGTGCCGGCCATGTGGTTGAACACGAGGCCGGAGAGCTCGATCAGCGACCCCGGCCCGGCAGTGCCGAAGTTGAGCGCCTTGGGCTGGGCCTTGGCAAGGGCGATCAACTCCTTGATGGTCTTCGCCGGGACGTCCGGGTGCGCGAGCAGCACCTGCGGGTTGCCGTTGAGCCCGGCGATGAAGGCAAAGTCCTTCAGCGGGTCGTACGGGGTTTTCGAGAGCAGCGGCGCGATCACGAAGGGGCCCGCCACTGCGATCCCCATCGTGTAGCCGTCCGGCGCGGACTTGGCGACGAAGTCGGTGGCGATCGCCCCGCCGGCCCCGGCGCGGTTCTCGACGATTACTGGCTGGCCGAGCGCGTCCTGCATGCGTTGGGCGAGCAGCCGGCCGGTGAGGTCGGTGCTTCCGCCGGGGGCGAAGGGCACGATGATCTTGAGCGGGCGGGTAGGCCAGGCCTGTGCGTGGGCGGTGCCGGCAACTACTGTGAAAGCGAGGACAAGGGCGGCGAGTCTGGACAGCATGGGGGGGGTCTCCTTGCGTGAAGGCGCCAGTGTGGACGCGCGGGGGCGGGAACTCAATGCGCTGGGCGAAACGGGTTGATTTGGCAAACTGGTTCGGGAGGTCTTCTGAGAACGCTTCTTTTGTTCGGTAGGATGAGGGGGTTCCCTTATCATTAGGGAGATACGCACGAAGACGGGCCCGTGGCTCAAGCGAACTGAAACAGGGTGTGGCGATGGAAATCAATCCGATCAGAACCGAGGCGGACTACAAGTCTGCACTGAAAGAAATTGAGTCGCTCATGGCTGCCAGAGCTGGATCCCTTGAGGGCAAACGGCTGACTTCTTTAGTCTCTCTAGTCGAGTCTTATGAGGCGATCCACTTTCCGGTGGTTGAAATTGTCGTGGACTCGGCATCCCGGCCGAATCATTGATCAAACAGGCCGACGAACTTGAGGCCGCCTGAGGAGCCCCCATGCCCGCAGTAGGCAAACGCTTCCGCGACGCCCTGGTCTGGGCCGCGGAGCTGCACGAGGACCAGAAGCGCAAAGGCGGCGACGTCCCCTATGTGTCGCACCTCATCGGCGTCGCGGCCATCGTGCTCGAACATGGCGGTGACGAGGACCAGGCGATCGGCGCGCTGCTGCACGACGCGCTGGAAGACCAAGCGCACAAGATGAGCCCGAACGAGATCCGCGCGCGCTTCGGCGACCGCGTCGAGGCGATCGTCGAAGCCTGCACCGACGGCAATCCCGAAGAGCAGCGCGACCGCGACCCGGCGCGCTGGCGGGTGCGCAAGCAGATCTACATCGACCAGGTCGCCACCAAGCCCGCCGATGCCCTGCTGGTGTCGATGGCCGACAAGCTCTACAACGCGCGCGCGATCCTCGAGGATTTCCGCGAGCTGGGCGACAAGCTGTGGCCGCGCTTTACCGCTGGCAAGGAAGGCACGCTCTGGTACTACCGGTCGCTCCTCACCGCCTTCAGGCCGCGCGCGGAGAACCGCCTGTGGCACGAGCTCGACCGCACGGTCGCTGAGATCGAGCGGCTCGCGGGCGGCTAGCGGGACCCGAGCCGGTCGAGCAACGCCAATGCGCGCGCAGGACTGCCTTTGCGCGCCCGCGCCTCGAATCGGGTACGGGCATCGTGATTGGCGATGGCGATAGTTGCAAGCTCATCCATCAGCTTGTTTACGCTGATCTTGCGCTTTTCGGCGAGCGCCTTCAGGCGGTCATGTTTGTCGTCGGGCAGGCGGATGGTCAGGGTCGACATGGGTAGGTCTCCAGGCAGTCTTCAGGCTTCAGTATTTGCAATCCCGGGAACTTCAGCTCCCCGCGCGTCAGGTCGCCGATGTTGCGCGTGACGATTGCGGCTGCGTTCCCGGCCAATGCAAGCTCGACCAGGTGGTTGTCCGCCTCGTCGGGCAGGTTCGGGCGCCAGGCATAGAACACCTCCACCCAGCGGCATTTTTGAAGGAAACCGTCGAGCAGCTGCTCGCGTTCGCGTGCCGTGAGCAGGCTCGACTTCCACGGCGTATCGCGGGCGAACACGTCCTCGTACTCGGAAAACAGCGCTGCGCCGATCAACGGCTCGTAGTCACCGGCAAGGCACCCGCGGACCACGCGCCGCGCGACGCCTCCTCGCCTGAGCAGCGCTGCGACCAGGATATTTGTGTCGATCACTAGCGGGATCATCCATTAATGATAGCACTGGTGCTGTCACATCGGGGGGGGAGGTGGTAGGCTTACCTCATGGAACGAACTGAGCGCTTCTACCGCATCGAGCGCCTCCTGCGCGAGCGGAAGAGCGTGCCGCGCGAGGTGTTCCTGCGCGAACTCGAGATCTCGCCCGCCACCTTCAAACGCGACCTCGAGTACCTGCGCGACCGCTTCCATGCGCCGATCGAGTGGGACCAGGCCACGCACGGTTACCGGCTCGATGCGTCCGCGCCGGACTTCGAGCTGCCGGGTCTGTGGTTCTCGCCTGCCGAGACGCACGCGCTGCTCACGATGCAGCACCTGCTGGAGTCGCTGCAGCCGGGCTTGCTGACGCCGCACGTGAAGCCTTTGCTCGAGCGCCTGCGCGCCGTGCTCGACAAGGGCGACCACTCCGCCGCGGAGGTCGAGCGCCGCATCCACGTGCTGCAGCAGGCGGCGCGTAAATCGAAGCTCGCGCATTTCGAAGTGGTCGCCACCGCGGTGCTGAAACGCAAACGCCTCGCGATCCGCCACCACAACCGTGAGCGCAACGAGGAGACCACGCGCACCATCTCCCCGCAGCACCTCGTGCATTACCGCGGCAACTGGTACGTGGACGCGTGGTGCCACAAGGCGGAGGGCGTGCGCAGCTTTTCGCTCGACGCAATCCGTTCGGCCGACCTCCTCGACGAAAAAGCCAAGGACGTGCCGAAGGCCGAGCTGGATCTCCACTTCCAGTCGGGCTACGGCATCTTCGCGGGCAAGGACGTGCAGTGGGCGAAGCTGCGCTTTACGGCCGAGCGTGCGCGCTGGGTATCCGGCGAGGACTGGCACCCGAAGCAGAAGGCCTCGTTCGAAGCCGACGGCAGCTACCTGCTCGAGGTGCCCTATGCGGACGACCGCGAGCTGCTGATGGACATCCTCAAGTTCGGGCCGGATGTGGAGGTTGTTGCGCCGGCCGCGCTGCGAGCGAAGGTGAAGGCGGCGCTCAAGGCGGCCTTAGGCCGATACTGATCCGGCTTTGCGGAAGCGGCCCTTCTCGAGGTCGGGCAGGAACCACACCAGCAACCCGATCGCCGGCAGCCACGCCGTGAGGTGGTAGACGAACACGATGCCGTAGGCGTCTGCGAGCCGGCCCA
>CAMAXP010000007.1 GCA_945862265.1 Bordetella parapertussis
AGCATGTGAATCGCGTCTATCGACGAACAGGCACACTGTGGGACAGTCGATACAAATCGTCGCTGGTGCAGTCGGGCCGCCATTTGCTGGCGTGCCAGCGTTACATCGAACTCAATCCGGTGCGTGCCGGCATGGTGGCCGACCCTGCCGATTACGCGTGGTCGAGCTACCACCATAACGGCCTCGGAGAAATCAATGCCAGGTTGACCCCGCACCCTGATTATTTCGGGCTGGGTGTTGAGCCTCGAGAGCGCCAGGCCGCCTATCGGGCTTTGTTTGACGGCCATCTGGACCGGGCTGCCCTTGACCACATCAGGCTCGCCCTGAACCAGGGGCAACCGACTGGCGATTCGCAGTTTCACGCAGCGATCGAGGCAACGCTGGGCCGGCGTTGTGAGGCCAGGCCGCGAGGGCGACCGAGGGCCACGGGAAATTGAGCCTGGCCCCTTTTTTCCTTTCCTTTTTTCCTTTTTTTACATTCCATTGACGGAATATTCCTTGGAAGCTATACTGCCCGACATGACATGGGATGTTGAATACACCGATGATTTTGGCGAGTGGTGGGCAGGCTTGTCCGAAGATGAGCAGGCGTCGGTAGATGCGTCGGTGCGTCTGCTAGAGGATCGGGGCCCCAATTTGGGTTTCCCGCACAGCAGTGGGATCCACGGATCGAGACACAGCCACATGCGTGAATTACGTACTCAGCATAACGGTCGGCCGTTTCGAACCTTGTTCGCGTTCGACCCTCGGCGATCAGCCATCTTGCTGATCGGTGGAGACAAGACCGGAGACGACCGATGGTACGACGTCCATGTCCCCATCGCCGACGGTCTTTACGATGAACACCTGGAACAACTTCGAAAGGAAGGGCTGATCAATGGCTAACAAATTTTCTGTACTACGGCAAAAGATGTCACCAGAGGCGCAAGCACGAGCCGGGGTCAAGGCGCAGGCGATGCTTGCCGAAATGCCGCTCAACGAATTGCGCCAAGCGCGTGGCCTGTCGCAAAAGATGCTGGCTGATCTGCTTCACGTCCAGCAGCCCTCCATCGCAAAGATGGAGAGGCGCACAGACATGTACCTTTCTACCCTGCGCAGCCACATCGAGGCGATGGGGGGGCAGCTGGAGGTCGTGGCGCGCTTCCCGGATGGCGTGGTCAAGATCAGTAATTTTGCCGACCTGGGTATCAATGCGACGACATAAGCCCAGCCTGTGGGGTTTGGGTGGCCGCGTACGATCTTGAGGAGATCGGAGACTACATTGCACAAGAAAATCCGGTTCGCGCCGGGAAAAAGGGAAAAAGGGAAAAAGGGGCCAGGCTCAATTTCGGACTCGTTGCACACCCTGTAGTCCGGCGACACCGATCGCGCGTTGATCCGGCAAAGTCATCACACGTAGCCAGGCATGCCCCGCCGCCCGAGAGTTCACCTTGAAAAATTGAGTCTGGCCCCTTTTTTTCGTGGGGTTTGGGTGGCGGTGGGTACCGGTCGCACGCCTGCATCCGATCATTCTTGACAGGGCTTGTTGGCGGGTAAAGAATAATAGTTATTAACTGTTAGGAGAACGCCATGCCCACCAGCGTAGCCCTGAGTCCCCATTTTGAGACCTTCATTCGCGACCAGGTCGAAAGCGGCCGATACAACAACGTCAGTGAAGTCGTCCGTGCCGGACTGCGCTTGCTCGAGGACACTGAGCGTCAGCAGGCCATCCAACTCCAAGCGCTGCGAAATGATATCGCCGCAGGCAAGGCCAGCGGCGCAGCACTTGCAGCGGAACCCGTGTTTGATCGGCTACAAGCCAAATACGCTCAGAAGGCAACTCGCCAAGCTCGTTAAGGCTCGTTAATGCAGTGGCTGATTACCCCCCTGGCCGCGTACGATCTCGAGGAGATCGGAGACTACATTGCACAAGACAATCCGGTTCGCGCCGGAAGTTTCGTGGCTGAGTTGCGTGCGCAATGCGAAAAGATTTGCCTCAACCCTGCGGGCTATCGGCGACGGCCCGAACTGTCTGATGACTTGCGCTCATGCGCTCATGCGCTAATGCCAACTACGTGATCTTCTTTGAGTCCACGACAGAGCAGGTCACCATCGCTCGCATATTGCACGGTGCGCGCGATATTCCTGAAATCTTGAACCCCTCTTAAAGTCACTCAGTTTTGTGGTTGCCCAGCGGGGCCGATTAACGGCTTGTCGCATCAGGGGTGAAAACCCGGGACAGACCCGGGTCTGTCCCGGGTTTTGCGGGTTTCGGCACTGCGGTTTGCGGTTAAAGTGAGCACCTCGCCTATCGTGGAAGACGCCATGACATTGCCCCGCCGCCTCGCCATGCTGTTTATCGCCGCCCTCTGCGCCGCGGCGCCTGCCACGGCGCAGTACCCCTCGAAACCGGTGCGCATCGTGCTCCAGTTTCCCGCCGGCGGAGCGACTGACGCGGCGGCGCGGATCCTCGGGCAGGCACTTTCTCAATCGATGGGCCAGCCAGTCCTCGTCGAAAACCGGCCCGGCGCGGACGGGGCAATCGCGGCCGAATCCGTCGTGAAGGCGGCACCGGACGGCTACACCGTGTTCCTCGCCTCGAACACGCCGATGATGCAGGTGCCGCTCTTGCGCAAGGCACCGCCGTACGATCCGCTGACCGACTTCACGCCGATCTCGGATGTCGGGCGCTACATCTTCATCCTGGTGGTCACCCCGGCCCTGCCGGTGAAGTCCGTGGCCGAGCTGATTGCCCACGCGCGGGCAAACCCGGGCCGCCTGAACTTCGGCAGCTTCAGCAGCGTCGGCCAGCTGGTGTTCGCGCAGATGCGCGCTTCGACCAACGCCGACATGCTGCTGATCCCCTACAAGGGCGAAGCGCCCACCATCGTCGACGTGATCGCGGGCCGCACGCATATGACCTTCGCGACGCCGGCCTCCACCCTTGCGCACATCAAGGAGGGCAAGCTGCGCCCGCTCGCGATCCTCCTCCCGGCGCGCAGCGGCCTGCTGCCGGACGTCCTCACCACCGTCGAAGCCGGCATGACGCCGTTCAGCGTTGCGACCTTCGTCTCGCTGTTCGGCCCGCCGCGCATGCCGCCCGAGATCGTTGCCAGACTGAACAAGGAGGTCAACGCCGCCATCCAGCTCCCCGGAATGCGCGAGCAGATCGAGCGCCAGGGCATCCAGCTCACGCGCTCCTCCCCCGAAGAACTCGCCACTTTCGTCAAACAGCAACTGGACGCCTGGGGACGTGCGTTTAGCGAAGCGGGGATGAAGCCGGAATAACCGCGGTTTCCAGCGTGTTACGAAAGCGACGATCGGTTACCCGATCGCAATGCACCGGGTCCGGTGGCGGCGCAGGATTTGGTCTAATTACTTGACCGAAGCGCGCAGCTTGGTGAGGTGCGGCACGCTCTTCGCACGCTTGGCCTTGGAAAAATCATACTCAGGTTGCATAGCTTTTCGCCTCCTTGGCGGTGACTTTCCTGGCCGAAATCAGACGCGGATTGTCTTCGCGCAACGTGTATACAACTGTCAGCACCCGGCCAGGGCAACCCGCTTCAGCCTGAGCGAATCTCCTGCCAGAGCTTCGCCAGCCGCTTTACCGAAACCGGCACAGGCGTGCGCACCTCCTGCGCGAAGAGGGACACGCGCAACTCCTCGAGCAGCCAGCGGAACTGTTCTATCTCCGGGGTCTGTGTCCCCTGCTTCATGCGCGCGACGGCCTCGCGCTGCCAGGCCGAATGCAGCGGCGCGAACTCGGCCAGAAGCCTGGCATCGCGCGAAGGATCGGCGCGCAGCTTGTCGAGGCGCAGGCCCGTCGCCTTGAGGTAGCGGGGGAAGTGTTGCAGGCGCTCGTAGGGCGTCTGCGATACAAAGTGCGGCGGGAGCAGGCGCACCAGCTGCTGCTTCACGTCGTCGGCTGGGATCGGGAAGGCCTTCGCGGCGGTGACGAGGCGCTTCTGCAGTTCGCGCTGCTCGGTGATGATCGCGGTCGCGAGGCGCATGATCTCCTGCGCGATCAGGTTGAAGCGGTTGCGCCCTTCGGTGACCCGCCCGGCGAAGTCCTTGGCGGTCATCGGCAATGATTCAGAAAGGAACGTGCGGTCGAGCGCCGCCACGATCACGTCTTCCTTCAGCGGCCCGAGCGCGGGGTCGCGCGACAGCGCCTTCTCCAGGTCGCGGATGCGCTCCTTGAAGGCGATCGACAGCAGCCGGTGCACGCCGCCGCGGTGGATGTCCTTGGCCTTTTCCGGCGAATCGAACACCTGCAGCGTCACGCCATCGCCGGCATCCACGAGCGCGGGATAGCCCACCAGCGTGTGCCCGCCGCGGCCGAGTTCCATCATTTCCTCGAGGTCGCCGAAGGTCCAGCCGGTAAACCGCTCGCCCTCGGGCATCGGGGCCTCGTCCTGCAACACGGCCTCGACCTCGTCGCGCAGCGTGTTCTTCAACTCGGCGAGGTTGCGGCCGAGGGCGAGCTGCCGGCCGTGCTCGTCGATGACGAGGTAATTCATCGACAGGTGGGGCGGCGCCGAGTCGGGCCGGAACGCATCCAGCGGCACGTCCACGTGTAACCCGGTGCGGATATAGCGCGACAAGGCCGTGGCCAGCGCGAGGTCCGAAGGCGGCACCGCGGCGACAAACCCCTCGGAAAACTCCGCCAGCCCGCCCAGCTTGTGGCGCAGCCGTTGCGGGATCGACTTGACCAGCGCATGCACCTTCTCTTTCAAGAGGCCCGGCACCAGCCAGTCGCAGCGCGCGGCGCTCACTTGGTTCAACAGCGCCACCGGCACCGTCATCGTCACGCCGTCCCGCGCCGACCCAGGCTCGAAGTGGTATTCGAGCTTGAATTCGTTCGCGCCCAGCCGCAGGCCCGGCGGGAAGGTGCTGGTGGTGATGCCCGCGGCCTCGTGGCGCATCAGGTCTTCGCGCGACAGGTACAGCAGCTTGGGCGATTCGCGCTCGGATTCCTTTCGCCACTTTTCAAAATCCGCGCCGTTGTGCATGCCCTCGGGAATGCGGCTGTCGTAGAACGCGTAGATCAGCTCGTCGTCGACGAGGATGTCGGGACGCCGCGACTTGTGCTCGAGGCGCTCGATCTCCTGGATCAGCCGCTGGTTGTGTTCGAAAAACGGCGCGCGCGTCTCGAACTCGCCCTCGACCAGCGCCTCGCGGATGAATACCTCGCGCGAGCGTTCTGGATCGTAGGGGCCATAGTGCACGCGCCGGTTCAGGTACACCGGCAGGCCGTACAGCGTGCCCCGCTCCACGGCCACCACCTGCGCGCGGGCTTTTTCCCAGTGCGGGTTGTCGCGCGACTTCTTCATCAGGTGCGCGCCCAACTCCTCCAACCACATCGGCTCGATGGCCGCCACGCAGCGCGCATAGAGCCGCGTGGTCTCGGTGAGTTCGGCGGCCATGATCCAGCGGCCGGGCTTCTTGGTGCCGGACCCCGGATGCGCCCAGAACTTGATGCCGCGCGCGCCGGTGTAGGCCGAGTCGTCGTCGCCCTTCATGCCGATGTTGCCGAGCAGGCCCGAGAGCAGCGCCCGATGGATCGCCCGGAACCCCTCCAGCTTGGTGGGGTCGACGCTTGAAGCCTTCCAGTCGAGCTCCTCCACCTGCGCGCGCAGCTGGGTATGCACCTCGCGCCACTCGCGCATGCGCGCAATCGACAGGAAATGCTGCCGGCACAGCGCGGCCAGCTTGTTATTGGTCAGCTTCTCGGCCAGCGCATCGCCAAAGAACTTCCACAGCTTGAGGAAAGCGAGGAAGTCCGAGCGCTCGTCGTCGAATTTGAGTTGCGCCTGGTCCGCAGCGGCCTGCTTATCCATCGGCCGGTCGCGCGGGTCCTGCACCGACAGGGCCGCTGCGATCACCAGGATCTGGTCGAGGCACCGCTCCTTCTGCGCGGCGAACAGCATCCGGGCGATGCGCGGATCGAGCGGCAGGCGCGCAAGTTCCCGGCCGGTGGAGGTCAGCTCGTTCGCTTCATCAACAGCGCCGAGCTCGTGCAGCAGCGCATAGCCGTCGGCGATGGCCTTGGGCTGCGGCGGGTCGACAAACGGGAATTGCGCCGGGTCGCCGAGGTTGAGGCCCTTGGCCCGCAGGATCACCGCGGCCAGCGACGAGCGCAGCACCTCGGGGTCGGTGAACTCCGACCGCCCCTTGAAGTCGTCCTCGTCATACAGGCGGATGCAGATACCGTCCGCCACCCTGCCGCAGCGGCCGGAGCGTTGCTTGGCGGAGGCCTGCGAGATCTTCTCCACGCGCAGCTGCTCGACCTTGTTGCGATAGCTGTAGCGCTTTACGCGGGCATAGCCTGTGTCGACCACATAGCGAATGCCGGGCACGGTCAGCGAAGTCTCGGCCACGTTGGTGGCCATGATGATGCGGCGCGAATTCCCGCTGGGCTTGAAGACCCGGTCCTGCTCCGCCGTCGAAAGCCGCGAGAACAACGGCAGCAACTCCACCGGGCCGCGGCTCCACGACTTGGTATCGCGCCCGAGGATGGTCATGGTCTCGCGGATCTCGCGCTCGCCCGGGAGGAAGATCAGCACGTCGCCCGGGCCCGCCTTGCAGAGTTCGGCCACTGCATCGACCAGCGCGGCCTCCTCTTCGTCGCGGGTGGTGTCCTCGGCGTCGCCCTCGACGGGGCGATAGCGCACCTCCACCGGGTAGAGGCGCCCGGAGACCTCGATCACGAGCGCCGCATTTCCTCCCACAGCAAAGTGCTTGGAGAATTTGTCCGCGTCGATCGTGGCCGACGTAATGATCAGTTTCAGGTCGGGGCGCTTGGGCAGCAGGTTGCGCAGGTACCCGAGCAGGAAGTCGATGTTGAGGCTCCTCTCATGCGCCTCGTCGATGATGATCGTGTCGTAGGCCGAGAGCGTCGGGTCGCCCTGCGTCTCGGCCAGCAGGATCCCGTCGGTCATCAGCTTCACGTACGACTCGCGCTTCACCTTGTCGAGGAAGCGCACCTTGTAGCCGACCTGGTTGCCCAGTTCGGCCTTCAGTTCCTGCGCGATGCGGCTCGCCACCGAGCGCGCGGCGATCCGGCGCGGCTGCGTGTGACCGATCCAGCCTTTCACGCCGCGCTGCATCTCCAGCAGGATCTTGGGGATCTGCGTGGTCTTGCCCGAGCCCGTCTCGCCGCAGATGATCACCACCTGGTGCTGCTCGATGGCCGCGCGGATCTCGTCGCGCCGGCCGTTGACCGGCAGCGCCGGATCGAACTCGGGTTTGGGCAGCCGGGCGAGGCGCTCGGCCTGTAGGTGGGGGGCAATCACTTGGGCTCCATTTTACAGTCCTGCCGCCCAAACTCCGCCGGCGACGCCGCCGAACTCGCCGATAATTGCGCAATGAATCCTGGCGCAATGTTCCTCTTATTCACCGTCCTCGGCTGGGGTCTCGGCTGGCCGCTCAACAAGGTCATCCTCGAGTCGATGTCGCCGTTCTGGTTCGCGGCGCTGCGCTCGGGCCTCGCGGCGCTGGTCCTCGTGCTGCTGATGCTGCCGCGCCGCCAGCTGGTGCTGCCGCCGCGCTCCGACCTGCCGGTGGTGTTCGGCATCGCCCTGCTTCACATGGTCGGCTTCGCGGTGTTCGCCGCCATCGGCCTTGCGATGGTGCAGGTCGGGCGGTCGATGGTGCTCGCCTACACCTCGCCGCTGTGGGTGATCCCGGGCGCCGCGCTGTTCCTCGGCGAACGATTCACCGCGCGGCGGGTCATCGGCATGCTGCTGGGGCTCGCGGGCCTCGCGGTGCTGTTCAACCCGATGGCGTTCGACTGGGGCGACCGCAACGCGGTGCTGGGTCATGCGTCCCTGCTCGCGGCCGCGCTGTGCTGGTCGATGAGCATCCTCCACATCCGCGCCCACAAGTGGGCCTCCACCCCGTTCCAGCTGGTGCCCTGGGAAACCTTTGTCGCCACCGCGGTGCTGATAGGCATCGCGCTCGTATCGGGCACCTGGGTGGCGATCGCCTGGACGCCGAAGCTTGCGCTCTTGCTGTTTCTCACCAGCACGTTCGGCACGGTCCTGCCTTACTGGGCGGTGGCGTCTGCCGGACGCAGCATGCCAGCGAGTTCGGTATCGCTCGGGTTGCTGGCCACGCCGATCGTCGGGATCGTCGCGGCCACGCTCGCGCTGGGCGAAGCGCTCGACGCCGTGGTCTGGGTGGCGATGGCGCTCGTCACCGGCGGCGTGCTCATCGGCACGCGGAGTGCACAGGCCGCGCCGGTCAACCCTTCTTAGCGGGCGCCCCTTCCACCGGCAGCCCGGCCGCCGCCCAGCCGTTGAACCCGGGCTCGAGGTGCGCCACGTTGGGGAACCCCATGTCCTTCAGCAGCGCCGCCGAAAGCGCCGAGCGGTGACCGCCCGCGCAATGCAGGACGATCCGCTTCTCCGGGTCGACCCTGCCCGTGAAGTACTTGGACGTAGGATCCAGCCAGAACTCCAGCATGCCCCGCGGCACGTGCATCGAGCCGGGGATGTACCCCAGGTTCTGGCGCTCGCGGAAGTCGCGAATGTCGAGGACCTGGACCTCCCCATTCGCCATCTCGGCCTGCAGCTGCGCGTTGGTCAGGTTCTCCAGGCGCGCCTTGGCAGCCTCCACCATCTGCCCCACGGTCTTCTTCGGTGTGAACATGTGCGATCCTTTCGCTTTCGATCCCCGACTATAAACCCAGTCCATGGCCCACCAGCAAACACTGGAATTCCGCACCCGCGGGCGCGGGACCACGCCGATCACCAATGACGTGGCGCGGGTGGTCGCCGCCTCGGGCATCGCCACGGGCCTAGCCCATGTCTTCGTCCAGCACACGAGCTGCTCCGTGGTGATCACCGAGAACGCCGACCCGGCCGTGCGCCGCGACCTCGAAACGCTGGCCGCGCGCTGGGCGCCCGACGGCGACCCGGCGTACGCGCACGACACCGAGGGCGACGACGACATGGCGGCTCACGGGCGCAGCATCGTGACGGGAACGTCCGTTTCCGTGCCGGTGGGCGGGGGCGCGCTGCTGCTCGGGACCTGGCAGGGCCTTTACTTGTGGGAGCACCGGACCCATCCGCAGGTGCGGACGGTCGTAGTCACGGTCACCGGATAGCCGGCCGGGTCGCCTCGTGGCCGAGGTGGTCTTCCACCAGGCGCTTGCCCTCCGCGCGCACGAAGTCCATGAAAGCCCGTGCCGCCGGGGGGATCTGCTTGCCGACGAGGTACACGAACTGCCAGGGCCGCTCGATCGGCAGTCCCTCTACATCGAGCACGGCAAGCTGGTCCTGCTCGGTATCCAGCCCTAGCGTGTAGCGAGAGAGGATGGACACGCCCAGGCCGGCGAGGATCGCCTGCTTGATCGCCTCGTTGGTCGAGAGCTCCATGCGGATCCGCGGGGCGATGCCGTTGCGGTCGAAAGCCTCCCAGGCCACGTTGCGGGTGCCCGACCCGGGCTCGCGCATCAGGAACGGCTCGTGGGCCAGCGCGGCAAACGGGATGCCCTTGCTTCGCGCGAGCGGATGGTCGACCCGCGCGAACAGCACCATCGGGTTCGGCATGATCGGCTGGCACACCACCTCCTGGTCGGTCGGCGGGTTGGCAAAAATGTAGAGGTCGTCCTCGTTGCGCGCGAGGCGGTCGATGAGGGCCTGGCGGTTGTGGATCTGCAGGGACACCTCGACCTTCGGGTGCAGGCCGACGAAGCCCGCGAGGAGCCGCGGCGCGAAGTATTTCCCGGTCGTGCTCACCGCGAGCCGCAGGCGTCCGCCTTCCAGCCCGCGCAACCGCGCGAGCGAGTCGTCGATGCGGCCGAACGCGGCGAACAGGTCGCGACAGCCTTCCTGCAGCGCCTCGCCCGCCGGCGTGAGGTGCATCTTCTTGCCGATCTGCTCGAACAAGGGCAGGCCGAGCATCTCGGACAGCTTCTTGATCTGGATCGAGACCGTGGGCTGCGCGAGGTGCATCTCCTCGGCGGCACGCGTGAAGCTCCCGAGGCGGGCGGTGCATTCAAACACCGCCAGCTGCGGAAGCATCCCATGGCGCATGAAGCGCCGGATCACTGTTTGTGGCATCGAGGTCCCTCCCTTTCTGGAATTGGATACGGCGCGATTGAATCCAGTTTCGGGCGATCCACCCAGCACGCGTGCACGCCGAAGGGCACGCGTGCCGGCAACGGCAGGCGCGCGACTTCGGCAAGCGTCTTCGCGTCCAGCACGAGGAACTGCGCTTCATCCCCGGTCATCAGGAGTTCGACCAGGTAACCGTCGTCCTCGGCACGCGCATCGGCGCGCGGCACGAACAGCGCCTCGCCGCCATAGAACCTGCCGTAGTCGAAATAGCCCAGCTCCCGGTGCTCCTGCAGGTCGTACTTGAGGACCCCTTTGCCCATGTACCCGTCGGCGCCTTCGTCGATCAGGTAGGCGTAGCGGTTCTTCCTCGCCACCCAGCCCAGGTTGAGGCTGGGCCGCTCGTACCCGTGCTCGAGGAGGCGCACCTCCTCGGCGACCCGGCCCGACTCGAGGTCGAGCACCCAGCGGGTGAGCCGGGCCGGCGGCTCTTCCGGGGTATGGATGGGAATGTCGGACGGGTACTCGGAGAACACCGGGGCGTAAAGCACGATGCGTCCCTCCTCTTCCCACCCGTTGACGATGTGCCACACCATGCCCGGCGCGCCCGTCTCGAACCAGCGCACCCGGTCGCCGGGCTTGAAGTCGCGCGGCAGCACGCCCCAGCGCAGCTTGTGTGCCGGATCGAAGCGCCAGAAGCTCTGCGAGGGGCCGGCCACGTTGGCCTCGGCAAACCGCAGCGAGATGTCTGCAATCACGATGTAGCGCTCGGTCAGGAAGTAGTCGTGGATGGTGCCGGTCAGGTCTTCCCCGGCGGGGAAATCGTGGATCTTCACGTGGTTGGCGAGCCGGCCCGCATGGATGTGCGACAGCGTCAGCGCGCGATTGCGCGTATCCAGGGCCACGCTGTAGAAGTCACCGGTGACGGGATCGATCTTCGGGTGTGCGGAGAACGGCGTGGGCAGCGCCCCGCCCCAGTTTTCCAGCCGGCCCGTGCCGTCGAGCCGCAGCCTGCCGTCCTGAACGCGAGCGTTGAGCACGAATGGCCAGCCGCTGCCCTGCAGGCAGTACAGCGCCCCGTGGTGGTACTGGATCGACGTCGAAGCCGGGTTGGCCTCCAGCCCGGACCACTTCGGGACCAGCCCGGCAGCCTGCTTCTTCGCGATGAGCCTGAGTCGCTCGAGTCCCGCAGGACCGCTCGACGACATGTCGCCGAAATTCGGGAACACCTCCCGCCCGGACTGCCTTTCGAACTCGAACCGCGGCGTGCGGATGTAGGTGTTCGAGTAGGTGGCCTTGCCTCCAGAAATCTGCACCTGGTGCAGCATGCCGTCTCCGTTGAACACGTGCGACCGCGTGGTCACCCGGTCGAACTGGATGTTCGTCCCGTTGCGCAGGTACACGCCCTCGAGGTCGGCGGGCAGCACGCCCTGTACCTGCAGCGGCACATGCGAATGCTCTGCGCGCACCGGCCGGAAACCGGGATGGCTGTAGACGCTTTCGCGGTTGTAGCGCTCGACCTCCAGCGCCGCGAGGATGCGCTCATCCTCGGGCCCGAACAGGCTGGCTGTTCCGGCCATTGCGCGCCTACTCCTGCTTGAGGCCGAGCGTCTGGACGACCTGCCCCCAGCGCTGACGCTCGGCCTGCACGAACGCGGCGAGTTCCGTGGGCGTACTGGCCTCGTAGTCCATCGAAAGCGTACGCGCCTGCTCGGCGAGCGAGGGGTCGGCCACGGCCTGCGCAACTGCAGCCGCCATCTGCTCGGCCAGGCCGCGCGGCATCCCCTCCGGCCCGGCAAGCACCCACCACGACACCACCTCGTATCCCGGAACGCCCGCTTCGAGGGCAGTGAGCACGTTGGGCAGCGTGGCGGAGCGCTTCGGGCCGGTAATGGCCAGCGCCTTCAGGCGGCCGTCATTGACCAGCGAGAGCGTGCCGGCGCCCGGGTCGAGGTGCATGTGCAGCTCGCCCGACAGCAGATCGGGGTTGATGCCCGCGCTGCCCTTGTACGGGATGTGCTTCAGCTGGATGCCGGTCATCTGTGCGAAGAGTGCGGTGGCAAGGTGCGTTGCCGACCCTTCACCGATCGACCCGTAGTTGAGCTGCCCGGGCCTGGACTTGGCGTGCGCGACCAGTTCTCCCAAGGTGCCCACCGGCAGCTTCCCGGTGACGATCACGTAGAGCGGCGAGGTGAACAGCTTGGAGACCAAGGTGAATTTCTCGGGGGCGTAGGGCAACGTCCGCCGCAGCGCAGGGTTCAGCACCAGGCTGGTCGGGCTCGCGATGAAGAGCGTGTAGCCATCCGGCGCGGACTTGGCCAGGGCCTGGGCGCCGATGATCTGGCTCGCACCGGGGATGTTCTCCACCACCACCGACTGGCCGATCTTCGCGCTGAAGCGGGTGGCGAACGCCCGCGTCGTCAGGTCGCCCGCCCCTCCGGGGGGATAGGGGACGATGATGCGCACCTGCCTGGCCGGCCAGGATTGCGCCGATGCGACCGTCGCGGCCAGCAGCGCGACGGCGAAGATCCAAAGCCTCGACAGCGAAATGCAGGACATGCCTACCTCCTCGGGTCCCGGGGAATCATTGCACCGCGGTCACGTCGTGCCCGTAGATCCACTCGATCTTGTACGTGTGCTTCTTCGGGTCGGCGAAGCGCTGCAGCGCGTAGCGGATGTTGCGCTTGACCTGCGAGAGGGGCGAGTCGAGGTGGTTCTCGACCGCCCTCGCCCGCGCAAGCAACTGCACGCGCGCGGTACGGGCGCGCCGAGCGGTCTCGTACTCCTTCAGCGCCCCCGGCACGTCGCCTGGATGGCGTGCCAGGCTCGCCGCCAGCGCGTAGCCATCCTCGATCGCCATGCAGGCGCCCTGCGCAAGGTAGGGCAGCATCGGGTGGGCGGCGTCACCCAGGAGCGTGACCGCGCCCTCGGTCCAGCGCGGCAGCGGGTCGCGATCGAGCAGGGCCCACTTGAGGTAGCGGTCGGATTTCTCGATCAGCTCGCGCACGGTCGGATGCCAGTGCTTGTAGCGTTCGATTAACTCGTTGCGGTCGCCCTCGAACTTCCACGACTCCGAGCGCCACTCGGGCGCCTCGCACATCGCCACCCAGTTCACCAGCTTGCCGCCGCGCACGTAGTAGTAGATGAAGCTCGCGCCGGGCCCGAACCAGACGGTCATGTCCGGCGAGATCGCGCCCGCCGGCATGGCCTCGGCCGGCACCAGCCCGCGCCAGCACACGTTGCCCGTAAAGCGCGGCGACTCCTCGCCAAGCAGCGCCGCACGCACCACCGAGTGCACGCCATCAGCGCCCACGACTACGTCGCTGGCGATCTCGCTGCCGTCCTCGAGGACGACCGTGGCGCCGTGCGCATCGGCGCGCACCTTGCTGCATTTGACGCCCAGGCGCACCCGCTCAGCGGGCACCGCCTTCTGCAGCACCTGGTGCAGGTCTGCGCGATGAAAGCCGTAGTAGCCGGCGCCATAGGCCGCATGCAGCGCACCCTTCAGCTGCGTGGACGACAGCACGCGCCCGCTCTTCCAGCTGCGGATCACGTGGTTGCCCGGTTCGAAGGACACGCCCAGCACCTGCTCCTCGAGGCCCAGCGCCCGCATGACCTTCATCGCATTGGGACTCAGCTGCACGCCCGCGCCGATCTCGCCGAGTTCGCCGGCCTGCTCGAGGACGGTGACATCGCAGCCGTGCTTGAGCAGCGCGGCGGCGGCCGTGAGGCCGCCCAGCCCTGCGCCCACCACGGTGACATTGAGTTTTTGCGTCATTGCGGCTCCACTCCCGCGTCCTTGAGCAGCTTCTGCCAGAGAACGATGTCCCCTTTGATCTGCTCGCCCATCTGCTCGGGCGTGCCGGTCATCAGCTGCATGTTGTTGAAACTGGCCATGCGCTCGCGGAACGCCGGCGTCTTCGTGATCTCGTTGATGTCGCGCGACAGCTTGTCGACGATCGGCCGCGGCGTCCCGCCGGGCGTCACCACGCCGAACCAGAACGACAGGTCGTAGCCCGGCACGCCGGCCTCGGCCACCGTGGGCACTTCAGGCATGGAATCCAGGCGCCGGGGGCTCGTCACGGCGAGGAGCTTGACCTTGCCCGCCTGCACCTGCGGCAGGAACGCCCCGCCGTCGAAGATCATGCTCACCCGCCCGCTGACGAGGTCGGGCAGCGCAGTGGTGGTGCCCTTGTACGGCACGTGCAGGATGTCGATGCCGGCCATGCGCTTGAACGTCTCGCCGGCAATGTGCAGCGAGCTGCCGTGCCCGAGCGAGGCGAAGCTCAGCTTGCCGGGGTTGGCCTTGGCGTAGGCGATCAGCTCCCTCACCGACTTCACCGGCAGGTCGGCGTTCACCATCAGGAACAGCGGCAGGTGGAAGGTGATGGCGACCGGGCTGAAGTCCTTGACCGGGTCGTAGGGCAGCTTCCTGAAGGCGCTGACATTCAGCGCAAGGCTCGACACGCTCGCCAGCAGGATCGTGTAGCCGTCGGCCGCGGACTTGGCCGCCGCATCGGTGCCGATGATGAGGCTCCCGCCGGGCTTGTTCTCGACCACCACGGGCTGGCTGACGCGGTCGGACAGCGCCTGCCCAAGAGCGCGGGCGTAGGTGTCGGCCATTCCGCCGGGCGGGTACGGGATCACGAACTTGATGGGCTTGGCCGGGTAGGCCTGGGCGTGCGCGGCCATGGCGCACACGCTGAGCACGGCCGCCGTGAGCCAGCGTGCTCCCTGCAAAAGGGTGGTTTCCTGCCGCATTGCGTCTCCTCGCGTTGTTTCTTCCGGGCGTCTGGGCGCCGCGGCGGAAGTCTAGCGAGTTCGCCCGCGCGCCGCGAGGGCTGTGTCGAAACAACCTTAAATTATCCGAAAATGTACCTATACTGGTACACAAACTTGCAGGAGAGCGGCTCCTGGAGCCAATCTAAAAAATAAATCTTGCGAATTTATGGGATTTCCCCCTACTCCGGGACGATCCCGGCGCCGGCCGCGATCTCGCGGAACTTGGCGATCTCGGCCTGGATGTAAGCGTCGAACCGGCCGAGCGTAAGCGGGGCGGCATCCGCGCCGACCAGCTGGAGCTTCTGCCGGACGTCGGCGGACTGGAGCGCCTTCTCCACCTGCGCGGCCAACACCTCCATCACCGGCGCGGGCACCTTGGCCGGCGCAAGCAGGCCGAACCACGGATCGAACACATAGCCCGGCACGCCGGCCTCGGCGACCGGCGGTGCGGAAGGCAGGGCCTGCGAGCGCGTTGCCGTGGAGACGCCCAGCACCGAAACCTTGCCCTGGTTCGCGAGGCTGAGCACATTCATGACCGGCAGGAACGCGAACTGGATCTCGCCGGTCACCACCCCGGTCAGCGCTTCGGGAATGCCTTTGTAGGGCACATGCTGGGCCTTGAACCCGGCCTTGGTGAGGAACAGTTCCGCCGCCAGGTGGTTGGCGCTGCCCTTGCCCGGTGAGGAAAAATTCAGCCCGCCGGGCTTGGCCTTGCCCATCCGGACGAGGTCGGCCACGGTCTTCGCGTCAAGGCCCGGCGTGACGATCAGCATGCTCGGCACGTTGGCGATCCGCGATACGCCGGCGAAGTCCTTGAGCGTGTCGTAGGGAAGCGTTTTGTACAGCGCGGGCGTCGCGGCGTGCGCAGCGGAAACGACCAGCAGCGTATGGCCGTCCGGCGCGGCCGTAGCGACCGCCTGAGCGGCGATGATCGCGTTGGCGCCGGGCTTGTTCTCGATGACCACCGGCTGGCCCAGCGCGTCCGAGAGCTTGGCCCCCACCGCGCGGGCCAGCAGGTCCGAAGCACTGCCCGCCGAAAAGCCGACGATGATGCGGATCGGCTTGGAGGGGAAAGCCTGCGCGTGCGCCACGAACGCATGCGCCCCGGCAAGCAGCGCAAACGCAATGCGAACGAGGATGGTGCGCTTCAGCATGTCAGTGTCCTATTGGCCGACGGGAACGGGATGGAAGTCGTACTTGCCGCCGCCCTGCACGAGCAGGTAGCGGGCGAGGTCGCCGTGCGCACAGGTGATGCGATGCTGGAGGCCGGGCGGGAGGATGCACTTTTCTCCCGGGTGGAGTTCGGTCTTTTGCGGCGTCGACGCGGGCGTGTCGCGGGTCTCCACCGCGATCGTTCCCGAAAGGCAGTAGCAGTGGTCGGTGATCTGGGTATGCGAATGCCACGGAATCTGCTGGCCGGCGAGCACGTCGAACTCCCGCACCTGCAACTCCGCGGACCGGAAGATCACCTCGATGCGATCGACTTCGTAATGCGGGGTCGTGGTCATGTCGGGGCCGGTCCGGTTTCGTCGCCCTGGGCCTGGCTGACCGCCGCAGACGATTCGGCAGCCGTCCCCTCGAAATAGGCGGGCGAGCGCGGCGTCCGGTCGACCGTCAGCTTGAAGACATCGAAGCGGTTGTAGTAACCGACGATGTCGTGGAACTGCTTGGGTTCGACGCACAGTCCCACATCGATGTCGGCGTACAGGATGCCTTCCTCGTCGCGCATCGTCTTGCTGATCGGCGTCCCGTCCGGCCCAAGGACGATGGACACGCTGCGCGGCGTGTTGTCGAGGATGGCCGCCACTTTCGCATCCCCCTGGACAACGGCATCGCGCGTGGCCCGGTCGAAGTAGGCCGAAGCCACGATGTTGAACACCTTGCCCTCGAACGAGTGCCCGCCGGCGCGGATGCGGATCGCGGACTCAATGTCGTAGGCGCCCGCCTCGCCGGGCGGCCGGGTCGGCCAGATCGGCGGGTACGAGGAAATGTGGACCTGCTCGCCCTGCGCAATCAAGGCATAGCGGGCGAGCGGGTTGGTGTTCTCGCCGCAGATCAGCATGCCGATGCGGCCCACGTCGGTGGCCGTCACGTTGAGGCCGCGCCCGTCGCCCGGCGCCCACACCAGCTTCTCGTAGAAGGTCGGCACGAGCTTGCGGTGGTGGTTGAGGATGGCGCCATCCTCCCCGACCAGCACGTTGCTGTTCCACACACACCCCAGGCTCGCGTCGGTGCCCTCGTTGAACCCCATCGAGACGAACACCCCGTTGGCGCGGGCCGCCTGCGCAATCTGCGCAATCTCCGGGCCAGGTAGCCGGATGGCGGCCTGCATCAGGCGCCGGAAGAACTCGTGGTTCTCGATCGGCGCGCGCACCGCGGCCCAGATCGGGAACGCGGGGATGTACGTCTCAGGGAAAGCGATCAACCGGGCGCCGTTGGCCGCCGCCTCCGCAATGAGTGCACAGGCCTTGTCGACCGTCGCCTGCGTGTCCATGAACACGGGGGCGACGTGCATCGCGGCGGCTTTGAACTTCGGCAGGGCGGCGGTCATGCCTGGCGCCTCAGACCGGCATCTTCGACAGGTCGTGACGCACCGGCATGTTCTTCGCGAGATCCTCCTTCGCGATCTTCTTCTTCACCTCGAAGCGGCCCTTCTCGATGCGGCTGATGTAGCAGTCGACGAGCCCGGCGTGGTCTTCCTTGCGCAGGATCTTGTTGCCCTGCGGGTGGCCGATGGAACTCTTCATCTGCAGGCCTTCCAGCGCGCGGATCACGCCCTCGGTGTCCTTGCGGGTCTTGTAGCCCGAAGTTTCGATGGCCGCCTTCAGCGTGTAGAGGCCTTCCCACGATTGCCAGGCATGGCTCTTGGCCATCACGCGCTTGCTGCCGGTCTCGCGCGCGTCGATGTCGTCGATCTCCATGATCTTGTTATGTTCCCGGTGGAAAGGGTCATCCTGGTACTTGACCACGCGCGGGAAGTTCTCGATGACGTACACGCCCTCGGCGGCGCCTTCGATGTCGGCCGGCGCGATGGCTTCGAGCGTGCCCATCACCGAGTACATCTTCATCTTGTTGCCGATGCCCATCGACTTGGCCTGCGTGTAGAAAGCCACCGACAACGAACCGAAGAAGATCGAGAACACCACCTGCGTTTCGGCGGGGATCTGGGTGAGGTACGGCACGAAGTCCTTGGCGTCCAGCGGCACCGGGATGTTGCCGACGATCTTGCCGCCGAGTTTCTCGACGATCGCCTTGGTTTCCTGGAAGTGGCTCTGGCCCCACGCGTAGTCTGCATAGACCACGGTCCAGTTCTTGCCGAGGTTCTCCATGCACCAGGGCACTCCGGCCGCCGCGATCGAGTAGGTGTCCATGCCCGTGCGGAAGCTATAGCGCGTCCCCTTGGTGCCCGTCGCCTCGGTGGCCTCGCCCATGGAGAAATAGATCGTCTTGAGTTCGGTGGCGATTGGGATCGACGCGAGCATGACGCCCGAGTGGACTGAGCCCAGCACGAACTCTGCGTTGGCGCGCTGGACCAGGTTGCGGAGCTTGCGTGCACCGGTGGCCGGGTTTGATTCCGTGTCTTCGGTGACCAGCTCCACCTTGCGGTTGGCGATGCCGCCTTGCTTATTCAGCAACTCGACCGCTTTCTTTGCGGCCTTGTCGTGCCAGTAGCCCCACGAGGCAAAGCCGCCCGTCTGCTCGCAATGGTGGCCGATCACGATCGGACCGGACGGGGCCTGCGCAAACAGGTCCTTCATGATGGTCAGGTTGGCCACGCCGGCGGCCGCACCACCGGCCAGTGCGTGCTGCAGGAAGCTGCGGCGGTCCACCTTCGGGTCGTTGCTGTTGTCCATGTTCGCTCTCCTGGGTTGCGTCTACAAAGAAAGCCCGAGGTAGCGATGCACTACCTCCGGGTGGGTCTTGAGTTCGTGGGAGGTGTCGCTGTGCACGACCGCGCCCTTTTCCATGATGAACACGCGCTGGCACAGCTTATAGGCGGTCTGCACGTTCTGCTCGACGAGCAGGATCGAGACGCCGGACTGGTTGATCCGGTGGATCTCGCGCCGGATCTCCGACACCAGCAGCGGCGCGATGCCTTCGGTCGGCTCGTCGAGGATGATCAGCTTGGGCCGCATCATCAGGCAGCGCGCGATGGCGAGCATCTGCTGCTCGCCGCCCGAGAGCGTGCCGCCCGCCTGCTTCAGGCGCTCCTTCAGTCGCGGGAACCGCTCGAATACGTAGTCTTCGCGCTCGGCGTCCGTCTTGCCCGGCAGGCCGATGCAGAGGTTCTCGTGCACCGAGAGGTTGGGAAAAATGCCGCGTCCCTGCGGCACATAGCCTATGCCCTTGCCCGGCACCTCGTGCGGCTCGCACCCGCCGAGGTCTTCGCCGTTGAACTCGACCTTGCCGCGACCTCGCACTGCGAGACCCATGATCGCGCGCAGCGTGGTGGTCTTGCCCACCCCGTTGCGCCCGAGCAGCGCGACCGACTCGCCGGTACCCACCTCGAGCGAGACGCCCTGCAGGATATGCAGCTTGCCGAAGTGGACGTGGATGTCGGTCAGCTTAAGCACCGGCCGCCTCCTCGGTATAGTCCTCGTCCTCGGGCCGGCCCAGATACGCCTCGCGCACTTTTTCGTTGGCCGCAATGTCCTTGGGGCTGCCGGTGGCGAGGATCGCGCCCTGCGCCATCACCGTGATGTCATCGGCGATTTCGAACACCACTTCCATGTCGTGCTCGATGATCACGATGTCGATCGTCTTCGCCAGCTCGCGGATCTTCTCCACCGTGCGCTCGGTCTCGGCCGGGCTCATGCCGCAGATCGGCTCGTCGAGCAGCAGCAGTTTCGGGCGGGACGCGATCGCCATGCCGATTTCGAGCAGCGCGACGTCCCCATACGAGAGCGTGCCCGCCAGCCGGTCGGCAAGCGCGGTCAACTCCAACTGCTCCAGCACGCGTTCCACGTCTTCACAGGTCTGGCGGTAACTCGAGGCCGCCCGGAAGGGATTCATCACGCCCCGCCCCGCTTGCGCCGTGATCCACAGGTTGTCGGCGACGCTCAACTGGTTGAAGACGCTCTTGACCTGCAGCGTGCGCGACACGCCCAGCCGGCTGATCCGGTGGGGTTTCAGGCGGGTGATCTCCTCGCCGGCAAAGAACACGCGCCCCTCGTCCGAGGGAAGGAACCCGGAAATCAGGTTGAACAGCGTGGTCTTGCCCGCGCCGTTCGGGCCGATGATCGCGTGCAGCCGCCCCGGCTCGAACGCGAGCGTGAAGTTGTCCACGGCCGTCAGGCCGCCGAAGCGCTTGGACAAACCCTCGATGCGCAGGATCGGCGCAGTCATGGTTTCTGCGCGCCGAAGCGCTCGAGGAGGTCGCGCCACACGCCGACCACGCCGCGCGGCGCGTAGATGACGATCAGGATCGCCACCGCCCCGACGATGAGCGAGTGGTGCTGCCAATGCGTGGACACGATTTCTCGAATCAGGATGAAGAGGCTGGTGCCGACCAGCGGGCCGAACAATGTTCCCGCGCCGCCCACGATGGTCCAGACCACCGCCTCGCCGGACACGTGATAGAACATGTAGGTCGCCGAGGCATACCGCCCGAAGAACGCGAACAGCGCGCCGGACAACCCGGCGAGAAATCCCGCGATCACGAACGCGACGAGCCGCAGCCAGTACACGTTGAGGCCGATCAGCGAAGCGCGCACGTCGTTGTCGCGAATCGCCATGAAGGCCTTGCCGAGCGGGCTCGCCAGCAGGCGCCGCACCGCGTAGAGGCACAAGGCCACCGTAAACAGGATGAAGAAGTACTGGAACGATTCGTTTGCAAAGCCCCACTCCGTGCCACCGAACCTGAAGGTGGGCGGCATCGCGAAGCTGATGCCGTCGTCGCCGCCGGTGAGCGGCTTCAGCGTCAGCGCGAGGAAGTAGAAGATCAGCGAGAACACCACCGTGATGATCGCAAAGTAGTGCCAGGTCAGGCGCACTGCGAAGATGCCCGCGATGAACGCCATCGCCACCGGCGCGGCCACGCCGAGGCCCAGCGCGGGCCAGAACCCGAGCCCGAGTTTCTCCACCCCGATCGCCACGCCGTACATGCCGAACCCGAAGAAGAGGGCCTGCCCGAACGACAGCAGTCCCACATAGCCGAACAGCAGGTTGACGCTCGAGGCGAACAGCGACCAGATCAGGATCTCCGCGATCACGTTGACCCAGAAGCGGTCGGCGACGGCCGGGACCAGCCACGGCACTGCGAGCAGGAACACCGCAGAAAACCCGAGCACCACGCGATCGATGGCGGTGCGCGTCATCACTTGGCGAGCCCCTTGAACAATCCCTGTGGCCGCAACAACAGCACGGCGCTCATCAGCACGAGCGAAGCTATGCGCGCCACCGTGGGCGTGGCGAAACTGGAGAGGATGCCCTCGAGGAAGGCAAGCAGCACGGCGGCGGCGGCCGTCCCGGGCAGGTTGCCCAGGCCCCCGATGATCACTGCCATGAAGCAGAACGGCAGCACGTCCACACCGGCACGGAAATCGACCGTGGTGATCGGCGAGGCGACCACGCCGCCGAGCGCTGCGAGCGCGAAGCCCAGGCCGAACGTCACGCGGTACACGCGCTGCGCCGGGATGCCCATGGCCGTCGCGATCTCGGGGTCGTGGCGCACGGCGCGCATCCAGGTGCCCAGCTTCGTCCGGTGCAGGAACAGGAAGAACGCCGCCAGCGCGAGGATCGACACCCCCGCCGCAAACAGGCGATAGACCTCGTACTCGACGCCGAACAGGTCGAACGTGCCGCGGATCGGCGGCAGGATGCGGCGCGGCGTGGGCCCGAAGGTCATGCGGACGGTTTCCTGCAGGATCATCGACAGCCCGAAGGTCGCGACGATGGACAGCGCCGCGGCATTGCGGATCGGCTGCAGCACGATCCTCTGGATGATGGCGCCGAGGACGAAGCCGATCACCGGCGCGAGGACGAACGCCGGCCAGAAACTGCCGGTAGTCGTGAGCACAGTCCAGGCGACCACCGTGCCGATCATGAAGAAGTCGCCGTGCGCGAGGTTGATGATGTCGAGCAGGCCGAAGATGACCGACAGGCCCAGCGCGATCAGCGCGATGATGAGGCCCCAGACCAGCCCGTTGATGGCCAGCGCGGCGAGGGTGTTAGTCAACGCGGCGGCCCTTTGCGCTCAGAGCCCGAGCCGCGCCGCGACGCGCTTGCAGGTCTCTTCGCGGGCGAGGAACATTTTCTCGGCGCGTTTGGTCACCGTCTCAAGCACGGCCGCGGGAGCTTTGCCCGGCGAGCCGCTGTTGAACGGGGGGGCGGGCGAGTACTCCATGTAGAGCTGGATCTCTTGCGCCGCCTGTTCGCCTCGCAGCAGGGCCACGAGCGCCAGCGCCCCATCGATGCCGGAAGTCACCCCGCCGCAGGTGACGCGGTTCCGATCTACCACCACACGCTGATCGACATGCGTGGCGCCGAGGTGGCCAAGCAGCGATACCGCAGTCCAGTGGGTCGTGGCGCGATAGCCCTTGAGCAACCCGGCGGCGCCAAGGACCAGCGCGCCGGTACATACCGACACGACGTACTTTGCATGCTCGCCCTGGGCCTTCACGAACTCGATGACTTCCGTGTCCTCCATCAGCGCCTGTTGGCCGTAGCCGCCCGGGACGACGAGCACGTCGAGCGGCGGCGCGTCAGCAAAAGCCATGGTCGGCTGCAGCACGAGGCCCATCATGTCCTTGATGGGCGCGGTGTCCTTCCACAGGAGGTGCAGGGAAGTATCCGGCATCCGCGACAGCACTTCGAACGGGCCCGTGAAATCGAGCTGGTCTAGCGCGGGGAACAACAGGAGGCCTACTTGCAGGGGTCTGGTTGCAGCCGTATTCGACATCGAATCCCTCCTGTTTGGGCTTGCGGCCGTTTATTCCGGCTCATGGGGTCACGATAGGGCGCGCTGCCTCTGCGCACAACCCGGGAAAATTGCATCCTACTGTGCAAAAATGCACAGTCCTCGACTATCCCTTGCGCCCCTGCAGGAAAGCGCTGTCCGCCTCGATCTCCCGGCGCAGGAACTCCATCAGGGACACCACCTTCGGCCGCTTGCGTGAATGCTCGTGGGTCGCCAGCCACAGGTCACGCTTTACCTCGATCTGCCCGTGGAGCACCGGCTTCAGCCGCTTGTCCCCCACCGCGGTGAAGCTCGGCAGCAGGACGATGCCCAGCCCGCCCGCCGCCGCCCCCTGGTGGGCGGACATGCTCGTGCTGCGGAATACGATGTTCGGCGCCGACACGGCATCCCGCAGCCAGCGTACCGCCTGGATCGACACGAGCTCGTCGATGTAGTCCACGAAAACGTGTTGCTTCAGGTCGGCGACCGAGGCCGGCGTGCCGTGGCTGTCGAGGTAAGCGGGGCTCGCATAGAGCCGGAGGGAAAACCAGCCCACCTTGCGCACGACCACGCCGGGGTTGTCCGGTCGCGTAAAGCTGAGCGTGACGTCGGCCTCACGCCTTGTGAGGTCGCCGAGCTGCGGCGAGGTCACCAGCTCGACCATCAAGTGTGGGTGCTGGGCCTTGAGCTTGGCGAGACGCGGCGCGATGTAGAAGCTGCCGATGCCCTCCATGGTCACCAGCCGCACGGTTTCGATCCGCGCATGCGCGATGCCGGCCGCGTCGGCGATCCCGTACGCACCGACTTCCATCTGCTCCGCATAACGCACCAGGTGTTCGCCCACGGGGGTGAGCGTGTAACCCTTCGCCGTCCGGTCGAAGAGCTTCTCCTCGAGCACGCCTTCGAGTTCGGCGATCCGCCGGCTGACCGTCGTGTGCTCGACGCCGAAGTGCCGGGCCACCACGGCAAGCCGTCCGCGCCGGGCGAGCTCCAGGAAATACCTGAGGTCGTCCCAGTTGAACGCGGAGATCAGGCGGGTCGGGGGAGCGGCTTTTTTCAAGGTACGGCTAGGATAACCGCCGAATCCCGTCTGCGGCGAAACGGTGCTGGCGGCCGATCGTCACGCTCGAGGGACGGGTGCACGGCGACCTTGCGCCGCAGGAGGCGATCCCGGGCCTTGACAAGGCACCGCGCAACGCTCGCGGGGTGCGTTTCCCCGACCTCGTCGCGCCGCTGGGCACGCACGGCGGACAAAAAAACCGCAGACCTTCACCTGCTCGCTGGTCGGCTCCTACACGCCGTTTGCCACAACCAAGGCGCAGCGCGAAGCGAACAGCGATGCGCGGCCTTCGATCGCGGAACGCTACCGCAACCGCGACGACTACGTGAACCGGATCCGCATCGCGGCCTACGACCTGATCGAGTCCGGCTTCCTGCTGCCCGAGGACGCCGCGATCATCATCCAGGCCGCGGCCGCGCATCCCGGGTTCAGCGCCCAGCTGGCTAATCCGGCGCCGTGCTGAGGCGGTAGCGAGCACAGCATTGGTCGGGCGTGGTACGAATGCCTTCGAGGGGCGATCTTGCGCTGGGTTCAGGCGCGCGCCGGGGCAGCCTGCCACGGCTTTATCTTGGCGAGTACGCGCGCGAGAGAGTCCTTGGCGCGCTCTGTGTCGAACCGCGCCTGACCGCGCAGCCAGTACCCTTCCGACAGGCCGAAGAACCGGCACAGCCTGAGGTCCGTATCGGCGGTGATGGCGCGCCGCCCTGCCACGATTTCGCCAATCCTTTGCGCCGGAACCCCGATCTCCTTCGCCAAACGGTACTGGGAGAGGCCCATGGGCTTGAGAAACTCCTCCAGAAGGATCTCTCCGGGGGGGATCGGTTTCAGTTTTTTCGCCATCGCCCGATTTCCTTAGTGGTAGTCCACGATCTCAACGTCTTCCGCGCCCGCGTGCCAGCGAAAGCATAGCCGGAACTGGGCATTGATGCGGATACTGTGCTGGCCCGCCCGATTGCCATGCAGGGCTTCGAGGCGGTTTCCAGGCGGCACCCTCAAATCACCGAGCACGCCCGCCCAGTCGAGCTGCTCGAGCTTGCGCCGCGCGACGATCGCGATATTGGCGAACCGCGCGACCGGCTCGCGGTTGAACAGCTTTTGCGTGTCGGCGCACTTGAAAGACTTGATCGACATACCTGAATAGTAACGCTACACGTGACTACTGAAAAGCGTCATTTTCGGCCCGACAGACCCGACCCCGTACTCGCGTGCTCGCGAATCCCCGCTCAAGCCAGCATTCCCAGCGCCAGGCGCGCCACCTCGCTGCCCGGCTCGCCCAACTGGCGCAGGATCTCGAAGTGGTTCACGCCGGGAATCTCGACCACCTTCACCGGCTTGCCGGCCGCCGCGAGGACTTCGGCGTAGGCCTTCGGCTGCCGCCGAAACTCCGGCGTCTCCTTCTCGCCATAGACGAGCGTCAAAGGCGTATGGACCTTCTCCGGCTGCAGGATCGCGCTGAGCGCGAGTACCTCATCTTCGGACAGCTTCACGTAGCTGCTGCGCGCCGAGAGCATCACCGGGCGCATGTCGTACATCCCCGAGACCAGCAGCGCGCTCTTCACAATGTCGCGCGGCAGGCCGAACTCCTTTTCCCAGTCGGTGAGCAGGGCCACGCCCGCAAGGTGCGAGCCCGAGGAATGCGAAGAAAGGTGGATGCGCTCCGGGTCGCCGCCAAAGCTCGCGGCATTGCGGTAAGTCCACGCGATGGCGGACTTCACCTGCGCGACCATCTCCGGGATGCGCACCTTGGGGATGTTGGAAAAATCCGGCACGACGCACGCGACACCCGCTGACACGAAAGTGGGTGCGATGAACGACTCCTCGTCCTTGGTGAACAGCGTCCAGCGTCCGCCGTGGATGTGGATGTGGACCGGCGCGCCGAAAGTCGACTCTGACCCCGATTTGGCGGGAAAGATATCGAGGGTCTCGTCCTCGCCGGCGCCATACGGCACGCTGCGCCGCATCTCGAGCCGCGCGCGCACGCGGGTGCCCTCGGCGCCATACCACGCGACGATCTCCTCGCGGTTGGGCGCGTAGACGCGCTGGTCGTACGCGGCGTCGAGCTCGGCCTGTGTGTAGCCGAGGTAGACCTTGCGCGCAGCCTCAGCGGGCATCGCCGGTACTTTCGGGTCAGTCATCTCGTATACTCCGCTCCGCTGGTTCGCCGCGATTCTAATGCCTGCGACCAGTCTTCCCCCTACTGGCCTCGATATGAATCACAGACTGACCCTGGTCCTCATTTGCATTGCCGCGGCTTTATCGTGCAACGGCCCGGCCGCCGCGCAAGGCGGCCCCGCCTCGCAGCAGCTCGAAACCTCGCTGGCGCTCTTCCAGCAGGGGAAGTACGACCCGTCGATCAAGACGGCACAGGCCGGGCTGCTGATCGCCGAAGGCAAGCTCGGCGCCGACCATCCCGTAGTCGCCAACTTTCTGAACCGCGTTGCGGAGGGCTACCGCATGCAGGCCCGCTTCTCATCCGCCGAGCCGCTCTACGAACGCTCGCTGAAGATTCGCGAGAAGTCCTACGGCCCGGAGCACCGCTTGGTGTCACAGTCGCTGGCCAACTTCGGGATGATGCGCCTGGCGCAGGGACGCCTGGAAGAGGCCGAGAAGCTGCTGCGGCGCAGCCTCACGATCCGGGAGCGCGAAGTCGGCTCGGAGTCCACCGCAGTGGCGCTGACGCTCCGTGGTCTTGCGCGGGTCGCCTCGTTACAGGGCCGCGGCGCGGCCGCCACGGAGATGCTGCTGCGCGCCCTCGCCATCCAGGAAAAGGCCAACGGCCCCGACCATCTGGCAGTCGCCCGGGTATTGGGCGCGCTCGGGGAGCATTACCTGCACGAACGCAATTTTCCGGCGGCCGAGGCGACGTACACGCGCGCCATCGCGATCGGCGAGAAGGCCTTCGGCGGCAAGCACCCGCTGATGACAAGCGCGCTCACCGGGCTGGCCAAGGTCTATCGCGAGCAGGATCGCCTGGAGGAAGCCCTGGCGCTCTTCAAGAAAGCCACGGCCCTGGTGGACGATTCGCTCGACCGGGGCCACCCGAGGATGGCCGAAGCGCTGGCGGGGCAGGCCTCGATCTACATGCTCGGCGAGGACTACGACGCCGCGGAGGTGCTGTTCGTTGAAGCGCTCAGGTTGCTCGATGCGGCGTTCGGGCCGGAGCACCCGGAGACAGTGAAAACGCTCGAGGCGTTGGCCAAGGCCAGCGCAAAACTCGGCAAGCAGGCCGAATCGGCGCAATACGCCGCGAGGGTGGAAAAAATCCGGGCGACCAAGCGGTAGTCAGGCAGCCCGGTAACCTCACCACCCCCGACCTGATGGCCGAGGCCGGCTACACCTACACGCTCAACTGGTGCATCCCCTACCTCGTCGGCCAGCCCTACCGCCTGCGCCACCTGCGCCGCGCGCTGGAGCACATCCTGACGAGCAACAAGGTGTGGTTTACGACACCGGGGGAGATCTGTACTTACGTGGAGGGGTTGGTGCTGTAGGCCGGCTACCTTCTGCGTGCAGCAGGCTTCTTTCCCAGCGCACCTACCACCTTCACCATCAGCTTTGGCGTCACCTTCGACTGGCGCTCGACCTTGCTGATGTAGGCCTGGCTGACCTTGAGCCTGTTTGCCAGTTCCTGCTGCGTGACGTTTGCCTTCATGCGGGCCAGCGCAACGGGATTGTCCACGTAGTCCTGCAACGCGAATGGCGCGTACTCGCCACCCTTTTCGGCAGCCGCTTCCAGGCCGGCGATCTCATCCTCGATTTCCTCGCGCAGCGCGTTGTAAACAGCGACTGGAATTAGAACGAACTCAGGCTTGCCGGAGAGGGATTTGATCACTTGGAGGGTCAGGGGAGCGTTCATTTGTAGGCGTCTCCGCGCGGTTTGATCTTTTCGATTGCGATAACCCTGACCGCATCCTGCCGGTCATAGATGACTCGCCAGTCGCCGACCCTGAGTCGCCATAGCGGCACACCAGATAATCGCTTCGTGTCCAGGGCAGGATCATCCGGGTTCTTACCCAGCTGGTCGATTTTCTCGGCCAAACGCGCCCGAGCGTCGGCAGCAAGACTTTGCAGCTTCTTCTGCGCCTGCCGCCGGATCAGGACTACATACGGCATAGGTTATATTAAAGGTTGTTTTTAGTTATGTACAGGCCGGGACCACACCAATGCGATACACCTGCCGCCACAAACTAAACGCGCGGGAATGCTTTTGGCTGACCCTGCGGGACGCGCCGGGGACGCACCCTTACCCTGTCCGCCCTACCGCCACGCATCCACCGAAACACTCTTCAGCCACCCGAAATCCGTGGCGAACCAGTAGGCGTTCTTCTCTCCGCCCACGACCACCACGCCGATCTTTTCGGGTTCCGCAAAGCGCGGGACTGGCGCGTCCTTGGGCAGCTTCAGGTAGGACGCGAACGGCTCGACGCCCTTGCGGGCCTGCGGTTCGATGTAGTTGATGACCAGCTGGTAGTCCCAGTACACCTCGCCCGACAGGGTCGAGTTCTCGTGGTACCACTGCGCGAGCTGCTCCTTGGTGTCGAAGCCTTCGCGTTGCTTCAGCGTGCGCGCGGCAAGTGGCTCTACCAGCAGCGTGAGGTTCGTGCGAGGTGTGGGCGTGAAACCCGCCACTTGGTTGAGTAGTTGCTGCTTCCAGGTGTTTTCGCGCACCTCGAGCAGGTGGCTGAAGGTGCGCCCCCTGAAGATGCTCACCACGCTCTCCTCCGCCTTGAATCCCTTCTGCACGTGGAACGGCGCCCACGGGCTGCGCTCTTCATTTTCCGCAAAGCAGGTGTTGGCGTAGTTCAGCGGGTTGCCCTGCGAGCCGAGATACGTCGTTCCCGGCACCGCGCCGCCGCCGAGGTTGCGCGATAGCAGGCCGTACGCGCGCCCGATCGTTGCATTGGCGTGGTTGAACGGCCCCAGCGCACCAAGACCTGAATTCATGCCGAGCTGCTGGCGCACCGGGCCGTTCACCACGACCATCGCGGCAAACGAACTCGTCGAACTGTGGATCGCCGTGATCCCGCTCGCGGCGAGCGCGAGGATGGCGGGAAAGTATTCGGGGCGCGCGCCGGCCATCACCGCGTTTACTGCAACCTGCTCTACGGTGTAGGACCAGTCCTCCTGCGTTTCCGTGGGCCGCATCGTGCCGACGAGCTCTGTAGCCGCATGGCTGGTCCCCTTCAGCATCGCCGCGACGCGCTCTTCGGTCGGCAGCACCACCGGCAGGTTGTCGGTCCATCCGGCGCCCTGGAAGAGTTCCAGCAGCGCGTCCTCCGTGGACGCTCCGAGCAGCCGAGGCACGGGGCGGTCCAGCGCACCCTCCTTCTTCTCATCCGCCCGCAGGGGCGCAGTCAGCGCGCCGACGATCCCTTCCATCATCGGCCGCAGGTTCACCGGGTCGTTGCCGAGCACATAGTCACGCAGCACTTCCGGCGGCTTGCCTCCCACCGGGTGTGGTGCGAACGTGAAGCGCAGGTTCGGCATGCCCGCCTTGTAGGTCACCGCCTTGACGAGGTCGCTGAAGGCCGACGTCACCAGCGGCGCGGTGGGGATGCCGCGATCCTCCATGTTCATGCAGTGCACGGCCACGGCCGGCGCACAGGTGCTGCAGTGGCCGATGGCCATGACCAGCAAACCGGCGTTGGCTTCGATCTCCGCCCACAATTCCGGATCGTCCTCGGTGTAGCCGCCGCGCTTTTGCCGCAGCACGGTCTTCACGCCAGGGAACTGCTCGGCGAACACCTTCTGGATCTCGCCGAGGAACACGCTGCCGTTCATGAAGCGTACATCGACGAGATAGATCGTCCGGCCCTCTAGCGACGCCGAGCGCGCAGCCATGGGCCGCAGCCGGATGGCGGGCGGCGTGCCGCGCGGGTTCAACGCCCGGACGGGTTTTCCGGCCGGGTCGAACTCGCCGCCCGCGACCCGGCGCTCCATGATCTCGCCGGGGTAGCTCTCCAACGCGCAGGCATCCACTATGGATTCGAGCATTTCCATGGTCAGGTGCGTACCGAAAAATACTCGTCGTAGCTGCTGCCGTTCGAGACGAGGATGCCGCCGTCTACATCGAGCGAGGTCCCAGTGCACATCGCCGCTTCGTCGCTGGAGAGGAACAGGATCGCGTTCGAGACATCCTCCGGCGTCACCCAACGGCCCAGCGGGATGCGCGCAGCGGTCTCCGCGCGCTGCTCCGCGGTCCTCTTGGACGACATGCCCGTGAGCGTCGGCCCGGGGCACACGGCATTGACGCGGATCTTGTACGCCCCGAGCTCGAACGCCGCATGCCATGTGAAGCCCAGGACGCCCGCCTTGGACGCCGTGTAGTTGGCGGCGCCCGCATACGACACACGCTTGGCCGCCATCGAGGCCACGTTTACGACCGCCCCGCCGCCCTGCGCGCGCATGGGTGCGATCACCGCCTGCGTGCAGAGCATCGTGCCCTTGAGGTTGATGTCGAGCACGCGGTCCAATTCCGCCTCGCTCATGTTCTGCAGCGTGAACTTGCCGATCACTCCGGCGCTGTTGACAAGCACGTGGACGGTCCCGAAGCGCTTGAGCACTGCATCGAAGGCTACGCGGATCGAGTCCGCGCTGCCCACATCGGTCACCACCGCGAGCGAGCCGTGGAGCTCGGCCGCCACGGCATGCAGCGCCACTTCGTTGGAGTCCAGCAGCGCGAGCTTCGCGCCCTCCGCCGCAAGCGCCCGCGCCGTCGCGGCGCCGATGCCACTTGCCGCGCCTGTAACTACGGCGACCCTGTCCTGGAAGCGCGATGGCCTCATTGCCTCTCCTTTAATCCAGTTTGATGCCGGCGGCGCGCCCGATGGGCGCCCAGCGGTTGCGGTCCGCCAGCAGGGATTTCTGGAACTCCTCGGGCGTGCCGCCCGCCACCTCCAGCCCGATTTCGTTGAGGCGCTTTTCGATCTCGGGCGCGCGCAACGCGTCAGTGATCGCCTTTGCGTACTGGTTCACGATCGCCGGCGGCGTCCCGGCGCGCACGAAGAACCCGAACGAAGTCTTGCCGACGAAGTCCGGGTAACCCAGTTCGGTGAACGAGGGAATGTCCGGCGCGAGCGGCGAGCGCACGTTCGAACTCTGCGCGAGGATGCGCAGGCGCCCGGCGCGATGCAGTTCGAGGTAGTCGGCGATCACGGAGGCGCTCGCCGGCACCTGCCCGCCCAGGAGGTCGGTCTGCAGCGGACGCCCACCCTTGTAAGGCACGACCTGCAGGTCGACGCCAAAGGACTTGCCCATCTGCAGCGCGAGGAAAACGCCCACGCCCGAGGGGCCCGGCGTGCCCACGAAGCGCATCTTCGGGTCGCGCTTCACGGCGTCGACCCAGTCCTTGAAGCTCGCGAGCCCGGAGGCCGTCGACACCGTGATCGCCGTAGGGATCGTCAGCGCCTCGCACACGGGCATCAGGTCCTTGTCCGGGTCGTAGGTCAGCTTCGAGTACAGGAACGGGTGGTAGGCGAAGAACGAACTCGGCGTGAAGAGCAGGAACGAGCCGTCCGGTTCGGTCGTCTTGAGGAACTCGCCCGCCGAGAGGCCGATGCCGCCGACCTTGTAGTCGATCTGCACCGGCCGGTCGAGGCTCACGCGCAGCTTTTCCGACAGCAGCCGCGCGCTCGCATCCAGCGCCGCGCCGGGCGGGACGCTGAGGATCATCTTCAGCGGCTTGCCGGACTGCGCCCATGCAGGCGCAAAGAGGCTCATGCCTAAAGCACAAACGAACATCCCCAGGACCGATCCAAGCCGGTCTTTTGTTTTCATGGTGTCTCCTCAATCGGTCGGTCGGAAGGCGTCCCCTTCATAGCCTGGAAAAGGGTGTCCGGCATCCCCATTTCGCGCAGGTAGGCGTGTCCGCGCGCGGGCCAGGCGGCCAGCGCAAGGGAATGGGGTGCAAAATGCGGGCGTGAACCCTGCCCGCGAACGAAGGAATTTCCCATGAAGTCTGCTGTCCTGGCCGTGTGCTTCAGTCTGAGCTGCATTGCATGCGCGCCGGTTGCCGTCGCAGCGCCTTCAATATACATCGAGGACCTGACCTGGCCTGAAGTGCGCGATGCGATTGCCGGCGGGGCGACGACAGCGATCTATTATGCCGGCAGCACCGAGCAGAACGGCCCGCACATGGCCACCGGCAAGCACACGGTGATTGCGCGCCATGTGGCCGGCGCCATCGCCCGACAGCTCGGCAACGCCCTCGTTTACCCGGTGATACCTTACGCGCCAACAGGCGACGCGGCGAGCCGGTCAGGACACATGCGCTTTCCCGGCAGCGTCAGCGTTTCGGAGGCGACCTACGCCGCAGTCGCACGCGAGGTCGCGCAGAGCGCGCGCGCGGCCGGCTTCAGAAACATCATCTTGATGGGCGATCACGGCGGCGGCCAGGGCGCGCTCGCATCGGTGGCGGGTGAGCTTGACCGTCTCTGGTCGGGCGAGGGCGTGCGGGTGCGCCATGTGCCGGAGGTCTACACGTCGCCTGACCGGCAAGTGCGTGAATACCTCGCCGCGCGAGGCCTGCCCGCAGGTGAACACGCCGGGATCCACGACACCGCCGAACTGCTGTTCCTCGATGCCTCCGGGCTCTGGGTTCGCCGCGACCGCATGCAACCCGGCGACGGAGCGAACGGCGTGGACGGCGATCCGCGAGCCGCATCGGCCGAACTGGGCCGGATCTTCCTCGGCTTCAAGATCGACGCCGGCGTGGCAGGCATCCGCCGCGCGCTTTCTTTACCGCGCTGAAACGAGGCCGCTAGGTTGCGGCTGGCCGGCGCAACCTTGCGCGGACCTGCGCCGCTGCGCCTGCAAACGGGCGCAGGTACATCGCCCGGACGGTGTGCCATCCGGAATCGGTGCCGTCGCCCAGCCCCATCCTGAACGTTTCAGCTTCCGCCCGGGGCATCCGGAGCGTGCCGTACAGGCGATCCCACAGCGCGATCGAGAACCCCCGATTGCAGCCGATATGTTCGGGCTCGCAACTGTGGTGCAACTGGTGGTGCGCCGGGCTCACGAGCCAACGGCCCACGACAGGCCCGTACGTGAGCCACACATGTGAGTGCCTGAGGTTGTCCACGAGGTTGAGCGCCCAGAGCGCCACATGCAGGCCGAGGAAGGTGTAGAAGCCCACCGCTCCGCCGGACAACGCATTGAATGCCCAGGCGACGAGGCCCGTGAGCACGGCAGGCACCCAGGCCATCACCAGCAGGTCGACCGGGTGCACGCGGTAGGCCGTGATCGGCGTGAGCACCTCTGCCGAATGATGGACCTTGTGGAACTCCCACAGCACCGGCACATCGTGCAGCAGGCAGTGCGCGACGAACCTGCCGAAATCGTAGGCGAGGAAGAACGCCACCGTGTACGCGACCCGTAGCGGCCAGCCGGCTTCCGGTGCTGCCAATGCCCTGCGCCCCAGCACCGCATCGACCAGCGCCCCGACCTGCGCGTCCACGAACATCAGCCAGCCGAACACCAGCGGCAGCACAAGTGCGTTGGCGAAATAGAGCCGGTAGTCGGCCCGCGCCGAGGCATGCCCCCAGATCCCTTTGGCAAGAAAATCCCTGAGCACCCGGCGGCGCGATACGGCGAGCGCGATGAGCAGCGTGGACAGGGTGAACGGCCAGTACAGGAACGAGTCACTCTGCAGGAAGGCGAGGGCCGCCCGGCCGAAGTTGAAGACCAGATAATAGACGGCGCTATAGAGCGCCTGTACAGGGTCGGACAGACCACTCATCGCTTCGACACCTCCGGGCAGGTCAGCGCGTCGATTTCACAAGCCTCGTATTTGCCTATCTTTTCCACCATGCCCGCCCCTCCGGCCTGCCTGCAGAGCGAGCAGGATACATTGATCGGCAGGCCCCGGGGATGGCGTAAAATGGCTCGTGTAATATTCCACAGAAGTCGCCCATCAAAACCCCGAAAAGACTCTTGCCGCTGGTCGAGGAAGGCCTCGTCGATGCGGTCGTGCGCCAGCTGATGAGCGGCAAGGAGGCGGTCGTCTTCGTGGTGCGCTGCGGTCAGGACATCCGCTGCGCCAAGGTCTACAAGGAGCCCGAAAAGCGCGCGTTCCGCCAGGCCGTGGACTACACGCAGGGCCGCAACGTCAAGAACAGCCGCCGCGCCCGCGCCATGGCCAAGGGCACCCGCTACGGGCGCAAGGAAATCGAGGAGGCGTGGCAGAACTCCGAGGTCGACGCGCTGCGGCGCCTGGCGGCTGCCGGCGTGCGCGTGCCCGTGCCGTACAACTTCCTCGACGGCGTGCTGCTGATGGAACTCGTCACCGATGCCGAAGGCAACGCCGCGCCGCGCCTGAACGACCTCGAGCTCACGCCCGAAACCGCGCGCGAATATCACAAGTTCATGATCGCTCAGGTGGTGCTGATGCTCTGCGCGGGCATCGTGCATGGCGACCTGTCCGAATACAACGTGCTCGTCGACGCGCACGGGCCGGTCATCATCGACCTGCCCCAGGCGGTGGATGCCGCCGGCAACATCGGCGCCGGGGCGATGCTCGAGCGCGACGTCGACAACATGGCGACCTACTTCGGCAAGTTCGCGCCGGAGCTGCGCACCACCGACTACGGCAAGGAGATCTGGGCGCTGTACGAGGCCGGCACGCTGGTGCCCGGCGTGGAGCTGACCGGCCGGTTCAAGCGGGTAGAAAAGCCCGTCGACGTGCGCGAGATCATGCGCGAGATCGACGACGTGAAGAAGGACGAGGAGATGCGCCAGCTCTACAAGGCGTCGGTCGAGCGCTGAGTCCCGCCAGCCGCAGTGCTGGGATCCGACAAGCAGACCAACGAGGGGTTGCGGCGAAGCTGGTGGTGCGCCTGCCATGACGAGAACATAAACGCTGCAAAACCAGCGCGTCTGCCGCTGCTGTTCGCGCTCGAATCAAAACTGGGGCTCGCGAAAATCGACCCCCCTATTCAACTCACTGGACGCCTCCCCCTGAAAATTACTCGGCCTTGATGTTCGCGTCCTTCACGACCTTGCCCCACTTGGCGGCGTCGTTGCGGAGCTTCTCGATGGTCTGGGCCGGCGTGAGGAACTCCGCGTCGCACCCGGTCGCGTTGAGCTGCTCCTGCAGGACCTTGTCTTCGCCGGCCTTCAACAGCGCGTGCGAGAGACGCGCGGCCACTTCGGCCGGCAGGCCGGCCGGACCGAGCAATCCGTACCACGCGGTCGAATCGAACCCCTTGACGCCCGCTTCATCCATCGTGGGCACGTCCGGGAACGCACCTGAGCGCTTCAGCGAGCTCACCGCGATCGGCCGCACGCGGCCGCTCTTCGCAGCGCCGACGACCGGGCCGAGCGAAGAGAACAGCATCGGGATCTGCCCGCCGATGAGGTCGGTCATCGCTGGCCCGCCGCCCTTGTAAGGCACATGCAGCAGGCTCGCCCCGGTGACGCTCTTGAAGTATTCGCCCGAGAGGTGGTGAGGCCCGCCGACGCCCGAGGTGCCGTAGCTCCACTTGGCCGGATCGGCCTTCGAGGCCGCGATCACGTCATTCACGGTCTTGAAGGGCGTGGACGGATGCACCACCAGCATGCTGCCGCTGCCGCAGACGTGCCCCAGCTGCGTGAACGAGGCCTGCGTATAGCCGACCTTGCCCAAGTGCGGCGCCACCGTCAGCGGGCCGCTGTCGAAGTAATACAGGGTGTAGCCGTCGGCGGGCACCTTGGCGGCGAGTTCCATCGCCACGCCGCCCGCAGCGCCAGGCTTGGTCTCGATGATCAGCGGCTGGCCAAGGATGGATTCCAGCACCTTGGCCAGCGGCCGCATACCCGCGTCGGCCGAACCGCCGGAGGTGTAGCCAATGAACACCCGGATCGGCTTGTTCGGGTAACCCTGCGCAACAGCCGCGGTCACACCCGCGGCCAGGAGTACGACGGAGGCGAGCAGGCGCATGGCAGGTCCTTTAGTCGTGGAGGGCGGCGACGGCTTTCGCATCGGCGGCGGGTTTCGCCGCTGTAACGGCCGGTGGAACTTTCATTTGCACGGCCGCGGCCACAGGATCGAGGTAGCGCCCGAGGTAATCGCCCATGCCCGAAGTGCGGATCATGTGGCGGATCTCGCTCGGGTCGTAGTCGCCCACGGCGAGGTGCACCATGCAGCGGTTGTCCCACATCACGAAGTCGCCGATGGTCCAGTAGTGCCGGTAGGTGAATTTCGGCTGCACCGAGTGGTCGCAGAGGAACTTCACGATCGGCTTGCTCTCTGCCTCGGACAATCCGAGGAAGGTGCGCACCCGCTCGTTCACGTAAAGCGCTTTCTTGCCGGACTCCGGATGCACGCGCACCGCAGGATGCACGACCATCGGGTTGAGGCGGCGGAATTCATTGGCGACTTCCGGCCCGCGCTTGTCGAGGCCTTCGATCAGGCTGGCGTCGTGCACGCCCTCCAGCCCCTCCAGGAAGGATTGCATTTTCGGCGACAGCGTCTCGAAGGCCGCGTACTGGTTCGCGAAAATCGTGTCGCCGCCCACCGAGGGCTTCTCCATGCAGTACACGGCCGTCCCCTTGGCGGGGCGCAGCGTGTAGGAGAGGTCCGTGTGCCAGTTCTGCCCGGCGTTGTAGGTCTTCGACGGCTGGCCGTTGGTGCGCTTGTTGGTGAGCACCATGACCTCGTTGATCTCGGGATGCCGGTTGAAGGGCTGCGTGGCGTAATCGTCGAGCTCTCCGAAGTAGCGGCTGAACTTCATCATCGAATGCGGGTCGAGGTTCTGGCCCGGGAACACCAGCACGAGGTGCTCGATCCACGCCTTGCGGATCAACTCGATGTCGGCATCGGTCAGCGGCTTGGAAAGGTCGACGCCCGTGACCCTTGCACCGCACGCATAGCCTACCGGCTGGATGGAAATCTTCGACATGGGGATCCTCCTGCAGTGAGTATGGGTTCAGTCGGCCTGGATGCCGGCTTCCTTGATGATCCGGCCCCACTTCGACATCTCCGCCTTGAGGAAAGTATCGAGGTCGTCGGGCTTCGTGAACAGCAAATCGAAATTCTGCGCGGCGAGCCGGTCCTTGTTCTCGGGCTTGGCCATGCCGCGCGCGAGGTCGGCGGCAATCTTCGTGGCGAGTTCCTTGGGAAGCCCCGCCGGGCCGAACATCGCGAACCAGGTCACCGCCTCATAGCCCGGCAGGCCGGACTCGCTCATCGTCGGCAGGTCGGGCGCTTGCGCCGAGCGCGCCTGCGTCGTGATCGCCAGCGCCTTGACCGTGCCGGCCTTGCCGTTCTGGATCGCCGTGGAGAACTGGTCGAACATGACCTCGATACGCCCGCCGATTACGTCGGCCTGCGCCCCGGCGATCGCCTTGTAGGGCACATGCTGAATACTCACTTTCGCCATGTTCTTGAACATCTCGCACGAGAGGTGCTGCGAAGTGCCCGTACCCGAGGACGCGCAGTTGAGCTTGCCCGGGTTAGCGCGCGCATGCGCGACGAGTTCCGCAACGCTGTTCACCGGCAGGTTTTTCGCCACCGTGAGCACCACGGGAAGCTTGGCGAACAGCGAGATCGGCGTGAAGTCCTTCAGCGTGTCGTAGGGCAACTTCTTGATCAGCACCGGGTTCGTGGAGTGGCTGATCGACACGGTAAGAAGCGTGTAACCGTCGGGCGCGGCCTTCGCGCCGATATCCGTACCGATGATGCCACCCGCGCCGCCCTTGTTGTCCACCACCACGGCCTGCTTCCATTCCTCGGTCAGCGCACGCGCCGCCGAACGGGAGATGAGGTCCAGCCCGCCGCCGGGTGCGGCGGCCACGACCAGGGTCACCGCCTTGCGGGGGTAGTCCTGGGCGAACAGGGCGGTTGCGAACAAGGCGAGGCAAGCCGCCAGCAGCAGGGGGGAACGACGTGGCATTGCTGTCTCCGTGAGGATCGGCCCGGGGTCGGGTACCGCTCCGCCCTCGGGTCTTCTATTGCCTAAAGATTACAGGGTTTGCCGCGCCATGGGCAGCGCGTTTCACTGCGCGCAACCCTATTTCGGCGCTTCGAGCAACCGCTGCACGTAGCGCGCCAGCAGGTCGATTTCGAGGTTCACCTTCGCCCCGGCCGCGAGGCGCGACAGCGTGGTGACTTCGAGCGTGTGCGGGATCAGGTTCACTTCGAAGGTCGCGCCCGCGGGCCCGTCCTCCACGCGATTGACCGTGAGGCTCACGCCGTTGACGGTGACCGAACCTTTCTTCGCGATATAGCGGCCGAGGTCCTTCGGCGCGCGCACCGCGAGCCGCCAGGATTCGCCGAGCTGTTCGAACGCTGCGACTTCGCCCACGCCGTCCACGTGGCCGGTGACCAGGTGCCCGTCGATGCTGTCGCCCAGCGCCATGGACTTCTCGAGGTTCACCGGGCCCGGCGCGCCGAGGCCCACGGTGACATCGAGCGACTCGCGGGAGACATCCACCGTGAAGCGGTTGCCGGCGATGGAGGTCGCCGTCATGCAGGCGCCGTTCATCGCGATCGAATCGCCGATCTTCGTCTTGCCGAGGCCGAGGACCCCCGCTTCAATGGTGAGGCGCACGCCCTTTTCGAGCGGCTCGACCTGCTCGATCGTGCCCACCGCCTGGATGATTCCCGAGAACATCAGTGCTCCCCTTTGAAGCGCGCGACGATGCGCAGGTCGTCCCCGATCCGGTCCACCGACCGGAAGTCGAGCGCCACCCGCTCGTCGAGCGAGGTCAGCGCAAGGCTCGCCATCCCCTGCGCCGCATCGCCAAGGAACGAAGGCGCAAGGTAGACGAGGACCTCGTCCACGCAGCCCTCGCGCACGAACGAGCCATTCAGCTTCACGCCCGCCTCGACATGCAGTTCGTTGATGCCGCGACGGCCGAGTTCGGCGAGCATCGCAGGCAGGTCGACCTTGCCGTTTGCGTTGGCGATGTTCACGACCTCCGCGCCGTGCCCTTCGAGCGCTGCACGGGCGGCCGGATTGTCCACCGCGCAGAACATGAGAACGTTGCCGCCCTGCAGGATGCGCGCGTTGAGCGGGGTCTCCAGCCGGCTGTCGACGATCACGCGCAACGGCTGGCGCTCGACCGGCACTTCGCGAACGTTGAGCTGCGGATCGTCCGCTGTGACCGTGCCTATGCCGGTCAGCACGGCGCAGGCGCGCGCGCGCCAGGCGTGCCCGTCCTTGCGCGCCGCCGGGCCGGTGATCCACTGCGACTGCCCGTTGGCGAGCGCCGTGCGCCCGTCGAGGCTCGCGGCGATCTTCATTCGCACCCAAGGGCGCCCGCGCGTCATACGTGAAGCGAACCCGATATTCAGTTCCCTCGCTTCGTCTTCCATCAGCCCGCACTCGAAACGGATGCCGGCAGCTTCGAGCTTCTTCCCGCCGCCCGCACCCTGCGGATTCGGGTCGAGCATCGCGGCCACCACGCGCGAAACGTCGGCGCGGATCAGCGCTTCGGCACAAGGCGGCGTGCGGCCCGTGTGCGCGCAGGGCTCGAGCGTGACGTACACGGTGGCGCCATGCGCGTTGGCGCCCGCGGCCGCCAGCGCGTTGGCCTCGGCGTGAGGCTCGCCCGCCTTGTGGTGCCAGCCTTCGCCGACGACCACGCCGAGATTGACGATGACGCACCCGACGCGAGGGTTCGGCGTGGCGGTATTCATGCCCCTGGCCGCGAGTTCGAGCGCGCGCGCCATGTATTCGCGGTCCGCGTCGCTGAACATGATTATTTCCTGCGCGGTGCTTTCTTCACTTCGAGGACCGCTTCGCGGAAATCGTCCGGGGTATCGAAGCTGCGATAGACCGAGGCAAAGCGGATGTAGGCCACCTTGTCCAGGCGTGCCAGCTCGCGCATCACCAACTCGCCGACCTTGGCGGTGGCGAGCTCACGCTCGCCCGTCTGGCGGAGCTTTTCCTCAATGCGGTCGATCGCGGCGTCCACCTTGTCGGTGGCGACCTGGCGCTTCCTGAGCGCGAGCATCATGCTGCCGGCGAGCTTGTCACGGTCGAAATCCGTGCGGCTGCCGTCCTTCTTCACCAGCCGCGGCATGCGCAGCTCGACCTTCTCGTAGGTCGTGAACCGCTTGTCGCACGCCACGCACTTCCTCCGCCGCCGGATCGAATTGGTATCCGGGTTGGAGCGTGTGTCGAGGACCTGGGTGTCCTCCGACGAGCAGAAGGGGCAGCGCATCGCTTCAGGTCATGCGTAGACGGGAAAGGCTGTGCACAGCTCGGATACGGAGCCGCGCACGCGGGCGAGGTTCTTTTCATCGGCCGGCGCTTCAAGCACGTCGGCGATCAGTCCGGCGAGGATCTTGGATTCGTTTATGCCGAAGCCGCGCGTGGTCATCGCCGGGGAGCCGATGCGGATGCCGCTGGTGACCATGGGCTTTTCCGGATCGTTGGGGATCGCGTTCTTGTTGACCGTGATGTGCGCGGCGCCGAGCGCCGCTTCCGCGTCCTTGCCGGTGATCTTCTTGGCGCGCAGGTCGAGCAGCATCATGTGCGACTCGGTACGGCCGGACACCACGCGCACGCCGCGCGCGGTCAAAGCGCTCGCCATCGCGCTGGCGTTATCGAGCACGTTCTGCTGGTAGACCTTGAATCCGGGCTTCAGCGCCTCGCCGAAGGCCACCGCCTTGGCCGCGATCACGTGCATCAGCGGCCCGCCCTGCAGGCCGGGGAAGATCGCCGAGTTCACGCCCTTGCTGCCTTTGTCCCCTTCTTCGCGCATGCCAAGGACGAGTCCGCCGCGCGGGCCGCGCAGGGTCTTGTGCGTGGTGGTGGTCACAAAATGCGCGATGCCGATCGGCGACGGGTAGAGGCCCACCGCCACCATGCCGGCGTAGTGCGCCATGTCGGCCAACAGCAGCGCGCCCACCTTGTCGGCAATCGCGCGAAAGCGCGCCCAGTCGATCTTCAGCGAATACGCCGAGGCGCCGGTCACGATCATCTTCGGCTTGTGCTCGATGGCAAGTTTTTCCGCCGCGTCGTAGTCGATCTCTTCCTTGTCGTTCAGGCCGTACGACACGAAGTTGTACAGCTTGCCCGACAGGTTCACCGGCGAGCCGTGCGTCAGGTGCCCGCCGTGCGCGAGCGACATCCCCAGCACCGTGTCGCCGGGCTTGAGGTTGGACACGTACACCGCCTGGTTGGCCTGCGAGCCCGAATGCGGCTGCACGTTGGCCCAGTCGGCGCCGAAGAGCTTCTTCGCGCGCTCGATGGCGATGGTCTCGGCGACGTCCACAAACTCGCAGCCGCCGTAGTAGCGCTTGCCCGGGTAGCCCTCGGCGTACTTGTTGGTCAGCTGGCTGCCCTGCGCAATCATGACCTCCTGGCTGACGTAGTTCTCGGAGGCGATCAGCTCGACGTGGTCTTCCTGGCGGCGGTTCTCGAGACGAACGGCGTTCCAGAGTTCGGGGTCGGATTGGGCAAGCAGGTTGGCGTGGAACATGGCGGATGGGCTCTAGGAGGAGCCCGGATTCTACCAGCGGGAGGGCCACAAGGCCGGGCGCGTAAGGGATGGACAGAGGAGAATATTATTCTTACGATATACAAACTGCCATGAGAGTGGCTCCAGCAGGTCGTCTTCCACTTATAATTTCGAAGAATTTAGCGTCCGGGTGGGGCGATTTGACCGCAGTCTCCCTGTACTGGGTACACTGCGGAAATGAGCATGTACACCCTCCTTTCCACCCTTTCGGACGCCGAGGTCGATTACGTCCTGATCGGCGGCCTGGCGGTGACCCTGCACGGCTACCAGCGCGTCACCATGCGCAGCCCCGAAGCCATGGCGACCGTCATCGACGACCTGATCCGCCTGAAAACAGGCACCGGTCGGACCAAGGACGTGCTGGACATCGAGGAACTGGAAAAAATCAAACGGCAACGGGCGGGTGGGTGACATGTCCAACGTTGAATTGACACCGGAAGAGAACCTGCGCCTGCTCGAAGAAATCGAGGCGAATCGCGCTTTTATCCTGCTCGCCTACCATTCGAATCCGGAATTGCTGAAGAACGCCGATCCGCAGATCAAGCGTCTGTTCGAGGCTGTACCTGAAAAGGAAACCGGCGCGTGGTAACGAAGCCGGCCAAGAAGAAGGCCGCGCCCGTCAAGAAGACCGACGCCGCAGGTCTTGCCGAGGAACTGCGTACGGCGAAAGAGCGCCTGCGCCACGCCAAAGTCGAAACCCGGGAGGCGCTCGACCAGCAGAACGCGACAGCGGAAATCCTGCGCATTATCTCGGACTCCCCGCACGACGTGCAGCCGGTGCTCGACGCCGTGGCCGAGCGCGCGGCGCGCATCTGCGAGGCGCAGGTCGCCGACATCATCCTGGCCGAAGGCGAAATGATGCGCGTGAGGGCGTCAATCGGCCTGATCGGCCTGATCGGCCGGCCCGGCGCGGCCGAATCGATGCCTCTGAACAGCGATAGCGTCATGGGCCGCGCGGTCGTCGACCGTGCCGTGGTGCAGGTCGCCGACCTGCAGAACCCTCCGGACGGCGAATATGTGCTGGGCAGGGAACTCGCGCTCAAGTACGGCCATCGCACCATCCTTGCGGTGCCGTTGCTGCGCGAAGGCCGCGCCCTGGGGACGATTCTCGTGCGCAGGACCGAGGTGCGGCCGTTCGACGAGAAGCACATCTCGCTCCTCAAGACCTTCGCCGACCAGGCCGCGATCGCGATCGAGAACGTGCGGCTGTTCAACGAGACGAAAGAGTCGCTTGAGCGGCAGACCGCCACCGCGGAAATCCTCAAGGTGATCGGCAGTTCGATGACGGACACGCAGCCGGCTTTCGATGCCATCGTCAGGAATTGCGGCAACCTGTTCAAGGGCAGCCTCGTCGTGCTTTGGCTGATCGGCGAAGACCGGCTCCATCCCCGCGCGAGCAATGGCGAGTTTTCCCGCGATTCGATGCCGATCGATCGGGAAAGCGCGATCGGCGTGTGCGTGCTCGATGGCCACATGATTCACCTGCCTGACCTGGAGGCAGCGGCGGAGGAGGAGTACCCGCGGATCCGACAGCTGGGTTTGAAGTACGGCTTCCTTTCGGGAATCTACACACCGCTCCTGCTCGCAGGCCGGGCGATCGGGGGTATTTCGGTGCTCCGGAACGCGCGCGGGGCTTTCAACGACAAACAGATGGCGGTCCTCGGCACCTTCGCCGACCAGGCGGTGATCGCGATCCAGAACGTGCGCCTGTTCAAGGAGAGCAAGGACGCACGTGCGGCGGCAGAGGCCGCCAACGAAGCCAAGAGCGCCTTCCTTGCCACCATGAGCCACGAGATCCGCACCCCGATGAACGCGGTGATCGGCATGAGCGGCCTGCTGCTCGACACGCCGTTGAACGAAGAGCAGCGGGATTACGCGGGCACGATCCGCGACTCGGGCGACGCGCTGCTCACGATCATCAACGACATCCTCGACTTCTCCAAGATCGAAGCGGGGCGCATGGACATCGAGATGCACCCGTTCGACCTGCGCGATTGCGTGGAGTCGGCGCTCGACCTCATCAGCACGCGCGCAACGGAAAAGCACCTCGACACGGCCTACGTGTTCGAGGGCGACATCCCCGTCGCCATCAGCGGCGACCTGACGCGCCTGCGCCAGATACTGCTCAACCTGCTCGCCAACTCGGTCAAGTTCACCGAACAAGGCGAAGTGGTGCTGACGGTCCGCTCCAAGCCCCTCGCGGATGACCGGATGCAGCTTGAATTCGAAGTGCGCGACACCGGTATCGGCCTCACGCCCGAAGGCATGGGGCGCCTGTTCCAATCCTTCTCGCAGGCCGACTCCTCCACCACGCGCAAGTACGGCGGCACGGGCCTCGGCCTCGCGATCAGCAAGCGCCTGGCCGAACTGATGGGCGGCACGATGTGGGCGGTGAGCGAGGGCCTGGGCAAGGGCTCGACCTTCATGTTCACGATCGAAGCGCAGAAAGCGAGCCTGCCGCAGACCCGCTCGCGCGAGCTGATCGGCGTGCAGGCGGAACTCTCCGGCAAGCGCCTCCTCATCGTCGATGACAACGCGACCAACCGCAAAATCCTCGCGCTGCAGTCGGGCAAGTGGGGCATGGCCTCGCGCAACACCGAGTTCCCTTCGGAAGCCCTGCGCTGGCTCGCCGAGGGCGAAAAATTCGACCTCGCGATCCTCGACATGCACATGCCGGAGATGGACGGCCTCACGCTCGCGCGTGGAATCGCCAAAACCGCTCCTGCGCTGCCCATGGTGCTGTTCAGCTCGCTCGGAAGGCGCGAGTCGGACGACAACGAAGGCGTATTCCGCGCCTACCTGGCCAAGCCCCTGCGCCAGTCGCAGCTCTTAGACACGCTTGTGAGCCTCCTCTCGCGCGAGGTGGTGAAGACTGTGGCCACGACAGCCCCAGCCAAGACCCAGCTCGACCCCGCCATGGCCGAGCGTCACCCGCTGCGCATCCTGCTGGCCGAGGACAACGCGGTGAACCAGAAGCTCGCCTTGCGGCTCCTGCAACAGATGGGTTACCGCGCGGATGTGGCCTCCAACGGGCTGGAGGCGGTGGAGTCGGTCGAGCGACAGGCCTACGACGTCGTGCTGATGGACGTGCAGATGCCGGAACTCGACGGCCTCGACGCCACGCGCCGCATCTGCGCGCAGCACCCCGAAGGCCGCCGCCCGCGCATCGTCGCGATGACCGCCAACGCCATGCAGGGCGACCGCGAGATGTGCCTCGCCGCAGGCATGGACGACTACGTCACCAAGCCCATTCGCGTCGACCAGCTGGTCAACGCGCTGAACAACGTCACTGCGCGCAAGGACTGAAATGACTGACCCCGTCATCGACCTGCCCACCTTCACCGACCTCCAGGAGGCCGCAGGCGCGGAATTCGTGGTCGAACTGGTCGACACATTCCTCCAGGAAGCACCCGTCATGCTGGCGGAACTGCGCAGTGCGCAGGCCACCGGCACGGCCGACGCTTTCCGCCGCGCCGCCCACTCGATCAAGTCCAACAGCCACACCTTCGGCGCCACGAAGCTGGGCGACATGGCGCGCGACATCGAGCTGGGCGGGATGGTCACCGACCCGGCGCTGATCGACGCCCTGGAAGCCGAGTACCTGCGTGCCGCCGCAGCGCTGAAGGATTTGTGCGGTGGCTGAACGCGGCGCCCGGCTGCTGGTCACCGACGACAACAAGGTCAACCGGCTACTCCTCACGCGCACGCTCGAGCTGCAGGGCCACCGCGTGGCCAGCGCCGAGAACGGACGCATCGCTTTGGACATGCTCCGTGCAGAGACCTACGACCTGATGCTGCTCGACATGGAAATGCCCGAGCTCGATGGCTTCGGGGTACTCGAGCAGATGGTGGGCGACGCGAAACTGCGCGACCTGCCGGTGATCGTGACGAGCTCCCTCGAAGGCGTGGCCCACGTGGTGCGGTGCCTGGAGCTCGGCGCAGACGACTTCCTGAAAAAGCCGGTGAACTCGGTGATCCTCAAGGCGCGCATCGACTCCAGTCTCGAAAAAAAACGCCTGCGCGACCAGCAACGGGAGATGGTCAGCCGGTTTGCGACCTCCGAAGTGGCGGAGGACCTGCGCCAGTCGGGCTTTGCGCTGGGCGGCCGGCGGGTGCGCTGCACGGTGATGTTTTCCGACATCCGCGGCTTCACCTCGCTGGTCGAGTCGCAGGCGCCGGAAGAGACGATCGAACTGCTCAACACCTACTACACCCTGATGTTCGAGGCGATCAGCTCCCACGGCGGGGTGGTCAACCAGATGATCGGCGACGGGCTGATGGCGATCTTCGGCGCGCCCCTGCCGGTGGCGGAGCCGCCGCTCGCCGCCGTGCGGGCGGCCCTGGGCATGGTGGAAATGATGGACCTCTTCAACCAGGAGCGCGAAGCGTCCGGCAAAGAGCCGATCCGCATCGGCATCGGCATCGCGTCGGGCGACGTGGTGGCCGGCTACACCGGCACGCAAACGCGCGCCACCTACACCTGCATCGGCGACACGGTGAACCTCGCGGCGCGACTGGAGGCGCACACCAAGGAAGCCGGGCGCAGCATCCTCGTCGACAGTGACACGCAGGCCGCCCTGGACGGCCGGCTGCCGACCGAGCCTCTGGGCGAAGTGCAGTTCAAGGGCAAAGCGGCGGCGGTGCCGGTGTTCGCGGTGAAGGTGCCGTAAGCGTTCGCCGGGGCGCTTAAAATATTATATTTACGGTATGAATATTGCCGCCAAAGCGGCTCCTGGCGCGGACTTTTGAAATAAAAGTTCAGAATTCAGGTGCCGATCGGCGGGGCCAGGTCGGCGGGCGTGTCCACGTCGCGGATCACGCCCGGGTCACCCACGGGCACCTTCACGAGCTCCGCGGCATGCTTTTCCAGTAGCTGCCGCGCACCCTCGTCGCCGGAGGCGGCCAGCAGTTCCGCCCGGAAGCGGCCGGCGATCCCCACCGGGTGACCCCGGCGGGTGCGGAAGTACGGCGCCACGAGCGCAGGACCAGCGGCCAGTGCGTCGCGGATCGCGGCGAGCGAACTCCCCCGGATATACGGCATGTCGGCGAGCGCGACCAGGTAGCCCTGCGCCTCCCCGGCGGCGGCCGCGGCGCAGGCAAGGCTCGCGCCCATGCCTTCGTCGGCGTTCGGGCATACGACGACTTCCAGCCCCTCGGCGCGCAGCAGCGCGGCGAGCTCGTCCGCGCCGGGACGGACTACGGCGATGCTCCGTGGAAGGACGGCGACGAGATTGCGCGCGGCCGTGACCGCGATCGGCACGCCGGTCAACAGCGGGTGCAGCAGCTTGTTGGAGCCGAACCTGCGCGCGGACCCTGCGGCGAGCAGGATCCCGGTGATGCCGCTCAAGTCGGGGAAGAGGTTGCGGGAGCCACTTCGCACGCCGAGGGCGCGAAGCGCGACTGCTCCTTGGCCGCCCAGTCGACGCTCGGCACGCCGTACCGCACGGCGGTCATCTCGGCCATGATCGCCAGCGCGATCTCGGGGGGGGTCTTGGAGCCGAGGTACAGGCCCACCGGCCCGTGCAGCCGCGCGATCTCGTCCTTGGAGAGGTCAAACTCCTCGAGGCGCAAGCGACGCGCGTCGTTGTTCTTCTTGGAGCCGATCGCGCCCACGTAGAACGCGGGCGACTTGAGCGCTTCCATCAGCGCGAGATCGTCGAGCTTGGGGTCGTGCGTCAGCGCCACCACGGCGCTGTGGCCGTCCATGTTCATCGCGGCCACCACGTCGTCGGGCATGCCGCGGTTCACTTCCAGCCCCGGCATGTCCCAGCCCAGGTAGTACTCCTCGCGCGGGTCGATCACCGTCACCTGGTAGTCGAGCATGCGCGCCATCTCGGCGATGTAGCGGCTCATCTGGCCGGCGCCGATCAGCACCAGCCGCCAGCGCGGCCCGTGCACGGTGGCGAGCACCTTGCCGTCGAACTCCAGCATGTCGGACCACTTGCCCGAGGTCAGCGTGACCTTGCCCGTGTCGATCTCCAGCCGGCGCGACACCAGCTGCTGCTTGCCGATGGTCTCGAGCAGTTCGGCGATGCCGCTCGCCGCCGACAGCGGCTCCAGCACCAGCTGCAGCGTGCCCCCACAGGGCAGGCCCCAGCGGTTGGCCTCCTCGTTGGTGATGCCGTAGGTGGTGACGGCGGGCTTGTCCTTTGCGACGCCGCCGCCCTTGACCTTCTCGATCAGGTCGTCCTCCACGCAGCCGCCAGACACCGAGCCGGACACGAGGCCGTCGTCGCGAATCACCAGCAGCGCGCCTACGGGCCGTGGGGCCGAGCCCCAGGTCTTGACGATGGTGGCGAGCGTCACGCGGTGGCCTGCGGCCATCCACGTCTGCGCGCTCCTGAGGACTTCGATATCTACGCTATCCATTGGCCTGCTCCAAGGTTCATGCTTTGAGGGTAGAGGACACGGGCGGGAAGTTCAAGCGCACGCAGCAACCGCGGCCGCCCTGCCCGTCCACGATCTCGACCCGGGCGCCATGCGCCAGCGCGATCTCGCGCACGATGGCCAGGCCCAGGCCGCTGCCGGTGAGGTCCCCGGCAGCCGGTAGAAGCGCTCCAGCACGCGCTCGCGCTCGACCACCGGGATGCCCGGGCCGTCGTCCTCGACTTCGAGGAAGGCGCCCATGCCCCCCGTTCCGCCCATGCCGGTGCGCACCGTGACCCGCCCGCCCGCCTGCGTGTACTCGACTGCGTTGCCGATCAGGTTGACGAGCAGCTCGCGCAGCAGGAACGCGTCGCCGCGCACCCCGGCCGCCGCAATATCGAACCCGAGGTCCACGTCCTTCGCGAGCGACCGGTGCACCCATTCGTCGGCGCACTCCTCCACCACCTGGCGCAGGTCGATGCGCGCGAACTCGGTAGGCCGGTTGCCGCCCGGCTCGGCGCGCGCCAGCGCCAGCAGCTGGTTGGCAAGACGCGCAGTCCGGATGGTGGCGCTGTGCACGTACTCAAGCTCCGCGCGGCAGGCGTCGGGCACCGGCTGCGCCAGCGCGAGCTCGGTATGGGCCTGCAGCCCGGCGAGCGGCGTGCGTAGCTGGTGCGCGGCGTTAGCGAGGAACCGCTGCTGGTTGCGGTTCGACTCGTCCACCTGGTCGAAGAGCTTGTTGAGCGCCGAGACCAGGGGCTTGGCCTCGGCCGGCGCGCCGCCCTCGTTGATCGCGCGCAGGTCGCGCGGCGAGCGCTCCAGAATCTCGTCCGACAAGCGCGCCAGCGGCGCAAGACCGCGCGCAACGCCGAACCACACCAACGCCAGCGTCAATACTGCCAGCAGCGCCTGGGGCAGTACGCTGCCGAGCAGGATGTCGCGCGACAGGCGCTCCCGCTTGGTCGTGGTCTCCGCCACCTTGACCGTGCAGGCGCCGTTGCCGCAAGGCACCTGCAGCGAGGCCACGCGGATGCGCTGGCCGTGGTAGTCGGCCTCATAGGCGGTAACGCCGTCCTCGGGACGCGAGCCCGGCGGCGGCTGCGGGATCTCGCGGTCGCCGGCGATCGCCCGGCCCGAAGAGTCGCGCACCACGAAGTAGATCTTGTCGTACTTGTCGGTGCGCACCACCGCCTCGGCCGCGCTCGGCAGGTCGAACACCGGGCGGTCGTCCTGCAGGCGGATGCGCTCGGACAACGCGATGGCGGTGTTGATCAGCGACTGGTCGTAGGCGTCGGCCGCCGGGTCGATCGACAGGTAATACGCGGCGATCGAACCCACCGCGAGGATCGCCGCCACCGGCGGGATCAAGAGCCGCAGCAGGTTGACGCGCAGGCTGCCGGCCATCAGCTTTCCTTGAAATCCTCGAGCATGTAGCCGAAGCCGCGCACGGTGCGGATGTGCACGCCGGCGGGCTCCAACTTCGCGCGCAGGCGCGACACGTAGACCTCAATCGCGTTCAGCGACAGTTCCTCGCCCCAGCTCGCCATCGCCTGGATGATCGATTCCTTGCTGGCGATCTTCTCCACGCGGGAGAGCAGCACCTCGAGCACGGCCCATTCGCGCGCCGCAAGCTCGAGCGGCGCGTCGTTCAGCGTGGCGCGCCGCGCGCTGGTGTCGAGCACCAGCGGCCCATGCACGATGCGCGGTCCCGCATGCGACTGCCCGCGCCGGATCAGCGCGCGCACCCGCGCGGCCAGCTCCGGCATCGCAAAGGGCTTGGCCATGTAGTCGTCCGCGCCGAGGTCGAGGCCCCGCACGCGGTCGTCGAGCGCGTCGCGCGCGGTCAGGATCAGGATCGGCATTGCGCGCCCCTCGGCACGCAGCCGCCGCAGCACTTCGAACCCGTCGATGCCGGGCAGGCCGACGTCGAGGATCACGAGGTCGAAGCTCTCCTGGCGCGCGGCCATCGAGGCGTGCTCGCCGTTCCTCATGACGTCGACGGCGTAGCCCTCGGCCTCAAGGATGCGGCCTATGCCCGCCGCGAGGGAAGCGTCGTCTTCGACTATGAGTATTCGCATTCTTTGGACCGGTGGCCTGGTAGCTGCGGTCGAATGATAGCCCCGCCGGGACGTCAGCGCCCCGCGGCCTTTCTCGCGCGGTGTTCGCCGAACAGGCCCGAGGCGGCCTGATACCAGGCGATGGCCTCGTCGGACAGCGCCGGGTTGGCCTTGGCCGCGACGGCCGAACCGTCCCGCGGGTTGGGCTTCACTACGTTCACGCGCTTGCCGGGCCGCAGGATCGCCATCTCCTCGCCGCGCATGAAGCCGAGCTCCTGGTAGGTCGAGACAAAGGCGCGCTCGCGGCCGGGCTCGAGGTCGAACAGGTCGTAGCCGAGGAACTGGCTGGTGTAGGCGAAATTGAGCATCCCGAGGATGGTCGGCGGGACGTCGATCTGGCTCATCAGCCGGTCGATCTTGCGCGGCTGCACGTGCTTGGGCGCGTAGATGATCATCGGGATCAGGTAGCGGTTGATGGGCACGTCGCTCTTGCCCGCGCTGGAGGCGCAGTGGTCGGCGACGATCACGAAGATCGTGTTGTCGAACCACGCGTGCTTCGCCGCGCGGTCGAGGAAATCGCCGATCGCCCAGTCGGTGTATTTCACCGCGCCGTCGCGGCCGGATTTGGAAGGGATGTCGATGCGGTTTTCCGGGTACGTGAACGGGCGGTGGTTGCTAGTGGTCATCACCTGCTGGAAGAACGGCCGGCCGCGGCCGTGCGACTCGTCGGCGCGCTCGAGCGCCATCGTGAACAGGTCCTCGTCGGCCACGCCCCAGATGTTCTCGTGGTGGATCTTCTCCTTCGGGATCACGGTGCGGTCCTCGACCAGGTAGCCGTTGCCCTCGAAGAACGCGCGCATGTTGTCGAAGTACGAGTAGCCGCCGTACAACCAGCGCACGTCGTAGCCCTTGGAGGCGAACACGCCGCCGATGGTGAACATGCCCTCGTTGTGCGGGCGCTTGACGATCGACTGCCCGGGCGTCGGCGGGTACGCCAGCGCCAGCGCCTCCAGCCCCCGCACCGTGCGCGTGCCGGTGGCATAGAGCTTGGTGAACAGGAGCCCCTTGTCCGCGAGCGCATCCAGTCGCGGGGTCAGGCCCTTGGTGTTGCCGAACTTCGCCATGAAGTCGGCCGAGAAGCTTTCCACCGACACCATCATCACGTTCAGGCGCTTTTCGTCGCGCGGGTACTTCACGGTGCGCGTCAGGTCGGCCGGATTCGCGCTCGCAAGCTTCGAGTGCGGCGTTTCCAGCCGCGCACGCAGCATTTCGCGCGCCTTCAGCGGGTCGAGGCTCGCGTAGTGCGTCACGTAATCGAGTTCGTTGCGGTACGCGGCCGAGAAGAACTCGTACAGGCCGTCGCCCGCGAGCTCGTTGGCCAGGGGGTTGGTGGAAAAGTCACGCTGTGTGCGGTCCACCCAGGTAAACACGAGGAAAGGCGCGGCGAGCACCGGCACGGCCCACAGCAGGCGGTGGCGGAACTTCCCGGCGGAGCCCGCCGGTGCGCGCAGCGGCGCGAGCAGCCAGTTGCGCAGCAGCCACACGATCAGCCCCGCGAGCGCGGCGAGCACCATCAGGATCCGCCCGACGGGGTAGGACTCGCGGATATTGCCGATCACTTCGCGCGTATAGAGCAGGTAATCCACCGCGATGAAGTTGAAGCGCGTGCGGAACTCCTGCCAGAAGAACCATTCGGACACGAACAGGAACAGCGTGCCGAACACCAGCGCCCAGCAGAAGGCCATCCACACCGGGCGGTGCCAGAGCCGGTGGAAGACGCCGGCCGGCGCGACGAGCAGGTACAGGGTGAGGGGTACCGCCGCATAGAGGTAGGCGGCGAGGTCGAAGTACAGGCCGAGCGCGAACGAGGCGGCGACTTCGCCGATCGTGAGGGCCTGGTGGTCGCCGCCGGCGTTGGCGAACACGATGCGCAGGAGGAAGGACCCCGCGCAGAACGCGAGGCCAAGGACGATCAGTGGCGCGTAGCGGCGCTCGCGCCAGGACATCTTTTGCATGGCAATGCCTTTGGGGACTGCAGGACTTCAGGCGTCTTTGGCCTGATATTCCTCAAGCATATAGCCAAAGCCGCGCACCGTGCGAATCCGGATGCCCGCGGGTTCGAGCTTGGCTCGCAGGCGCGAGATATAGACCTCGATCGCGTTGGCCGAGAGGTCCTCCTCCCAGTTGGTGAGCGACTCGATGAAAGCCTCCTTGCTCACCACCTTCTCGACCTTCTCGAGGAGGATCTGCAGCACCGCCCACTCGCGCGCGGCGAGTTCGAGCGGGTTGCCCTGCAGGAACGCGCGGCGCCCCGCGCGGTCCAGTTCCAGCGGCCCGTGGGTGGTGCGCGGCCCCGAGTCCGCCTGGCCGCGGCGGATCAGCGCGCGCACCCGTGCGGCGAGCTCTGGCAGGGCGAAAGGCTTGCTCATGTAATCGTCGGCACCGAGGTCGAGGCCATGCACGCGGTCGCCGACCGCGTCGCGCGCCGTGAGCACCAGCACCGGCATCGAATGGCCGGCCAGGCGCAGGCGGCGCAGCACCTCGAACCCGTCGATGCCGGGCAGCCCGATGTCGAGCACCACCAGGTCGAAGGTCGCCTCGGCGACGCGGGCGAGGGCCGCCTCGCCGGTCTCGAGGTGGTCGACCAGGTATCCCTCGAGCCCGAGCGCGCGCGCAAGGCCGGCCGCGAGGCTGCCGTCGTCTTCCACAATAAGCAGGCGGGCGGGATTCTCGCGTTCAGTCTGCATGCTTGCGCCCGGCCTGGCGGCGCGGAGCCCCGGTCGCAGGATCAACGGCCTGCTCGAGGCTGCCGCTGGTGGCAAGGAATCTCAGTTGCGCTTCCATGAGGGCGCCCACCAGTTCGATCCGCGACTGCCGCAGTTCGTAGCGCAGGCGCGTCGAATCGAGCAGCTCGAAGATGGAACTGCGCCCAAACCGGTAGGCCTGCTCCGCCATCTCCTCCAACGCGGTCAGGCGGGAGGCGGTTTCCGCATCGAAGCGTTGCAGGGCGGCCTGCCGCACGGTGATCACATTGCCATACCGTTCGAGGGTGGCGACAACTTCCGCCTGCGCAAGCTCGCGCCGCAGGCTTGCCGCCGCGGCCTCGGACTCGGCCCTGGCCACTGGACCGCGCCGGGTATCGAAGATGGGGATCTCCACGCTCAGCCCGAGGAAATTTGCCGCGCCGAACGGGTCGCTCGTCCAAGCGCGGCCCACGCTGACCGATGGCACGGGCCAGCGCTCGCTGCGGGCCACTTCGATTCCGCTTCGGGCGGCCCTTTCCTCACCGGCGGCGGCGGACACCGCCGGGCTCGCGGGCGCGCGGTCGCGCGGCGCCTTGAGCGCATCGGCACCGAGTTGCAACGGGCCCAGGACGCCCACCGCGCGGGGAGTCAGCTGCGGCAATCCCAGCAGCGCGGCCAGGCTGCCCGCCTGATCCGCGATGTCGGCTTGCGCATCGTCCAGCCTGGCGCGGAAGCTGCCGAATTCGATTTCAAGCCTGGCCAGGTCGTAGCGGCTCGCCACGCCCTGTTCCGCGCGGCCCCGCACGATGTCGCGCAACCTGCCCAGGTCATTGCCCGCATGCGCCAGCAGGGCGGCTTTTTCCTGCGCCGCGAGGAGCGACACGAAGGCCGCACTGGCTTCGGCGGCAAGCGAACTTGCGCCGGCATCCACCCGTGTGCGCGCCGCTTCGATTTCCCGCTCCGCCCGGTCCAGGCGGGCCGAACGCTGGCCGGCAATCAGCAGCGGCATGTCCAGGGAGGCCTGGTCCTGGCGGGTGCCGGTGAACAGCGTGGACTGTCCGCCGGAGGGCCGGGACCGGCCGAAACTGACGCTCGGATTGGGATACGCGCCGGCAGTGATGCGGCCGGCCTCCGCGGTGCGGACCCCCTCGCGCTGGATCGCCAGGCGCGGGCTGACCTCGCGCACGATGCGCAGCACCTCCGCGAGGTCCATGCTGGCCGTCTCGGGCGTGCTGCCTCGCCCGGCGCCGTCTTGGGCGCGGACGGACGCTCCGCCCAGCAGGCAAGCGGCGGCCAGGCACAGGGTAAGAGACACCCGCAGCTTCATTGCTCGTCCACTATTTGTTCGTCCTCTTCCTCGGGCGTAGCAAGGCGCTTGGGCGTGATGAAGCTGTAGACGACCGGCAACAGCCAGAGCGCCACGGCCAGCGCGGAGAGCATACCCCCCACCACGACCAGCGCGAACGGGCGCTGGGTTTCGCTGCCCACGCCGCTCGACATCGCCATGGGCAGCAAACCGACGAGCGCAAGCATCGCCGCCATCAGCACCGGCCGCAAACGATCGCCCGTGCCTTCCACCAGCGCGACGGTCAGTTCCTCCCCGCTGCGCCGCCGGGCTTCGGCCGCACTGAGCACGAGCAGTCCCATCAACGACACCTGTCCAAGCAGCGCGATAAAGCCCACCGCGGCGCTGACCGAAAGCGGGACGCCCGCGACCAGCAGCGCGAACGCGCCGCCCGTCAGCGCAAACGGAACCGTGAGCAGGATCGACAGTGCGCTGCGGCCGGAATTCATCGCCGCGTAGAGCAGCAGCAGCACCCCCAGCAGGGCGAGCGGGACCACGAGTTGCAGGCGCTCGATCGCGCGGCGCTGGTTCTCGAACTCGCCGCCCCAGACGAAATAATGCCCTTCGGGGGCCTTGACGGCCTTGTCGACGGTGGCGATCGCATCCTTGACCACCGAACCCATGTCGCGCCCCTCGATATTGAACTTCAACGCGAGAAAGCGGCTGTTGCCCTCGCGGTTGATCGTCGCCAGCGCATGCGCGGTGCGGATGGTCGCAAGATCTCGAATCGGGATCCGCGCGCCGGATTCACCGGCGATCGTCACCGCGCCGATCTTTTCCGCCTCGTCGCGGATCTCCGGCGGCAGCATCAGGCGCACGGGCACCGGCCGCTCCCCCTCCCAAAGCGTGGTGGCGACGCGCCCGGACAGCGCGCTCTCCAGCGTGCGCTGCGCGTCCTCCATGCTCACGCCGGCCCGGGCGAGCGCCGCGCGGTCGAAAATGATCTGGAGCTGCGGCTTCAGGGCGTCGCGGTACAGGTCCAGGTCGACGATCCCCGGCACCGCCTTCAGGGCTTCCTTCGCGTGCTCCAGGGTGCTGCGCATCTTCGCGAGGTCGGGACCGAACACCTTCAGCACGACCTTGCCGCGCACGCCGCTGACCGCCTCCTCCACGTTGTCCTTCATGGGCTGGGAGAAGTTGTAGCGCACACCGGGAATTTCGTTCAGGTTGACGCGCATTTCGTCGATCAGGCGCTTCTTGTCGTAGCCCGCGCGCCATTCCTTCACCGGCTTCAGGCGGATGAAGGTCTCGCTCATGTTGACGTCTTCGTTGTCCGTGCCGTCTTCAGGCCGGCCCTGCTCGCTCATCGTCTTCCTGACTTCGGGAAACAAGAGAATCCGCCGGCGCACTTCGAGCAGGATGTCCTGCCCCTTGGCGAGCGCGATGCTGGGCGGCATTTCGACAAACAGCTGGATATCGCCTTCGTCGAGTTCGGGCAGGAATTCGGTGCCCAGGCGGGTGAGCGTCAACGCGCCCAACCCGAGCACCACGAACGCCGCGACGACCACCGGCAAACGCGAACGCAGGGCGCGCGCAAGCGTAGCCTTGAAGCGCAGCCGCAGCCACTCGATCCAGCCCGGCTCCTGCAGCCGCGCATGATGCGGGCGCAGCAACGCGGCGCACAGGGCCGGCACCAGCGTCAGGGCAAAGATCAGCGCCCCCACCAGGGCAAACGAATACGTGAGCGCCAGCGGCCTGAAGATCCGGCCCTCGACCGATTGCAGCGTGAATACCGGCACCAGGGCCGCGATGATGATCAGCATGGCGTACAGCGTGGGACGCCCGATGTCGACCGCGGACCGCACCACCAGCCGGAGCACGTCGCGGCGGGTGGCGGGGCGTTCGTGCCGCAACGCGTGGATCACGTTCTCCACCAGCACGACGGCGCCGTCGACGAGGATGCCGAAATCGATCGCACCCATCGAAATCAGGTTCGCCGGCAGGCCCATCGCGTGCAGACCGAGAAAGGCCACCAACAGCGACAGGGGTATGACCGCGGCCACGATGCCGGAACACACCATGCTGCGCAGGAACAGCCACACCACGCCCACCACCAGCAGGAACCCGCTCAGCAGGTTTTCATGCACCGTCGAGAGCGTGAGCCCGACGAGGTCGCTGCGATCGTAATAGGTCTCGATCTTCATGCCCTTGGGCAGGATCTTTTCGTTGAGCTCGCGCACCTTCTCGTGAACGCCCTCCAGCACCTGCGACGGGTTCTGGCCGCGCCGCATCCAGATGAAGCTCTCGATACCTTCCTTTTCGAGCCCGACCCCCACCGCCCCGCGCCGCGGCGTGTATGACTGCACCACGGTCGCGATGTCGCCCACGGTGATGGGGGTGCCGTCCTTGCTCTTGAGCACGATGCGCTTGATGTCCTCGGCGGTGTTCAGGTAGCCGATGCCGCGCACGGTCAACTCCTGGTCGCCGTGCCGCAGGAACCCGGCGCCCACGTTGATGTTCGACCTGGCGAGCGCCTGCTCGACATCCGCGAGGGTCAGGCCGGCGGCAAACAGGCGCCCGGGATCGGCGCGCACGTGGGCTTCCTTCAGGTAGCCGCCGAACGGCACGATGTCCGCCACGCCCGGCACCTGGCGCAGCGCGCGCACGACCGTCCATTGCATCTCGGAGCGCATCTCGTAGAGGTCGTGCCGGTCGCTGGTGATGCGGAACTGGTAGACCTCGCCCAGCGGCGTGGCCTCGGGCGCGAGCTCGGGCGTCGCCCCCGGCGGCAGCTCGGCCACGCCCGCGCGTTGCGAAACGATGGTGCGCGCGACGAAACTGTTGGTGTCGTCCGAAAACGTCAGCGTGATCAGCGACAGCCCGAACAGGCTCTCGCTGCGCATCCGGGTCATGCCGGGCGTGCCGTTGAGTTCCCGCTCGAGGGGCACGGTGATGCGCCGTTCGATCTCCTCGGGAGCGTTGCCCGGAAGCTGGGTGATCACCGTCACCTGGGTGTTGGTGACGTCCGGGTACGCCTCGATCGGCGTGTCGAAGTAGGCGCGCAGTCCGAGCACCGCCACCACGGCCGTGGCAAACAGGACCGCGGCGCGGCGGTGAACGCAGGTTTCGATCAGCAGTCGCAGCATGGGCTAGAGCAGCAGGTCGGCCTGTGTATCGAGCAGCAGGGCGCCGCGCACGACCACCTTTTCACCGGCCGCGAGTCCTTTCAGGACCACCACCTGCCCGTCCCTGTTGCGGCCGGTTTCGATATCCCTGGATTCGAACGTCCCATCCGGCTTTTCCACGTAGATCACGCGGCGTTTGCCGTCCTTGACGAGCACCGCCGCGACCGGCAGCGAGATCGCGGAATCCGTGCCCGCGCGCAGCGCGACCTGCGCCAGCATGCCCGCCTGCAGGCCGTCGACCCGGCGGGCGAGCGTCAGGTACACGTTCATGCGCCGCGATTCGGCTTCCACGCGCGGACTGACCGCTTCCACTTTCGCGGCGACGCTGGTGTTGAGCGCCGCCAGCTGGACTTCGGCCGCCTGGCCGATCGCGATGCGATTCAGGTCGCTTTCGGCGACCTGCGCGACGACCTGCAGTTGCGCAGGGTCGCCCAGCTCCAGCAAGGGCTCCCCGCCCGGGGCGACCGTGGCGCCGACCGCGACGCGGATCGACACGACCACGCCGTTGCTTGGCGCCCTGACGACCACCCGGCCGTTCTGGCCCGCACCGATCAGGCCCGCCGCCTGCCGCGCGCGCTCGTGCTCGGTGCGCGCTTCCTTCAGGCGGACTTCGGCTTCCTGCCGCTCGTGCTCAAGCCCGACGCCCTTTTCGACCATTTCGACATTGCGCCTCAAGACGATCTCCGCCGCGGCCAGTCGCGTGGCGGCGTTGTCGAGGTTCGCGCGCGTCGCGGACGCATCGGCGCTTTCGATTGTCAGTATTTGCGTACCGGCCTTGACCACTTCGCCGGCGCGCACATGCAAGACCACGACACGCCCCGCGACGGTGGCGCCTACCGAGGACTGCGCCTGCGGGCGAAAGGCCACCCGGCCGGGCATGGAGAGCACATCGGCGGTTTGCGCGGTCCCGACGGTTTCGATCGTCAGGAACTGCTTCTGCGCGACCGTGACCTGGACTGAGTTCGCGGCACTGCCGGGGCGGGACGAGGCCTGCGGCTTGGCATGCTCCGCCGTGCGCTCGCCGCAGCCGGCCAGAACGACGGCGCACACGGCCGTCAGCGTGGCTTTCTGAAATCTGTGCATGTATGGGTGTCGAGTCGGACTTGTCGATGCAATCAGGATCGGGGCTCGCGCCGCAGGGAAGGGACAGGACGCTAACAGCGGGGGTTTGCCGATAGCTTGCGGGTTGCTGTCGTTCCGCTGACAAAGGACCGAAAGCAAACAAACCCCTGATTGATGCACTGCACAATCCATGCGGCTAAAAAAAGCCTTCCCGAACAAATGGTTGTTCGCGGTTGCGGCTGCATTAAGCGTGCGCTAGCATCGACTCGAATTCACGCCGGGCGATCCAGCTGGTCTTCATTGCCCGGCCGTACCCAAAAACGAATCGCAAAACCCTGTAATCAAGAGGAGGTCGCATGTCCATCAAAGTCTCCATGACCGTCAACGGCAAACCCGTGTCCGCCACAGTTGAGGAACGCACGCTGCTGGTCACCCTCATCCGCGAGGAACTGCGCCTGACCGGCACCCACGTCGGATGCGACACCGCCCAGTGCGGCGCCTGCACCGTCCATATGAATGGCAAGGCGGTGAAGTCCTGCTCGATGCTGGCCATGCAGGCCGAGGGCGCGGCCATCCAGACAATCGAAGGCGTCGCGGCCGCCGACGGCACGCTGCATCCGATGCAGGCGGCCTTCAAGGAGAACCACGGCCTGCAATGCGGCTTCTGCACCCCGGGCATGGTGATGAACGCCATCGACCTCGTGAAAGGCCGCCCGGATATCACCGAAACCGAGATCCGCGAGGGGCTGGAAGGCAACCTCTGCCGCTGCACCGGCTATCACAACATCGTGAAGTCGATCGCAGCGGGCGCGAAAGCAATGGCCAAGTAATCCCATATAAAAATATCGGAGACAACCATGAATGCACCGCTGATCGGCGCACGCATCGAGCGCAAGGAAGACTACCGGTTCCTCACAGGCGCGGGCCAGTACACGGACGACGTGACGCTGCCCAACCAGTCGTACGCCGTGTTCGTGCGCTCGCCGCACGCGCACGCCACGATCAACAAGGTCGACAAGTCGAAGGCGCTGAAGGCGCCGGGCGTGATCGCCGTGTTCGACGGCGAGGACCTGAAGGTCGGAGGACTTCCCTGCGGCTGGTTGATCACCGACGTAAACGGCCAGCCCATGAAGGAGCCCGTGCACCCCTCGCTCGCGCAGGGCAAGGTGCGCCACGTGGGCGACCAGGTCGCGGTGGTGATCGCCGAGACGCTCGACCAGGCGCATGACGCGGCCGAACTCGTGGAAGTGGACTACGGCGTGCTGCCGTCGGTGACTTCGACCGCGCAGGCGCGCGCCAAGGGCGCCCCGCAACTGCACGAGGTCGCGCCGGACAACACCTGCTACGTGTGGGCGATCGGCGACAAGGCCGTGTGCGACGCGGCGTTCGCCAAGGCCGCGCACGTGACCAAGCTCGACCTCATCAACAACCGCCTGATCCCCAACGCGATCGAGCCGCGCGCCGTGAACGGCCTCTACTCGCGCTCGGACGACAGCTACACGCTGTATGTGTCGAGCCAGAACCCGCACGTGGAACGACTGCTGATGACCGCCTTCGTGCTGGGCCTGCCCGAGCACAAGGTGCGCGTGGTCGCGCCGGATGTGGGTGGCGGCTTCGGCTCGAAGATCTACCTGTACGCCGAAGACGTGGTCGTCACCTGGGCCTCCAAGCTGGTCAACCGCCCGGTGAAGTGGACCTGCGAGAGGAGCGAGTCCTTCGTTTCCGACGCGCATGGCCGCGACCATGTGACCACCGTCGAACTCGCGATGGACAAAGACGGCAGGTTCCTCGGCATGCGCGTGAAGACCACAGCCAACGTGGGCGCCTACCTGTCGACGTTCGCCTCGTGCGTGCCGACCATCCTTTATGCGACGCTGCTCGCCGGCCAGTACACGACGCCGGTGGTGCATTGCGAAGTCACGGCGGTGTTCACCAACACCGTGCCGGTCGACGCCTACCGCGGCGCGGGCCGTCCCGAGGCGACCTACGTCGTGGAACGCGTCGTCGAGCAGGCGGCGCGCGAGATGAAGCTCGACCCGGCCGAGATCCGCCGGCGCAACTTCATCAAGACCTTCCCGTACCAGACGCCCGTCGCGCTGATGTACGACACCGGCGATTACGAGGCAACGCTGTCGGGCGCGATCCAGTTGGCCGACGTGGCCGGGTTCGCGGCGCGCAAGAAAGCTTCCGAAGCCAAGGGCAAGCTGCGCGGCCTCGGTTACGCGGCCTACATCGAGGCGTGCGGCATTGCGCCCTCGAACATTGCAGGCGCGCTCGGCGCGCGCGCGGGACTCTTTGAGGCCGGCGAGGTCCGCATGCACCCGACCGGGAGCGTGACGGTGTTCACCGGCTCGCACTCGCACGGCCAGGGCCACGAGACCACGTTCGCGCAAGTGGTCGCCGACCGCCTGGGAATGTCGATCGATAACGTGGACATCGTCCACGGCGACACGGACAAGATCCTGTTCGGCATGGGCACTTACGGCTCGCGTTCGATCGCGGTGGGCGGCACGGCCATCGTCAAGGCGCTGGACAAGATCATCGCCAAGGGCAAGAAGATCGCCGCGCACCTGATGGAAGCCGCCGAGACGGACATCGAGTACGACCGCGGCGTGTTCAAGGTGGCCGGCACCGACAAGCAGAAGACGATCGGCGAGGTTGCGTTTGCGGCGTACGTGCCGCACAACTACCCGCTCGACAAGCTCGAGCCGGGCCTCAACGAGAACGCGTTCTACGATCCGACCAACTTCACGTTCCCCGCCGGCACGTATGTGTGCGAGGTGGAGATCGACCCGGACACGGGCGTGACGAAGATCGAGCAGTTCACCGCGGTGGACGACTTCGGCAACATCATCAACCCGATGATCGTCGAGGGGCAGGTGCACGGGGGCCTCACCCAGGGCATCGGCCAGGCGCTGCTCGAGGGCTGCAAGTACGACCCCGAGAGCGGCCAGCTCATCACCGGCTCGTTCATGGACTACACCATGCCGCGCGCGGATGACGTGCCCTCGTACCAGCTCGAGACGCGCGTCACGGCGTGCACGCACAACCCGCTCGGCGTCAAAGGCTGCGGCGAGGCCGGTGCGATCGGCGCGCCCGCCGCGCTGATGAACGCCATTACCGATGCCCTGCAGGTCTACGGCATCAACGACCTTCCCATGCCGGCCAGTCCGCAGACGGTATGGAAAACGATTCAGAACGCCAAACAGAAAAAAGCAGCGTAAGGAGAACCACAATGCACGCATTCAAATACCACCACCCCACCAGCCTCGCCGACGCGATGGCCATAGCGGCCAAGAATGCCGACGGCAAGATCCTCGCCGGCGGCCAGAGCCTCGTCCAGGCCATGAAGCTGCGCCTGAACTCGCCGACCGACATCGTCGACCTCGGCGGCATCAAGGAGCTCGCCGGCATCAAGGTGGAAGGCACCTCGATCACCATCGGCGCAATGACCCGGCACGCCGACGTCGAGAACAACGCCGACGTAAAGAAGATGATCCCGGCGCTCGCGCGCCTCGCCGGCGGCATCGGCGACCGGCAGGTGCGGCACATGGGCACCATCGGCGGATCGGTGGCCAACAGCGACCCGGCGGCCTGCTACCCGGCGGCCGTGCTGGGCCTGGGCGCGACGATCACCACCAACAAGAGGAAGATTGCTGCGGACGACTTCTTCACGGGGTTGTTCGAGACGGCGCTGGAACCGGGCGAACTGATCACCGCGGTCACCTTCCCCTCGGTAAAGCGCGCCGGGTACATCAAGTTCAAGAACCCCGCCTCGCGCTTCGCGCTGGTCGGCGTGTTCGTGGCCGATACCGGCTCGGGCGTTCGTGTGGCCGTGACCGGCGCCGCTTCGTGCGTCTTTCGCGTGCCCGCGATCGAGAAGGCGCTGGCGGCGAACTTCTCGCCGGACGCCGTGCCCGCCGACACCGTCAAGGCCTCGGACCTCAACGCCGACCTGCACGGCTCGGCCGAGTACCGGGCGCACCTGATCACGGTCATGACCAAGCGCGCGGTCACCCAGGCGCTCGGGAAATAGCTTTCAAGCAGTTGCCATGACAGGCCCGCTTCGGCGGGCCTTTTTTTTACCTCCGGGAGACAACCATCCTGCACGGCGACCCCACCAGGCCGGGGACTGCGTAGCCGGCGTGGAACTATTCGGAACTATTCGCGAACTATTCGGGTCAGAGTCGTCTATTGAAAGCGACCGAAAAGTGGTCGACTCCGACCCCGATTGGCGCGTTGAAGGGGCCGATGTATTGGCGATCTCTCACCCCGATTCGCGACCCCGGTCAACGCCTCCTGATACCGCACGTTTGGCACCGATAGACACAACCATGACTATATTGCTACCATGCAATATACGCCTGCGGTGCTCGTTGCCCAAGCCAAGGAAGTCCGGGACGACGGTTCGATCGTCGAGGTCGTTATCTGGGAACTCGCCGAGCCACTGTCACCGAGCACGCACAGGTACAAGTACCGGCTGTACTACGGCGCAGCAGGCACCAACCGGGTAAGGTACGACAACGAACGCGGCAATGGCGATCACCGGCACGTCAGGAATCGCGAAGAGGACTACGCCTTCACCACGATCGAGCAGTTGCTGGCGGACTTCGAATCGGACGTGAACAGCTGGGATAAGCCATGAAAGCAATCATCGAATTGAGCCGCAAAGGTTCGATCTTCAAGGCCGCGGCGCAGCAGGTCGCCGGCGCCCGGCGCGGGCAAGCGCCCGACTTCCGCCTGAGCTTCGAGTCGGCACGCGCGCTGTTCGCCGAACTGACCCCGGCGCGCTTGGATCTCCTTGATACGCTGCGCCGCTCGGGACCGAGCAGCGTCTACGCGCTGGCGAAAACCGCGGCACGCAACTATTCGAACATCCACACCGACGTATCGCGCCTGGTGGAACTGGGCCTGGTCGAACGTGCGGAGGACGGCACGGTGTCCGTTCCCTTTGACGCTGTGGAGATTCGGTTTCCCCTCGCGCAGGTCGCCTGACAAGAGCGGACGATTCGGGTTGGCTTACTCGACCCCACTTACGCAGACAACCATGAGCTACTTTTGGCGCATGTTCAAATCTGTTTTCGGTATCACGCTTGTCATTGGCATTGCGTATTTCCTGTACAACTACAGCACCGCAGAAGGGCGCGTCCGTGCGTTGTGCCCGCAAATCAAGCCGGGCATGTCAATTGCGTCGCTGCAGGAGTTTGCCAATGATCACGGCCTTGGTCCCGGCCGGCCACACGAGGGCGTCAACTACCTTGTGGAGACAAAGTCATACGGCCGGCATGGCTGCCGGGTGGTGGTTGCATCGGGCGTCGTTCAGGAGTCGACTCACACCTATGCGGACTGAGCCCCTTCGACCGTGGGACGCGTTGACTTCCGCACTTGCAGTCAGGTCTGGAATGTACCGATAAGGATACACTATCTGCCATGAGAGCGGCTCCTGGCAATGACTTCTATAGACGAAAGTTCTTAATTAGTGGATATAAAATGATCCAGACGCGCGCCCTCCTGCTGGCCCTCCTCGCCCTCGCCCCCGCGGCCCACGCAGCGGACAACGCCCGCTGCATGGAGGTCTACAACGCGGAGCTCGCGCGCATCACCCGCGAGGCCGAGGCAGCCGCAAGGGGAAGGCCCGCACCCAGAGACCTCGAGGCCCAGCGGCAGATCCTGATCCCGATCGAGCGGGCGATGCGCGAAGCCGCCGACAAGGCGGACAAGTGCGAGCGCGGGAACCGCGACCACTCCAAGGACGAGGCAACCACGATGAACATCCGCGCGCGGCAGTGCGCCGAGGACGTGGACCGGCAGCTCGCCATGCTGCGCGGGCGCTACAAGGGCAACATGCCCGCCCAGGAGCGGGAGACGCTGCGCGCGCAGGAAGCGAAGCTCGAGGCCGCGCGGGCGGACTGCATCAAGCTGGCCCGCTGAACTACCCGAGGCCGCCCGAGCCCTGGATCTGGAATAGCCGTTTGCGTTGTTTTAGATTTTTGATAATATCTAAAATACAACTCCCGCTTATTTTAGATTTCCCCGGAACCCGCCCATGAAGCGCTACCAGGCCGGCCGTTACGTCCAGCAGCCGCACTACAAGAGCTTCCAGCCCAGTCCGATCCACCGCGCCTGGGCGCTGGAGGACATGGAACTGATTCAGTTGCTCGGCCAAGCCGACCGCGAACTGGGCCGGCTCGACATGTATTCCGACTACATCCCGGACATTGACCTGTTCATCCGCATGCACGTCCTCAAGGAGGCCACGCAATCAAGCAGGATCGAAGGCACCCGGACGAACATGGACGAAGCGCTGCGCGCGCGCGAGGACGTTGCAATCGAAAAGCGCGACGACTGGGAGGAGGTGCAGAACTACGTCGCGGCCATGAACAAGGCCGTCGCCCGGCTGGAGACTCTGCCGTTCTCGGCCCGCCTGTTGCGCGAGTCCCACGCGATCCTGATGCAGGGCGTGCGAGGCAGGCACAAGACGCCCGGGGAGTTCAGGAAAAGCCAGAACTGGATCGGGGGCGCCACGATTGACGATGCGGTCTTCGTGCCTCCGGTACACACTTCGATCGACGGGCTGATCGCGGATCTCGAGTCATTCGTCCACGACGACGCGCGCTACTTCCCCGAACTCCTGAAGATCGCGCTTGTGCATTACCAGTTCGAAACCATCCATCCGTTCCTCGACGGCAACGGGCGCGTCGGGCGGCTGCTGATCACGCTTTACCTGGTCAGCAAGGGGATCCTGAAAAAGCCCGTGCTTTATCTTTCGGATTTCTTCGAGCGCAACCGGACGCACTACTACGACAACCTGATGCGCGTCCGGGAAAAGAACGATCTGCAGCAGTGGTTCAGGTTCTTCCTGGTCGGCATCGCGGAAACAGCGAGAAGTGGCATAGATACTTTCGACAACATCCTCAAGCTGCAGAAGAAGGTCGAGACCCAGATTCAGTCGCTGGGAAGCCGCGCTCCCAACGCCCAGAAGCTCTTGAACGCCCTGTACCGCAGCCCCGTCATCGACGCCGCAAAGACCGCCAAGGTCGCCAAGATATCGCCGGCCTCTGCCTACAAGCTGCTCGCCGACCTGGAGCGCTTTGGCATACTGAAGGAAATCACCGGCGGAAAGCGGGGCCGGACCTACATGTTCGAGGCATACGTGAAGCTGTTCCGATAGGCCATGCGATAGCGCCTCAACCCGCCACCATGAAGCACGCCCGCTGAACTACCCGCCCCTTCCCGCCATCCGCTCGGCCAACCTGCGGGAACTCGCCCGCGCATCGCGCTCCTGCGCGGCACGCCGCACGCCCCACGCGTACACGGCCGCCAGCGCCGCGAAGCACAGCAGCCCCAGCACGAAGCAGGGAATCGGTGTCAGAGTCGCATTTTTCGCGCCTGTCCCTGAAAAGTCGACCCCCCTTTACAATAGGCCCATGAAAACCATCACCCTCTGCCTTACCCTCCTCCTCGCTTCGCTCGCGGCCGCCACTGCGCAGGCGCAGGCCTGGCCGAACAAACCGATCAAGATCGTCGTCGGCTTCGCGCCGGGCGGCGGGACCGATTTCATCGCGCGCGTGATCGCCAAGAAGCTCGGTGAGCAGCTCGGCGCGCAGGTGGTGGTGGAAAACCGCCCCGGCGCCGGCAGCATGCTCGGCGCCGAGATCGTGGTGAAATCCCCGCCCGACGGCTACACCCTGCTGGTCAACGGCGCGAGCTACACGGTCAACCCGAGCGCGTACAAGCTCGCGTTCGACCCCATCAACGACATCACGCCGATCGCGCAGCTTTCGCTTGGGCCCTACGTCGTCGCGATCAACCCGGGCATACCAGCCGCGACGCTGCAGGAATTCGTCGCGCTGGCCAAGCGCGACCCGGACAAATACGTCTACGCCTCCTCCGGCAACGGCAGCCAGGTGCATCTCGGGACGGAATACCTGCTGCGAACTGCGGGCATCCGCATGATCCACATCCCCTACAAGGGCACCGGGCCGGCGCTCGCCGACACGGTCGCGGGCAACACCCACCTGATCCTCGGCAGCGTCGCGACGACCCTGCAGCAGGTCAAGTCCGGGCGCCTGCGGGCGCTGGCGGTGACCACCCCGAAGCGCATTGCCGCGGCCGCCGACGTGCCCACCGTGGCCGAATCGGGCTACCCGAGCTACGAGGTCACCAACTGGCACGGCCTGGTCGGCCCCAAGGGGCTGCCGCCGGAGATCGTCGAGCGCCTGAACAAGGAGGTCAACCTGGCGCTCAAGACGGACGAAGTGAAGAAGATCCTCGCCAGCGACGGCCTCGAGCCCGCGGGCGGCACGGCCGCGGAGTTCGCCGTCATCATCCGCAGCGAGGTCGCGCGCTGGCGCGAGATCGCGAAGCAGGTCGGGCTTAAGGTGGAGTAGCCGGTACCTGGTCAGCGCTCGATGTGCGCCCGGAACTCCGGGGTGGCGTTCTGCGCCTCGGCGTACTTTTCCAGCAGCCGCGCCACCTTGCCGGGCGCAAACCCCAGTTGCACGAAAGCCGTGCCGCGGTCGAACACCTCGCCATAGTGTTCGATCAATCCGTCGCGCAAGTGGAAGACGGAGATCCCTTCGAAGGCGATCGGCTTGCCCTCCGACCCAGCGACCCTGGAGCGATAGCTGAATCGGTAGCGGACGTAGCCGATGCGACCATCCGACAGCGGCTCGAAGAACTCCCAGCGAAACGCCTTCCCGCCCTCGTGGAAGCGCGCAAGCATGGCCGCGATCGCCGCGCGCCCGCTGTGCGGCCCGAAGAAGTAGTCGTCATAGGTCCCTTCCGGCGTGAAGAGACGCGCCAGCCCCTCGCCATCGTTGGCCGCCGCACAGGCGGAAAAGGATTCGAGCAGGACTGTGAATTCAGGCATGCAACCTCCGGTGGATTAACCGCTAGAGTACGGGCTGCCCATGTCCCCCGCAATCGCCTGCGCGCTCGGCGCCCTCCTCTGCTTCGGCCTCGGTGACCTGATCTACAAACAGGGCGCCGCGGCCGGCGCGCAGCCGCACCAGTTCCTGATGCTGCAGTCCTGGGTGTTCACGCCCATCGTGTTCGTTTACGCCCTCGCCACCCACCAGCTCGAATTCGTGCCCGGCACGCTGTGGGGCGCGCTGGCGGGGGTCTTCATCCTCACCGGCTTCTACAACTTCGCGTACAGCCTGAAGACCGGTTCGATCAGCATCAACGCGCCGGTGTTCCGGCTGAGTTTCGTGATCACCGCGGCGCTCGCGGTGGCGCTGCTGGGCGAGCCGCCCACGGCCGCCAAGGCGGCAGGCATCGCCCTCGCGCTGGCGGCGGCGTGGCTGCTGCTGGGGGGCGCGGGCGGGCCGCAGCGCGAGGACCGCGGCTCGCTCATCCGCGTGCTAGTAGCCACTGTGGCCGTGGGCATCGGCAACTTCATCTACAAGCTTGGCCTGCAGGCCGGCGCGACGCCCGCGTCGATCATCGTCGCCCAGGGCTGCGCGGTGGTCGTCGGCGCAACGCTGTTCGTTGCGTGGAAGGAAGGCCGCGTCCGCGCGGAGGCGCCCGTGAGGCGCTTCGCACCAAGGGCGGCGGTAGTACTCGCGGCCGCGTTCTCGCTGCTCGTCGAAGCCCTCGCCCGCGGCCAGGCCAGCGTGGTCGTGCCGGTCGCGCAAATGGGATTCGTCGTCACCGCGCTGGTCGGGACGCTGTTCCTCGGGGAACGCTTCACGCTGCGCAAAGGCGCGGGGCTGCTGGCCGCGCTCGCCGCACTGGCGAGTCTGGCGGCTGGGTAGGCGTAGCGGTATCCTTGCGACCGCCATGAGGCTCTTCCTGTTCCTCGCGCTGCATGCCTTGGAAACGGCTCCAGTAAAGGACTTTGAAATGAAATTTCGACGAATTGAGCGCGCACTCCGCCCCGTGATCCACCTCCTTGCAGCCACCCTCGCGTTCTTCACGGCTGCGGCCGGCGCCAACGTCGGCCTCACCGAAGTCCCCGGCCGCGAGGGCGATGCGCCGGTCACGGTGTTCTATTTCTCGGGCGCCAAGGCCGAACCGGTCAAGCGCGACCCGTTCTCGATCAACGTCGCGGAGAACGGCCCGCTCGTTCGCGGCAACGGCCGCCTCGTCGTGGTCTCGCACGGCTCCGGCGGCTCGCCCTGGCCGCATGCGGACCTCGCCCGCGCGCTGGTCTACGCCGGGTTCGTGGTTGCGATGCCCGAGCACAAGGGCGACAACTACAAGGACCACAGCCTCATCGGCCCCGAAAGCTGGAAGCGCAGGCCGGAGGAAGTCACCCGCGCGATCGACGCGGTGGCGCAGGATCCCCGCTTCAAGGGCGTGGTGGACACCGCGAAGGTCGGCATGTACGGCATGTCCGCGGGCGGGCACACGGCACTGACGCTGGCCGGCGGCAAGTGGTCGCCCTCACGCCTGCTCGCCCATTGCGAGAAGTACATCGCCGACGACTTCCAGGGCTGCGTAGGCCTCGCCTCGAGCCTCAGCGGCAACATGCTCGACGGGATCAGGAAAACGATGGCGTTGTGGACCCTGCGCTCCAAGCTCGATGACCGGGCCACCTACGCGCACACCGACGGGCGCATCGCCGCGATCGTGGCCGGCGTGCCTTTTTCCACCGACTTCGATCCCGCCACGCTCACCGCCCCGGGCGTGCCGCTCGGGTTTGTCACCGCGCGCCGCGACAAGTGGCTGAAGCCGCGCTACCACAGCGACGTGGTGCTCGCGGGCTGCAAGGAAAAATGCGAGCGGCTGTGGGAATTCGGGCGCGGCGGCCATGGCGCGCTGCTCTCGCCGCTGCCGCCCGGCATGACGGGCCTCGTGGGCGACCTCCTCAACGACCCGGCCGGCTTCGACCGCAAGGACACCGTCATCGCGGAACAGAAGATCGTGGCTTTCTTCCGGAAGACTTTGCTGCCCTGAGCGAGCGCACCAGGACCAGGGGCAGGTCGCCGTCATTCTTGTTGTCCAATTGTGCGATAGTTGATGCTGTCAGGTTCCAGCGCATCGGCACAGACTCAAGGACTCCCGTAAATGACCCGCTTTCTCCTCTCCGCCCTCGCGGCCCTGCTGCTCGCCGGATGCGCCTCCGGCCCGGTCGCCCCTACCCAGGAACTGCGCTCCCTCCTGGCCCCTACCGGCAAGCTCAGGGTGGGCGTGTACCCGGGCAGCCCGTCTTCGTTCATCAAGGACAAGGAGACCGGCGAGAACAGGGGCCTCACCTACGACCTCAGCAAGGAACTCGCGCGGCGCCTGGGCGTGCCGTTCGAGCCGGTGGTCTTCGCGCGCGTGGCAGAGGTCCTCGAAGGCATCAAGGCCGGCAAGGTCGACATGACCATCACCAACGCCACCGAAGTGCGTGCGAGAGACATGGACTTCACCGCGCCAATCCTCAATGTTGAGCTCGGCTACCTCGTGCCGGCCGGGTCCCGGGTCGCGTCGCGGGATGACCTCGACAAGGCCGGCGTGCGCGTGGGCGTGAGCCAGGGCGGTACCTCGCAGAGCGTGCTGTCGCGCGAACTCAAGTTCGCCACCGTGGTGCCTGCGCCGTCCGTGGACAGCGCGATCGACATGATCGGCAACCGGCGCATCGATGTCTTCGCCACCAACAAGGCCGTGCTCTACCAGATGTCTGACCTGATCCCGGGCTCGCGGCTCCTGCCCGGCCGCTGGGGCGTGGAGCACTTTGCGTTCGCCATCCCCAAGGGCCGCGCGGCTGCACTGCCGTATATGAAGGCCTATGCCGAGGACATCACCGAGAAGCGCTACCTCGCGCTCACGGTGGAGCGCGCCGGCCTGCGCGGCGCGATCGCGGCGCAGTAGCGGCTGGTCGACGCGCAGCAGCACGACCCGGCTGTTGCCGGAACGCGGAATCAAACCCCTGAAGGCGGCGGGGAGGTAGCGTAGGATACTCAGCTAAAGGGGGGGGTCGCGAATGGCATACAAGGTCATCACCATCGCAAGGACGCTGGGTGCCGGCGGTGAGGAACTGGGCACGGAACTGGCCAAGGCGCTCGGCATGCGCTACATGGACAGCGAGATCATCGCCCAGGCGGCCGCCCGGGCGGGCGTAACGGTCGAGGAGGTAGCCCGGGTCGAGGGGCGCAAGGGCCTCATCCAGCGCATCCTGGACGGCTTTTCCGCCGCTGGCGGCGGGTCCGGGGCGCAGGCAACGTCGGCTATCACCCCTTCCGGGGACTATTCGCAGCTGATCGTCGACGTGATCCACGAAACGGCTGCCGCAGGCAACGTGGTGATCGTTGCGCACGGCGCGGCCATCCCGCTGGCAAAGACACCGGGCACGCTGCGGCTGCTGGTCACGGCCTCGACCGAAGAGCGCGTCAACCGCCTGATTACGGAGGGCGTGCCTCCCGCGCGCGCGCGGGACGACATCGAAGACTCAGATGCGCAGCGCGCCGACTTCCTCGAGCGCTTCTACGGGCTGGAGCAGGAACTGTCGACCCACTACGACCTGGTGATCAATACCGACCGCCTCGGCTTTGCCGAAACGGTGCGCGCGATCCTGGCGCTGGTCGGCCAGCCTATTCGGCCTTGATGCCGCGGGCCTTGATGACCTTCGACCAGCGCTCCATCTCGCGCTTGATGTGCGCATCGAAATCCGCGGGCGACCCGCCGACCGGCAGCAGGCCGGTCGCGTAGATCTTCTCGCGCACGTCGGGCGCGGCCAGCGCGGCGTTGATCTCGCGGCTGAGCTTGGCCATGACCTCCTTGGGCACCCCCGCCGGGACGACCATGCCGAACCAGGTGCTCACGACGTTGTCCGGGTAGCCTTGCTCGGCGAGCGTCGGGATGTCCGGCGCGGCGGCGACGCGCTCCTTGCTGGAGACCGCAAGCCCGCGCAGCCGCCCCGCCTTGATGTGCTGCAGCACCGACTGCAGCGTGTTGCTGCCCGCGGCCAGGCGCCCGCCGAGCAGCTCGACCACGGCAGGCGCATCGCCCTTGTACGGCACATGCGTGTAGTTCGCCTGCGCGACGAGGAACAGGAACTCCATCGACAGGTGCGGGCCGGTGCCGTTGCCGGCGGTGCCGATGGTGACTTCGCCGGGCTTGGCCTTGGCAAGCGCGATGAGTTCGCCCACGCTCTTCACCTGCGAGGACGACGGCACTGACAACGCGAGCGGCGCATCTACCAGGTGCGCGAGGCCCGCGAGGTCCTTGAGTGTGTCGTAGGGCATGCTCGGGAACAGCGACGGGTTCGTCGCGTGCGGCACGCCCGTCACACCGATCGTGTAACCGTCCGGCGCGGACTTGGCGACGAACTCCGAGCCGATGCGCAGGTTCGCACCGGGCTTGGCGTCCACCACGAAGGGCTGCCCGAATTTCTGCGCGAGCTTCTCGCTGACCGTGCGCGAGATGAAGTCCGTCGGCCCGCCGGGGGTGTAGAACATGATGACCTTGACCGGCTTCGTCGGGTACTCCTGCGCACCTGCCCCTGCCGCCGCAACCGCCAGCAGCGCCGCAGCGCACACTCGCATCCTCACTCGGGCTTTATGCCCGCATCCCTCACGACTTTCGCCCATTTCACCGCCTCCTTTTTCTGGAATTCCGAGAATTCTTCCGGCGTGCCGGCGATGACCTCCGCGCCCACGATCAGCGTATAGCCGTCAGGCGCGGCCTTGGCATTCCTTTCCGCGGCGATCACGCGCGCAGTGAAGTCCGCGCTGCCGCCCGGCGGGAAAGGCGCCACCAGCTTGATCGGCTTGGAAGGATATCCAGGGAGACTTGGTTGCGCGCACGCGCTCCCGGCGGCGAGCGCCAGGACCAGCCACAGCTTCCTCATGCCTGCCTCCCCGATTGTTGCCTTATTGGGCTGCGAATGCCTTGCGCAGCTCGAATTTTTGTACCTTGCCGGTGCTGTTGCGCGGCAGGGGTGAAGCGAAACGCACGAACCTGGGCTTCTTGTAGCCCGCGATCCGCTCGCGGCAATGCTCGATGATGTCGGCCTCGGTGGCTGAGGCCCCGGGGCGAAGCTCGATGAACGCGGCCACCGCCTCGCCGAACACCGGGTCCGGCACGCCGATCACGGCCGCATCCTGTACAGCCGGGTGGGCCTGCAACACCAGCTCGACTTCCTTGGAATAGATGTTGTAGCCGCCCGAGAGCACCATGTCCTTCTTGCGGTCCATGATGTAGAGGTGCCCGTCGGGCGCCCGCTTCGCCATGTCGCCGGTCGCGACCCAGCCGTCGCGGATGGTCTCGGCGGTTTCCTTCGGCTTGTTGAAATAGCAGCGCATCGTGAGATATCGACCAGGCTCGCCGGTGCGCACCCACATCTCGCCGACTTCGCCGGGCGCGACTTCCTTGCCTTGCGCGTCCACAAGGCGCAGTTCCGCGCCGGGGTTCAGGCGCCCGAGCGAGGTCGGGTGCGTGAACTGCTCCTCGGGCCCGAGCAGCGTGAGGCCACCCACCTCGGTCATCGCGAAAAAAGAATACATGCGCACTCGCGGCAGGGCCTTGTGGATGCGCTGCTTCACCTCGAGCGGGAAGGCCTCGCCGGTCACGAGCACCACGTTCACGGTGGCGAAGCTTTCGGGGTGCGCCTCGATCTCGGGCAGCAGCATGCGGCCCACGGTGGGCACGATGCCGATCACGGTGATCTTTTCATCGCGCACGAGGGCCGCGGCCTGCGCCGGGTCGAACCGGGGCATCACCACCAGCGTCGAGCCGTGCAGCAGCATGTTCGCCATGCGCGCAAAGCCCGTGCGGTGCGCGAGCGGCGTGGTCACCAGCTGGCGGTCGGCCGCCGACACCCCGTACTGGACCATGTTGAGGTAGCCATTGGGGATGATCGAATTGGCCTGCGTAAGGATCGCGCCCTTGGGCTTGCCGGTGGTGCCGGAGGTGTAGACGATCATGCTGTCGTCGAACTCGGGCGGCACCGCGGGCGTACCGGGAGCGCCGGCCGCAATCAGCCCCGCGATCGTGAACTCCCCGGCGCGCGGCGTGCCGGCAATGATGCGCACGAGGCCCTTCGCATCGGCGGCGGCCTTGTCGAGCACCTCGCGGGTTTCGTCGGAGAAGAACACGGCGCTCGGCGCGCAGTCCGACAGGATGTAGGCGATCTCGCCGGGCGCAAGGCGCGTGTTGACCGGCACGGAGATGGCGCCGGCCTTGGTCGCGGCCATGAAGGCGCGCACGAACTCGACCGTGTTGTGCAACTGGATCGCCACGCGGTCGCCCACCTTGACGCCCTTGTCGCGCAACGCATTGGCGAGCCGGTCGGTGGATTCGTCGAGTTCCCCAAAGGTCAGCTTTTCCGCGCCGCAGATGACTGCGTCCTTGTCGGGGGTGTTGCGGGCGTGGGCAGCGAGGAACGAGGCGAATTTCATGGCGGCGGCTACTCCGGTTTGATGCCCACGTCGCGCAGGATCTTGGACCACTTGGCGACGTCGGATTTGATCAGCGCGCCGAATTCCTCCGGCGTGCCGGGCGTGAGGTCGATGGCGAACGTAGCGAACTTTTCCACGTTGGCGGGCTGCTTGAGGATCCGGCCCATCTCCTGCGAGAGCTTCGCCGTCACCGCCGGCGGCGTGCCGCCCGTGGCGACGATGCCGAACCACACCACCGACTCGTACCCGGGCACGCCGGCCTCGGACACGGTGGGCAGGTCGGGCATCAGCGAGAAGCGCTTCAGGCCGGTGACTGCGAGCGGCTTGAGCTTGCCGGTCTTGAAGTAGGGCATCGTCGAGGAGCCCGGATCGAAGGAGAGGTGCACCTGGCCGGCGACGATGTCGGCGATGCCGGGTGCCGACCCCTTGTACGGAATCGCGGTCATGTCGGTGCCGGTCATGATCTTGAACAATTCACCCGCCATGTGGGTGGAGCCGCCGTTGCCGGTGGTGGAGAAAGTGAACTTGCCGGGGTTCGCCTTGAGGAGCGCAATAAGCTCCTTCACGTTGTTGACCGGCACCGTGGTCGGGTTCACCACCAGGAACATCGGCATCGTCATGCCGAGCGACACCGGCGCGAAGTCCTTGACCGGGTCGTACTGGATGTTCTTCTGCGTGTAGGCGTTCATCGCGAGGCTGGTGATGCTGCCCACCAGCAGCGTGTAGCCGTCGGCGGGCGCCTTGGCGACCATCATCGCGCCCACCATCTGGCTCGCGCCGGGCTTGTTCTCCACCAGCACGGGCTGGCCGAGCGACTCCTGCATCTGCTGGCCGAGCACGCGCGCGAAGAGGTCCGTGACCCCGCCCGGCGGGTACGGCACGATGATCTTGACCGGCTTGGTGGGCCACGCCTGCGCGAAAGCCGTGCCGGACAACACGAGGAAAACCGAAACTAAGAGCGCTTTGAGCTGCATGTCTGTCTCCTTGGGGTAGGCCCCGGGGTCATAGTCCCAGGATCATCTTGGCAATGATATTGCGCTGGATCTCGTTGGATCCGCCGTAGATCGTCATCTTGCGCAGGTTCAGGAACTTGGGCATCAGCGCGGCGGCGAAGTCCTGGAAATCGTCGAACTCGTCCGTCGCCTCGAGCGGCACCAGCGGCTGGGCGAAGGGCCCGGCGGCCTGCACGAACAGCTCGGCAAGCGTCTGGTGGATCTCGGTGCCGCGGATCTTCAGGATCGACACCTCTGCGCCCGGCGGGCGGCCGCTGCGGCGCATCTGGTCGAGCATGCGCAGGTTGGTGAGTTCCAGCGCCATCAGCTCCACCTCGACGCGCGCCATGCGGTCGCGGAAGCGCACGTCCTCGATGAGCGGCCGGCCGTCCTTCACGGCCTCGCGCGCGTAGTCCTTCAGCTTGGCCAGCGTGCGCTTGGCGATGCCGATGCGCCCCTGGTTCATCCGCTCGTAACCCAGCAGGTACTTGGCCACCGTCCAGCCCTTGCCCTCCTCGTGCACGAGGTTTTCGACCGGCACGCGGACCTTGTCGAAGAACACCTCGTTCACCTCGTGGCTGCCATCCATCAGGATCAGCGGCCGGATGGTGATGCCCGGTGATGTCATGTCGATCAGCAGGAACGAGATGCCCTCCTGCTGCTTGGGGCTGTCGCTGCCGGTGCGCACGAGGCAGAACATCCAGTCGGCCCACTGCGCGTGCGTGGTCCAGGTCTTCTGGCCGGTGACGATGTAGTGGTCGCCCGAGGCAGTAGATTCGCGGACGGCCTTGGTTTTCAGCGCCGAAAGGTCAGACCCTGCGCCAGGCTCCGAGTACCCCTGGCACCAGGACTCGCGGCCGTCGTGGATGCGCGGCAGGAAGCGCTTCTTCTGCGCCTCGGTGCCGTAGCGGATCAATACCGGCGCGCACATCATCAGTGAGAGCGCAGGGAGCTGCGGGCAGCCTGCGTAGCCGCACTCCTCCTCGAAGATGTAGCGCTCAACGACGTTCCAGCCCGTGCCGCCCCACTCCACCGGCCATGCGGGCGCGACCCAGCCCTTCTTCGAGAGGATGCCGTGCCAGCGCTGGGTCTCTTCCTTGGTGAGCACCGCGAAATTCGCGACGCGCTCCTTGAGGTCGGCGGGCAGGTTGGCGTCGAGCCAGCCGCGCACTTCGTCGCGGAAGGCGCGTTCTTCGGGGGAATAGTTCAGGTCCATGGCTCAGCCTTCGGCGACGGTAAAGCCCTGCCGCAGTTCGTACTTCAGCACCTTGCCCGTGCTGTTCCTCGGCAACGCATTGACGAACCGTACGTAACGGGGCTTCTTGTAGCTGGCGATGGTCTCGCGGCAGTGCTCGATGATGATCTCGGCCGCCACGGACTGCCCGGGATGGGTCTCGACAAAGGCGGCCACCGCCTCTCCGTAGACTGCGTCGGGCACGCCGACCACGGCCACGTCATGCACGCCGGGCACGCCCATGATGGCGGCCTCGACTTCCTTGGAATAGATGTTGTAGCCGCCGGAAAGCACCATGTCCTTCTTGCGGTCCACGATGTAGAGGTAGCCTTCCGCGTCGAAGCGCCCGAGGTCGCCGGTCTTCACCCAGCCGTTGTCGATCGCCTCGCGCGTGGCCTCGGGGTTGTTGTAGTAACCGCGCATCGTGAGGCAACTGCCCGGCGGGCCGGAGCGCACAAGGATCTCGCCGGTGTCGCCGACCGGGACCCGCGCGCCCTTGTCGTCGACGAGCTTGAGTTCCACGCCGGGGTTCACGCGCCCGACGGACGCCCCCTTGTCGAACTGCTCGGACGGCCCGAGGTTGGTGATCGCGCCGACCTCGGTCATGGCAAAGAACGAATGCAGTTCGAGCTTCGGCAGCACGCGCAGGAGGCGCTGCTTCACCTCAACGGGGAAGGCTTCGCCCGTCACCACCGCGGCGCGCAGCGTGCGGAAGCGCTCCGGTGCCGCCTCGATCTCCGGCAGCAACATGCGGCCCACGGTCGGCACCATGCCCATCAGCGTGATGCCTTCCTTCTCGATGATGCGCGCGGCTTCCTTTGCGTCGAAGCGCGGCATCACCACCAGGCTCGCCCCCGCGCACACCATGTTGAGCAGGCGCTGGAATGCGGAGCGGTGCGCCAGCGGCGTGGTCGCGAGGATGCGGTCGGCCGGGGTGAGATTCCACTGCAGGCCGTTGATATAGGCGGCCAGCATGATGTAGTTGGCCTGCGTGATGATCGCGCCCTTGGGCTTGCCGGTCGTGCCCGAGGTGTACGAGATCATGCAGTCGTCGAATTCGGGCGGGACCTCGGGCAGGTCCATGGTGCTTACTCGGATGAGGTCCGCAAACGAGTCCTCGCCCTCCGCGGGCGCATCCACGCACAGGCGCAACGAAGGCAACGGGCCCGCCTTCGACAGCAGCACCCGCGTTTCGTCCTCCAGCACCAGCGCCTTGGGCGTGGCGTCGCCGAGGATATAGGCCACCTCCGGCGGGGACAGCTTGGGATTCAGGGTGATCGCAATGGCGCCGGCCTTGACCACGCCCATGAAGGCGACAACAAACTCGGCGCGGTTGGCAAGGGCAATGGCCACGCGATCGCCGACGGCGATGCCGCGCGAGGCGAGGCCGCAAGCCAGCCGGGTCGACTGCTCGTCGACCTGGCTGAAACTGAGGCGCACGTCGCCCGCATTTCCTACTGCGACCACGGCCTCGCTCCCCGGCGTGGCCAGGGCGTGGGCCGCGAGGAAAGCCGCCAGCTTCATGCGCCGCCCGTCAGGCGGGCTGGAAGGCCGGGTAGTTGATGTCTTCCGACAGCTTCTCCCAGTACAGCTTGACCGGCATGCCGATCTTCACGTCCTCGGCCTTTACGTTGAAGAGGTTGCACAGCATCCGCACGCCTTCCTCGAGCTCGACCAGCGCGACCATGTACGGGACGCGGTCCTCATGGCCGGGCCAGGCGCTGAACGTGTTGGTATAGCTGTACACGGTGCCGCGGCCGGAGACCTCGCGCCACTCGAGGTTGCGCTTGCCGTTGGCCATGCTGACCGGGCGGGGGAAGAACTGCGGCTTGCCGGTGTCCTTGCAGTACTGGATGACCAGCTTGCCGTTCTTCGCCGCGTCCCAGAACGGCTTGGTGTCCATGTAGGTGTTCGGGCGCGGCAGGGGCCGCGGGATCTTCTTCACCTCGGGTTTGGCGGGTGCTGCCTTTGCTTGTTCGCTCATGATTGCTCCATGACGAGGACGCCGGAGACGCCCCAGTTGCGGCCGTAGGGAATGACACCGATGCCGGTGACCATGCAGTTGCGCGGGTCGGAGACCTGCCGCGCGCCGGCTTCGCCGAACATCTGGCGCACGCCCTCGACGAGGTTGAGGCCGCCGCCGGCGAGACCCGGCTGGCCCGCCGAGATCTGGCCACCCGAGGTATTGAGGGGCAGCGTGCCGAGGTGCGAAAGGTCGGTGTTCATCACAAACTCGCAGCCCTTGCCCTTGGGGCAGAAGCCGATGTCCTCGAGCGTGATGATCAGCGCAATGAGGAAGTCGTCGTACGGCATGATCATGCGGATGTCTTTCGCCGTCATCTCCGCCTGCTTCAGCGCCCTGGGGCCGGCGACCGAGAAGCCCGACACGGTGATGTCGGCAAGCGGCTCCGCAACCTTGAAGTTGCTGATCTCGCCGTAGCCGACCGGGTGGACCATCTTCTTCGCGCCGAGCTTCTTGGCGTTCTCGGTCGAGGTCACGAGCACGCCGTTGGCGCCGTCGCAGACCATGACCGAATCGAGCATGCGCAAGGGTTCCGACACGTACTTGGAATTCAGGTAGTCGGCTTCCGTGAGCGGTTTCTGCAGCTTGTCGACCGCGTTCGGGTTCATCAGCGCATGGTTGCGCTGGGTCACCGCGAGCTTGGCCAGCGCCCGGTCATCCAGCCCGTACTGGTACTTGTAGCGCTGGGTGATCAGGCCGAACGCGCCCACCGGGCCGCGCAGGCCGATGGGGTACTGGAATTCGCCGCGCTGCGCGCCCTGCTCGGGGTTGCGCCCGGAGGACTGCGCGTCCGACGCGAGGACGAACACCGTCTCGCACAGGCCGTCGCGGATCGCGGCGGCGGCGCGCGCGATGCCGCCGATGCCGGACGTGCCGCCGAGGCCGTTCAGCTGCATCCAGGACGGCGACAGCCCGAGCATCTCGGACATGTACACGCCCCAGAAGGGGTTCTGCGTCTCGCTCATCGTCTCGGCGATGGACAGGCCGTCGATCTTGTCCTTGTCGATGCCGGTCTGGTTGAGTATCTGCTCCAGCACCTCGCCCGCGAGGTCGTAGGAACTGCGGCCGCCTTTCAGCGTGACCTTGGTCTCGCCGTAGCCGATGACGGCGATGTCCTTGCGCTTGCTCATAGTGATTTCCTCCAACGTGTGAAGCTCATGCTGTGGCCTCCTGGGACGGCGCTGCCAGGCGACCGCAGGTGGGGGTCGCGAGCGCCGCGGCGGCCATCTTAGATCAGTTGGCTGCGGCTGCGGCCCGGCGACTGCGAAACATTCCGCTCCCGGATCGAAACTGATGTGCCCTGCCGGCGGCAATGGATCGTATAGTTGGCGTCCCGAAAGACGCTCCCGACCGCACCCGAATGCTCACACTGCCCACCCTCCTGCAGCGCACTGCGCGCCTGCACGGGAACAACCCGGCGATCCTCGATCCTGCGGGCAACCTCGACTGGGCAACCTGGATCACGCGCATTGCGCGCGCCGCCGGCATGCTGCGCCATACGCTACACCTCGCCACCGGCGAGCGCATGGGCATCATTGCGCGCAACTCCGTGCGCCAGGCCGAGCTGATCTACGCGTGCTACTGGGCCGGGGTGGTGCCCGTGCCGGTGAACTTCCGCCTCGCGCCCCCCGAAATCGCGGAACTGCTCGAGGACGCCGGGTGCAAGGCGCTGGCGGTCGAGCCGCATTTCTCCGCGCTGCTCGACGGCGCCCCCCTGGACGCATGGCGCGGCCGCGCCTTCCTGCTCTCGGGGCAGGCGGGCGGGGGGCTGACCAACTACGACGCGCTGCGCGATGCGGCCGCTCCCATCAGCCCCGCCGACCCCGCGGAAGGCGACGACGCGATCCTGCTGTACACCGGCGGCACGACCGGGCGCGGCAAGGGGGTGCGCATCTCGCACAGGAACGTCGTGGCGAACGCGATGCAGCTTGCGCACATCATGGCCGTCCGTGCGCAAGACAGTTACCTGCACGTGTCGCCGATGTTCCATTCGACCGACCTCAAGGCCACCTGCCTGACGATGCACGGGGGATGCCACGTCTACCTGCCGGAGTTCACCCCGGCGGGCGTGCTGCAGGCGATCGAGGAGTACGGCATCACCATCGGCAGCCTCGTGCCTACGATGATCCTGCGCATCCTGCAGGACCCGGCGTTCGGCAAGCACGACATCCGCACACTGCGGATCATCAGCTACGGCACCTCGCCCATGGCGGCGGAATGGATCCGGCGCACCATGGACGCCTTCCCGGGCGTGGCCATGCAGCAGGTCTACGGCCTGACCGAGACCTCCCCGGTGCTGGCCATCCTCGACGAGCACGACCACGCCAAGGCGCTGGCCGGCCGCGAGGAGATCCTGCGCGCCGGCGGCCGCCCGATTGCCTGCACGGACGTGCGCATCGTCGGCGAAGACGGCAGCGAACTGCCGCCCGGCGAGTCGGGTGAGATCCTGGTGCGCGGCCCGCAGGTGGCCACCGGTTACCACAACCGGCCGCGCGAGACCCAGGAAGCATTCCGCGACGGGTGGTTCCGCACCGGCGACGTGGGGCGCTTTGATGCCGAGGGCTACCTCTTCGTGCTCGACCGCAAGAAGGACATGATCATCACCGGCGGCGAGAACGTTTACACATCCGAGGTGGAGGCCGCGATCTACCAGCACCCCGGCGTACACGAGGTGGCGGTAATCGGCCTGCCCGACGAGCGCTTTGGCGAGGCGCTGTGCGCGGTGATCGTGCCCGCGCCGGGCCGCACGCTGACCCAGGAGGAAATCATCGCGCACTGCCGCGGCCGCATCGGCGGCTACAAGATCCCGCGGCGGGTGAGGTTCGTCGAAGCCTTGCCCAAAAGTGCGATGGGCAAGATACTCAAGCAGGAACTGCGCAGGACCACCGTTTAAGGAGAGATCGAATGAAACCCGGACTGACCGTTGGCATGACCAAGACCGTGCGCGTGGTGGTGGACACCGAGCGCACTATCGGCTTCATGGGCGAGGCGCTGCGCGTGTATGCCACGCCGATGATGGTTCGCGACGTGGAAATCACCTGCAAGGACTTCCTCGGCGAGTACCTCGCGCCCGAGGAAAACTCCGTCGGTGCCCGCGTCGAGATCGACCACCTGGGACCGACGCTGCGCGACATGTGGGTCGACGTCACCGCGACCGTCACCGGCATCGAGGGCCGCCGCGTGAACTTCGAGGTCGAGGTCCGCGACGTGCTCGACCTGGTGGGCAAGGCCAAGCACACGCGCTTCATCGTCGACCTCGCCAAGCAGAAGGAAAGGCTCGACGCCAAGGCCGCCAAGGTCGCCGCCCTCGGCAAATAATTCGTCCCCGGAACCCGCAATGAACGCAGAAGCCCCGAAGACCTCCGTCCCCGGCCAGAGCAAGATGGTGCCGCTGTACTGCAACCAGTGCGTGTGCGGCCCGGACCTGTTCAAGGTCGAGGTCAAGGACGGGGTGGCGCTGCGCATGACGCCGAACTTCGACCTCGACGGGGTGCACCCCGCGGGCGGGCGCATCTGCGTGAAGGCCTACGGCCTGGTGCAAAAGACCTACAACCCGAACCGCATCACCCGGCCGCTGAAGCGCACCAACCCGAAAAAGGGCAAGGAGCACGACCCGGGCTTCGTGGAGATCTCGTGGGACGAGGCGCTCGACATCGTGGCGGGCAAACTCAACGAGATCCAGGCCAAGGGCATGCGCGACGAGGAGGGTTACCCGCGCCTCGCCGCGAGCTTCGGCGGCGGCGGCACGCCCACGCGCTACATGGGCACCTTCCCGGCCTTCCTCTCGGCGTGGGGCGTGCTGGACCAGGGCTACGGCTCCGGCCAGGGCGCGAAGTGCTTCCACTCGGAGCACCTTTACGGCGAGTTCTGGCACCGCGCGTTCACGGTCGTGGTGGACTCGCCCAACTGCGACTACATCATCAACTTCGGCAGCAACAACGAGGCCTCGGGGGGCGTCTCTGGCGTCTGGAGGCAGGCCGACGCCCGTTCGCGCGGATTGAAGCGCGTCCAGGTCGAGCCGCACCTGTCGGTGACCGGCGCCCTCTCGGGCGAATGGGTGCCGATCAAGCCCAAGACCGACCCGGCCTTCATGTATGCGCTGATCCACCGCATCGTGCTGGAGCGCAACTGGCGAGAAGTCTGCGACGTCAAGTTCCTCACGGAGACCACGAACTCGCCCTACCTCGTCGGCCCGCACGGCTACTTCCTGCGCGACACCGCGAGCGGCAAGCCCCTGATCTGGGACCTCGCCGACGGTAAAGCCAAGCCCTACGACGAAGCGATCGCCGACGCGGCCATGGAAGGCCGCTACACGGTCGCCGGCTACGAGGAAGGCCCCGACGGCGAGCGCTGGGTACACGCCTCGGTCGGGGCGCAACCGTCGTTCGAACTGATGCGCGAGCATATCCGCCAGTACACGCCCGAGTGGGCCGCGGCCGAGTGCGACGTGCCCGTGGAAACCATCCGCCGCGTCGCCGACGAGTTCGTCGCGCACGCGAAGATCGGCGCGACCATCACGATCGAAGGGGTGACCCTGCCGCACCGCCCCGTGGGCGTGATGCTCGGCAAGGGAGTGAACAACGGCTGGGGCGGCTACCAGGCCATGTGGGGCCGCACGATGCTCGCGTGCCTCGTTGGCGCGCTGGAAGTTCCGGGCGGAACGATGGGCACCAAGGTCCGGCTCAACCGCCCCGCGGACAACCGCCTGAAGAGCGCCAAGCACGGCGAGGACGGGTTCATGACCTACCCGTTCAACTCCACCAAGAAGGACGAGTGGCAGTCGAAGCCCCACATCCGCAACGCCTACAAGATGCTGGTGCCGCTGGCGGCGAACTCGCCATGGTCGGCGGCGCTGGGTCCCGCGCACCTGCCATGGCTGTTCCAGCACAAGGCGCCCAAGCCCTGGCCGCGCCAGACGCTGCCGGAAATGTGGATCTGCTACCGCACCAACCCGGCGATCTCGTCCTGGAACGCGCCCGAGGTTGCCAAGCGCATCGCCGAATTCCCGTTCACGCTTGCATTCGGCTACACGCAGGACGAGTCCAACTGGATGGCCGACGTAATCCTGCCGGAAGCCACCGACCTTGAAAGCTGGCAGATGTCGCGGATCGGCGGCACGGGCTCGGCCGAGCAGTTCTGGCACCACCAGGGCTGGGCGCTGCGCCAGCCCGCGGTCAAGCCCGCCGGCGACTGCATGGACATGACCGATATCTCGACCGAACTGGCCAAGCGTACCGGCCTGCTGAAGAAATACAACGAGGCGATCAACCGAGGCTCAGCAGCAATGGCGCTGCGCGGCGAAGGCTACGACTACGCGCTGGACCCTGAAGTGCCCCACGCCGCCAAGGAGATCTGGGACGCGGTGGCCAAGGCCGCCAGCCACGAGGTGTCCGGCGGCGCCGACGTGCACGGCATCGACTGGTTCAGCGAGAAGGGCTTCATGATCCGGCCGTTTTCCCAATTGGAGTGGTACCTCTACCCGCGCATGAAGCAGGAGGGCCTGCGCTTCGAGATGCCCTACCAGGAGCGCATCAAGCGCCACGGCGAGCAGCTGGAGCGCCGCCTGCACGAGGTCGGCATCGAATGGTGGAACCCGCAGCTGAAGGAATACGAGGCGCTGCCCGGCTACCTCGCCTTTCCCGACATCTGGGAGAACTACGCGACCGAACTGGGCCGCGACCCCAAGGACTTTCCGCTGTGGGCGCTGACCTCGCGCAGCATGCAGTACGCGTGGGGCGCCAACGTGGGCCTGCCGCTGATCCGCGAGGTGGCGCAGAACGTGTCGGGCCACGATGGCGTGATCATCAACCGCGCGACCGCGAAAAAGCTCGGCATCGCCGACGGCGATGCCATCGTGCTCGAATCTGCCAGCGGCACGACACGCGGCCGCGCGACGCTGCGCGAAGGCATCCGGCCCGATACCGTGCTGCTGATCGGCCAGTTCGACCACTGGGCCACGCCCGTGGCCAAGGACTTCGGGGTGGCGAGCCTGAACTCGCTGACCGACCTTGCCGTGTCGCTCACCGATGCGACCGGCAGCGGCGCGGACATCATGCGTGTATCCGTGAAGAAGGTGGTGGCATGAACCTCAACGACTTGAAAACCGACGGATCCATGGGCACGTCCAAGCGCTACGGCATGATCGTGGACCTCAACCGCTGTGTCGGCTGCCAGACCTGCACGATCGCCTGCAAGCACTCCAACGACACCCCGCCCGGCGTGCAGTGGCGCAGCGTGCTGGACGTCGAGCAGGGGCGCTTTCCGAATGTGGAGCGACTCTTCCTCGTTACCGGCTGCCAGCACTGCGCCGAGCCCTCCTGCGTCCCGGTCTGCCCGACCGGCGCCACGCGCCAGCGTGAGGATGGCTTGGTCACGATGAACTACGACCTGTGCATCGGCTGCGCTTCGTGTGCGGTGGCCTGCCCCTACCAGGCGCGCACCATCGTGCACGAGAAAGAAGGCTATTACGCGGGTGGCCAGACTGAGCAGGAGAAGAAGACCACGCACGAGGACCGCTACGGCGTGGCCAACAAGTGCACCTTCTGCGTGGAACGCATCGACACGGCCGCCATCACCGGACTCATCCCCGGCGTGGACCCGGAAGTCACGCCCGCCTGCGCGAGTTCGTGCATCACCCAGGCGATCAGCTTCGGCGACTTCAACAATCCGGCGAGCAACGTCTCGCAGCTGGCGAAGGACAACCGTTCCTTCCAGATGCACGCCGAACTGGGCAACAACCCGCAGATCAAATACCTGTATGAAGTCCCGCAGGCGACGCCGGGGCGTGCGGCCGACCCGGACGACCTCGAGGACGAGCGCCAGTCGGACCCCACCAACCCTCTGGTGGGCAAGCGGCAAACCTTCTGGGACTACCGCGCGGCAATGAACTTCATCCTCGGCGGCATGGCCTCGGGCCTGATGGTCACCGCGTGGTTCGCCCACGCGGTGGGCCTCGTTGCGACCGAAGGGCTGCGCGCGATCAACACCATTGCGGCGGCGCTGATGGCGGTGGGCCTGTTCTTCGTGTTCCTCAAGATCGGGCGCAAGGTGCGGTTCCTGTTTGTCCTGCTGCGGCCGCAGTCGTCGTGGATGACGCGGGAAACCTGGTGCGTTGCGCTCATCTATGCGGCGCTCGCAGTGAGCTACGCATGGCCCCAGTACGTCCATGGCGCACTTGTCTGGCTGGCGCTGGGGGCGGCGGGATTCCTGCTCTGCCAGGCGCGCATCCTGTATGCGTCCAAGGGCATCCCGGCCTGGCGCGCGCCGCTGATTCCCGCCCTGGTCATCGCGAGCGGCCTCGCCGAGGGCCTCGGGCTGCTCGCGCTGCTCTCGCTGTTCCCGTCCATGCAGGTGGCGCCGATCAGCGTGCTGGCCCCCGCGGGCCTGCTGCTGGTCATCGTCAACTCGTGGGCGTGGCGCTGCTACGTGGACAGCGCAAAAGCGGCCGGCATCGGCCCGCTCTCACGGCGTGACCTCGCAAGCGCCTCGCCCTGGGTGCATGCGTTCGCGCATGGCACGCCGCTCGCGATGTACCTCCTTTGCCTCGCCATCGCCCCGCTCTCCCAATCGCTGGCCGCGCTGGCCGGGCTGGGCGCCGTCATCGGCGGGACCATCTGGAAGTTCGTGGTCATCACTCGTGCCTGCCACCAGCAGGGGTTTGCGATCCCGATGCAGCCCCAGCGCGGGTCGGGCACGCGCGCGGCACCGAAACGCTTTTCCCTGGAGCCACAATGACCCTTCCCAAGATCGCCCTCTCCTTCCTCGCGGCGCTGCTTTCGTCCGCCGCATTTGCGCAGGGCACCTTCCCCACCAAGCCGGTCCGGGTCGTGGTGCCCTACCCGGCCGGCGGCAGCTCGGACGTCCTCGCCCGTGCCATGGCGTACGAGCTCACGCAGGTATGGAAGCAACCGGTGGTGGTCGAAAACATCAGCGGCGCGGGCTCGATCATCGGCACCGAGAAGGTCGTGGCCGCGCCCCCGGACGGGCACACGCTGCTTTCCACCATCGACCCGACGGTCGTGGGCAATCGCTTCCTCTACAAGAAGCTGCCCTACGACCCTGAAAAGAGCCTCGCACCGATCACCATGATCGCGCGGTCGGGGCAGTTCATCCTCGTCCATCCCTCCTTTCCGGCCACTACGCTGCGCGAACTCATCGAAGTGGTGAAGCGCTCGCCGGGCAAGATCGCCTACAGCTCTTACGGCCCAGGCACCCATCCGCACCTGGTGCTCGAGACCATTGCGAAGCGCGAGGGCCTGCAGTTCCTGCACATCCCCTACAAGGGCATCGCGCCGTCGACCGCAGCGTTGGTGTCGGGCGAGGTGCAGGTGTCGGTGGGCAGCCCGGCTGCGGCAGGGGCCATGGTCCGCGCCGGCCGCATGCGCGCGATCGCGCTGACCGCCCCGACCCGCATCGGCAGGTTTCCGGATGTCCCGACGGCCGCCGAAGCGGGCTACCCGTACCTGAAGGCCATCATCTGGTTCGGGATGTTCGCCCCCGGCGGCACCGACCCGAAGATCATCGAACGCATCAACCACGACGTCACCACGATTGCGCGGCGCCCGGACTTCATCGAAAAGCACCTCAATGCCCTGAGCCTCGAACTGGTGGCGAATACCCCCGCCGAATTTGCCGCCGCCATCCGGTCGGACGTGGAGAGCATCGGCGAAATGGTCCGGGCGGCGGGCGTACAGCCCGAATAGAGGTCCTTCAGCCGGCGCGGGCGCGCTTCTGCGACCGCCCGCCGCGATCGTATCCCCGCGCCTGCAGCACCGGGATGTTGGCGAACAGCATCCCGCGCAGCCATTTGCTGCCGGGGTCGTTGTTCACGCTGCGGTGCCAGTGGATGTTGACCTGGAAGGTCGGCGGCACGAAGGGCAGCGGCACCTGGGTGAGGCCGTGCTGGGTGGTGATGAAATCGGCCAGGGCCTGCGGGACCGTGGCCACCACATCCGTGCTCGCCACGATCACCGGCACGCTCATGAAGTGCGGCGTGTGCAACACCACCCGGCGGCGGATGCGCCGGCTGCGGAAGAACTTCTCCAGCACCTCCTGGCTGCGCCCGGACGCTTCGATCACGACGTGGGGCAATTCGGTGAACTGCTTCAGCGTGAGCTTCTCCTTCGCCAACGGGTGGCCGCTGCGCATGATGCAGGCGAAGGAATGCAGGCCGACGCGGCGGTGAAGGTACTCGCCGGTGCGGATGTCCGGGAAGAACCCTGCGGCAAGGTCGACCACGCCGGAATCCATGGCCTCCTCCAGTTGGCGGGGCGGCAGCGCCACCGAGCGCAGCGTCACCCCCGGCGCGACTGCCGTGATCGCCTGCAACGCGAGCGGCAGGTAGATCCCCTCGCCGATGTCGGAGAGCGCGAGGCGGAACTCCCGCGTCGACGTGGCCGGGTCGAACTCGGGCTTCACGAAGAGGCCCGTTTCGACCGACTCCAGGATGCCGCGCACCGGCTCGTAAAGCGCACGCGCCCTCGTGGTGGGCTCCATGCCACGCGGGGTCTTCACGAAAAGGGGGTCGCCCAGCAGCCGCCGCAGCCGCCCCAGCGCCGTGGACAGGCCGGGCTGGCTCATGTGCAGCCGCAGGGCGGCCTGGCCGACGCTGCGCGTTTCGAACACCGCGAGGAAGGCTGCCAGCAGCTTCAGGTCGAGATTCTGCATTTGCTCATCTTAAAATAAGATAAAGGAAATAAAGTCTATTGCATTGAGAGATGCAAGTCGACCGGGTAGCATGCCGGCTCCATTGGAGGAATCATGACCCAGACCACAGTTGCCGCGCTGAGCGAACCGCTCGCGTGGCCCGAAGGCGGTGTTGCGCGCGTGCCGTTCCGCGTGTTCTCGGACGCAGAGATCTACGCGCTCGAGCAGGAAAAGATCTTCAAGGGCCCGATCTGGAACTTCCTCTGCATGGAAGTCGACGTGGCCAAACCGGGCGACGTGCGCACCACATGGGTGGGCGAGACGCCGGTGGTCGTCACGCACGACCAGGACGGGAAGCTTCACGCGATGATCAACCGCTGTGCGCACAAGGGCGCGCTGGTGTGCCTGAAGCAGAAGGAAAACCGCGAGTCGCTGACCTGCGTCTACCACGCGTGGAACTACAGCCTCGACGGCCAGCTCCAGACAGTGGCCTTCCGCAATGGACTGAAGGGCAAGGGGGGGATGCCGGAGGACTTCGACGCCTCGAAGCACCGCCTGCAGCCGCTGCGCGTCGCCACCTTCTGCGGCCTCGTGTTCGGCACGTTTTCGGAAGAGACCGAGCCGCTCGACCAGTATCTCGGCGCGCCCATGTCGAAGTTCCTCGACCGCAACCTCGGCCGGCCGCTCAAGATCCTCGGCGTGCACAGCCAGATGATCCACAACAACTGGAAGCTGTATGCGGAGAACGTGCGCGACTCCTACCACGCGACGCTGCTGCACACCTTCTACACGACCTTCAAGGTCAACCGCCTCGACATGGACGGCGGCATCATCCTGTCGGACAAGAAGTGGCACCACATCAGCTACACCAAGCGCGCGACGCTCCAGGCCGAGAAGGAATACGAGACCGTCCACTCGGGGCAGTATGAATCGCAGCTGGCCGGGCCGCAGTTGCTCAACGCCTGGGACGAGTTCGACGACGGCATCACGCACAGCATCCAGACCGTGTTCCCCACGCTTGTGGTGCACTTCACGCTGAATTCGCTTGCGGTGCGCTACTTCGTGCCACGCGGCGTGGACAAGACCGAGCTGTACTGGGTGTTCCTCGGCTACGAACGCGACACCGAGGCCCAGTCGCAGATGCGCGTCATGCAGGGCAACCTCACCGGCGCGGCCGGGCTGGTGTCGCTCGAGGACGGCTGCATCAACGAATTCGTCCAGCGCGGCACGGCGACCAGCCCGGAAGCGAAGGCGTTCATCGAGATGGGCGGCAAGGTGGCCGAGTCGAACGAATCCTCGCGCGCTACGGAAGCCTCGGTGCGCGGGTTCTGGCACGGGTACCGCAGCATCATGGGATTCCACTGAGATGGCGGCCATTGACCCCGCGACCTTCCAGCGCATCGACGCTTTCCTGACCGACTACGCCCACAACCTGGATGACGGGCTGACCGATGGCTGGCCCGCATACTTTGCAGCGGACGGCCTCTACCAGATCACCACCCGCGAGAACTTCGAGGCCGGCTACCCGATCGGGCTGATGCTGTGCGAGGGGCGCGGCATGATGCAGGACCGGATGCTTGCGCTGAGGACGGCCAACGTCTACGAGCCGCAGGTCTTCTGCCACATCCTGGGCCGGCCGGACATCCGCGAGGCATCGCCCGGCGCCTACGCTTCGCGCGCCAATTTCAGCGTGTTCCGCACCATGGAGAACGGCGAGGCCTCGCTCTTTGCCACCGGCAAGTACCTCGACCGCATCGTCATCGAAGACGGCGCGCCGCTCTTCAAGGCGCGCCGCGTGATCCTCGACTCCCGCTGCATCGACGTGCTGCTGGTCGTGCCGCTTTAGCGCCGGCTCAGGGATTGTCGGCGATGTGCTTCTCCAAAGCCTTGAAAAACCGCCCGACCATGTACTTCGCCACGCCCGACAGCACCCGCTGCCCGACACCCGCGACCACGCCGCCGACTTCCGCACTGCCCGCATAAAGGAGCAGCGTTTCGTTGTCGCCCTTGGGCACGAGGTCGAAGGCTGCGCTGCCCTTCATGAACCCGATCGAGCCCTGCCCTTCGACCGCCAGGACATAGTGCGAGGGCTCCTTCTTTTCGGTGATCGCGACGCTGCCCATGTACTCACCGGAAACGTTGGCCACCTGCAGCTTGAGCCCCATCTCGTAGCGGTCATCACCCAGCGCCCGCACCGTATTGCAGCCGGGAATCGTCTTTGCAAGCACCTCTGGGTCGTTGAGGAGTGCCCAGAGCTTCGCCTGCCCCACCTTGAGCGTCTGCTCGCCCTTGAGTTCGAGCGCCATGTCAGGCCTTGCACCAGCAATCGGGACGCACACGGAAGACCTTCTTCGCGGTGCCTTCGAGGACGGCCTGGCGTTCGGCCTCGTCCATGTGCGCCGCATGAACCAGCTTCTGAGGTTCGAGGTCACCGATCGGGAACGGCATGTCGGACCCGAGCATGATCTTGCCAGGACCGGCCTTGCCGGCGAGGAATTCGAAGGCATCGCGATCAAACACGACAGAGTCGAAATACAACGCCTCAAACCCCTTGCGCGGATCGGCATACTTGCCCCGCGCGATGGTGAAGTTTCGCGCGAGACGCCCCAGCACGTAAGGCAGCGCGGCGCCGCCGTGCGAGATGACCAGCTTCACGCCGCTGTACTTGAGCAGGTGGCCCGAGTGCAGCAGGCGCGCCACGGCGATCGACGTATCGGCCACGCGTCCGATGGCATTCACGAGATCGTAGTCGGAGAGGCGCGGCTCGCCGCAGAGGAACATCGGGTGGAGGAACACGCCGGCCTTGAGGTCGGAGGCCGCCTGCCAGAACGGATCGAGGTCGGGCGAATCAAGGTTGCCCCCTTGGCCATTGGGCAGCGTGCCGATCATGATGCCGCCGAAGCCCGCCTCCATGGCCTCGCCGAGCACCTGCGCTGCAAGCTTGCCGTCCTGCAGCGGCACGGTGGCGAGCGGCGTGAAGCGTGTTTCCGCCTTGAGCGACTCCTGCATGCAGGTGTTGATGAACCGGCTCCACGCGAGGCCCTCCTGCGCCGGGAGCTCGTAGCCGAAACTGTCCAGCCAGCCGCCGACCAACTGGTGGTCGATGCCGTTCTTGTCCATCCATGCGCGACGGTGGTCAAGGTCCGAGAGGTTGGGCGAGATCGGGCGGGTCAGCTCGCCTCCCGGGAACTGCATGCGAAAGGCCTTGTCTTCCCGCTTCAGCGTCACGCCCGGAAACGCCTTGTGCTCGGCGTCGAAGCGCTCATAGATGAGCCGCGGGAGGTAATGCGCATGGATGTCGATGATCATCGTGCGTGCCTTTTTCTAGGTGGATTCAGAGTGGAGTTGCGCGGCGGCCGCGCGGCCGGCGATCCGACCGTACACAAGCGCGCGCAGGACGGCCACCGCGTTGGGCGCGGAGACGTAGAAGTGCCCGGTGATCTCGCCCGCGGCATACAGTCCGCGGATCGGCCCATTCGGGCCGAGCACCCTCGCCTCGGTGTCGGTGGCCACGCCGCCAAATGTATAGGCGATCGCGCCGATGAGAGGGTAGGCGAGAAAAGGCGGCTGCGACAGCGCGCGTGCCCAGTGGGATTTCGGGGGCATGAGCCGGGCGGCTGCGGCAAGGCCATCGGTCCGCGTCGCATCGAAGCGTGCAGGATCGCCCGTGCACGCAGCGTTAAAGGCCGCAACGGTCTGCGCAAGCCCTTGCGGCGAGATCCCGGTCTTCGCCGCCAGTTCCTCGAGCGTCGCCGCTTCGACGGGCGGCACCTCGGAGCGTATCGCCCGCTCGTAACCCGCAATATCGCGAAGGTGCGCGTCGAGGATCGCCCAGGCCTTCCGGCCGGGCGCCTGGAAATGGATCGCACGCGAATACTCTTCCCAGGTTTCGTGGACGAGGCCGCGGCCTTCATCGAACATGCGCCTGCCCGCTGTGTCGACGACAATGCCGTAGGGGTAGACCAGTACCACCGGAGCAGGCCCGGTGCTGCGCGGATCCACCGGCTCGCTGTGCATCCCTGACCAGTCGCCGGAGGCCGAAGCGCCCGCTTCGAGCGCCATGCGGATGCCCTCGCCTGCGTTGAAGCCGGAGCCCTTGGAGATCGGCACCAGGCTTTCGCCGCCGGCGCCGAAATGTTCGGCGAGCATCGCACCGCTGCCCTGGAACCCACCGCTCGCCAGCACGACCGATCGAGCAGAAAAACGGCGCTTCGTCCCGTCGGGGGCAAACGCATGCACCCCGGCAATCGCACCCGCAGCAGTGCGGGCCAGCGACTCGGCTCGACAACCGTAATGGAATTCGACACCCGCTGTCTTCGCCGCTTTTGAGAGTGCCGCAACAATCGCTGCGCCGCCGCCCACGGGCTGGATGCGCGGCGGTCCGGAACTCAGGTAATACCCGGGGGAGTGAAATGCCACGCCGTGTTGCTCGACCCACATGAGCGTCGGTGCCGCTTCCTCGGCGAGGCGGCGAAAGTAGTCACGGTCGCCTCGGCCGCCGCTGGCGGCCATCATGTCGGCCTCGAACCCAGGAGCAAGTTCGGCCGTCGACTTGAGGCGCATGTTCGAGGGGCTCCAGCGCGACCCGCCGCCGGCGTCGGCCTCGTCGGTGCGCTCGAGCACCGCAATGCGTGCGCCAGGCGCCGCCTCGACCGCAGCAAGCGCCGCAGCGAGCCCCGCGGCGCCGTGCCCTACCACTGCGATGTCGCAGGCATGCTCGTGCATCGCAGTGACCTTCCGCCCTCAGTTCGCCTTGATGTTGGCGTCCTTCACGAGCTTGGCGTTGGACACCACTTCCTCGCGAAGCAACGCATCGAAGGCCTCCGGCGTGAAGATGCGCACGTCCTGGTTCAGGCTGACCCAGCGCGCCTTGATCTCCGGGGAATTGAGCGCCTTGACCGTCTCGGCGTGGAGCTTCGCGACGATGTCGCGCGGCGTCTTCCCCGGCACGCCCATGCCGACCCAGAACGGCTGCGCCGAGTTCGGCACGCCGGCCTCCTCGGTGGTCGGCAGGTCGGGCTGCGTGGACGCGCGCTGCTTCGAACTGACCGCCAGCGCGCGCAGGCGCCCGTCCTTGACCATGGGCATCACGTTGCCGATCGGGCAGAAGCAGTAGTCGACCCTCCCGCTCAGCACGTCGGTGAGCGCCTCGGGCGTGCCCTTGTACGGCACCGAGATCACGTCGATGCCGGCAGAAAGCCGGAATCGCTCGGTGGTGAGGTGCGTGGCGCTGCCCGCGCCTATCACGGCCGCGTTCATCTTGCCGGGATTGGCCTTGGCCGCGGCAATCAGGTCCTTCACGGATTTGACGTCGCGGTCCGCACGCACGGCGAGCGCATTGGCGATGTCGGCCAGCATGGTTACGCCCGCGAGGTCCTTGAGCGTGTCGTAGGGCAGGCTCGGGACGGTCGACGGCGTGACGGTCCATGAGGAGGACATGACCAGGATCGTGTAGCCGTCCGGGTCGGCCTTGGCCGTCAGGTTCATCGCGATGCTGCCGCTGCCGCCGGGGCGGTTCTCGACGACGAAAGGCTGGCCGGTCTGCGCGGCGAGGCTGGCGGCCACCGCACGCCCGGTGATGTCGGTGCCGCTGCCGGGCGGCAGCGCCACGATCACGCGCACAGGCTTGGTGGGCCAGGCCTGCGCAAATGCGCTGCCTGCGGATAGGCCGAGCGCGCTCAACGTGATAAGCGCGCCCAACAGCTTGACTGTTCTGCTCATGGTGACCTGCCTCCTTGTAGTTGTGTCCAGATCGCGAGCGGCGTCATGGGCAGCTCGTCGATCGATGCCCCGATCGGATGGAGGGCATCGTTGATCGCGTTCGCGATCGCCGCGGGGGCGCCGAGGTAACCGGCTTCCCCTGAACCCTTCTGCCCGAACTCGGTCAGCGGCGACGGTGTGCAGTGGTCGACGATGTCGATCGCAGGCACCTCCAGCGCGCTGGGCATAAGGTAATCCATGAAGGTCTGGCTGGCCAGTTGGCCGTTGTCGCTGAACGCGAATTTTTCGTACAGCGCCGCGCCGATGCCATGGGCGATCCCGCCGTAGGTCATGCCGTGCACGATGGCCGGGTTGATCATGGTCCCGCAGTCGTGCCCGCAGAGGTAGCGCAGGATTTTCGGCTGGGCCGTGGCCGGATCGACCTCGACCAGCACGAGGTGCGCCTCGAACGAGTAGCACGGGTACATCTGGATGCGTCCGTCCGCCGTCGGCAGGCCGCCGCCGGTGGGCACCTCCCAGACGAACTTGGCCTGCAGGCCGGGCTCCAGGCCCGCCGGCAGCTTGTGGAACTTGCGGTGCGCGATCTCGACGAGCTGGTCCCACGACAGTGTTTTTTCCGGGTCGGCCTTCGCGGTGATGTTGCCGTCGCGATACTCGAGCCCTTCCTCGGCGACGCCGAGGTTGTGAGCGGCAATCGCCATCAGCGCGGCCTTGACCTTCTTTGCGGCGCCCGCGGCTGCACCGCCAAGCATGATCGCCATGCGGCTGCCGACCGGGCTGTTCGAAGGCAGCGCGTTCAGCGAATCGGCATGCACCACGCGGATCGTGTCCGGGTCGCGCTCGAGGATCTCGCCGAGGACGGTCGACACCAGCGTCTCGTGCCCCTGCCCGGCGGTCGAGGTGTTCATCACGCCGGTAATCGCACCGGAAATATCGACGCGCACCAGGCACGAGTCCATCCACGTGGTGGTCTCGTTCTTGGGGTTGAACAGGGGCTCGAACGCCGAGTTGCCGCCCGACGGCTCAAGGCAGGTGGCAATGCCGACGCCGGCCAGCCGCCCCGCCTTGCGCGCTTCGTCCCGTGCAGCAAGCAGCGAGGCGAAGTCGACCGCCTTCAGCGCCTTGTCGAGCACCGTGTGGTAATCGCCGCTGTCGTAAGTGGAGCCGCTCGGGATCAGGTAGGGGAACTGGTCCTTGGTGATGAAATTCTTCTTCCTCAGCTCGATGCGATCCATGCCGAGGTGTCGCGCCACGCGGTCGACCGCCGACTCGATGGCATAGTTGGTCGGCGCCTGCCCGAAACCGCGCACGGCTTCCTGCGCGGTCTTGTTGGTCAGCACCGAGATCGGCTCGTACTCCACGCTGGTGATCCGGTACGGCCCGACGATCGCGCCGATCGGCTTGCCCAGTTGCAGCGGCGAACGGCCTGCGTAGGCCCCCACATCGTCGATGGCCCGGATCTTGAGCGAATGGATCGTGCCATCGGTGTCGAACGCAACCTGCATGTCGAAGCTGCGGTCCGGGCCGTGCATGTCGCCGCCGCGCATGTTTTCCAGGCGGTCCTCGATGAAGCGCACCGGAAGCCTGAGCTTCATCGCGAGGTAGCCCACCAGCACGGTGTGCTTGATGCCGCGCTTCACGCCGTAGCTTCCGCCAACGTCCACGTCGAAATGCACGCGCACGTTATTGCCGGGCAGGCGCAGCGCCTTGGCGAGCTGGTCCGGGTACTTGGGCATCTGGATCGACGCCCAGATGTCGAGCAGTTGCGTGCCCGGATCCCACTGCGCCGCGATGCCGAAGGTCTCGATCGGCACCGTCGCGCTGCGACCCCAGCGGACGCGGAACGCCAGCTTGTGTTCGGCCTTGGCAAAATCCTCTGCAACCGGGCCCCAGGTGAACGTTCGGCGATAGAGGATGTTGCTGCCGTGCTCCGGGTGCACCAGCACCGCGCCGGGGAGGATGGCTTTCTCCGGATCGAGCACATAGTCGGTCGGCTCGTAGTCGATCTCGATGCGCTCGGCGGCGTCCTCGGCCAGCGCGCGCGAATCGGCGACCACGGCGACCACCCACTCGCCTGCATAGCGCACGACGCCTCGCGCAAGCGGGTAGCGCGCCACCTTGGGCGCGTCGACGCCGACATACAGCGGGTCGACATTGGCGCAGAGTTCCTCGCCGGTCAGCGCGTAGTGCACGCCGGGCATCGCCAGCGCCTTGTCCGTGCGGATCGCCTTGATGCGCGCCGAGGCATGCGGACTCGTGACCAGCGCGACGTGCTTCATGCCGGGCAGCGCGATGTCAGCCACGTAGTGCCCGCGGCCGGTGACGAAGCGCGGGTCTTCCTTGGTGCGGCGCTTGGTGCCTATGTACTTGTAGCCGCTCACTTGGCGCCCTTCGCAATGTTTTCTGCCGCCAGCTGCACGGCATCGACGATCTGCTGGTAGCCGGTGCAGCGGCACAGGTTACCGCCGATCGCGTCGCGGATCTCGGCCTCGCTGGGGCTCGGGTTGGATTCCAGCAGCGCGTGGGACGCGACGATCATGCCGGGCGTGCAGTAGCCGCACTGCAGGCCGTGCGCTTCGCAGAATGCGTCCTGCAGGACGCTCAGGGTCCCGTCGGGGCGCGTGAGGCCTTCGATGGTGGTCACGGAACAGCCGTCGAGCTGCACTGCATACATCAGGCAGGAGCGGACCGGCGCTCCGTCGAGGATCACCGAGCACGCGCCGCAGATGCCGTGCTCGCATCCCACGTGCGTGCCAGTGAGGCGCAGCGTGTCGCGCAGAAAATCGACCAGCGTGAGTCGCGAGGGAACCTCGGCAGTGCGCAGCGTCCCATTGACCGTCATCGACACCGGATACAGTTTTTCGCTCATTTGGCAGCCTTCTTCAGCGCGTCTTGGGTCGCGGCCTTCAGCACGCGCAGGGCCAGCATGCGCGCGAGGAACCGGCGGTACTCCGCCGTCGCGTGCAGGTCGCCGTCGGGATCGATCAGGTCGGCCACCGCCGTGGCCGCGTCCTCGATCAGCATTTCGTCCAGCACCTTGCCTTCGAGCATCGCACCGATTTCAGGCAGCGCATGCGGGAAGGGCGAAGCCCCTCCGATGCCAAGCGCCGCCTGCGTGCACTTGCCATCCGCATCGAGCGCGACCTGCGCGCAGGCCGAGACCAGCGCAAAGTCCCCATGGCGGATGCTGACCTCCTCGAACGAACAGCCGAGGCGCGCCGCCTTCCACACCGGGAAGCGGATTTCCGCAAGGCACTGCTCCGGCGCGATCGCCGTCACCATCGGTGCGAAGAAGAACTCGCGGGCCGAGACTTCGCTTTGCCCCGAAGCGTCCTGCAGCACCAGCGTGGCGTCGAGCACGCAGGCCACCAGCGGGATTTCCGCCGACGGGTCGGCATGCACGATCGAGCCGCCGACCGTGCCACGGTTGCGTGTCTGCACGTGGCCGACCCACTTGAGCGCGCGGCTCATGAGCGGCAGGCTGCGGATGGCGTCGGCATTGCGCTCGATCACGCACTGGCGGACCGTTGCGCCGACGACCAGCGCATCGTCGCGCACCTCGACGTGCTTCAACTCGTCGAGGCGGTTGATGTCGACCAGCCAGGCCGGTCGCGCGAGGCGCATGGCCATCATGGGAACGAGGCTTTGTCCGCCGGCGATGAGCTTGGCGTCGCCGCCATGCTCGGAGAGCAGTTCGCAGGCTTCGGCGAGGGTGGAGACTCTGGTGTATTCGAAGGGGGCGGCTTTCATAGGTGGCCATTATCCCGGAATGCAGGCGCGCCAACGCCGATTCCACGCCCCGCGGAGCGAAACAGGCGCGCTTCCTGATTCCGGTTCACCGCGACGGGTGGCGCTGCCTTCGCAAATACCGGAAAATGTGCCTTCCCCACCCGTACCGGCCTCCCGAAATGACCGCTGCCCGCACGCCCAACACAGCCGCCGTTCCGTCCTCGATCGACGAAACCCTGAAGCTCCTCACTTCGGCCGACTACGTCGCCGACCGCAGCCTGGCGACCTCGGTGTTCCTCGCCCTCGCAATGAAGCGCCCGCTCTTCCTCGAAGGCGAGGCCGGCGTGGGCAAGACCGAGATCGCCAAGGTGATTGCGGCGTCCCTGGGCCGGGAACTCATCCGCCTGCAATGCTACGAGGGCCTCGACATCGCGCAGGCCGCCTACGAGTGGAACTATTCGCGCCAGATGATCGAGATCCGGCTGGCCGAGGCGTCGGGCGAAAAGTCCAAGGAAAAGCTGGCCGCGGACATCTTCTCCGAGAAATTCCTGATCAAGCGGGCGCTCGCCAAAGCCCTCGAAGGCAAGCCCGGCAAGGCGCCGGTGCTGCTGATCGACGAACTGGACCGCACCGACGAGCCTTTCGAGGCCTACCTGCTCGAGGTGCTGTCCGACTTCCAGATCACGATCCCCGAGACGGGCACGCTGAAGGCCGTCGAGCCGCCCATCGTCGTGATCACCTCGAACCGCACGCGCGAAATCCACGACGCGGTGAAGCGCCGCTGCCTGTACCACTGGGTCGACTACCCCGACGCCGCGCGCGAACTCGACATCCTGCGCCGCAAGGCGCCCAATGCTGCGGAAAACCTGTCGCGCGAGATCGTCGCCTTCGTGCAGCGCCTGCGCAGCGTGGACCTCTTCAAGCTGCCGGGTGTGGCGGAGACCATCGACTGGGCCAATGCTCTGGTGGCGCTCGACAAGATCGCGCTCGACCCGCAGACGGTCAACGACACCCTCGGGGTGCTGCTCAAGTACCAGGACGACATCGAGCGCATCGCGGGCGAGGAAGCCCAGCGCCTGACCGCCGAAGCGAAATCCGCCGCCGCCACGAACTGACCGCACCCGCCCGATGCTGATCCTCCCGGAAGCCGCTGCGGGTCGCGGCAAGCTCGCCGAGAACGTGATGCACTTCGCGCGCATCCTGCGCGGCGCAGGGCTGCGCGTGGGGCCGGACCGGGTGATCGACTGCATGAAGGCGATCGAGTTCGCCGGCACGGATCGCCGCGACGACTTCTACTGGACCATGTCGGCCATCTTCCTGTCGCGGGAAGAACAGCGCCCGATCTTCGACCAGGCCTTCCAGATCTTCTGGCGCGACCCGAAACTGCTCGAAAAGATGATGCAGGCCCTGCTGCCCAAGACCTACGGCAAGGTCGGGCCGGACGAGCAGGAGCAAAGCCAGCGCCTCACCGACTCGCTCTTCAACCAGCCCAAGCGCGAGGAGCCCGAGGACCAGCCCGAGCAGAAGGTCGAGCTCGATGCCAAGCTCACGTTCTCTTCGCGCGAAGTCCTGCAGCGCATGGACTTCGACACGATGACGGCCGCGGAGCTGGCCGAGGCGAAGAAGATGCTCTCGCAGCTGCGCCTGCCGCTGCCCGAGATCCGCACTCGCCGCTACGCAACCGACCCGCACGGCGCGCGCGTAAGCCTGCGCGCAACCCTTCGCGCCAGCCTGCGCGAGGGCGGCGACATCATCCCGCTCGTGCGCACCGCCCCGAAGACCCTGCACCCGCCGCTGGTGGTCCTGTGCGACATCTCGGGTTCGATGAATCCCTATGCGCGGATGTTCCTGCATTTCCTGCACGCCATCACCAACGACCGCGACCGGGTCAGCGTGTTCGTGTTCGGCACGCGCCTCACCAACGTCACGCGCCAGCTCAAGCACCGCGACGTGGACGTGGCCATGGCGCGCGTGGCGGACGCCATCAAGGACTGGTCCGGGGGCACCCGCATCGGGACCTGCCTGCACGACTTCAACTGGCACTGGGCGCGGCGGGTCCTCGGGCAGAACGCCTGCCTGCTGCTGGTCACGGACGGCCTGGACCGCGAGGCGGGCGAAGGCCTTTCCGAGGAAATGGAGCGCCTGCACATGGCCTGCAAGCACCTGATCTGGATGAACCCCCTGCTCCGCTACGAGAAGTTCGAGGCGAAGCCGGCGGGCGTGCGTGCGATGCTTCCCTACGTCGACCGCTTCCTGCCGGTGCATAATCTGAAGAGCCTGATCGACCTGGCCCGGGTGATGAGGGAGCCGGCCGAAAGATTGGCGCGACGCAAACACTGAAAAAAGAGGAATACCCGCATGGAAATGTCCGGCGAACAGCTCATCCCGGCCTCACAGGCCGCCACCTGGGCTGCGCTCAACGATCCCGAGATCCTCAAGGCCTGCGTCCCCGGCTGCGAGTCGATCGAAAAGACGGCAGAAAATGAATACGTCGTGCTGATGACCGCCCGCATCGGTCCGGTTTCGGCCAAGTTCAAGGGCAAGCTCGCCCTGTCCGACCTCGACCCGCCCAACTCGTATTCGCTCGCGTTCGAAGGGCAAGGGGGCGTCGCCGGCTTCGGCAAGGGCGGCGCAAAAGTCCAGCTCCTGCCCGAAGGCGGCAACACCAAACTGACCTACCAGGTGAAGGCCAACGTCGGCGGCAAGCTCGCGCAGATCGGCTCGCGCCTTGTGGATGCGGCGGCGAAGAAGCTGTCGGAGGAGTTCTTCAACGCGTTCACCGCCAAGGTAGCAAGCGAGAATCCCGGCCACGGGGACGCGCAAGGCGATGCGCACCACGAAGACGAACACCACGAAGAACACCATCCCGAGCCGGTGACCGACGACCCTGACAAGCCGAAAGTCGACAATGCAACGCTGATGTGGATCGCGGGCGGCAGCCTGGTGGTCTTCGTCGTCGCCCTGTTCGCGCTGTTCTAGCGATACCTCGCCAGCTCAGACCTCGCCTTTTTCGGCCGCCTCGCGGATGGCCTGCACCAGCACATCCGGCGGCTGCGCGCCCGACACGCCATAGCGGTCGGCGATAATGAAGGTCGGCACGCCCGAAATCCCGAGGTCGCGCATGCTGCGCTCCTCGCGGGCGAGCCGTTGTGCTTCAGTTTTGTTCGCCCACCGCTGCTCGATCAGGTCACGCTCCAGACCGGCCGCCTCGCCGATGGCTGCCAGCACTTCCCGATCACCGATGTCCCGCGCCTCGAGGAAATAAGCGCTGAACAGTGCTTCCACCACCTCGGCGCCTGAGCCTTCCTCCTGCGCAAGGTCGATCAACTGGTGGGCGGCAAAGGTGTTCGGGGTTCGTTCCATCCGGTCGAACGCAAAGGCAAGCCCCTCGCCCGCAGCCTCTGCGGCCACCCGCGCATCCAGCTGGCGGCTTTTTTCCAGGCTGCCGAACTTGGCCTTGCGATACTCGGCGCGCTCGCGGCCCCCGGCAGGCATGTCCGGGTTGAGCTGGAAGGGCAGCCAGCTCACCTCGACGTCGATCTCGCCGGCGAGCTCGGCAAGGGCCTTTTCCATGCGGCGCTTGCCGATGAAGCACCACGGGCAGATCACGTCGGACACCACATCGATGGTCACGCTGCGCAGTTCGGCCACGTCTGCCTCCTCAGTTCCCCGCAATGGTCATGTTGCCGACCAGGATCGAGCCGCAGGACCGCGAACCGCGCACCAGCACGTCGCTTCCCACCGCCACGATGGACTTGAACATGTCGCCCAGGTTGCCGGCGATGGTGATCTCCTCGACCGGGTACTGGATCTCGCCGTTCTCTACCCAGTAGCCGGCCGCGCCGCGCGAATAGTCCCCGGTGATCAGGTTTGTGCCGTGACCGAGCAGTTCGGTGACCAGCAACCCCCGGTGAAGCTTTTTCAGCATCGCCCGGAAATCGAGCGTGCCGGGCTTGACGACGAGATTGTGGTTGCCGCCGGAACTGCCCGTCGACGGCATGCCGAGCTTGCGCCCGGAGTAGGTGCCCAGGAAATACCCTTCGACCACCCCTTCGCGGACGATGCTGCGTTCGCGGGTCGCCACGCCCTCCTCGTCGAACGGGGAGCTGGCCATGCCCTGCTTTTCGTACGGGCGCTCCTCGATGGAGATTTCCTTCGAGAACACGGGCTTACCCAGGCTGTCGAGCAGGAAAGTGGACTTGCGGTACAGGCTGACGCCGCTGACCGCGGAGACGAAGTGGCCAATGAGTCCGCCCGCCTGCGGCGCCTCGAACAGCACCGGGGCCTGGCAGGTGGAGATTTTCCTTGCGCGCAGCCTTGCCAAGGCCCGCTCCCCCGCGTACCGCCCCAGCGCCTCGGGGTCGGCCATGTTTGCCGGCACACGCGTCGAGCTGTACCAGTCGTCGCGCTGCATCTGCCCCTTCTCCTCGGCGATCATCGAGCACCCGAGCGAATGCCTGGAGGTAGGGAAGCCACCCATGAAACCGAGGCTGTTGGCAAAGATGAACTGGGAATGCTGGGCCGAGAGCGAAGTGCCCTCGGTATTCCTGAGCTTGGGCGAGAGCGCGAACGCCGCCGCCTCGCAGCGCTTGGCGACTTCTATCGCGTCCTCCGGCGACACATGCCACGGATGGAACAGGTCCAGGTCCGGGAGGTCGCGGGCAAGCTGCTCACGCTCCGGCAGCCCGGCGCAGTCGTCTGCGGCCGTATGCCGGGCGATGGCGACCGCCGCCTCGACCGTCTGGCGCAGCGCGGCAGGGGAGAAATCGGAGGTGCTTGCATGGCCGCGCTTGACGTGGGGCGCGATGCCGAACTGTACCGAGACGCCGATCCCCTTGTCGCGATTGTGCTCCAAGGTGTCGATTGACCCCTTGCGTACGGTCACGGACAGGCCGAAGCCCTCGGAGACGTCGCACTCGCACCCGGACGCCCCCATCGCCCTGGCATGGTCCAGGACGGTCTGCGCGAACTCGCGCAACTGCGAATCGCTGTAGGTAAAGCGGCTGTCGATTTTCATAGCGCGTTATCATAGCAGTGCAATGGACAACGAAATCCTCAGCAAGACCAAGAAAAAGGAGCAGAGCCACGCACTGCAGAAGCTGGGCGCGGCGCTGGTCGACCTCTCCAAGGAGCGGCTGGCCACCATGGCCCTGCCGGAGGCGCTGCGCGAGGCGATCCGCGAGGCCCAGCGCATCACCGCGCACGAAGGCCGCCGGCGCCAGATGCAGTACATCGGCAAGCTCATGCGCGACGTGGATCCCGCGCCGATCCAGGAGAGGTTCGACGCCTGGAACGGGCAGTCCAAGGCCGAGGTGGCGCGCCAGCACGGCATGGAAAGGCTGCGCGAGCGGCTGATCGCGGACGATGCCGCGCTCACCGAGTTCGCCACAAAGCACCCCGGCGTCGATCTCCAGGCCCTGCGCAACCTGATCCGCAACGCGCGCAAGGAAGCGGCCGAAGGCCGCCCGCCGAAATCTTCTCGCGAAATCTTCAAAATCATCCGCGACGCGAAGTGACCATGGACACTCTGCTCATCGGCCTAGTCTCGATCAGCGACCGGGCTTCTTCGGGGGTATACGAAGACGCGGGCATTCCCGCGCTCCGCGACTGGTTTGGCGCGGCGCTATCCTCGCCCTGGCGCATGGAAACGCGGCTGATCCCGGATGAACAGGCGCTGATTGAGGCCACGCTGAAAGAGCTGGTCGATGTCGCCAAGTGCCACCTCGTCCTCACCACGGGCGGCACCGGCCCCGCGCCGCGCGACGTCACGCCCGAGGCGACGCTGGCCGTTGCCGACAAGGTCATGCCCGGCTTCGGCGAGCAGATGCGCGCGGTGAGCCTCAAGTACGTGCCGACCGCGATCCTGTCGCGGCAGGTGGCGGTGATCCGCAAGGGCGCGCTCATCATCAACCTGCCCGGCCAGCCGAAGGCGATCAAGGAAACCCTCGACGGCGTGTTCGCCGCAGTGCCCTATTGCATCGACCTGATCGGCGGGCCGTACGTCGAGACCAACGAGGCCGTCGTCAAGGTCTTCCGCCCGAAAAGCGCGATTCGCCCGAAAAGCTGAAATTCAACAGGAGAGGTCCCATGGCAGTCGTTCTGGGTAGCGGCGAACACCGCTACAAGGTCGTCGAGGACTGGGCAAAGCTGCCCGAAGGCTGGGAGTTCAAGGACGCAGCGGCGGTCGCGGTCGACAGCAAGGACCGCGTCTACGTGTTCAACCGCGGCGAGCACCCGATGATGGTCTTCGACCGCGAAGGCAACTTCATCAAATCGTGGGGCGAAGGCGGCATGTTCCCGCACGCGCACGGCCTGCACATTGACGAAAACGACATCCTCTACTGCACGGACGACACCGGTCACGTGGTCACCAAGTGCACGACCGACGGCAAGGTACTGCTGCAACTGGGCGTGCCCGGCAAGGCCACGCCCTACATGAGCGGCCTGCCCTTTCACCGCTGCACGCACACCGCGCTCTCACCGCGCGGCGACATCTACGTGAGCGACGGGTACGGCAACGCCAAAGTCCACAAGTACTCGCCCGACGGCAAGCTGCTGATGTCCTGGGGAGAGCCGGGCACGGACCCGGGCCAGTTCAACATCGCGCACAACATCGTCACCGACGCGGAAGGCTGGGTCTACGTCGCGGACCGCGAGAACCACCGCGTGCAGGTGTTCGACGGCAACGGCAAATATGAAACCCAGTGGGTCAACATGCACCGGCCCTGCGGCCTGTATTGCTGCCGCGGGCCGAAGCTGCAGTTCCTGATCGGCGAACTCGGCCCGAACATGAGCGTCAACCGCAACCTGCCCAACATCGGGCCACGGCTGACGATTGTCGATGCCAAGGGCGCGACGCTGGCCCGGCTGGGCGGTGAAGCGGGCCCCGGGCTGGAGACAGGGAAATTCGTTGCCCCCCACGGCCTCGCGGTCGACTCGCGTGGCGACATCTACGTCGGGGAAGTGAGCTATACCGAGTATCCCCGGCTTTTCCCCGACCAGGCGATCCCTTGGCGCATGCGCTCGTTGCAGAAACTCGAGAAGCTGGCCTGAGCACGCCTGCGCGGAAGACTGAGGTTTGACCCCGGTCAAACGAAGCCGCCCGTGCCCGATGGAAGATGAGTCCTGTTTCAGGGAGTCTTCCATTGAAAGCCGAAGCATCGGACCTTGCTGTCCCGCCGGTATCCGTACCGGCCTACCTGGTGCAGACCTACTGGTGGGCTTATGTTCATCCACAGGCCGTGCGTGTGTTCGAGCGGCAATGGCTCGTCAACCTGATCCTGTGGGGAAACTTCAGCAAGCTGCGCAACGCGGCACTGGCCGCGCTCGGCCACGACCTCTCCGGCCGCACGCTGCAGATTGCCTGCGTCTATGGTGACCTGACCCAGAGACTGGCCGAGCAGATCCCTGCCAACGGCAGCCTGGACGTCGTCGACGTGCTGCCAGTCCAGTTGGCCAATCTCGCGAAAAAACTTCCTGACGATACCAAAGTAGGCCTGCTGCTCGGCGACAGTTCATCGCTTGACGTGGAATCCGGCGCCTACGACCGGGCGCTGCTCTTTTTCCTGCTGCACGAGCAACCGGAAGCCGTCCGCCGCAAGACGCTGGCCGAGGCGCTGCGGGTGATCAAGCCGGGCGGCCGGCTAGTCATCGTCGACTACCACCGTCCTGCAGGATCAAACCCCTTGTTCTGGCCGATGAAGGCCGTGCTCCGCACGCTGGAGCCCTATGCGCTCGACCTATGGGAGCGGGAACTGGCCGAATGGCTGCCGGAATCTGCCAGTCTCTTTAAAACTGCCAAATTCCTGTCGTTTGGTGGCCTATACCAGCTGGTCACGATAGCGAAGTCACAAAGGTAACTGGCCCGCATTTGCGCTGCGTCAAATTGTAACGGGGTTCCTGGGGGCATTCTGGCATCCACCAACCCGGAAATGGAGAGACCGCAATGGGCCCCGACGCAGGCATCACCTCGCAAACATCGCTACGCAACGGCGCCGAGGTCCTCAGGGGTGTGCTGCTTCACCATGCGGAAGAACTGATGGGCCACCTGGTCGAGGAAGAATGTGCCCGCTTCCTCGCGAACGCAGCGGACCACCGCGACGCCCAAGGGAGGCACTCGCTGGTGCGCAACGGCCTGCAGCCGGCGCGCACGATCCGCACAGGCATCGGCCCGGTGCGTGTGCGGCTGCCAAAGTTCAGGAGCCGCACCGGCGAGCATGTCGAATTCCGCTCGATGTTCGTGCCACGTTTCGCACGCAGTGCAGCCGAGGCCGAGCCCGGCGCAGCGTGGCGCTACCTGCACTCAATGACGCGCCGCGATATCTATGGGGCGCTTTCGGCGCTGCTCGGCAACAACGGCGCCAGCGCCTCGATGTCCATCGCGGATTCCACCGCAAGCGCCTGGGCCGACCGCTGCGCGCACTTGCTTGGCGACGCCCTGGACACGCGGCAGTGGACCCGCATCTGGGCATTCGAGGTCGAAGGCCGCTCCGTGGATTCGGGACGCATCCCCGACATCATTGTCGTGCTGGGCGAGGATTCCACGGGACTCACTAGGCTCTTGTCCGCCGGCACGGAAACCAGCGGCGGCGACCCCTGGGCCGGCGTACTGCGCGACTTGCGCTCCCGCGGGCTGAAGTCGTCCATGGATACCTGGGTCGTCTCGACCTGCGCACTCGGCATGGTCGAGACGATGAAGGCACACAGCGTCGATACCTTCCGGCAGCAGAGCAAGTGCAAGCGCGGCGCTCCGCGGGGCGTCGCTTCGACCCCCTATTCCGGTGGCAGCTCACGCCTGCGCGGCCCGAGCACCTGGATTTCGGCCCTGCTCGTGGCGTCGGGAATGGGCCTCACCGGCGAGCGCGACTCGCTGCAGGGCGCGCCCGGAAAAAATGAACATGCCCAGCACGCAAAAGGCAAACACCAGAATTGACCGCCGCATTGCACAAGCGTGAAATTTCGTACATGGGAAATTTTTCGTTACTCAAAAAGACACTCTGAAACACTGAAGGAAGGATTGCCTAAATGAAAAACACCCTCTCCTGCCTCACGTTCCAGATCGGCGCACTGTCCGTACTGGCAGCGGCCACTTCCCTAACGTTCGCGCAGGCCCCGGATGTCGGTGCAGCCGAGGCGCTCACAAAGAAAAGCGGTTGCATGAAGTGCCACTCGGTCACTTCCAAGAAGGACGGCCCCTCGTTCAAGTCCACAGCCGAGAAACACAAGGGCAAGGCCGACGGCGAGCAGAAGCTCTACACGCACCTCACGACCAGCACGAAGATCAAGGTCGACGGCAAGGAAGAGATGCATGAGTCGCTCAAGACCAAGAACGATGACGAGATCAAGAACGTCGTCCGTTACATCCTCTCGCGCTAGCTCGCCAATGCGCTAGCCGCCGGACGGAAAAACAGGGAGCAGCACGATGTTCAAGCGAGGCTGGGGTTGGCTGGCGACAACGTGCACAACCTGTTCAAGGGTACGGCTGGGCCTCGGTGTGACGCTCGCCGCACTATTTGTAGCAGGCATTCTCGTGGCCGGCGGCGCGGCCGGCCTCGCCTGGACCAACACGGAGCAGTTCTGCATCGGCTGCCACGAGATGCAGGACAACGTCTACAAGGAATTCAAGGGCACCATCCACGACAAGAACCGCTCGGGCGTGCGGGCAGTGTGCTCCAACTGCCATGTCCCGCAACAACCCATCCCGATGCTCAAGCGCAAGGTGGCCGCGACCTTCGAACTGTACGGGCACTTCACCGGCGTGATCGACACCCGGGAGAAATTCGAAAAGCACCGCTACGAAATGGCAAAGCGCGTCTGGACGCGCATGAAGCAGACCGACTCCCTCGAGTGCCGGAACTGCCACCACGACGATGCCATGGACCTGGAAAAACAGTCTGAGAAGGCGCGTGCCCGTCACGCGAAAATGAAGACCGATGGCATGACCTGCATCGATTGCCACTTCGGTATCGCGCACAACGAGCCCGATGGTCCCGGGCCGCAGGAGCTGAAAATTGAAAAATAAACTGATTGCCGCCATTCACGGCGTGGTTCTCGGCCTCAGCATCGCGTTTTCGGCAGGCGCCCAGGACACCGTGAAAAAAGACCTGGTCCTGAAGGGCGACGCCCGCTGTACGCGCTGCCATGACGCTTCCGACGACTTCCCGGTACTAGCCATCGGCAAGACGAAGCACGGCACAGTCGCCGACGGGCGCACGCCGACCTGCTCCAGCTGCCACGGCGACAGCGAAACCCACGTCAACAAGCCCGCGGACGCCAAGGAGCGCCCGCGCCCCGAGCGCTCGTTCGGCAAGAACTCGAAGACCCCCGTGGACGCCCGCAACCAGGCGTGCCTGACCTGCCATGAAGGAGGCAAACGCATCCACTGGACCAGCGGCGCCCACGCCAGCCGCGACGTGTCGTGCACCTCCTGCCACGAGGTCCATACCGGGCATGACAAAGTGCGCGACAAGGTAGCGCAATCCGAAGTCTGCTACGCCTGTCACAAGGAGCAGCGCGCGCAATCCCGCAAGCCCTCCCGCCATCCGATCCCGGAAGGAAAGGTCGCATGCAGCGATTGCCACAATCCCCATGGCTCGGCCGGTGAAAAGATGCTCGTGCGCGACAACGTGAACGACACCTGCTACCAGTGCCACACTGAGAAGCGCGGCCCCTTCGTGCGCACGCACCAGCCCGTGCAGGAAGACTGCAGCATCTGCCACAACCCGCACGGCACGACGAACGACAACCTGCTCAAGCAGCGCTCCCCGTTCCTGTGCCAGCAGTGCCATGAGCCGACGAGCCATCGGGGCAGCCTCGCGAGCACGACCGGGTCGGCGGGAGGCAGCACCGGAGCCAACCTGCTGGCACGCGGCTGCCTGAACTGCCACACGAACATTCATGGCACCAACAACCCGGCAAACATTTCCAACGAACGGACTCTCCGGCGCTGACAACCGGAATCGGGAGAACGGACATGCAAACAACCAGAAGCGGGAGTGCAAGCGCAGCAGGCGCAATCGCATTCGCCCTGATAATAGTCCCGGGCGCGTTGCGCGCCCAGGCGGCGGACGAGGCCGCAGCACTGAAATCCCCGGTCAGCACCTTTGAACTGGGCATCGGCGCTGTCACCAAGGACAACGGGCGGTTCGGCCAATACACCGGGCTGCGCAGGGACGGCCTCTACGGCATCGGGGACCTGGACCTGGTCCGGCGAGACGACGCCACCGGCATCTGGACGCGGTTCTCGGGGCGCAACCTGGGATACGACAACCGCGAGGCGCGTTTCGAGTACGGCCAGCAGGGTAACTGGGGAGTGTCTGTCGACTATAGCCGGACGCTGCGGAACAACCCCTACACGGTCAACACGGCCATCCGGGGGATCGGTACCAATTCCATCACGGTGCCCTATCCCGCTGCCACCTCCGCAAAGGGCGACGTGCAGTTGAAAACCGAGCGCGACACCCTGACGCTCGGACTGGACAAGATCTTCGCGGGCGGGTGGGACATCTCGTTCAAGTTCCGTAACGAGGAAAAGGACGGTACCCGTATGTTCGGCCGGGGCACGCCGGGTGGCGCCGGCGGCTTCGAGTTCCTCGCCGACCCCATCCACTACACCACGCGCCAGTTCGAGGCACTGGTGGGGTACACGGGCAAGGATCTCCAACTCTCCGGCGGCTACTACGGCTCCTTCTTTACCAACAGCAACACCGCCTTGATCGTGAACAACCAGCCCGGCGGGCCCACCTCACTCGGCGTCGGCGCCGGGGCGTTCAGCCCGATCGGCCTGCCTCCCGGGAACCAATCGCACCAGTTCAGCCTTGCCGGTGGCTACACGATCTCCCCGGCAACCCGGGCAACGTTCAAGGTTTCCTACGCCCGCCTTTCGCAAACCGAGTCGTTCATCCTTGCGCCATCGGCCTTCGTTCCGCGGAACGACCTTGGCGGGCGCATTGATACGACCCAGGTGCAGTTGGGCGTGACTTCCAAGATCACCCCGCTCCTGAACGTGCGTGCGGACCTGCGCTACCTCGACCGGAACGACAAGACGCCCATCTACCCGTACGTAACGTTCAATGCCACTACCCTGCTGACCCCGGGCAACTCCCCAACCTCGACCACGGACGGACGCAACGAGCCGCGCTCGAATTCGACCCTCGCGGGGAAACTGGAGGCCAGCTACATGCTTCCCAAGGGATTCCGCATGATCGGCGGCATCGACTACGATGTGCGCAAGCGGAATACTTCCGACGTCCGGGTGGTCAGCTTCCGGCCGGAAACGGACGAAACGTCGTACCGGCTCGAACTGCGACGCGCGATTGGCGAAACCGCTACCGGGTCCTTGGGCTATGTCAACAGCCGTAGGACCGGATCGGAGTGGGTCAACACGGTTCTGCTGAACGGCACCACCGGAAGCAACCTGCTCAACCCGCTCAACCTCGCTGATCGCGATCGCGAAAAGATCCGCGCAGTCCTTGACTGGGCCCCCACGGAGCCGCTGTCGATGCACTTCACAGTGGATACAGCCAACGACACCTACAGCGGCCGAGCGCTCGGACCGCGCGAGGGCTCGGCGAAGCTCTACTCCGCCGACGCTGTCTACGTCGTTACTGAGGCATGGCAGGCCAGCGCATGGTTTTCCCGCGGCGACACCAAGGCCCGCCAGACAGATTGCGTCGGCGCCTCGGGGGTCGGCGTCTGCCCGGCAACTGCAGCGTCTCCGCGCTGGGAGGCAAACCTCCGCAACGTCAGCGACGCGATGGGCTTTGGCATGAAGGGAAAGCCGAACAGCACGTTCGAGGTCGGCGCCGACCTGCAGTTCTCCAAGGAGCGCAACGAGTTTCGCCAGACAGCCGCCGTCCCCGCGGTTCTGGGTGCGCCGTTGCCCGACGTGCACTACGACCGGACCACCTTCAAGCTTTACGGAAAATATGCGCTCCAGAAGAACGCTGGAGTCCGGCTGCAATACGTCTACGACCGATTCAAGACTGACGACTTCACCTGGACCACATGGACCTACACGGACGGCACAACCGTGCGGCAGGACCCGGTACAGAAAGTGCAATTCATTGGTGCCTCGTACTATTACCAGTTCCAGTAGGCAAACAGCCGTGGCCGATCCAGTTGCCGCTTGGCACGCCGAGCACGAGTACTTCAACCGGCTGCTGGGCCTGCTGCACAAGCAGCTCGATGTCTTCCACGGCGGTGAACGGCCGAATTACGAGTTGATGCTGGACGTCGTCGGATACCTGCGCGACTACTCCGACGTGTCCCACCACCCCCGCGAGGATGTCGCCTTCGCGCACCTCCAGAAGCACTGCCCGGACCTGCAACTGGTCCTGGCCCGGCTGCACCAGGAACACCGTGTCATCGCGCATGCCGGCGAAACGCTGCGAGACCTGCTGCAAGGCATAGTCGATGGCGCCGTCGTATCCCGCGCTGAAGTCGAGGTGGCGGCCGCCACCTACCTCGTCTACTACGGCAACCACATCGCCAAGGAAGAGGAGGACGTCCTCGGCCGCGCCGCCCAGTCGCTCACCAAGGCTGAATGGGAAGAAGTGAGGAACGCCGTCCCGCATGCCAAGGACCCGCTCGCAGGCGGCGGGTCGCAGGAGCACTACAAGGAACTGCGCCGCCAGATCGCGCTGGAAACCTAGCGTCCCTGCGTCCGCCTACTTCGGCGCCGGCGTCCCGATCGTCCAAAGGTAGAGGTTGCGTTCGCCGAACGCGCCCTGGACCTTGAGGGTCGTGTCGGGCTTCCAGTCCCCCATGTCGTGCACATAGGAGATCACCCGGGTCCCCGGGCGCAACTCCTGCCACAGTCGGGGGCGCAGTTTCAGGTTCAAGTCCGGCCAGAGGAACAGCACCACCACGCTTGCGTCCGCGACGGCGGTGGTGAAGAGGTCTCCTTCCTGGAAGCGGATCCGATCCTGCACTCCCGCGGCTTTGGCGTTGGCGCGGCTCTCGCGGATCCGGACCGGGTCTATGTCTACGCACACGCCGCGGGCGCCCGTCTTCACCGCTGCGATCACCACACGACCGTCGCCACAGCCGAGGTCGTAGACGACGTCGTCGCGACCGATCCGGGCGAGCCCGATCATCTGCGCCACCACGTTGGGGGGCGTAGGCTCGTAATGGATGTCGGGCGCCCTTGCGGGCTGGGCCTGGGCCACAGTCCAGGCGAACAGGACCACTGCAATGAACACGTTTCGCATGCCGGATTGTATGCCGAAGGCCGGCCGACCGACCGTGTAGTATCGGGCCAGGAGGAAGACAACAATGAATGCAACCAGAATCGCGGTCGCCTTGTGCGCCGCCGCCCTGCCGCACGCCGGTGGTGCCGCGGCACAATCGTGGCCCAGCAAACCGATCCGCCTGATGGTGCCCTTTCCGCCCGGCGGATCGACGGATATCGTCTCGCGCATCGTCGCGCAGAAATTATCCGAGCGACTCGGGCAGGCCATCGTGATCGAAAACCGCGGCGGCGGCGGCGGCACCATAGGCACGGCTGCGGTCGCGCGCCAGGCGCCGGACGGCTACAACCTCACGGTCGCCTCGACCAGCACGCACGTGGTGGCCCCCGGCGTCTACGCGAAACTGGAGTACGACCCGGTCAAGGACTTCGCGCCAATTGGCCTGATGGCCGTGTCGCCCTACCTTCTGGTGGTCAACCCCGCGCTGCCCGCAAAGTCGCTCAAGGAACTCGTCGAACTTGCAAAGTCCAAGCCCGGCAAGCTCAACTACGCCTCGGCCGGAATCGGCTCGACCACGCACCTCGCGATGGAGATGCTGAAGTCCGTGTCGAGCACCTACATGCTCCACATCCCGTACAGCGGCAACGGGCCAGCCGGCACGGCGGTGGTCAGCGGCCAGGTGGAAATCCTGTTCGGCAGCCTGCCGGCCCTCCTTTCGCAAGCCAAGTCCGGGCGTGTCCGGCCGCTGGCTGTAGGAACACCCAAGCGCTCCCCCTCGCTGCCGGACGTCCCCACCGTGGCCGAGTCAGGCTATGCCGGGTTCGATGCGTCGCTCTGGCTCGCGCTGATGGCTCCGACAGGAACGCCGCCGGCCATCATCGACCGGGTCAACAAGGAAATCGGCGCGCTGATCGCGACCCCGGAAATGAAGGCGGCTCTCGACAAGGCCGGCGCCGAACCCCTCACCGGTACGCCTGCGGACCTCGCGGCAATGATCCGTGACGGCGTGCCGAAATACGCCAAGATCATCAAGACTGCGGGCATCACCCCGGAATAAGCGTCAGCCCCTCTTCTCGTCTCCGGGGAGGTCTGAGGAGGGGCGTCAGCCCCTCTTCTCGTCTCGTTTTACCCGGAACCAAGTCGCATACAGCGCGGGCACGAACAGCAACGTGAGCACCGTCGCCACGATCAGCCCGCCCATGATCGAGTAGGCCATCGGCCCCCACAGCACGCTGCGCGTGAGGGGGATCATGGCGAGAACCGCGGCCGCGGCCGTAAGCACGATCGGGCGGAAGCGGCGGACCGCAGACTCGCGGATGGCGGTCCACACCGGATGCCCCGCGGCGATGTCCTGCTCGATCTGGTCGACCAAGATCACCGAGTTGCGCATGATCATCCCGGCGAGCGCAATCACGCCGAGCAGCGCGACGAACCCGAATGGCTGCCGGAACACCAGCAGGGCGAACGCGATCCCGACCACGCCGAGCGGCGCAGTAAGCACCACCATGAAGGTGCGCGAGAAGCTCTTCAGCTGGATCATCAGCATCGCGAGGATCACGGCAACCACCAGGGGCATGCCGGCCGCGATCGAGTTCTGCGCCTTGGAGTTCTCCTCGAATGCACCACCGGCCTCGACCCGGTAGCCGGCCGGCAGCTTCTCCTGCACTTCGACCAGCGCCCTCTGGATCGCCACGCTCACGTCCGGTGCCTGCACGCCGTCGACGATGTCTGCGCGTACCGTAAGGGTGAGCTCGCGGCTGCGCCGCCAGATGATGGGCTCCTCCAGCACTTCACTGATGTTCGCCACCTGGGAAAGCGGGACCGTCCGGCCGTTCGCCGTCGGCACCGAAAGTTCGGCAAGCGACTCGAGCGTGCCGCGCTCGTTGGCTGGCGCGCGCAGAATCACGTCGATGATGCGGTCGTTCTCGCGGTACGTCCCGAGCGGCACGCCCGAGACCACCGCCGCGGTCGCGCGCGCCACGCCCTGCGAGTTGGCTCCGAGTGCGCGCGCCTTTTCCTGGTCGACGTCCACGCGGAGCGCCAACACCCGATCCCCCCAGTCTAAATTCACGTCCAGCGCGCTCGGATTGGCGCGCACTTTCTCCGCCACCTGCTCCGCGAGGCCCTTGAGCACCTTGGTGTCCGGCCCGATGACGCGGAACTGAATGGGGTAGTTCACCGGCGGCCCGAGCGGGACGCGATTGATGCGGCCACGGATCCCGGGGAAATCCGCTTCGAGGATCTTTCGCACCCGCTCCACCACCCTCTCGCGGCCGGGGATGTCCTTGGTCAGCACGATCAGGTGCGCGTAGTTGGTCCGAAAAAGCTGTTGCTCAAGCGAAAGGAAGAACCGCGGGGAACCATTGCCGACATAGGTCACGAAGCTGGCCACGTCGGTGTCGGCCGCGAGCTTCGCCTCCATGCGCGAGGCTTCGCGCCCGGTCGCCGTGATCGATGCGCCCTCGGGCAGCCAGAGTTCGATCATCAGCTCAACGCGGTTTGACGAGGGAAAGAACTGCTTTTCGGTGAGGCCCATGCCGCCGATGCCGAGCACGAACGTCAGCGCGGTGGCGACCAGCACGGTCTTGCGATGCCCGATGCACCAGTCGATCAACGCACGCAGGCGCTCATAGAACGGCGTGGAGAACACATCGTGGTGTACTTCACCGGAGACTTTGTGTTCCTTCAGCAGCCAGGCCCCGAGGAAAGGCGTGACCGTGACCGCGGCAAACCAGGAAATGACCAACGCGATGGTGGTCACCTGGAATATTGCGAACGTGTATTCACCAGTCGTCGACTTGGCCGTCGCGATCGGCAGGAACCCGGCAGCGGTAATGATCGTGCCGGACAGCATGGGAAACGCAGTGGAGGTATAGGCGAAAGTCGCGGCCTTCACCTTGTCGTACCCCTCCTCGAGCTTCCTCGCCATCATTTCCACGGCGATCATCGCGTCGTCCACCAGGAGCCCCAGTGCAATGATCAGCGCGCCGGTTGAAATGCGATGCAGGTCGATGCCGAAGAATCGCATCGCGAGGAACGTTGCCGCCAGTACGAGCGGGATGGTCAGCGCGACCACGAGCCCGGTGCGCGCGCCCAGCGACAGGAAAGACACCACCAGCACGATCGCCACCGCTTCGAGCAGGGAGCGCATGAACTCGCCGACCGAATTCTTCACCACGGCGGGCTGGTCCGAGACCTGCTCGAATTCGATGCCCAGGGGCAATCCGGCCTTGAGACGCGCCATCGTGAGCTTGAGATCAGTCCCCAGCTGCAAGACATCGCCGGTTGCGATCATCGACACCGCAAGGCCGATCGCGGGCTTGCCGCGGGAGCGCATGTAGGTGACGGGCGGGTCCACGTAACCGCGGGTGACGGTGGCGATATCCCCCAGCCGGAAAGTCTGCCCGCCGTTTTGTCCCACCACGCGCAGCAGCAACTCCGAGACCGCCTTGACCGAATCGAGCTGCCCGCTGACGCGCAGAGCCACCGAGTTCTCCTTGGTCTCGACGCTGCCGGGGCTGACGACCGCGTTCTGAACCTGCAGCGCCTGGCCGATGGCGCCCGGGTCGATCGCGAGGCTGGCCAGCTTCTTGGTCGAAAGTTCGACAAAGATCTTGTCCTCCTGCACGCCGACGAGCTCGATCTTGGCCACGTTCGGCAGGCGCAGCAGCTCCTGGCGCACCCGCTCGACGTGGTCGCGCAACTCCGAGTGCGAGAACCCGTCGGCCGTGAACGCATAGATGGACCCGAACACGTCACCGAATTCATCGTTGAAGAACGGGCCCAGCGCCTCGGCGGGGAGGGTCTGGCGGATGTCGCCGACCTTTTTCCTGACCTGGTACCAGATGTCGGGCACGTCCTTCGGCGCGGCCGTGTCGAGCAACTCGAGCACGATCAGCGACTCGCCGGGCTTGGAGTAGCTGCGCGTCCACTTGAAGTAAGGCGTCTCCTGCAGCTTCTTCTCGATCCGGTCGGTGACCTGCTTGTCTACCTGCTCGGTGGTGGCGCCGGGCCACAGCGTGCGGATCACCATGCCGCGAAAGGCAAAGTCCGGGTCCTCGCGCTGGCCGAGCTGGAAAAATGCAACGATCCCGCCGATCGCGATCACGATGATGAAAAAGAGCGTCAGTTCACGATACTTGAGCGCCGCGCCTGACAAGTTGAAGCGATCGTCCGACATGGCGCGCTACTTCGAGTCTGCTACACGCACGCGCTGCCCTGCGCGCAGCAGCTGAGCACCGGCAACGACGACGAGGTCGCCCGGGGACAGCCCGGAATCCACCAGCACATGGTCGCCCGCAAGACCCCGCGTCTTGACGGGCTGCAGTCGCACGGCGCCGATTCCGTCCTTGGTGGCCTCGACCAGCCACACCCCCATGGCCTCGCCTTTGCCATACAGCGCGGACACAGGTAGTTCGATGCGCTTTTCGGCGGTCGAGACTTCGGCGGCGACGCGCGCGCTCATGCCGAGCTCAACGTCGCGGCCCGGCTCGATCACGCTGACCTTGGCCAGGTAGGTCCGAGTGACCGGATCCGCAGCGGGGGAAAGTTCCCTCAGCTTGCCCTTCCAGGAACGCCCCGGGAAGGCATTCAGCGTCACGCTGAAGGCGCCCGCCCGTTCGAAGGCATCGCGCTGGTTCTCGGGGACGGCAACGACGACCTCGGTCTCTCCCGAGCGCGCCAGCCGAACGATGGTCTGGCCCACCGCCACGACCTGACCGGCTTCAGACTCGACCGCCGTGATCACGCCGGCATGGTCGGCCGCCAGTACTGCATAGCCGGCCTGGTTGGCGGCCTGCCGGTACTGTGCCCGCACCGCATCGAGACGCGCATCGGTCGAGTCATAGGTGCTGATACGGCGATCGAGTTCCGCCTGGCTGATGAAGTTCTTTTCGCGCAACTCGCGGTAGCGTCGCAGGTCGCCCTCGGCAAACTTGCGCTCCGCCTCGAGTTGCACGATCTGGGTCTTCGCGCTGGCCGCAGCGAGTTCGAGGTCGCGCGGGTCGATCCGCGCGACCACCTGCCCGGTGCGCACGACGGTGCCGACCTCGACCAGCCGTTCGGTCATCTTGCCACCGACGCGGAATCCGAGGCGCGTTTCGTAGCGCGGCCGCACCTCGCCCGCGAACTCGATCGCGCGCGCCGCCGCCAAGGCGTCGACCTTCATCACGCGTACGGGACGGACATCGGCCGACCGCTCCGAAGCCTGCGCCTCGGTTTTGGCATCCGTGTCCTTGCCGCATCCCGCCACCACTGCGGCTGTCGCCAGCAGGGCCGCCAGGGCCGTTGTCTTCATGTGCCACCTCCTCCGTGGCGCAGTATTGCGCCTTCCCACAGATTTACCAATACCGCGCCCAGCTGTTTTTCCAAATCGACATTGAACATGCGCATGTCCGGGCGTTCCATCGCCGCTGCGAGGCAGGCGGGCGGGTCGGAAATCTGCCACAGGCCGATCATCAGCGCATAGCTCGCCATCAGCAGGCCCACGCACTGCTTGTAGGCCAGGGCCGCCTCGGTGCCGATGTTCGTTTCGAGCATGCCACGGCAGTTGACCGCCAGTCAGTAGTCAACCCGGCTTCCGCTAGTGTAGTGCTTCGTAATTAATAGAACCAAATGCGTTTCGTCGAGTCCAACGATTATCAGAAGCGTTTTGGAGACGACGATGCGAGTGGCAAGTACGATCGAACTGGACGACGCGCAACGGGAGAAGCTGGTGAAGCTTGCGCA
>CAMAXP010000008.1 GCA_945862265.1 Bordetella parapertussis
ACGCGCCAGACGCACTTCAGTCGTGTTCGAATGCGCAAGCTTCACCAGCTTCTCCCGTTGCGCGTCGTCCAGTTCGATCGTACTTGCCACTCGCATCGTCGTCTCCAAAACGCTTCTGATAATCGTTGGACTCGACGAAACGCATTTGGTTCTATTAATTACGAAGCACTACACTAGGCCTGCCGCCGTCACTTTCCGGATTGGGATGCTCCGCGCGACGCCCAGGTCCGCGGCGCGACGCGCGTTGTCGGGCTGGTCGTACGCCAACGGCACGATCAGTTGTGGCTTGCCGGCCGCCAGCGCTTGCGCCAGGGTGCCGATACCTGCCTGGTGGACGATTGCAGCCGCATGCGGAAAGGCCGCGGAGTAAGGCAGGTAGTCGAATGCTTGGATCCCCAAAGGCAGCGACCGCTGCAGCGGCGAGCCCGTCAGCAGGATGGCCCGGCACCTGAGACTTTTGGCCGCGCTGATGGCCTTGTCCCAGAAGTCGCCCGCCAGCATCACGACGGAGGACCCCAGCGCAAACACGACGGGCGGTTCGCCAGCCGCGAGGAAAGCGCTGAGCTTGTCTGCGAGTACGGCCTCGGCCGGCGGACCGTCGTAGCGCGGGAAGCCCGCCAGGACGGTCTGTGCCGGCCAGTCGGGCTGTGGTTCGGCCACGAGACGCGGAAAGAGGGCCAGGTTGAGGCGTGGCGAAAACTGTCCCTGAAAGAGCGCCCGCTGCCGGGCGAGAGGCAAGCCCAGATCGGCGCGCAAGGCATCGAGCGGCCTTTCCCAGCCGTGGGCGACCCACTCAGCCGCGCCGCGAAGGATCTGATAGGCGCCCGGGCCGAGTTTGCGGACCGTGTGCGCCCAACCAGCCGAGGTGATCAGCGGCCGGTCGAGTGCCGACATCAGGCTGGCCGGCGCCAGGATCGAAGAGGCCCAAGGGAGCCCCAGTTTTGCCGCGACGAGAGGGCCTGCAAGGGTCAGGGGATGAGTGACCAGCAGGTCGGCGCCAGCGCAGGCCGCTTCGATGTCTGCGTACTGTTCGCGAATGTGCGGCATCACCATCTCGCGGATGAGGTAACGCGGCCCGCTGTAGGGGTGGAAGAGCCTGGCGGCAACGGCCTCGAGTCCGCCGAACTGGCTTTCGTCGGGGCGGAGCTTGGCGTACTCGATGCCCTCGGATTCCACGAGGCGGCGGTAGCGGTCCGTGGTCGCAAGGACCGGAAGATGGCCGCGCGCCAGCAGCGCTTTGGATACCGCGATGTACGGGTGCACGTCGCCGAGCGATCCGACGGTGGAGAATACGATGCGCTTCATCCGGGCCAGTGTAGCCGCGCTGCAGCGACCACGCGATAATGTGAGACTGACCCGGGAGAAGCTCGATGCCGAACGAACATTACGACCTCATCATCCGCAACGCCGTCATTATCGACGGCACGCGCGCACCGCGATACGAAGGGGAGATCGGCGTGCGCGCCGGGAGGATTGCCCGGGTCGGGAGGCTGGAGGGCGCGAAGGCGGACCGCGAGATCGATGCGGGCGGGAAGATCGCTGCGCCCGGGTTCATCGACGCGCACACCCATGACGACCGGTTGCTGCTGTCCTCGCCGGACATGTCGGCCAAGGTCAGCCAGGGCGTGACGACCGTCGTCACCGGAAACTGCGGCGTGAGCCTGGCGCCCATGGTTCACCGCTCGGGGCCGGTCACGCCACCGCTCGATTTGCTCGACGCGGCCGGCACGTGGTTTCGGTTTCCGACCTTTGCCGCCTACTTCGAGGAACTGGCGTCGAACCCCGCTGCCACCAACTTCGCGCCGATGGTCGGGCACACCACGCTTCGGGTGATGAGCATGGACGACGTCGGGCGTCCTGCGAACGCGCAGGAGATCGGGCGTATGCAGTCCCTCGCGCGCGAGGCGCTGGCGTCTGGCGCCATCGGCGTATCCACCGGGACGTTCTACGAGCCCTCCGTGGCGGCGCCAACTGCAGAGATCGTCGAGGTCTGCCGCCCGCTGGGTGAGTTCAACGGCTTGTATGTCACGCACATGCGCAACGAGGCCGAAAAGGTCATCGATGCCCTGGATGAGACCTTCCAGATCGGCCGGGAACTCGGCGTACGGGTCGTGATTTCCCACCACAAGGTGGCGGGACTGCCCAACCATGGCCGCTCAGTCGAAACGCTGGCGCATATTTCCAAGCACATGGCCACGCAGTCGATCGGCATGGACTGCTACCCGTATTGCGCGTCCTCGACGATCCTCACCTGGAGCCGCGTCGGCACGGCATCCAAGGTCCTCGTCACGTGGTCCACGCCGCACCCTGAATTCAGTGGCATGGAGCTGTCCGCTGTGGCGGAAAAACTCGGCCTGTCGCAGGCGGCGGCGGTAGCGAAGCTGCTTCCCGCCGGGGCGATCTACTTTGCGATGGATGAGGGCGACGTGCAGCGCATCCTAAAATTTGAGCACACGATGGTCGGGTCGGACGGGCTGCCGCACGATGCCGCCCCTCACCCCCGCCTGTGGGGAACTTTCCCGCGCGTGCTCGGCCATTACAGCCGGGACCTCGGGCTGTTCCCGCTCGAGACCGCGGTCCACAAAATGACCGGGCTGACTGCGGCCACTTTCGGCCTCGCGGACCGCGGGGTGATTCGCGAGGGCGCCTGGGCTGACATCACGTTGTTCGACGCGGAGATGGTGGCCGAGGGGGCGACCTTTGCCAGGCCGATCCAGGCCGCCAAGGGCATCGATACGGTGATCGTCAATGGCGAGGCGGTGTGGCGTGACGGCGGACCGACCGGCGCCCGCCCCGGACGTCACTTGCGCCGGACGGCTACTCCAGCCTGATATTGGCGTCCTTCACCACGCGGGCCGCCAGCGCGCGTGCGAGTGCCGAATGCGTCTTCGCGATGACGTCTGCAGGTGTGCCGGCAGGCGCGAACACGGCGTTCCATTCGTAAACCTCGTAGCCCGGCACGCCGGCCTCGGCAATCGTCGGCAGGTCCGGTGCGCTGGGGGAGCGCTTCGATCCGGTCACAGCAAGCGCCCGCACTTTTCCTGTTTTGACATGTTTCAAGACCAGCACATTGGGAAACACCACGAGCAGCGAGACCGGCGCGAAGCCCTTGACCGGCTCATAGGAAAGCTTTGGGTAGAGGCTCGGGTTCACCGCCCACGACGAGGCGTCGAGCATCAGCGTGTAGCCGTCGGGAGCGGACTTCGCGACCAGGTCGGCGCCGATGGTGCCGCCGCCGCCGGGCGCGTAAGTCACGATCATGCGGATCGGCTTGGCGGGCCATTGCGCGGCACCGTGGTCGCGGATCCCTCGCTCACCGCACAGCAGGTCGCGCAATGGGCGGCCCGCGGCGTGCGCGGAATCCGGCTCAATGTGCTGCACCGCGAGGACATGCCCGATTTTTCGGCGCTGGCCGCTTGCCCGGCGCCCCTGGTGTTCGATCATTTTGGTTGTCCGGATCCGAAACAAGGCGCCGCCTGCCCGAATGTGGAGTCGCTGCTTCGCCTTTTCGAGCGCCGGGTGGTGTACGTGAAGCTGTCCGCGCCGTATCGCCTGGGCAGGGGTGATGCACTGCAGTATGCGCAATTCTGGCTTGCTCGACTGGGTGCCGGACGCCTGCTGTGGGGCAGCGATTGGCCGTGGACGAATCATGAGCGTGCAACCAGCTATGCGGACTGCGTTGCGGCCCTGCATCGATGGGTGCCCGAATCCGCAGACCGCACGAAGATCCTGTGGGATACTCCAAACGGCTTGTTTCGCTTCTAAGGAGAACGGATCATGCAAATCAAGGAAATCCTGCGGGTGAAGGGCACGCGTCTCCTGTCGATCGCCGTCGACGGGCGCGCGGCGGACGCGATAAAGATCATGGCCGAGGAGAATCTCGGCTCGCTGGTCGTGATGGAGGGTAGCCGGATGCTCGGCATGCTCACCTTCCACGAGATCCTGCAAGCGCTCCACAAAGGCAACGGCTCCCTAGGTGATGCCAGGGTCGGCGACATCATGGTGAAGGAACCGGTGACGGCCACGCCCGACATGGAAGTCAACGACCTCCGGCGCACGATGCTCGAGAGCGGGGCACGCTACCTTCCCGTGCTGGAAGGCCGCGACCTCATCGGCGTGATTTCCTTTCGCGACGTGGCCAAGGCGGTGCTCGAGGAACAGGATTTCGAAAACCGCATGCTCAAGGGCTACATCAAGAATTGGCCTGCCTGAAGGCGCCGTCCCGTAGTTGAACCGGCGCGGCTTCTTCCTGTCGGGTGGCGCCGTGGCGGCTGGTGCGGCTGCGCTGGCCGCATGGCGCTTCTGGCCCGAGCAGGGATTGTGGAACCCATGCCTCGCACACTTGCCGCGGCGGCTTGCGGACCATGAACTCGTCAAGGCGGCGTGGGAAGGCATCGATCCCTCGCGCGTGTGGGATTCGCACGCGCACCTCGTGGGCACCGGGGATTCGGCGAGCGGCATCCGGATCAACCCGCGCATGGAGAGCCTGCTCAACCCGGCCGAGTACGCGCGCCGGGTCTTCTTCCTCAATGCCGGATGCGCCCATCAGGCGCCCGGCGTAGACCAGGCCTACATCGAGCGCCTGGAAAACCTGATGGCGGGACTCGCCCCAGGCGCAAAGATCCTGCTGTTCGCGTTCGAGCGCACTTTCGACTCGCAGGGCGAGGTGCGGTGGGACCACACCGGGTTCTACGTGCCGGACGCGTATGTGCGCGATACGGCCGCGCGCTATCCGCGGATTTTCGAGTGGGTGGCCTCGGTGCATCCCTACCGGCGCGATTGCGTTGAAGCGCTGGAGGCCGCGAAGCGCGACGGCGCGCGCGGGGTCAAATGGCTTCCTTCGGCGATGGGGATCGATCCCGGCTCGCCCCTGTGCGACCGGTTCTATTCGGCGGCTGCGCGGCTCGACCTGCCGGTCATTTCGCACGCAGGACTCGAGCGCGCAGTAACAGGCTCCGACGTGCAGGACTACGGCAATCCGCTGAAACTGCGCCGTGCGCTGGACGCCAGCGTACGCGTTGTCGTTGCGCATTGCGCGTCGATGGGGCAGGACCGCGACCTCGATCGCGGCGCAGACGGACCGCTCACGGACAGCTTCGAACTTTTCGCGCGGATGATGGGGGAGTCGCGTTATGTCGGCCGGCTCTTCGGCGACATTTCGGCGATGACGCAGACCAATCGCGCGGGGACTGCGCTTGCCCGGGTCATTCGCGCCGAAGAGTGGCAGGCGCGCCTGCTGAACGGCTCGGACTATCCGCTGCCGGGCCTGATGCCGATCTTCTCGGTCGACTACCTGGTGTCGCTGGGATTGCTGGAGGCCTCGGCCGCATCCGTGCTGTCGGAGATCCGCCGCCACAACCCGCTGCTTTTCGATTTCGTCACGAAGCGGTCGCTGCGCGCCGGTGGCCGGGGCTTTGCCAAGGCGGTGTTCGAGACCCGCGGGTTCTTCGACAAGACAGCGCCCGCGACCGCATCTGCGACCGCATCCGCGAGCAGCTGAAGCGCGCGCTGCTGGAGCGTCTCACCCCTATGCTAAACTCGACCGCGTTTTGCGCTAAGTCCTTAACATTTTGGAACTAATTCGATGTCCGGCAACACATTCGGCACGCTTTTCTGCGTCACGTCCTTTGGCGAATCGCACGGCCCGGCGCTGGGTGGGGTGGTAGACGGCTGTCCGCCGGGTATGGAACTTTCCGCCGCGGACCTGCAGGCCGAACTGGATCGCAGGAAGCCTGGGACTTCGCGCCACGTCACGCAGCGGCGCGAGCCGGACACGGTCGAAATCCTGTCGGGGGTCTACGAAGGCAGGACGACCGGCACCTCGATCGGCTTCCTGATCCGCAACGAGGACCAGCGCTCCAAGGACTACTCGGCGATCGCGGAAAAATTCCGCCCCGGGCATGCCGACTACACCTACTGGATGAAATACGGCCTGCGCGACCCGCGCGGCGGCGGGCGCGCCTCCGCGCGCGAGACTGCAGTGCGTGTCGCGGCAGGGGCCATCGCCAAGAAATGGCTGAAGGAGCGCTACGGTGTCGTGGTTCGCGGCTACCTCGCGCAGATCGGGACCAAGCCGATCCCGTTCCAAAGCTGGGACGACGTCGGCACCAACCCTTTCTTTGCGGCGAACGCCGCTATCGTGCCGGAGCTCGACGCATTCATGGATGCGCTGCGCGAATCCGGCGACTCCTGCGGGGCGCGCGTAAACGTGGTGGCCGGGAATGTCCCGCTCGGGTGGGGCGAGCCGGTGTACGGCAGGCTCGACGCCGACATCGCCGCGGCGATGATGTCGATCAATGCAGTGAAGGGCGTCGAGATCGGCGCGGGCTTCTCCGCAATTGCCCAGAGGGGCAGCGAGCACGGCGACGAGATGACGCCGGACGGGTTCCTGTCCAACAACAACGGCGGCGTGCTCGGCGGGATTTCCACGGGGCAGGACGTGACGGTTTCGATCGCGTTGAAACCGACCTCCAGCATCCGTATCCAGAGGCGCACCATCGATGCGAGCGGAGCGCCGGCGATGGTTGAGACCAAGGGGCGCCACGATCCTTGCGTGGGGATCCGCGCCACGCCGATCGCCGAGGCGATGCTCGCATGCGTCCTGATGGACCAGGCGTTGCGTCACCGGGCGCAAAACGGCGATGTAGTGCCGTCCACGCGCGCCATTCCCGGTAAGGTGCGCTGAGCGCCGATGCCTGTGGAAAACCCGACCGAAATCAATTACAGTTATAGTTCTATCTACTCGCTTGAGGCACCGACATGAACACAAACAAAGGGCAGCTACTACAAGACCCGTTCCTGAACACGCTTCGCAAGGAGCATGTTCCGGTTTCGATCTACCTCGTCAACGGCATCAAGCTGCAGGGCCAGATCGAATCCTTCGACCAATATGTGGTGCTCCTGCGCAATTCGGTCACCCAGATGGTTTACAAGCACGCGATCTCCACCATCGTCCCTGCGCGTGCGATCACGCTGCCGACCGACGGCGCTCCCGAGGCCTGACCGCGGGGACACCGTCACGGTGTCGCTGACACCGTCCTGATGTTCGACCGACCCGCCGCCGCATCCAGTCGTTCCCAGACCGCCGTCCTCGTTTGCCTGGATTTCGGCAAGGACCCCGGGTTTGCCGAGTCCGCTGAAGAAATCGTGCGCCTGGCGGAAAGCGCCGGCGTGATCACCCACCGCATGGTCCAAGGCCGGCGCCAGCATGCCGACGCTGCCTTGTTCGCGGGCTCCGGCAAGGTGGACGAAATTCACGGGGTGGTGGACGAACTGGGTGCCGGCAGCGTCATCTTCAACCACCACCTGTCGCCGGTGCAGGAGCGCAACCTGGAGAAGAAGCTGGGCTGCCGCGTGATGGACCGTACGCGCCTGATCCTCGAGATCTTCGCCCAGCGGGCCAAGACCCACGAGGGCAAGCTCCAGGTCGAGCTGGCCCAGATGGAGTACCTCTCGACGCGCCTGATCCGCGGATGGACCCACCTCGAACGCCAGCGCGGCGGCATCGGCCTGCGCGGCGGTCCGGGCGAGACCCAGCTGGAGCTCGACCGCCGGTTGCTCTCGCAGAAGATCAAGACCCTCAAGGTCGATCTCGAGAAAATGCGCCAGCGGCGTGGCGTGCAGCGGCGCGCGCGCTCGAGGAAGGACGTGTTCTCGGTGTCCCTGGTCGGGTATACCAACGCGGGAAAATCCACCCTGTTCAATGCCCTCACGCGCGCCAAGGGCTTTGCGGCCGACCAGTTGTTCGCCACGCTGGACACCACTACGCGGCGCATCTTCCTGCCTGAGATGGGCCCGCGCGGTGGCCAGGTCGTGGTGTCTGACACGGTCGGCTTCATCCGCGACCTGCCGACCAGCCTGATCGCGGCTTTTCGCGCCACGCTGGAGGAAACCGTGCAGGCCGACCTGCTGCTGCACGTGGTCGACAGTGCCTCCGCCGTGCGGGACATGCAGATCGCCGAGGTGAACAAGGTGCTGGCCGAGATCGGCGCCGACAAGGTGCCCCAGGCCCTGGCCATGAACAAGATTGACCTCGCCAACGGCGGGGCAGGTATCCCGCCCGGCGTGGAGCGCGATGAATATGGTAAGATTTTCCGGATTCGCGTAAGTGCAGGCACAGGTGCCGGGTTGGACGGCCTGCGCAGCGCCATCGCCGAACTGGCCCCGGGCCACCTGCGCATGAGCGGGACCGCGGCCGATTCCATCCACCCTGAACTGGCCTAAACATATCCGTATGTCACTTAACGACCCAAACTGGGGACGCGGGGGATCTCGCGGCCCGCAAGGCCCTGGCGGCGGCAAGCAAGGACCACCCGACCTCGACGAACTCTGGCGCAGCTTCAACCGTAAGCTGAACGACCTGTTCGGCAAACGCGGTGGCGGCAGCGAGCCGCCCTCTGAAGGACGGGGAGGCCCGAACCCGGCGCAGATCGGCGGCGGCGCGCTCATCCTCGCCGGCCTCGTGCTGGTGGTGTGGCTGGCGAGCGGCTTCTACATCGTGGTCGAGGGCACGCGCGGCGTGGTGCTCACGTTCGGCAAGTTCGCCGAGGAAACCCAGTCCGGCCTGCGCTGGCGCATGCCGTGGCCGATCCAGACCCATGAGATCGTCAACCTCTCGCAGGTGCGCACGCTGGAAATCGGCTATCGAAACAGCGTGAAGACCAAGGTCCTCAAGGAGTCGCTGATGCTCACGGACGACGAGAACATCGTCGACCTGCAGTTCGCCGTGCAGTACACGGTCAAGGACGTGCGCGACTACGTCTTCAGCAACAAGCGTCCCGACGAAGCGGTCATGCAGGCGGCGGAAACCGCCGCGCGCGAAATCATCGGCAAGAGCCGCATGGACCAGATCCTTTACGAATCGCGCGAGGAGATTGCTATCAAGACCCGCCAGCTCATGCAGGTGGTCCTGGACCGCTACAAGACCGGCGTGTCGATCTCCAACGTCACGATCCAGAACGCGCAGCCGCCGGAACAGGTGCAGGCTGCGTTCGACGACGCGGTCAAGGCTGGCCAGGATCGCGAGCGCCAGAAGAACGAGGGACAGAGCTACGCCAACGACGTGATCCCCAAGGCGAGCGGCACCGCGGCGCGCCTGATGCAGGAGGCGGAAGGCTACAAGCAGCGCGTGATCGCCAACGCGGAAGGCGAGGCCTCGCGCTTCAAGCAGGTGCTGGCCGAGTACTCCAAGGCGCCTGCGGTCACGCGCGAGCGGATCTACCTGGACACCATGCAGCAGATCCTGTCGTCGACCTCCAAGGTCCTGTCGGACACCAAGGGCAGCAGCAACCTGCTGTACCTGCCGCTCGACAAGCTGCTCCAGAAGAGCGGCCAGGGCGCGGAGCCGGCGGCGAGCGCTGCCGTGCTGCCGGAAGGCGCCACGCCGATGAAACCGGGCGCCGTGCCCGAAGTGCAGTTGCCGACCGAGGGCGGCCCCCGGGCGCGCGACGGCGCTCTGCGCAACCGCGAGAGGGGTGAACGATGACTCGCCTGATGGGACCGATTGCCGCCGCGCTGATGGCGCTGGTGCTGCTCGCCAGCGCATCGCTGTACACCGTGGACCAGCGCCAGAACGCGATGGTCTTCCAGTTGGGCGAGGTGAAGGACGTAGTGACCGCGCCCGGCCTGCACTTCAAGTGGCCGCTGATCCAGAACATCCGCTACTTCGACACGCGCATCCTCACGCTGGACGACCCCGAGCCGCTGCGCTTCATCACCTCGGAGAAGAAGCCCGTGCTGGTGGACTCCTTCGTCAAGTGGCGCATCATCGACGTGAAGCAGTTCTACATCAGCGTGCAGGGTGACGAGATCCGCGCGCAGAAGCGACTGCAGCAGACGATCTCCGACGGCCTGCAGGCCGAGTTCGGCAAGCGTACGGTGCATGATGTCGTCTCCGGCGAGCGCGAGCAGATCATGCAGGTGGTTCGCGAGAAAGCCGACCTCGACGCCCGCAAGATCGGCGTAGAGCTGATCGACGTCCGCCTGAAGCGCGTCGACCTGCCGCAGGAAGTCAGCGACTCGGTCTACCGCCGCATGGAAGCCGAGAGGAAGCGTGTCGCCAACGAACTGCGCTCCACGGGTTCGGCGGATGCCGAGCGCATCCGCGCCGACGCCGACAAGCAGCGCGAGGTGATCCTCGCCGAGGCCTACCGCGATGCACAGCGCATCAAGGGCGAGGGCGATGCCAAGGCCTCGGCCACGTACGCGCAGGCCTTCCAGCAGAATCCCGAGTTCTACTCTTTCTACCGCAGCATGGAAGCGTACCGTTCGAGCTTCCGCGGCAAGAGTGACGTGATGGTGATGGATCCGAGTTCGGACTTCTTCCGCTACTTCAAGGATTCGGCTGGCGGAAAGTCCGGCAAGAAGTAATGGGGCATGAGGGACATGGGCACCACTTTCCTGATGGCGTTCGCCCTCATGCTGGTCATCGAAGGTACGCTGCCCTTCCTTGCGCCCACCCTGTGGCGTGAGACCTTTCGCAGGATCACCGAAATGTCGGACGGGCAGATCCGCTTCTTCGGCCTGAGTTCGATGCTGGCAGGCCTCCTGCTCCTTTACTTCTTCAACTGATCCCGCCATGCGCAACTGGCTGCTGCCTGAATACATAGAAGACATCCTCCCGGCCGAGGCAGCGCGCATCGAGCGCCTGCGCCGGCGCGTGCTCGACCTGTTCGAGGTCTGGGGCTACGAGCTCGTCATGCCGCCGTTGCTCGAGTACGTCGAGTCGCTGCTGACCGGCACCGGCCACGACATGGACCTGCGCACCTTCAAGCTCGTCGACCAGCTGTCGGGCCGGATGATGGGCGTGCGCGCCGACATCACGCCGCAGGTGGCGCGGATCGATGCGCACCTGCTCAACCGCGCGGGCGTGACGCGCCTCGCCTATTCGGGGAGCGTGCTGCACACGCGCCCGCAGACGCCGGCGGCGACGCGCGAGCCGCTCCAGATCGGCGCGGAGATCTACGGCCACTCGGGCGTCGAGAGCGACCTGGAGGTCCAGCAGCTGCTGTGCTCGGCGCTCGAGGCCTGCGGCGTGCGCGGAGCCCGGATGGACGTGGGACACGTCGCGGTGTTTCGCGCGCTGGTGGCGCGCGCGCGCATCGACGGTGAGCTCGAGGCCGAACTCTTCGAGACCCTGCAGAAAAAGGACATGCCGACCCTGCGCGGCCTGCTCAAGGGCGCGCGCGGCCTGGACACGGTGTCCCGCGAAGCGCTGCTGCTGCTCCCGCACCTCTATGGCGGTGCCGAGGTGCTCGCGCTGGCTGCGCGCAAGCTCCCCAAGTTCCCGCAGATCACCGAGGCGCTGGCCACGCTCAGGAAGCTTTCCCGGGCGAGTTCCATCCCGATGAGCTTCGACCTCTCGGAGCTGCGCGGCTACCACTATCACTCGGGTGTCGTGTTCGACGCCTACTGCGACGGCGTAACCGGGCCGGTGGCGAGGGGCGGGCGCTACGACGAGGTCGGCAAGGCTTTCGGGCGTCCGCGTCCGGCAACCGGATTCTCGATCGACCTGCGTGAACTCGCCGGCGCCGCCGCGCCCTCCAAGCCGCGCGAGCGCGTCCTCGCGCCCGCCACCCGGGACGCAAAGCTCGCGCGCAAGGTTGCCGCGCTCCGCGCCCGGGGCGTCATCGTCATTGAAGAACTCCCAGGGCACGAGGACTCCCGCCCCGAACTCGGCTGCACGCGCCGGCTGGCGAAGAAGGCCGGTGCGTGGGTGCTCGTTCCCCTGTCACTCCAACCCACCAAGAGATGAAGGCCATGGCCTCAACCGCAAAGAACGTAGTTGTCGTCGGCACCCAGTGGGGCGACGAGGGCAAGGGCAAGATCGTCGACTGGCTGACCGACCATTCCCAGGGCGTGGTCCGGTTCCAGGGCGGCCACAATGCCGGCCATACGCTGGTGGTCAACGGCAAGAAGACCGTCCTGCGGCTGATTCCCTCGGGCATCCTGCGCGGTACCGTGACCTGCTACATCGGCAACGGCGTGGTGCTGTCGCCGTCCGCGCTGCTGCAGGAAATGGACGAACTCGAGGCGGCCGGCGTCGAGGTGCCCGCACGGCTGCTCATCTCTGAAGCCTGTCCCCTGATCCTCCCGTACCACGTGGCTATCGACCAGGCGCGCGAAAAGGGCGTCGGCAAGATCGGCACCACCGGACGCGGCATCGGGCCCACCTACGAGGACAAGGTCGGGCGGCGCGCGATCCGCCTGCAGGACCTGTTCAAGCCGGTGCGCTTCGCCGAAAAGCTCGAAGGGCTGCTCGAGTACCACAACTTCCTCCTCGAGCAGTACTACCACGCGCCGAAAGTCGACTTCAAACAGACGCTCGACGAGACGCTGGCGTTCGCATCGCGCCTCGCCCCGCTGGTGGCGGATGTGCCGAGGGCCCTGTACGAGGCGAACCGCGAAGGCAAGAACCTCCTGTTCGAGGGTGCGCAAGGCACGCTGCTCGACATCGATCACGGCACCTATCCGTTCGTGACCTCCTCCAACTGCGTGGCCGGTGCTGCAGCGGCCGGCGCGGGGGTCGGGCCGGGCCAGTTGCATTACGTGCTCGGCATCACCAAGGCCTACACCACGCGGGTCGGCGGCGGCCCCTTCCCGACGGAACTCACCGACGATATCGGCAAGCACCTCGCCACGCGCGGTCACGAGTTCGGCGCGGTCACCGGGCGTCCGCGTCGTTGCGGCTGGTTCGACGCTGCCGCGCTCAAGCGCTCCATCCAGATCAATGGCGTATCAGGGTTGTGCATCACCAAGCTCGACGTCATGGATGGGGTGGAGTCAGTGAAGATCTGCGTCGGGTACGACGTGGACGGCAAGTTCTCCGACATCCTCCCCGTGGGCGCGGAAGAGCTTGCGCTCTGCGTGCCGCGATACGAGGAGATGCCGGGCTGGCAGGAAAGCACCGTCGGCGTGAAATCGCAGGACGGACTGCCCAAGGCCGCGCGCGACTACCTCGCGCAGATCGAGAAACTGACCGGCGTGCCGATCGACCTCATCTCCACCGGCCCGGACCGGGAGGAGACGATCGTCCTGCGCCACCCCTTCAAGTAAGGGCCTGCATTTCAGCAGTCAGCGGCCCGTTTCCAGCCGCCAGGCAAGCGACTCGGGCAGGCCCGCCGCGCGGTCCTTCACGCACAGCGGCAATGGGGCGAGAAAGGCCTTGCCCCGGTCCGAGAGCGCGCCACGCGTGCGGAGGAGGGAAATCATAGCGGGTAAAATGCTTGTCTGTCTCGAGCTCGCCCGGGCGGCCCCGATCCTGCACCACCACTCTCATTTCCGGATTTGAAAATAACAATAGCGGAGTAGACATGAACAGACTCAGAACAGGCGTATTTGCCGCGCTCATCCTCGTTGCCACCTGCGTTTCTGCGCAGTGGCCGGCGAAGCCCGTGGCGCTGGTGGTGGGCAGCGAGCCGGGGAGTGCCCCGGACGTCTACGCGCGCGCGGTGTCCGGGCCGCTCACCCGGCTGCTCGGCCAGTCCGTGATCGTGGAAAACCGCACCGGGGCCAACGGCAACATTGCCGCCGAACACGTCGCCCGGGTGCCGGCCGACGGCTACGCGCTGTGGGTGCCAGCCCAGTCGCAGCTCGAGATCAATCCGAGCGCCTACGCCGACCTGCGCTGGAAGTCGGCCGATTTCGTCGGCGTCATCAAGGGCACGGAAGCGCCGGTGATGCTGGTGGCCCATCCGGGCGTGCCCGCGAAGGCCCTCCCGGAGCTTGTCGCATGGATCAAGGCGAACCCGGGCAAGGTGTCTTATGCCTCGTTCAGTCCCGGCACCATTTCCCATTTCCTCGCGCACCAGTTCAACGAGAAGTTCGGCCTCGACATGACCCACATCACCTACAAGGGGTCGGGGCCCCAGGTGCAGGCGCTGCTGGGCGGCCACGTGCCGCTCGGCTTTTCCCAGATCCAGACCGGCCTGCCTCACGTGCTCGGCGGGAAGCTGAACGGCATTGCCGTCACCGGCGCAAAGCGCTGGCGGCAGCTGCCGGCCGTGCCCACGTTTGCCGAGCTGGGCTACCCGGAGTTCACTGCGGGCACGTGGTTCGGGATCGTGGCGCGGTCGGGGACGCCGGCCGACGTGCTCACGAAACTCGTGGAGGCCGCAAAGGCGGCCCATGCCGACCCGGAACTGCGCGACAAGCTGGAGAAGATGGGCTTCGACGTGGTGGCGCAGACCGGGGCGGACTTCGCCGCGAGCACCAAGGCCGGCCAGGAGCGGTGGGCGGCAGTCGTGAAGTCCACGGGCTTTCGCGCCGCGAACTAGTTATTTCCCGAAACTGAAGGCGAGGCCCAGCCCGCGGTGCAGCGAGGCCTCCAGGAAAGGCGCCATCAGCGGCATGACCAGCACGAATGCGGCCATGCCGATGATGATGGTGGCGGGAAATCCGACAGCGAAGATGTTCAGCTGCGGCGCGGCGCGCGCAAGCACCCCCAGTGCGAGGTTCAGGATCAGCATGCTGGCGAGCACCGGCAGGGCGAGGTGCAGTCCCACCCTGAATATCTCGGCGCCAAGGAGCGCGAGGCCGTGCAGGCTGGCGGCCGATACCCCAGCCCCGCCGACCGGGATCACGCGGAAGCTCTCCGCGATCCCGGCGACCATCATCAGGTGGCCGTTGATGGCGAGGAACACCAGCATGGCCATCAGGTTCAGGAAACTCGCGATCAGCGGGGTCTCATGCGAGTTCTGCGGGTCGATGAACGAGGCGAACGACAGGCCCATCTGGAGACCTAGCAGGCTCCCTGCGATTTCGAAGGCCGCGAAGACGAGCTGCAATGCGAGGCCGATGGCGAGTCCCACCAGCAACTGCTGCACCAGCAGCCAGCCGGGCTCGCCGCTGACCGCAGGCAGCGAGGGTGCGACGATGAAGGTGACGAACGCGGCGAGCCCGATCTTCAGGCGGTGCGGGATGGCCTTGTGGTAGAGCAGCGGCGCCGAGGAGAACAGCGCGAGGACGCGTACGAACGGCCAGAAGTAAGCCGCAAACCAGACATCCAGCTGGGCGCTGGTGAACGAGATCATCGCTAGCCGATGACGTTGGGAATGGACGTCAGCGTGCGCTGGATGTAGTCGGTCAGCGTGGCGAGCATCCACGGCCCGGCCACGACCAGCGCGGCGACCATGGCGAGGAGCTTGGGGATGAACGACAGGGTCATCTCGTTGATCTGGGTGGCCGCCTGCAGCACGCTGACCGCGAGGCCCACCACCAGCGCGGTGACAAGCAGCGGCGCCGAGACCATCAGCATCACCTCCAGCGCCTGCTGGCCGATGGTGAGCACGCTTTGCGAGGTCATCATCGCGCGAAACTCGCCACGAGCGAACCCACCAGCAGCGTCCAGCCGTCGGCGAGAACGAAGAGCATCAGCTTGAACGGCAGCGAGATCAGCACCGGCGAGAGCATCATCATGCCCATCGACATCAGCACGCTCGCGACCACCATGTCGATGATCAGGAACGGGATGAACACCATGAACCCGATCTGGAACGCGGTCTTCAATTCGCTGGTGACAAAGGCCGGCACGACGATGTGGATCGGGGTGGAAGCCGCATCCTTGGGCATGGGCTCGTTGGCGAGCTTCAGGAACAGCGCCAGGTCCGGCTCGCGGGTCTGCTTCAGCATGAAGCCCTTGACCGGCGGTTCGGCGCGCACCAGCGCGTCGTTGAAGGTGATCTTGTTCTGGCTCCAAGGCAGGTAGGCGTCGACGTAGACTTTTTCCAGCACCGGGCTCATCACGTACATCGTGAGGAACAGCGCGAGCCCGACCAGCACCTGGTTGGGCGGCGTCGATTGCGTGCCGAGCGCGCTGCGCAGCAGCGACAGCACGATGATGATCCGCGTAAAGCCGGTCATCATCAGCAGCACCGCCGGCAGGAAGGTCAACGCGGTCAGCGCAACCAGTGTCTGGATCGACAGCGTGTACGACTGCCCGCCGCCCGGCGCGGGCGAGCTGCTGAATGCGGGCAGGCCCTGCGCCAGCGCTTCGGGCGCGAACGACGCCAGCGCGAGCAGGATGAACAGCAGGAGGGCCTTCGCCTTACGCACGGTTTATCGCCTTCTTCAGGAGAGCGGAAAAATCGATTCCCATGGGAGATGCAGCAACGCCTGCCGGTGCCTCGGGCAGTTCACCCTTGGGCAGGGTCGCGAGCGCGCTGACGCGGCCGGGGGCCACGCCGAGCACCATCCACTGGGTGCCCACCTCGACAATCACCACGCGTTCCTTGGCGCCGACGGAGAGCGCCGAAACGACCTTGAGCAGCCGCGCGCTGCCTCCCGCGCTCGCGCCCATGCGGCGCGCGAACCACGCCGAAGCCGCGATCGCGCCGAGCACGACCGCAAGGCCGGCCATCATCTGCAGGAGGCTGCCGCTCATCTTGGATCAGCGGTTGAGTTTGCGGATGCGCTCGGACGGCGTGATGATGTCCGTGAGGCGGATGCCGAACTTCTCGTTGACCACGACCACCTCGCCCTGGGCGATCAGGCAGCCGTTGACCAGCACGTCCATCGGTTCGCCGGCGAGGCCGTCCAGCTCGACCACGCTGCCCTGCGCCAGCTGCAGGATGTGCTTGATGGGAATCTTCGTGCGCCCCAGCTCCACGGTGAGCTGCACCGGGATGTCGAGGATCATGTCGATGTCGTGGTTCGCGTTGGCGCTGCCCGTCGGCGAGAGCTTCTCGAAGATCGGTGCGGCGTCGCCCGCGGGTGCGCCGCCGGCCTGGGCCTGCTCGGCGAGCGCCGCGCCCCAGTCGTCGGCCGCGTCGTCCTGGTGCGCCGGTTGTTCCTGGACTGCGTTTTCCATCACTAATCTCCCAGCAGGTTGTCTTGCTGGCGGACCGCAAGGATGCGATCCACCTTGATTGCGTACTGCGCGTTCTGCGTTCCGTAGGTGCACTCGAACACCGGCACGCCGTCGACTTCCGCGACCACGGTCTTAGGGATGTCGGTGCCGATCACGTCGCCGACCTTCATCGACAGGAGCTGCTCCACCGTCGACGGGATGCGCGCGAACTGCGCCACCAGCTCCACGTCGGCCAGCTGCACCTGCTTGGAGAGCATCCTCACCCAGCGCTTGTCGGGTTCGTAGCTGTCACCTTGCAGGGATGAATACAGCATGTCGCGGATCGGCTCGATCATCGAGTACGGCAGCACGATGTGCAGCTGGCCACCCGACTGGCCGATCTCGATGTTGAACGTCGCCGTGACCACGATCTCGGAGGGGGTGGCGATATTGGCGAACTGGGTGTGCATCTCCGAGCGCACGTGCTCGAATTTCACCGGGTAGATCGTTTCCCAGGACTTCTCGTAGTACTCGAACACGACGCCGAGCATGCGCTGGATGATGCGCTGCTCGGTGAGCGTGAAGTCGCGACCCTCGACGCGGCTGTGGAAGCGCCCGTCGCCGCCGAACATGTTGTCCACCACCGCGAACACCAGGCTCGGGTCGAAGATGAACAGGCACGAGCCGCGCAGTGGCTTCATGTGCACAACGTTCAGGTTGGTCGGCACCACCAGGTTGCGGATGAACTCGGAGTACTTGACCACCTTCACCGGGCTCACCGAGATTTCCGGGCTGCGCCGCATGAAGTTGAACATCCCGATCCTCAGGAGTCGCGCAAACCGGTCGTTGATGATCTCGAGCGTCGGCATGCGGCCGCGCACGATGCGCTCCTGCTTGCCGAGGTTGCCCCACAGCCAGGAGCCCACGACCAGGGCGACCAGCAGCGCGGCGCCGAGCATGAAGCCCAGCTTGTTGCGGCCGGGCATCTGGCCGAAGCCTTGGGCAAGGGAGGCAACGTCGACTGCATTGGCCATGCACTTTCTCCGGAAACAATGCGGGTCCCGCTCTGTGCGGAACCTACGGAGAGAAGTATGCGGAGGGCTTGAGCGTCGCCATGCGCGAATAAGCCCTGCTTTTCCCGCCTATTTCAGGGGTGGCCGGGCGGGGGCGGCTGCTAAGCTGGGCACCAGTTCACATCCCAGGACGGTGCCATGGACCCGATCTCGTTCAACCCCAATGTGCTCATGCCCGGCAAGGTCGCGGCAGCGGGCGTGGCGCCCGCGGGCGACGGGTTTTCCTCCGTGCTCAAGCAGGCCCTCGACGGGGTGAATTCGCAGCAGAAGGCGGCGGCAGGGCTGGCACGCGAATTCCAGCTCGACAACACCAACGTGAGCCTCGAAGAAACCATGGTGGCGATGCAGAAGGCCAACATCTCGTTCCAGGCCGTGGTGCAGGTCAGGAACAAGCTCGTGTCGGCCTACCAGGACATCATGAACATGCCGGTCTAGGTCCTCAGGCGCCGGTCGCGCTCCTTCTGGGCGATGTAGCGCGAGATCAGGGATTCCATGTCGCGCTCGAGCCCCGCGAACCTGCACCCGATCCTCACCTGGCGGGCGCCATTGCGGGCGCGCACTTCGCAGACGTTCTTGACCTCGATGTCGAGCGCGAGGACGCCGAGCGTACCGAGCCCCATCCGGCAGTTCTGCAGGATTTCGCCGGGCGCGAATTTCACGTAGGTCTTGTCGGTGATCAGCGCCACGCCGCCGAGCGACAGGTCGGACACCCGCATTTCCAGCACGCGCACCTTGCCTTCGCATTCCACTGCCGCCTCGCAGGTGAGGCTGGCCGGCACCCGGTAATAGTCCCTGCGCTGCAGGCGCAGCACGAGGTCGGGCAGGCGCATGCGCAGGGCCGGGTGTCCTTCGAACACGGTCGGGTCCGCGCCGCGCGAACTGAACTGGACCTTGATGCCGTCGATGTTCGCCGCCAGGGTCACCCGTTCGGCCTGCATCACCCTGCGGTTGCTCTCCGCCTCCCGGCCGCAATCGAATACGATCTCCTCGTAGTCCGGGTTTACCGCGAGGAGCACGGTCAGCGCATGGGTCTCGCCATCGACGCTCAGTGTGACCTGCTCGCGCTTCGCCTCCAGCCGGCGCAGGATGGAGATGATCTCGAATCGGTCGTGGACGAGGAATCGCTCGAAATCCTCCTCGGCGAGTTCCGGGCCACGCAGGGTGCTGGTTGTCATTCGGCTTCCTCCTTCATTCCGGACTCGATGCGATGCAGCCACGCGAGCAGCTCGGCCACCGCCACATACAGTTCGGGCGGGATGTGGCGGTCGAGGTCGACCTGCATCAGCAACCCGACGAGTTCGCGGGATTCGTGCACGTACACCCCGGCGTCGCGGGCGCGCCGGATGATTTCATCCGCGATCAGCCCGCGCCCCTTGGCGGACACGCGCGGGGCGCCCTTCCCGCCGGGGTAGGCGAGCGCGACCGCGGAGCGGGCCGGGTCAGCGGTGCTTTGGAAGTGCGCCATGATCGACCCTGGCTTCCGCCAGCGTGAGTCCCTGCTGGCCCAGCGAGTGGGCGAGATCGCCGCGTGCGTCGAGAATCCTGCCTGCACTGGCCTGGTCGGCGGCGTGGATCGCGAGCCGCGCCTGTCGCCCACTGAGCGCCACGCGGGCCTCGATTTCGCCCAGCCCGGGCATGGTCAGGCGCAGCGACGCCTGCCAGGCCGGGGCTGCGTCAAGGGTCGTGCCATCGCTGTGCGGCTCTTCCTCTGCAATGCGTACTTCCACCGGCTGTCCGGGCCAGGCCTGGCCCTGCCACAGCGCCGCGCGGTTCTCCAGCACGTCGAGCTGGCGCTGTACCAGGGTTTCCGCCTGTGGCGCGAGCGGCGAATGCGGCGCGGCCGGCCGCGCCAGCGCAGCCTGGGGTTCGCGCAGCAGGCTTTCCTTTGCGCCCGCACCGTCCACCCAGTCGGCGAGGTGCGATTCGTAGAAGAGCCCGCTCGTGCCGATCGCGACCCTGAGCCCGGCCGCGACCCGGGCTGCATTGCCGGGCTGGTCCGACAGCGGCACCGGCGTGGTGATGGCTGCGAACTCCCCGCCATCAGCTGCGGCCGATGTGGCGAGGCGCGAGAGCATCTGCGCGGTGGAGCCCAGCTCCAGGTCCACAGCGGGCTCGCTCGAGAGGAGCAGCGCCGTGGCCTCCCGCCGCTCGGGAACCCACTGCGCCATGGCCTGGGCGCGCAAAAGTGAGATGGCCTCGCCGTTCACGGCTGGCTACCGTAACTCTCGCCGAGCCTGCGATGGTTTTCCGAGGTCGCCAGCGTGTCCTGCAGACGCATCATCCACGGTTCGGCGAGATCGCGGATCTGCGCGTCGTCCGACAGCATCTTGCGCAGCAGGACGAGCTTGCGGGCGCGCTCGGCCGCAGAGAGGTTGGCCTGCGCGCGGGTCTGCAGGTCCGCGACCAGGTCGCGGCAGCGCTTCTCTTCCGCAATGAAGCGGTCCCAGTCGCTCTCCCTGGCAGCGCCGAGCATCTGGCCGGAGATCTCGGCCATGGCCTCGTAACCGGCAAGCGGATCACGTTCGATGCCTGCGGTCACGCCGCGCGCTCCTTGGCGATCTCCGCCCAGGCCTGGCGCAGTTCGCGCAGCAGGCCGGAAACCTCGTCGAGGACGGCGGGATCGTTCTTCAGGTTGGCCAGCACGATGCGCCGGCACATGTAGGCATAGAGTTCCCTGAGTTGCGCGGCCACGCCGCCGCCGTCCGCCTCGTTGAGGCTGGCCATCAGCCCCTCGTCGAGGATCTGCAGCGCATGCGAGAGCGCCGCGCCCTTGGCGGCGATTTCGCGCCGCTCCATGTGCCCGCGGGCATTGGTCAGGCACTTGAGCACGCCGTCGTACAGCATCAGCACGAGTCCGAGCGCGTCCGCCGAGGCGACGCCCGTCTCTAGGCCGACCCGGGCGTAGGCCTGGGCGGCATTCTGGGCGGAGGTGAACGGATTGGCATACCAGGTCATGACGGGGTTTCCTGTTGTCTGCAGCGCTTGCGCCTGCGGTGCTTACTTCTGTGAATTCAGCTTGCTCAGTGCATCCAGTTGCTGGCTCAGGAAGCTGCTCGTGTTCTGCATCGAGGTCATGGTCTTGTCGAGCGCGATGAATTGGGCGCGCATCGCCGCTTCCACGCCTGTCATGCGTTGCGCGAAGGCTGCGCGCCGGTGGGCAAGGTCCGAGATGGAGGACTGGATGCCAGAGGTCCGCGCGGCCAGCGGGCCGGTAAGCATGCTGTTGACCAGCGTGTTTAGACTATCGGCCACGCCACGGGAAAAGTTGAGCGTGCCGCGCGCGCCGGTCACGCCTCCGGTGATCCCCACGGTGAGGCCCTTGGCGGTCAGGGTCTGGCCGGCCCCGGTCGCGGCGACGCCGCCGAGGGTGCCGGCGGCGTCCTGGCCCGCGCTGCTTGCCGGCGTGCCGAGGACGTCCGCCACGGCCGTCCCGCCCGTGACCGATACCGTGGCGTTGGAACCCCAGCGCCTGGACGTGAGCGTGAGCACGCCCCCGGAGGCGGATGCTTCGATGCCGTTGCCTGCCGCGACGAGGGCGGCGCTGCCATTGACGCGTGACTGGACCATCGCCGCAAGCGAAGTCGCCGTGTAGGTGCCGGCGGTGAGCGTTACGCTGGCGGTGATGCCGTCTACCGACAGGTCCAGGGTGTCATTGGCGCCGGCGGTGATCGTGAGCGCTGCGGGCGCCGATCCGACGGCGGCCCCGTGGGTGGCGAGCTGGCTGACGGTCAGGGCGTAGCTGCCGGCCACGGCGCTGGTGCCGGCCGAACCGAAGGTCACGAGGCTGTCGCTGGGAGTGCCGACCGCTGCAAATACGCTGGCCGCATCCTTGGCGGGGTCGGCCAGGGCGGCATTCAGCTTGGTGGAGTTGATCACCAGCGAACCGTCCTTCTGGAAGGCGATGCCGATTTCGGACAACGAGCCGTATCCCGTCGAGTTCGCCACGGTGGTGCCAATCGTGGCGCGCAGGCGCGCCTGCAGGCTGCGTACGGTCGAGTCTCCCTGCAGCACGGCGCCGGTCTTGGTCTCGGCGTTGTAGGCCGAGAGCGAACTGAGCATCGAATTCGCCGTGTTGTAGGCGGACACGAAGGATTGCACGGCCGCAGCGGCGGACGCGGTGTTGCGCGCCACGGTTACGGTGGTCGACGTGCCGGGCGATGCCTTGGCGAGATTCAGCGTGACGCCTTCGATCGCGCCGCTGAGGGAATTGGTCGCGCTGGTGACGGTGATGCCGTTGACCACCGCCTTCGCATCCTGGGCGACCGTCGCCTGGGTGAGGTTCGCCGTGCCCCCGGTGCTCGCGTCGTAGGCGAGCGCCGACAGCCCGGCGGTGTCGGTGTTGTCGAGGTCTGCGTCCACGACGCTGATGCGCATTGCGCCGGAGGCTCCGGTGTATTGCGAGGCGAGCACCAGGCGTTGGCCGCTGCCGTCATTGACGATGCTTGCTGTTACTCCCGCCTTGGCGGCATTGATCGCGTCACGCACGCCGGACAGCGAATCCTGGCCCGCGCCGATGGTGATGGTCGCGGACGGTTTCGAGGCGTCCGCGCTGAACGCGCCACCAGAATAGGCGCCGAAGTCGATGGTCAAAGTTCCGCTGCCCACGGTCGTGAGCGTCGAGGCATAGGGGGAGGAGGCGAGGGACTGCGCCTGCGCGAGCTTTTGCACTTCGAGGGCATAGGTCCCCGCGGCCGTGCCGGCGGAGGCTGAGGCGCTGGCGAGGCTCGAGTCGGCCACGGTGGCGCTCACTCCACGCAGCACTTGTAAGCCGGAGAGCGAGCCGGCTGCGGACTGCAGCGTCGCGAGCGCGCTGCTCACCTGCCCGTAGGCCGAAAGCTTGGCCTTGAAATCCGCCGTCTTGTTGTCCATCAGCGTCTCGGGCTGGCGCTCGATGCTCATCAGCTTGGTGACCAGGGAGCTGACGTCCAGTCCCGAGCCGATGCCGGTCGAGGAGATCGCCGTGGAGGAGGTCGCCATCTCAGGCCTTCGCGTTCACGAGCAGGCCCTGCACCCTGTCGAGGGCGCGCGCGATCGAGAGCATCTCCTTGCTCGGGATCTGGCGCAGCACCTCGTTGGTCTCCTTGTCGACCAACCTGACGATCGTGGAGCCGGTGGATTCCTCCACGCTGAACTGCAGCCCGCGCGCCATGGGATCGAGCATTTCGTTCACCGCGCTGATGGCGCGCTCGAGGTCCTTGATGCTGACGGCCGGCAAACCGGGCTCGGCCGCATGCGCGGCCGGGGCGGCCGGCGAGTCTGCGCTCCTGCGCTGCGGCACCGGGGCCGGCGCGCTGGCTTCACCTAGGGTGCGAATCGACATGGTCTTGGCTCACTCTCCGTTTCAGCTGCCCGCTGGTCCGCAACGGGCAGGAAAAACGGCCGTGCGGCCGATCGGGGTCTTACCCTTTGGGCCGCACGGTCACGGGGGGGCGGTTAGCCGCGGAGCAGCGCGAGCACCGAGTTCGGCAGCGAGTTCGCCTGGGCGAGCATCGCGGTACCGGCCTGCTGCAGGATGTTGGCGCGGGTCAGCGAGGCCGAGGCGGCCGCGTAGTCCGTGTCCTGGATCGCCGATTGCGCGGCGGTCAGGTTTTGCGAGGTGCTCTGCGCGTTCGAGGCTGCAGTCGTCAGGCGGTTCTGCACCGCGCCGATCGTCGCACGCTCGTTGCTGAAGTAGTCCAGCGCGCCGTCGACCTGCGACATCAGGGCCGTCGCGTTGGTCTGCGAGGAGGTGCCCGTGAAGTTCGTGATTGCGGTGGCAAGTGCGGCGAGCGAGCCGGCGGACGAGACACGCATGTCGGCGAACGACAGGCTGACCTGGTCGCTGGCGGTCGTGCCGGCGCCGACCTGCAGCGTGACGGCGCCCGAGCCTGCGGTGGTCTTGATGGTGTTGGTGTCGATTGCGGCACCGATCAGGTCGGAGGTGTCGCCGGCCACCGAGGAGAGCGAGAACTTCACGCCGAGTTGGTCGAAGTTGAGCGTCCTCGTGCTGTTGGCGGCCACACCGCCCACGAACGCGACCGTCTGGCTCACGGTGCCGTCGCTCAGGGTCAGCGCGTTGTCGCCGGCGGTGTACGCGGCGATCGTGAACGTCTTGCCACCCTTGGCCGCCGAGACGTCGATCGAGGTCACCGAAGCGGCGCCGGCGGCGAAGCCCGTGCCGATCGTGCCGGTGACGTCGAGGGTCGTGGACAGCGCGCCGGTGAGCAGGCTCTGGCCGTTGAACTTGGTGCTGTTGCCGATCGCGTCCATCTCGGTCTTGAGCTGGCCGACTTCCGTTGCGATGTAGCCGCGGTCGGTGTCGGAGATCGTGCCGTTGGCGGCCTGCGTGCCCAGTTCCTTCATGCGCTGGAGCATGTTCTGGATCTGGCTCATCCCGCCTTCAGCGGTCTGCAGCATCGAGATGCCGTCGTTGGCGTTGCGCACGGCCTGGTTCAGGCTCGAGACCTGGGCGGACATCCGCTGGGACACCGCTAGGCCGGCCGCGTCGTCTTTGGCCGAGTTGATGCGCAGGCCGGAGGACAGCTGGGCCATCGCGTTGGTCTGCGCGCCCTGGGATTTCGTGAGGTTGAACTGCGCCATCAGCGAGTTCATGTTGGTGTTGATGGACATTGTCATTTTGAAATCTCCTGAAGCGTTGGTTGGCTGATTCCGGCCCGGGGGAGGGTTCCGGTGACTTTGGTTCTCCCCGTCTGATCCGTTTGAGGACGAGATTTGAACCGCCGTTGAGGGCCTTATCGGGCTCCCCTCCGGAAAACTTTAGCCCCCTGTGACTTTCCCAGCGCTGTGCACGAGAGGCAGGTTAGCAACGCGCAGCCCTCGCCCAGTGGCTGATAAGAGGGAGGAACGGGCGCCTATTCCGCACGGTAGTCCGGCTGACGTAAGAAGACTTCCTACAAAATTTTCAGCGTTTTCCTGATTGTCGGACCCGCCCGGCGGGCAGAAGATTCGGGCGTACCAAGAAACAACCAGTCAACGCTGATTCTTTTACTTCGGGGGAAGAAAATGAATACGGAAACGATGCTCGACGAAATCCGCGACGCCAACCTCACCTACCTGATGCTGGCCCAGGCCCTGATCCGCAAGGACCGCGCGCAGGCCCTGTTCCGCCTCGGACTGTCCGAGGAAGTCGCCGACGTGGTGGCCGGCCTTTCCGCCGCGCAGATCCTCAAGATTGCCGCGTCCAATATGGTGATGTGCCGGTTCCGGTTCGACGACCAGGTGGTCTGGAACCTGCTGACCAGCCATGGCCGCGACAAGGAAGTGTCGGGTGTGCACGCGGCGATCCTCATGGCCGGCCGACTCGCGCAAGCCGCCTAATGGCAAAGGGAAAGAGCATCGTCGGCGAAAGCCGCGACATCGGCAGGGCGGTCGAGCTGATCAAGCTGGGCGCCCGCCTGCAGGTCCTCGAGTCGGAGACCAGGCTTTCGCGCGAGCGATTGCTGCGCCTCTATAAGGAAGTGCAGGGCAAGTCGCCACCCAAGGGCATGCTGCCGTTCTCGACCGACTGGTTCATGACCTGGCAGCCGAACGTCCACAGCTCGCTTTTCATGAACATCTACAGCTTTCTCGACAAGACTACCGAACTCGATGAAATCGACGCGATCATCAAGGCCTACCAGTTGTACCTGGAGCAGGCCGGTTCGCATGGCCTGGAGACCGTGTTGTCGGTGACCCGGGCCTGGCGCCTGGTGAAGTTCTTCGATGCGGGCATGCTGACGACCGTGCCGTGTACCAAGTGCGGTGGCCACTTCGTGGCCCACACGATGGACCTGCACGACCATTTCGTCTGCGGCCTGTGCAACATGCCTTCCCGCGCCGGCAAGACCCGCGCGGCGGCGGAAAGACGGGCTGCTTAGCCAGACAGGATCTCCCCTCAAGCTTTTCAAGTAGTTGCGGTGCAAGCTGTTTGCAGTAGCGGTAGTTCTTCAATAGGCACCCGGTCCAGCCGGCAGACAGCCGGCGGGCGGGGGCCCGGTTTTTTCCCGGCCGTCCCGCCTTCCGCCTCAAGAGTTCCGGATTCGTGCCGTCAATCAAGGCACAAGCACTCGCGGGACCAAAAGCCATGCTGATCATCATTGGATACCTCATCGTCATCGGGTCCGTCTTCGGGGGGTATGCGCTGGCGGGCGGGCACCTGGCTGCGCTGATGCAGCCGCTCGAGCTGCTCATGATCGGCGGCGCCGCGGTGGGCGCGTTCCTGGTCGGCAATCCCGTGAAGACGCTCAAGGCGACCTTCAAGGCACTGCCGTCGATGCTGAAGGGCTCCAAGTACACCAAGGCGCTGTACATGGAGCTGATGGCACTGCTCTACGAAATCCTCACCAAGGTGAGGAAGGAAGGGCTGATGTCGATCGAGGGGGACATCGAGGCGGTGCATGAGAGCCCCCTGTTCAACAAGTACCCGGACATCGTTGCCGACCACCACCTCGTCGAGTTCCTGACCGACTACCTGCGCCTGATCGTCTCGGGGAACCTGAACCCGATGGAGATCGAGAACCTGATGGACAACGAGATCGACACGCACCACCACGAAGGCAACATCCCGGCCCAGGCGATCCAGAAGGTCGGCGACGGCCTGCCCGCGTTCGGCATCGTCGCGGCGGTGATGGGTGTGGTGCACACCATGGGCTCGGTGGGCCTGGACACGACCAACATCCGCTTTCTCGTGGTGGACGATTTCTCCACCATGCGCCGCATCGTGAGGAACCTCCTCAAGGAGATCGGCCACGCCAACGTAGACGAGGCCGAGGACGGCCAGGTTGCGCTGAACAAGCTGAAGGCGAATGCCTTCGACTTCGTCGTGTCGGACATCAACATGCCGAACATGAACGGCTTCGAGCTGCTGCGCAACATCCGCGAGGACGTGGCCCTGAAGAAGCTGCCGGTGCTGCTGGTGACGGCCGAAGCCAAGAAGGAGGACATCATCCTTGCCGCGCAGATCGGCGCGTCCGGCTATATCGTCAAACCCTTCACCAAGGCGACCCTCGAAGAGAAACTCGCCAAGATCCTCGCAAAGGCAGCCTGACATGGGCAATGCAGCCGAATTGGATGACCTCGAGGCCCTGTTCGACCAGGTGGCCGCCGAGACCCGCGCAGCGCAGGCCGTCCCTGCGCCCGTGACCGAATCCGTCCCTGCCACCGGCGCCGCGCCAGCCAACGAATCCGCTCATGATATTTGCGCAGTCCCCACCGTTGCACCGGGCGAGGATCAAATCTTCCACCGGGTCGGCCACCTCACTCGCACGCTGCACGATGCGCTGCGGGAACTGGGCTACGACCGCAATCTCGAGAGCGCCGTGCAGGGCCTGCCTGACGCGCGTGACCGGCTCAATTACATTGCCACCCTGACCGGCCAGGCCGCTGACCGTGCCCTGTCGGCGGTCGAGTATGGGCAGGAAATCCAGAAGGCCCAGCTGGGCGTGACCGAATCGCGCATCTGCCAGTTGCATACCCAGGCGGTGGCGCGCCTGCGCACCAGGATGAAGGAGTGGTCGTGAGATGGCACTGATCGGGTTGGCGTCGCTCGCGCGCATGGCCTTTTCCGGCGCGGACCTCGCGCCGATCGGGGCGCAGCTGCTTGCTCGCGCGGCCGAGGATCCGGAGGATGCCGATGCGCTGATGGACATGTCCGCCGTGCTGCACCTGCGCGGCAATCGAGACCTGGGGCTCGCGCTTCAGGCGCAGGCGCTGGACCTGCGGCAGGTGTACCGCGTCGGCACAGGCGAGGGGCTGAAGGTCCTGGTGCTGGTCAGCCCGGGCGACCTGGCCGAGAACAACGTGCTGGAGTTCCTGCTCGAAGAATCGAGCGTTACGCTCGAGATGCTGTATGTGTCGATCGACCTCCCGCTGCCTTCGCCGTTGCCGGAACATGACCTCGCCTTCGTCGCCGTGTGCGAGACGGACCTCAACCGGCCGCTGCTCAGGCACCTGGAAGGCGTGCTGGCGCACTGGCCGCACCCGGTGCTCAACCGCCCGGGGCGGATTGCGCGGCTCTCGCGCGATGGCGCTTGCGCCGTACTGGGGGCGGTGCCTGGGGCGTACATCCCGACCACCGTGCGGGTCGATCGCACCGCGCTGGCGCGGATAGGCGAAGGCGCGTCGATCAAGGCCTTCTTCGGAGGCGGTTACCCGGTCATCGCCCGGCCCGTCGATTCGCACAAGGGGCAGGGGCTCGCCAGGCTGGAAGATCCAGCGTCGGTGCTCGACTACCTGGTCGATCGTCCAGAAACCTTCTTCTACCTGTCGCCCTTCGTTGACTACCAGTGCGCCGACGGGCAGTACCGGAAATACCGAATCGTCTTCATCGAAGGGCGCCCTTACGCCTGCCACATGGCGATCTCGTCCAACTGGATGGTGCACTACATGAGCGCGGGCATGGCCGCGAGCGCCACCAAGCGCGCCGAGGAACAGCGCTTCATGGAGGACTTCGATATCCATTTCGCGTTGCGGCACCGCGAGGCCCTGGCCGCGCTGAGCGACCGGCTCGGACTGGAGTATGTCGGGATCGACTGCGGGGAGACGCCGGAAGGCAAGCTGCTGATCTTCGAAGTCGACAGCGGCATGACGGTGCACGCGATGGACGGGGTGGATGTGTTCCCGTACAAGCAGGTGCAGATGAAGAAGGTGTTCCGGGCGTTCCGGGAGATGCTCGAAGCCCGCCTCAGTCGCCCTTGACCGAGGCGGCCCACCGGCGTTGACCGGGTTAAGCCAGTGCCTTGCCGACGATCTCGGCCACGTCGCGCGACAGCCCGTCCGTGCCCAGCACCCGCTCCAGCGCCGCCTTGGCGTGGGCCTGGCGGCCCGCATCGAATTTCCTCCAGCGGTCAAAGCACCGGGCGACGCGCGCGGCGACCTGCGGATTCAGGGTGTCGATGGCGATGACCTGGTCGGCGGCAAAGGCATAGCCGCCGCCGTCGGCCGCGTGGAAGCGCACATGGTTGGCGGCGACGAACGCGCGGATCAGCGAATAAATCTTGTTCGGGTTCTTGATGTCGAACGCCGGGTGCGCGGTGAGCCGCTTCACTTCGGCCAGCGTCCCGGGCAGGCGCGCGGTGGCCTGCACGGCGAGCCACTTGTCCACCACCAGCGGCTCGTCCTTCCAGCGCGCATGGAAGGACTCCAGCGCCGGTGCGCGCTCCGCACAGTCGGTGTTGGCCAGCAGCGTCAATGCCGCCATCGCATCGGTCATGTTGTCGGCGGTTTCGAACTGCTTCACGCACAGCGCGCGGACTTCGGCGTCGTCGAGTTCCATCAACACGCCGAGGCATAGGTTCTTCAGCGAGCGCTTGCCTGCGGAGGTCGAGTCGGGCGAGTAGGGGGCGTCGATCGTCATCGAGCGGTAGGTGGCGAGCAATTCCACGCGCAGCGCGCCGGCCAGCTGGCGGCGCAGGCCGTTCCTCGCAGCGTGCAGCGCGTCGGGATCCACCACATCCATCTGCTCGGCAAGCGTGGTTTCCGAAGGCAGGCCAAGGGCTTCGCTCGCGAACGCGGGGTCCTGCGCCGCATCCTTCAGCACGCGCGCCCATGCATCGATGAACGAGCGCGGGGCGGCCTTGGTGCCGCCGAGCAAGAGGCCGGTAGCGAGGCGCTGTCCTGCTTCCCAGCGGTTGAAGGCGTCCGAATCGTGCGCCATCAGGTGCGCAAGTTCCGCCTCCGTGTACGGGTACTTCGCAATCACTGGCGCGGAAAAGCCGCGCAGGATCGAGGGAACGGGTTTCGCCGGGATATCCTCGAAGACGATCTTTTCTTCGGCGGTCTTGAGCGACACCAGTCGCGAGGCGAAGTCCGTTCCGTCCGGCCCGACAAGGCCGACGGCGAACGGGATGTGGAAGGGAAGCTTCTCGGGTTGCCCCGGCGTGGGCGGGCAGGACTGCTTGACCGTGAGTGTGTAGCGCTTGGCGGTCTCGTCGTACTCGCCGGAGATGTCGAGCATCGGCGTGCCGGCCTGGTCGTACCAGCGCTTGAACTGGGTGAGGTCGATGCCCGAGGCGTCCTGCATGGCGGCGACGAAATCGTCCGTGGTCACCGCCTGGCCGTCGTGGCGTTCGAAGTAAAGGTCCATCCCCTTGCGAAAGAGGTCCGGCCCGAGCAGCGTGTGCTGCATGCGCACGACTTCGGCGCCTTTCTCGTACACGGTCATCGTGTAGAAGTTGCGGATCTCCATGTACGACTGCGGCCGCACCGGGTGGGCCATCGGGCCCGCGTCCTCGGGGAACTGCGCGCTGCGCAGGCCACGCACCTCCTGGATGCGCTGCACCGGGCGCGAGTACATGTCCGCGCCGTACTCCTGGTCGCGGAACACCGTGAGGCCTTCCTTGAGCGAGAGCTGGAACCAGTCGCGGCAGGTCACGCGGTCGCCGGTCCAGTTGTGGAAGTACTCGTGCGCGACCACGCGGTCGATGTTCTGGTAGTCGATGTCGGTCGCCACGTCGGGGCGCGCCAGCACGTACTTGGTGTTGAAGATGTTGAGGCCCTTGTTCTCCATCGCGCCGGAGTTGAAGTCGCCTACCGCCACGATCATGTACTGGTCGAGATCGAGTTCGAGGCCGTACACCTCCTCGTCCCACTTCATCGAGCTCTTGAGGCACTGCATCGCGAAGCCGCTCTGGTCGAGCTTGCCGGGTTCCACGTAGATCGCGAGCCGCGCCTGCCGGCCGGACTTGGTGACGAAAGCGTCCTCGAGCATCTCGAGCTTGGCCGCGACCATCGCAAACAGGTACGAGGGCTTGGGGTGCGGGTCGACGAATTTCGCCCAGTGACGCCCGCCGCGCTGCTCGCCCGAGCCGACCAGGTTGCCGTTGGACAGCAGCACCGGGTACTTCTCCTTGTTGGCGCGCACGGTGACGGTGTACTTCGCCATCACGTCCGGGCGGTCGAGGAACCAGGTGATGCGGCGAAAGCCCTGGGCCTCGCATTGCGTCACGAAGCCCGCCTTGGTGGCGTAGAGGCCTTCGAGGTTCGTGTTCTTCTGCGGGACGATGACAACGACCGTCTCGAGCTTGAAAGTGTCGGGCACCGCAGGGATCGTCAGCCGCTCGGCTTCAACCATGTAGCTTTCCGGCGCGAGCTTCTTCCCGTCGATCGCGATCGACTGCAGCTCGAGTTCGTCACCGTTCAGCACCAGCGGGGCCGAGGAATCGGCGGCATCCGGGTTGCGGTTCAACATCAGTCGCGCGCGCACGATGGCATCTTCCTCGCGGATCTCGATTTCGAGTTCGACGGTCGAGACCAGGAACGCGGGCGGCGTGTAGTCCTTGAGATGGATGGTCTTGGGCGTGGGTTCGCGCATGGGGGATGCCTTTCGGGGGTCTTGCCGGGAGAGGGCGGATTCTACCGGTTATGGGGGGAAACCATTGTCCGGATGCATTGTGCCGGCCCTCCGCCATTGCAAGTCCCGCCGTGGCAAGGCTAAGATGCCTTCGCTGCACACCAAGGAGACCAAAACCATGAAAAAAATCGCCGTTTCCGTACTCGCCGCTTTCGGCTGCGCCCTTTTCGCTGCGCCCGCATCCGCCGCCTTCCCCGACCGCCCCATCAAGTTGATCGTTCCGTGGGCCGCGGGCGGGGACACCGACAACATCTTCCGGCCTTTCGCACCGCTGCTGCAGAAGCACGTCGGCCAGACCGTGGTCATCGCCAACGTCGGCGGCGCTTCGGGCACCAAGGGCGCCAAGGACGCGAAAGATTCGCCCGCCGACGGCTACACGGTCTTCGCCGTACACGATTACATCCATTCCACCTACTACGCAGGCGTGGCCGATGTCGCCTACACCGATTTCGAGCCGATCTGCCTGATCGCCACGACGCCGTCGGTGCTGACCGCGAGCCCGAAGACGTCCTGGACCGACTGGAAGGGCCTGCTGGCCGACGCCAAGGCGCGGCCGGGGCAGATCACGGTAGGCGCGACGCTCGCCTCGACCAGCCATTTCTTTCCCGCGCTGGTGGAGAAGGCCGCGGGCATCAAGTTCAAGTACGTGTCCTACGAGGGCCTCGCGCCGCGCATGAACGCCATTCTCGGCGGCCACACCGACCTGACCGACTCCAACCTGACCCAGAAGGGCAAGGTCGACGCGGGGCAGCTGCGCTTCATCGCCATCGCTTCCGAGAAGCGCAACGCCGAGATTCCCAACGTGCCCACGCTCAAGGAACTCGGCGTGAACGTGGTCTACGACGTGAACCGCGGGTTGCTGGTGCCCAAGGGCACGCCGGCCGACGTGCAGGCCAAGCTCGAGTCCTCGTGCATGGCCGCGGCGAAGGAGCCGGCGTTCGCCGAAGCCATGAAGAAGCAGGGCACCGAAGCCCGCTTCCTCGGGCGCAAGGAATACGGCGCCTGGCTGAAGAAGAACGACGACCTGAACCGGGACATCACGAAGGACCTCGGCCTGATGAAGCGCTGAGGGACCCCAGGTGCGCCTGAGCAGGGACGGCATCGGCGGGCTCGTCGTATTCGCGGGAAGCCTCGTCCTCATGGTCATGACGCTCGGGCTGAAGGACAGCCCGCTGGTGCCGATCGGGCCGGGGTTCTACCCGCGCATCGTGCTCGGCATCTGCGCGGTGCTGGGTTTTGCGATGTTCGTGAACGATTTCCTCGACATGCGCAAGGCGGGCGCCCCTGCGCCCGCTGCGGCCCCCGCGGCATCGCAACTGAACTACACGCTGGTCGGGTTGATGTTCGCGGTGTTCGCCGCCTTTGCGATAGCGCTGCCGTTCGCAGGGTTTCGCATTTCGACTTTCGCGTATGTCGCCGTGACCAACGCCCTGCTGGCGCCGCCCAAAGGGGGCAGGCAGTGGGCGCGCGTCGTCATCCTCGCGCTGGCGACGGCGTTCCTCACGCACCTGATCTTCGAGCGCTACCTGTCGGTGCTGTTGCCGCGCGGCCGCTGGACGGGGTTCTAGGCCATGTTCGAGCTCCTCGGCGACGGCATCGTCAACATCCTGCAGTGGAAATACCTGATCCCCCTCTTCATCGGGTCGCTGGTCGGCGTGGTGGGCGGGTCGCTGCCCGGGATCACGATCACCATGACCGTGATCGTGGTGCTGCCTTTCACGTTCGGGCTGGAGCCGTTGCAGGGCCTGGCGGCGATGATCGGCGTGTACGTGGGCGGCGAGACCGGCGGGCTCATTACCTCGTGCCTGCTCGGCATCCCGGGTAAACCTTCCGCGGTGGCCACCACCTTCGACGGGTTCCCGATGGCGAAGAAAGGCGAGCCTGGCCGCGCGCTGTGGCTGGGAATCTGGGCGTCGATCTTCGGCGGGCTGCTCGGGGCGGTGGTGCTGGTCGCGGCGACGGGACCGCTGGCGAAGATGGCGCTCGAGTTCGGGCCGTGGGAGTACTTCTCGCTGTTCGTGCTGGCCCTGTCCATGGTGGCGGGCCTGGTGGAGTCCTCGCTCGTAAAAGGCCTCGTGGCCGGCGCGATCGGCCTCGTGATCACGGTGCTCGGCAACGATCCCGTGATGGGCAAGCCGAGGCTGACCCTCGGGATCGAGTTCCTCGAGGGCGGCGTGCCCTTCCTGCCGGTGCTGATCGGCGTGTTCGCGTTTGCGCAGATCATGTCGGAGGTGGAGCGCATGGGCGGGGGGCGCAAAGTCGTCGATGCTGTGGACGCCGGCGTCAGCCTCGCGGTCTCGCACGTCAAGGTCATCGGCGAAATATTTTCGCGCCCCGTGCTGCTGCTGTGGTCGTCTTTCATCGGCCTCGTGATCGGGGTGCTGCCGGCGATCGGCGGCAGCGCGGCCAACATGCTGGCCTACGACCAGGCGAAGAAGTTTTCGAAGCACCCGGAGAAATTCGGCACCGGGATTCCCGAGGGCATCATTTCCTCCGAGGCTTCCAACAACGCCAACGTGGCCGGATCGCTGGTCACCATCATGGCCTTCGGCATCCCCGGCGATGCGGTGACCGCGGTGATGCTCGGGGCGCTGACCATCCACGGCATCCAGTCGGGGCCCCTGTTCATCCTGCAGAACGCGACGCTCGCCTACGGCATGTTCGCCGCGTACATCGTCGCGCACGCGCTGGTGCTGGTGATTCTCTGGGTCGGGGTGCGCTGGATGCTGCGCATCGTGGCCGTGCCCAAGGCGGCGCTCTTTCCGGTGGTGCTGGTGCTGTGCGTGATCGGCGCCTATGCGCTCAACAACACGGTGGACAACATCTACGTGCTGCTCGTGGCGGGCGTGTTCGGGTACGGCATGGTGAAGTTCGGCTTCCCGCTCGCGCCCTTCATCCTGGGGGTGATCCTCGGCGACCAGATCGAGATCAACCTGGTGCGCGCGATCATGACCGATGACAATCCGTGGCTGTTCCTCACGCGACCGATCTCGGGCGGGCTGCTGCTGGCTTCGGTGCTGTCGGTGGCGATCGCGGTCTGGCAACATCGGCGCCAGCACAGGAAGGCCGGCGCGGCGGCGGAGGACGACGTCGATTTCTAGCCACATTGTCCGCGACCTAGCGGGTTGCGTGCTGTTCACGCTTGCCGGCGCCGCGTTTTCGCAGGGCGGCGGTTCACAAAGCAACCTGTCGCTCGTCGGCGCGCACGACCTCGCCGGCCGCAGCGCCTACCAGCCGGTGATCGAACGGCAGGGCGCGCGATGGATCGCTTATGTGGGGCATCACGGCGGCTCGGCGGTCAACCGCGTGACCGGTGCCAGCGAGCCCAACGGCACCTCGATCCTCGACGTCACCGACCCGAAGCAGCCGCGGCTCCTCGCGCATATCCCGGGGCAGGGCGGCGGGGCGCAGATGGTGCGGGCCTGCAGCACGCTGCCCAAAGCGCCGGGACGCACTTTCATCCTGCGAACCCTAGGCCACTCGGCGCACGAGGTCTGGGAAACCACGGATCCCGCGAAGCCGGTGCGCACGTCCGTCGTCGTGGACGGCCTTTCGGATACGCACAAGAACTGGTGGGAGTGCTCCACCGGCATCGCGTACCTCGTGTCCGGCGCGCCGGGCTGGCGCAGCTCGCGGATGATGCAGGTCTACGATTTGTCGAATCCGGCGAAGCCCGCATTCATCCGCAATTTCGGCTTGCCGGGCATGCAGCCCGGCGCTAGCGGCCCTGTGCCCACGGGGCTGCACGGCCCGATCGTCGCGGGCAACCGGGTCTACATGGGCTACGGCGTGAACAGCTACGGCGTAATGCAGATACTCGACCGTGAGAAGCTGCTCAACGGCCCCAAGGACCCCACGGAAAAGAACCTGCTGTACCCGCAGGTGGGACGCCTGGACCTGCCGCGCACCCTCGGCGCACACACCGCATTCCCGGTCCTCGGCCTAGACGTGGCCGAGTTCGCAAAAGACGCCGAAGGCGCAAGGCGCGACTTCGTGCTGGTCGTGAACGAGGCCGTCACGCACGGCTGCCGCGAAGCGCGCCAGATGGCGTGGATGGTGGACGTCAGCGACGAGGCGCGGCCCTTCCCGGTGTCGGGCTATACGGCGGCGGAGGCGAGCGGCGGGTATTGCGGGCGGGGGCGATTCGGCGCGCATTCGTCCAACGAAAGTTTTGCGCCGGTGTATTACCGCAGGGTGGTGTTCATCGCCTTCTTCAATGCCGGAGTGCGCGCAGTGGACATCCGCGACCCGCTGCGTCCGGTCGAGGTCGGGCATTTCGTGCCGACCGGCGCGAACACGAACAACGTCGAGGTCGATGAGCGCGGCTACATCTACATGGCCGACCGCGGCAGCCTCGGATTGCATATCCTTGAGCCCACCGGAGCGCTGCGCGCCATCGCGAAATTGCCCTGACCGTTCGCTTTGCGTTTAAAGAAAAACAGGGTCAGAAATCGCCACGCGCGAAGGTGGGGCGAAGATCGAGCGCGAGGTCGGGTTCGCCCGCTAGCCGCGGTTACTTGCGCGCGCGGGGTTCCATGAACCACGCGGCGACGATGGCCGGCAGGCAGATACCCGCCAGCAGCAGGAACGATTCGTCGAAGGCGGCCACGCGGGCCGCGTCCCCGCCGGTGCCCAGCAGCGTGACCCCATGCACGGCGAGGCGCCATTCGAGCAGGATGCCGACGAGGCTCACGCCGATCGCACCGCCCAGTTGCCGGAGGAAGTTGCTCACGCTCGCCGCCTGCGGGATTTCGGCGGAAGTGAGGCCGCGCATCGCCCCGAGGCTTAGTGCCGGCATGATAGTGCCGATGCCGATCCGCCCGATGATGACCCACAGCATGAGGACAAGAATCGATGTGGTGGTCGAGACGGTGGCCATCAGCACGAGGGATGCAGCCATGCCGGCCACGCCCGCCGCGACGAGGCGCGAGGCGCGCAGCTTGTCCGCGAGGCGCCCGGCGACGGGCATCGTCATCGCGAGGGCCAGGCCCGCCGGCAGCATGATGAATCCCGCCTTCGAGGGCGAGAAGTCGAGCGCCGCCTGCAGGTAGATCGGCAGCAGGTAGGTCGAGCCGAACAGGCCCACGCCGTATACGAAGGCCACTATTGCGCCCATCGTGAAAGGCTGGTGCTGGAAGAGGCGCATGTTCAGGAGCGGATGCGCCGCGTGCAGCTGGTGGAAGGCAAACCCCGCGAACCCTGCGAGGCCGCCGATCGTCAGCAGCGTGCCGCGCAGCGCGTGCTCTCCCTGCATCTCGACCAGGCCGTTCAGCACCGCGAGCGTGGAGATCGTCGCGAGGAAGAGGCCCGTCCAGTCGAAGGGCTTGGGCGGCGCGAGGAAGGTGGACACCATCGGCAGGTACCGCCGCGCGAGCTCCAGCGCCACGAGGCAGAAGGGAACGACGACGAAGAAGATCGAACGCCAGCCGAACTGCTCCACCAGGACGCCGCCGACGGCCGGCCCGATGGCCGGCGCAAGCACCACGCCGAAGCCGAAGATGCCGATCGCGCGCCCCTGCCGGTCGGCCGGGAACTCGCGCATGATCACCACGTTGGGGATCGGGGTGAGAATCCCCGCCGCAATGCCCTCCAGCACCCGCATGCTGATCATCACAGGGTAGTTGCCCGACAGGCCGCCGATGATGCCGCCCACCATCAGCAAGAGGGTCGCGCCGATGTAGGTCTTGCGCAGGCCGTAGCGCTGCAGGAGCCAGGGCGTGAGGAGCAGCGCGAGGGTCGTCGAGGCCATGAAGGCCGCGGAGATCCACTGTGCGCGGTCCTGCCCGATATTGAAATGCCGGCTCATGTCCGGCACGGCCACGTTGACGATGGTCGAGGACATGATCGAGGCCATCATTCCCACCATGACCGTGAGCAGCACCAGCCACCGGAAGCGGGGCCCGTGGCGCTCTCGAAGCTGCTCTATCGTGGTCGGGGCGGAGGCGTGCATGCAGGCTCAAGTATGGGCCCGGCGCCAGGCGATTTGGGGGCGGACCCGCGAACCAAGCGCATAATGTCGCCCTTTCGCGAACTGCCGGCCAGGCGATGACTTACTCGGTCAAGGAAATCTTCTACACGCTGCAGGGCGAGGGCGCCAATGCCGGGCGGCCGGCGGTGTTCTGCCGCTTTTCCGGATGCAACCTGTGGACCGGCCGCGAGCAGGACCGCGCCACCGCGGTGTGCCGCTTCTGCGACACCGAATTCGTCGGCACGGACGGCGACGGCGGAGGCAAGTTCGAGACGGCGGAGGCGTTAGCCGCAGCCGTGGCGGCGCGCTGGCCGGCGGGAGGTCAAGGCACGCCACTGGTGGTCTGCACCGGCGGCGAGCCCCTGCTGCAGCTCGATGCCGCGCTGGTCGAGGCATTACGTGCGAAAGGATTCTCAATTGCAGTCGAAACCAACGGCACCCTCGAGCCGCCGGCCGGCGACCTGTGGCTGACGGTGAGTCCCAAGGCCGGCGCGCCTTTCGTATTGAAGCGCGGCAGCGAGCTGAAGCTCGTCTATCCCCAGTCCGGCGCCGATCCCGAAAAATTCGCGGGCCTCGCGTTTGACCACTTCTTCCTGCAGCCCATGGACAGCCCGGAGCGCGCGAAGAACACCGCGCTGGCGATCGACTACTGCCTCGCCCATCCGCAATGGCGGCTCTCGCTGCAGACCCACAAGATCACCGGCATCCGCTGAAAGCACACCGACCCATGGACATCTTCAAGGCCTTCACCCTCGAATCCGCGCACCGGCTGCCCAACGTGCCCGCCGGCCACAAGTGCGCGCGCCTGCACGGGCATTCGTTCCGGGTCGAGATCCACGTCTCGGGCGAGGTCGACGCGCAGGTGGGCTGGGTGCAGGATTTCGCCGACATCAAGTCGGCCTTCCAGCCGCTCTTCGAGCAGCTGGACCACAACTACCTCAACGACATCAAGGGCCTCGAGAACCCGACCAGCGAGAACCTTGCGCGCTGGGTGTGGGAGCGCCTGAAGCCCGTGCTGCCGCTGCTCTCGAAGGTCGTGGTGCACGAAACGTGCACCTGCGGTGCGATCTACACCGGCCCGGGCTGAGCCGGCGGTGAGCCGGCGGGGTCAGTTCCCGCGTTCGGCGAGAAACTCCGCCAGCACCCGCGCCGTGTGGGATTGCGCCGGGGTCGCGGCCAGCGCCTCGGGTGAGGCCTGCGCCACCACCTTGCCCCCGGCATCGCCGCCTTCGGGGCCGAGGTCGATGATCCAGTCGGCTTCGGCCATGATGTCGAGGTTGTGCTCGATCACCACGACGCTGTTGCCTGAATCGACAAGGCGATGCAGCACGTGGATCAGTTTTTCCACGTCGGCCATGTGCAGGCCGACCGTGGGCTCGTCGAGCACGTAGAGCGTGTGCGCGAGTTCACCCGCGCGGCCCGGGCGGGCGAGGGCGTTGCCGTTGGCGTCGATGCGCACCTTCGAAAGTTCGGTCACCAGCTTGATGCGCTGGGCCTCACCGCCGGAGAGCGTCGGGCTCTGCTGGCCGAGCGTGAGGTAGCCGAGGCCCACGTCCTGCATCAGGCGCAGCGCATGGTGGATCGAGGTGTGCGCCGCGAAGAACTCCACGCCCTCGTCGATGTTCATCGCAAGGATGTCGCCGATGGATTTGTCGCGCCACTTGACCGACAGCGTCTCGGCGTTGAAGCGCTGGCCGTTGCAGACGTCGCAAAGCACGCGCACATCCGGCAGGAACGACATCTCGATGCGTTGCACCCCCTGGCCTTCGCAGGCCTCGCAGCGGCCGCCTTTGGTGTTGAACGAGAAGCGGCTGGCGGTCCAGCCGCGCATGCGGGACTCGTTCGCCTCGGCAAAGATGCGGCGGATCGAGTCCCAGAAACCCACATAGGTCGCAGGGCACGAGCGCGGCGTCTTGCCGATCGGGGTCTGGTCGACCTCGAGCACGCGGCCCACGCCCTCGGCCCCCTTGAGGGTCTTGCAGCCCTTGAGCGGGACGTCGGATTTCGCCCGCCGCTCCGCCACCAGCTTGGCGAGGTTCGTGTGCAGCACGTCGCGCGCGAGCGTGGACTTGCCCGAGCCGGACACGCCCGTGACGACAGTCAGGCGGCCCAGCGGCACGCGCGCACTGACGTTCCTGAGGTTGTGCAGGGTGGCGCCGCCGATTTCGATCGACGGCGTGGACTTGGCGACCGCGCGGCGCGGGTGGATCGGGTGGCGCAGCGGCGACTTGAGGAACCGTCCGGTGAGCGACTCGGGGTTGGCCATCAGGTCGTCAGCTGAGCCTTCGGCAATCACGCGGCCGCCGAGGCGTCCGGCGCCGGGGCCGAGATCCAGGACATGGTGTGCGCGGCGGATCGTGTCCTCGTCGTGCTCCACCACCACCAGCGTGTTGCCCTTGGCCTCGAGCTTCTCCAGCACGTCGAGCAGGATCCTGTTGTCGCGCGGGTGCAGGCCGATGGTCGGTTCGTCGAGGATGTAGCACACGCCGCGCAGGTTTGAACCCAACTGCGCCGCAAGGCGAATGCGTTGCGCCTCGCCGCCCGAAAGCGTCGGCGCGGAGCGGTCGAGCGACAGGTAGCCGAGGCCGACCTCTTCGAGGAAGCCGAGGCGCGAGCGCAACTCGGCGAGCAGGTCGCGCGCGATCTCCTCGTCGCGGCCCGCGAGCTTCATGTCCTTCACGATTGCGCGGATCTTGCCTACCGACAGCGCGGTGAAGTCGGCAATCGAACGGTCGTGGTAACGCACGGCGAGGGCCTCGGTGTTCAGGCGCTTGCCGTCGCAGGTGGGGCAGGCTTCCTCCACCTCCAGCCATTCGAGCCAGGAGTCGAGCACGTGGTCTTCGGTGCCGCTCTTCTCGCGCTCGGCGTCCCAGTCGATGCCGGTGAGCTTCAAGCCGGTGCCGTAGCAGGTGGCGCACCAGCCGTGCTTGGAGTTGAACGAGAAGAGGCGCGGGTCGAGCTCCGCGAAGCTGCGCGCGCACGAAGGGCAGGCGCGCTTGGTGGAGAAGACCTGCTGGTGCAGTTGCATCTCGACGAGCGGGGCCTTGGACTTGGACGCAGCCTTCACCAGCGCGTCGAGGTCCGACAGCACGTGCACTACGCCCTTGCCGAACTCGAGCGCCTTGGCGAGTTCGCGCCTCAGCATCGCTTCGTTCTCGGCTGTGACCCGCAGGTCGGACACTGGCAGTTCCAGCGTGTGTTCCTTGAAGCGGTCGAGGCGCGGCCAGGCGGCGGTGGACATGAACTCGCCGTCGACGCGCAGGTGCGTGTAGCCCTTGCCGCGCGCCCACTTGGCGAGGTCGGTGTAGAAGCCTTTGCGGTTCATCACCAGCGGCGCGAGCAGGCCGATGCGCTGGCCCTTGTAGTCGCGCATTAGGCGGGCCACGATCGCGTCCTCGGTCTGCGGCTCGATCGGCACGTCGCAGTCGGGGCAGTACTGCGTGCCGAGCTTCACGTACATCAGCCGCAGGAAATGGTAGATCTCGGTGAGCGTGGCCACCGTGGACTTGCGCCCGCCGCGGCTGGTGCGCTGCTCGATCGCCACCGTGGGCGGGATGCCGAAGATCGCGTCCACGTCCGGCCGGGCCGCGGGCTGCACGAACTGGCGGGCGTAGGCGTTCAGCGATTCGAGATAGCGGCGCTGGCCCTCGGCAAAGATGATGTCGAACGCGAGCGTCGACTTGCCCGAGCCCGACACGCCGGTGACCACGGTGAACCGGCCGCGCGGGATCTCGACGTCGATGTTCTTGAGGTTGTGTTCACGGGCATTGTGAATGCTGATGTTGTTCGACAGCAGCCGGGTCTGCAGCGGCATTTCGCGCAGGATCCCGGAGGTGGCCGGGTTGGTCAGCGCCTCTTCGTAAGCCTTGAGGGCCACGCCCGTGTGCGAGGCGGGGTTGGTCGCGATGTCGAGCGGCGTGCCGACCGCGACGATCATGCCGCCGGCTTCGCCGCCTTCGGGCCCGAGGTCGATGATCCAGTCGGAAGCCGAGATGACGTCTAGGTTGTGTTCGATCACCACCAGCGAGTGGCCGGCGCCGAGCAGCTGGCGGAACGCGCGCAGGAGCTTGGCCACGTCGTCGAAATGCAGGCCCGTGGTCGGTTCGTCGAACAGGAACAGCTTGCTCGAATGCGGCGTGTAGAGCGCACGCTGCGGCGGGTAGCGCTTGTCGCTGGTCTTGGCCGTCTCGGCCAAATGCCCGGCCAACTTGAGGCGCTGGGCTTCGCCGCCCGAGAGCGTGGGTACCGGCTGCCCGAGCCGCAGGTATTCGAGGCCGACATCGGCCAGCGGCTTCAGCACGCGCTGCACTTCGGCGTAGTCGCGGAAGAACTTGATCGCTTCCGACACCGTGAGTTCGAGCACGTCGGCGATCGACTTGTCGCGCACGATGACTTCCAGCACCTCGCCGCGGAAGCGCTTGCCGTCGCAGTCCGGGCAGCGGAGGTAGACGTCGGAGAGGAACTGCATCTCCACGTGCTCGAAGCCGTTGCCGCCGCAGGTGGGGCAGCGGCCGTTGCCGGCGTTGAAGCTGAACGTGCCTGCCGTGTAGCCACGTTCCTTGGCGGTGTCCGATTTTGCGTAGATGTCGCGGATCGCGTCCCAGGCGCCGACGTAGCTGGCGGGGTTGGAGCGCGTGGTCTTGCCGATGGGCGACTGGTCGACCATGACCACCTCGGCCACGTGCTTGGCGCCACGCAATTCGCGGTGCTTGCCGGCCATTTCGGAAGGCTTGCCCTTGGACTTCAGCAGCGCTGCGTACAGGACGTCGTGGACGAGCGTGGACTTGCCCGATCCCGAGACGCCGGTTACGCACACCAGCCGCTGCAGCGGGATCGTGACGTCGATGTTCTTGAGGTTGTGCTCTTCGGCGCCGAGGATCTCGAGGCTCGGCGCAGAGGGCAGCATGCGCGCGCGGCCTTCGGCCCAGGCCGCTTCGCCGGCGCGCTTGCGCCCGGAGAGGTACTCGGCGGTCAGCGTCTTGGATTGCCGCAGTTCGGTGGGCGGGCCGAAGAACACGATCTCGCCGCCGCGCTCGCCGGGGCCCGGGCCCATGTCCATGATCCGGTCGGCCTCGAACATGATCTGCGGGTCGTGCTCGACGACGACGAGCGAGTTGCCCGCGTCGCGCAGGCGCTTCATCACGTCGATGACGCGGCCCATGTCGCGCGGGTGCAGGCCGATGGAGGGCTCGTCCAGCACGAAGAGCGTATTGACGAGCGAGGTGCCCAGCGCCGTGGTCAGGTTGATGCGCTGGACCTCGCCCCCCGACAGCGTGCGCGACTGGCGATCCAGCGTCAGGTAGCCGAGGCCCACGGCATTGAGGAAGCGCAGCCGCGAGCGGATCTCGGTGACGAGCAGGTCTGTGGCCTCATCGAGCGGCGCGGGCAGCTGCAGCGTCTCCACAAAATCGCGGAGCGCGTCGATGGGCATCAGCATCAGGTCGTGGATCGACCTCTTGCCGGGCTCGAGCTTGTAGAGCAGGGCGTCGGGCTTGAGGCGCGTGCCGTTGCAGGCCGGGCAGGGCGTGTACGCGCGGTACTTCGAGAGCAGCACGCGGATGTGCATCTTGTACGCCTTGCTCTCCAGCCAGTGGAAGAAGCGCCGCACCCCGTACCAGATGCCGGGCCAGGAGGTCTTCCAGTCCACCCACTCAGGCTCGCCTTCGAGCACCCAGTGGCGGTGCTCGTCCTTCATCTCGCGCCAGGGGGTGTCGAGAGGGATGCCGCGCTTCTTCGCGTACTTCTCGATGTCGGTCTGGCATTCCTTGAAGCTCGGCGTCTGCCACGGGCGGATCGCGCCGTCGCGCAGGCTCTTGGTCTCGTCCGGGACGATCAGGCCGAAGTCGATGCCGATCACGCGGCCAAAGCCGCGGCAGGTGTCGCAGGCGCCGAGCGGCGAGTTGAAGGAGAACAGGCTCGGCACCGGCTCGCTGTAGTGGAAGTCGCAGTCCGGGCAGTGCAGGTCCGAGGAGTAGCGCCAGACTAAATCGGGGTCAGAGTCGATTTTCGTTGCGGTGGCGGCGCTTTCTGCAGTCGAGTCCGAAATCCGACTCTGCCCCCGATTTAGTTCGTCGTCCAATACAACGTATACGCTGACCTTGCCTTGGCCCACGCGCAGCGCGGATTCCAGCGCCTCGCTGACGCGGGCCTTCTCGGCGTTGCCCATGCGCAGGCGGTCCTGCACTACTTCCAGCACGGTGCTGGAGCGCGCGTGGATGCGGGTGTAGCCCTGGTGCTCCAGCATCTGCATGACTTCGGCTTCGCTGAAGTTCTTGGGCACGGTGATCGGGAAGGTGATCACGAGGCGCGGGTCGTTCGCCGCGGCGGCGCGCTTGCACAGGTCCGCGTAGATCGCCTCGGGCGAGTCGCGCTTCACCGGCCGGCCGCAGCCGCGGCAGTAGAGCTGCGAGGCCCGTGCGAAGAGCAGCTTGATGTGGTCGTTCAGCTCCGTCATCGTGCCTACGGTGGAGCGCGAGGTGCGGACCTGGTTGGTCTGGTCGATCGCAATCGCGGGCGGGATGCCGTCGATGCGGTCCACCTGCGGCTTGTCCATGCGGTCGAGGAACTGCCGCGCGTACGGCGAGAAGGTCTCGACGTAGCGGCGCTGCCCCTCGGCGTAGAGGGTATCGAAGACGAGGGAGGACTTGCCCGAGCCCGAGACGCCGGTGACGACGACCAGTTCCCCGGTCGGGATCGTGACAGTCAGGTTCTTGAGGTTGTTCTGCCGGGCGCCGTGGATGACGATGGCGTTGGCGGGAGGCGATTGCGGCATTGCCACATTCTAGCCGGGGGCGGGCCCATGCGCCCGAAACCGGCCGTGGACCGAGGGCAATGGTGAAAGAGTGTCAGGATTGCGTCCGGAGTGTGACTTACTGCACATCCGGACAGGAATCAGGTTGACCCACGATACCTCTTGTTCATACAATTAGATAAGAGATTTCAAACGGTACTGCCACTAACCCCGGGGGGGGGCAACAAATGCGCAATTTGACGCCAGAAGAGATGCTGCAGGTAAGTGGTGGCCGCGGCCGCCACCGCGGGCGCGGTTCGTACGGCAGCGGTCATGGAAGCAACCACGGCAGCAGCCACGGCAGCAGTCATGGAAGCAGCCACGGCAGCGGATGCGGCGGTACCACCGTCACGCCGCCGCCCCCGCCGCCGCCGCCCACGGGCGGTGGAACCGGTGGTGGCACCGGTTACGGCACGTCGACGCCCTGAACCGCGTCCCGGACCTCCGGCCCCTGGCAGCGCAGGGTATGCTCCACTCCTAGCGCTGCCGGCCGAGATCCCAGAAAAGCCGCAGAAATGCGGCTTTTTTTATGCCCGAACCCTCCCGCTTCCCCGCCCTGATTGCCGCCGGCCTGTGCATGGCCATGATGGGGGCTGCCGGCTCCGGGCGCGCACAGTCCCCGGCGCTGGCCTTGAAGCCCGCGCCAGCCTTGCCGTCGGGTCCTACCCGACTGTCCGAGCTGGCGGCTCGCGCCCTGGAGGTACAGCCGGTCATCCGCGGCGCTGAAGCCCGCGAGCGCGCCGACGATGAACGGCTCGAGCAGGCGAGGGGCGCCTTGCGACTCAACGTTGCCGGCGCGCTGGGGTATCGCCGCGAATTCGCCAATTCCGGCTTCACCGTGCCCTACAGCTCCTCCTATTCGGCCGTGCAGTTCGCCCTCCCACTGTACCGCCCGCAATCCGACGCAGGGGTCGTGCAGGCCCAGTCGCAGCGCGAAACCTCGCGGTTTGCGCGATTCGAAACCCAGCGTGACGTGCTGTCCAAGCTCGCCGAGACCTTCCTCGCGGCCGCCCAGTCCGATGCCGAAGCGGGCCTGCTCGAGCAGGAGCGGGCATTGCTGCTGCAACAGCGCACGCTGAACGAACGCCGCATGGCGGGCGGCGTCGGCACCAGCGTCGAAGTCATGGAGACCGCGGCTCGCGCCGATTCGCTGCTGGCCCAGGTCCAGGGCGCGCAAGGCAGCTACCTGATGCAACTGGCCGACATCGGGCGCCTTGCCGGCGTCCCGGTGGTGCGCGTCGAGCGCGTTCGCGAGGCCGAGCCGCCCTATGTCGTGCCCGGTAACGTTGCGGCGGCGCTGGCACTGGCACGTGAGCGCAGCGCCTCGCTGGCGCGCCTCAACGCGACGGTTGCGCTGGCGCGCGCCACTGCAGAGTTCCAGCGTGCCGGCGTCAGCCCGACGATCGACCTCGTCGGGAACTACGACCTCGGCCGCTCCCTGGTGAGCGGCGTCCCCCAGTCCCTGCCGTCCACGTCCCTCGGCGTCCAGCTTGCGGTACCCTTGTGGACGGGGGGCATCGCAGGCGCGCGGGTACGCGAGGCGCTGGCGCTGGCCGAAAAGGCGGAGGCGGACCTGAAAGACGCGGAGTGGGTGCTCGAGGCGGAATTGCGCAAGGCGTACTTCGACCTTGAGCGCAACCAGAAACAGTGGCGGACGCAGGCCGGCGCCCTGGAGATCGCGATGCAGGCCTACACGGCGACACGCAAGGCGTTCGAAGCCGGCGTGCGCAGCAACATCGACCTCCTCAATTCGCAGCAGCTGACTTTCTCGGCGCGACGGGAGGCGCTGCGCGCGCGAGTCGCCATCCTGCTCGCCCAGGTGCGCATCCTCGCGCTGAGCGAGACCCTGAACGTGGAATTCCTGGCGCGGCTCGACCCCGCGTTCGGCGACTGACCGGGATGGGCGGCGCATGAGCGACCTGTTCCGCCCCGAGGCCATCCAGGCCAGGCAGAACCGCTGGGCGGGCGACGCGGCGACCATCCGGCCGGTTTCGGCATGGAAGACAGTGGCGTTCCTCTCGCTGCTGTCGATCGGCGCCATTGCGTTCCTGTTCGTCGGGTCGTACACGAAGAAAGAAAGGGTGTCCGGCGTGGTCATGGCGGCCGACGGCGTGGTCCGCCTGCGCGCACCGGAGCTTTCCGTGATTTCCGCGGTGCTGGTCAAGGACGGGCAGGAAGTGAAGGCGGGGGACCCCATCGCCGAGCTGTCGCGCGAGCGCTTCAGCGACGCCGGCGCGACGGTTGCGCTGGTGGACCAGAGCCTCGGCCGGCAGCGCGCGCAGATCGAGCAGCAGGTGCGCGAGCAGAAGGGGGCGGCGGTGGCCGGCATCGCGGCGATTCGCGACCGTATCGCGCGAGCGCAGAAGGACATGCTCACGGTCGACGAGGAGATCCGCCTGCAGGGGGAGCTGATCTCCTCCGCGCAACGCATGGTCGCCAACCTCAAGCCGCTGGCCGAGGAGAAGATCATCTCCGACCTGCAATACCAGCAGCAGCTGAACCAGTTGATCGACCAGCGCGCCCGCCTCGAGACGCTGAAGCGCACCCGCCAGGGTCTGGTTTCCGAAGTCGCCACCTCGCAAAGCGACCTCGTCGCGCTGCAGGCAAAGGCGGCGGCCGAGGTGGCCGGCGTAGAGCGCACGGCGCTCGCGCTCGACCAGGACCGCCTGCAGCGGCGCACCGACAGCGTGACCCAGCTCCGCGCGCCAGTGTCCGGCACCGTGACGTCGCTGGTCGGCGCGGTCGGGCACCGGGTCGATCCCGCCACGCCGATTGCGACGATCGTGCCGGCCGGGGCGAAGCTGCAGGCCCTGCTGTTCGTGCCGAGCAGCGCGGTCGGGTTCATCAAGATCGGGCAGCGCGTGGCGGTGCGCTACGACGCGTTCCCGTTCGAGAAGTTCGGCCAGTACGCCGGCACCATCGTCAAGGTGTCCGAGGTCGACGTGCCGGCCGCCGAACTCGAGCTGCCCATCGTCGTGAAGGAAAAGAGCACGCTGTACCGCGTGCGGGTGGAGCTCGACCGGGACTCGGTCGATGCCTACGGCGCGCCGGTGCGGCTGCGGCCGGGGCTCAGCCTCGCTGCGGACATCGAGCTGGACCGCCGCACCCTCATCCACTGGGTCTTCGACCCGCTGTTCGCGCTCGGCAAGCGCTTGTAGGCGACCACGATGTCTTCCGACTTCTTCAGCCTGTTCCGCCGCCGCGAGCCGCCCGTGATCCTGCAGACGGAGGAGGCCGAGTGCGGCCTTGCGTGCCTTGCGATGTGCGCCGCCGCGCTGGGCTACGAGACCGACCTGCTGATGCTGCGGCAGCGCCACCCGGTCTCGCTCAAGGGCACCACGCTCGGGCGGCTGGTCGAGATCGCGGCGGACCTCAAGCTCAACGCGCGCGCGGTACGCCTCGAGGTCGAGGAACTGTCCCGGCTGTCCCTTCCCTGCATCCTGCACTGGGAGCTCAACCACTTCGTGGTGCTGGTAGAGGTGAACTCCCGCGGCATCGTCGTCAACGACCCGGCGCTCGGACGGCGGCAGTACTCGATGGAAGAGGTCGGCAAGCGCTTTTCCGGCGTGGCGATGGAGTTGTCGCCGCGCGCCGATTTCCAGCCCAAGGTCGAGCGCACGCGCCTGGATCTGCGTGCGTTCTTCGACAACCAGCCGGGCCTGGCGAGCGCCTTCACGCAGGTGTTGCTGCTGTCGCTGGCCCTGGAGTCTTTCGGCATCCTGCTGCCGCTGATCAACCAGTGGCTGATCGACGACGTGGTCGTGACGGGCGACCTGAACCTGCTGATCGTATTGTCGGTCGCGATTTTCCTTTTGCTGGTCACGCTGACCGTGACCCGCATGTTGCGCGGGTGGGTGCTGCTGGCGGCCTCCATTACCTGGAACCTGCGCACCAGTTCGAGCGTGTTCCAGCACCTGGTGCGGCTGCCGGTGTCGTTCTTCGAGAAGCGGCACGTGGGCGACGTGCTGTCGCGGTTCCGCTCGGTGGACGAGATCCAAGGCACGATCAGCGGCAATTTCATCGAGACCATCCTCGACGGCCTGATGGCGGTGATCGCGCTGACGATGATGGTCATCTACAGCCCCAAGCTCGCCGGCATCGCAGTGCTTGCCGGCATCGGCTATGTGCTCGTGCGGTTCGCGATGTTCGGCCGGTATCGGGCGGCGACGGAGGAGCGCATCGTGCGCTCCGCCACGCGCGATTCGTTCCTGTACGAAACCCTGCGCGGCATTCCGGCGATCAAGTTTTTTTCCCAGATCGGCTGGCAGGTGGCCGGCTGGATGAACCGCCAGGTCGCCGTCTACAACGCGACCATCGTCACGCGCAAGCTCGACCTGGTCTACCAGGGCGCCAACGGGCTGATCCGGGCGCTGGAGAACTCGCTGATCCTGTTCCTGACCATCGGCATGATCCTGGAGAAGTCTTACACGATCGGCATGATGATCGCGTTCCTGGCCTTCAAGGAGCAGTTCCTCACCCGCGTGGTGGCGCTGGCCGACCGCCTCGCGCGCTTCCGCCTGCTGCGCCTGCAGGCCGAGCGCCTGTCCGACATTGTGCTCACCGAGCCCGAGAACGAGCAGCCGCTCGCCGACCACATGCGTATCGACCGCGACGGCCCGATCGAGATCGAGTTGCGCGGCGTCTCGTTCCGCTACGCGCCCGGCGAGGACGAGGTGATCCGCAACATCAGCTTCAAGCTTACGACGACCGATTCGATCGCCATCGTCGGGCCCTCGGGCTGCGGCAAGTCCACGCTGATGAAGATCGTGTCGGGAGTCCTCAAGCCCGAAGAAGGCGAGGTGCTGGTGAACGGCATCCCGGTCTCGAGCATCGGCACGGCCACCTACCGCAGCCTGATCGGCACCGTGATGCAGGAAGACCACCTGTTCTCGGGCTCGATCTTCGACAACATCTCGATGTTCGACAGCGCGCCGGACGACGAGCGGGTGGCGCTGGCGGCCAGGCGCGCGATGATCCACGACGACATCGTGATCATGCCGATGGGCTACCAGTCGCTGGTCGGCGGCATGGGGACCAACCTGTCCGGCGGCCAGAAGCAGCGCATCCTGCTCGCGCGGGCGCTGTACAAGGAACCGCGGTTCCTGTTCCTCGACGAATACACGAGCATGCTCGACTACGACACCGAGATGGCGGTGCAGAATTCGCTCGCCTCGCTACCCATCGGCCGCTTCGTGATCACGCACCGGCGGCGGAACCTCCTGCCCCAGGACCGGGTCTTCGTGGTGTGGGAGGGCGGGATACTCCCGGGCCACGAGTTCGACCGGATGTTCACGCGGCTCGGGGACCCGACCGCGGCGGCGCGGCACGGGGCGGGGTCCAAGGGCACGGCGCTCAAGGTGGTCTTTGCCTCTGAGCTGGGCGGCGCCCTGGGCCACCTGACGCGGCAGGTGCCGATCGCGCTGCAGTTGCGCCGGCGCGGGCACGAGTTGCTGTTCGCCGTGCGCGATCCCTCTGCGGCCGAGGCGCTGCTTGCGCCGCACCGGCTCGCCTGGGTCGCGGCCCCGCGCCCGGTGCTGACGCGGCCCCTGGCCGAGCACACCATGGTCTATGGGGACATCCTCGCCGAGGCGGGGTTTGCCGAGCCGGAGGCCCTGCTTGCGGTGGTGCGGGCATGGACGGACATCTTCCGGAACGCCGGGGCCGACGTCGTGGTCTGCGACCATTCGCCGGCCGCGCAGCTCGCCGCGCGCCTCGCCGGCCTGCCCACGGTGCAGATAGGCACCGGTTTCGAGTTGCCGCCGGAGGGCGATGCGCTCCCGGTCCTGCGCACGTGGGACGCTGCGGCCGCCGGCAAGCGTGCAGGGGTCGAAGCGGGCCTCCTCGCAGCCATCCGCCATGTGTGCGAGCAGTCCGGGCGCCCGCCGCTTGCGCGGCTGGCCGACCTGTATGCCACCGACGCCCCCTTGCTGCTGACGATTCCCGAGGCCGATTGCTTCGCGCCGCGCGCCTCCGGGCGCTATCTCGGCCCGATCCATGATGTTGCGTTCGGCCGGAAGTTCGACTGGCCCTCCGGTAACCGGCGCATCTTCGCGTACCTCCGCCCGGAATACCTGCGCGGCCGCGAGTCGCTGCACGCGGTGCTCGACGGGTTGGCAAAAAGCGGCGCGGCCGTGCTGGCGTATGTTCCCGGTGCAGAAGACGACACGGTGGCTGCTTACACCACTGAATCCATGCGCGTGTTGCGCGAGCCCGTACGCCTCGCGTCTGTGCTCGGGGACGCCGATCTCGCGGTCAGCAACGCGGGCAATGCCGTGCTGAACCTTTGCCTGCTCTCCGGTGTGCCGATGCTGCTGCTGCCGTTCCATTTCGAGCAGCGCCTCGCGGCCCTCCGTGCCGAGTCCACGGGCGCCGTGCGCTGGATCCTGAACGATGCGGTCGTGGCGTCGTTCGGTCCGGTGCTTGCCGAGATGCTCGCCTCGGGCGTTTATTCTGCCCAGGCGCGTGCCGTCGCCAAGAGGAACGCGGGCTACAATGTGGATCGTGTCGTCGCAACGGTGGCAGACATCGTCGAAGCTGTCGCCGTACCCGGCGGCGACGCCACCGACGCGAGGCACCCATGAGCGAAGCCCCCCTTTGTGCCGCCCACGACCCGAACCCGCGCAAGCCCAAGCTCGCGCTCCCGCCGCTCGCCTGCGACACGCACGCGCACGTGTGCGGGCCGGAGTCGCGATACCCCTATTGGTCCGGGCGCATCTACACGCCGCCCGACGCGCTGCCCGCGCAGTACCGGTACATGCTGCGTACCCTGGGTGTCGAGCGCTCGGTCTTGGTGCAGCCGAGCGTCTACGGGTCGGATAACCGGGCGATGCTGGACGCGCTGGCCGCCGACCCGGTGAGCCAGCGCGCGGTGGCGGTGGTCGAGCCGGACATTGCCTACGCCGAACTCGAGCGCATGCACGCGCTGGGCGTGCGCGGGGTCCGCTGCAACATCGTCGACATCAAGGAGGGCAAGGGACGCTTGCCGATCGAGATGTTGAAGGCCCTCGCCGACAAAGTGCGGCCGCTGGGCTGGCACCTCGAGTTCCTGATGCACGTTGACGAGTTCCCCGACCTCGACCGCGTGCTGGACGGTTTCCCGGTCGACGTGGTGTTCGGGCACCTGGGTTACATGAAGACGTCGCTGGGGATCTCCGCGCCGGGGTACCAGGCTTTCCTGCGTCTCATGAAGTCGGGGCGCGCCTGGGCCAAGCTCACCGGGCCGTACCGGATCTCGGCCCATCCCATGCCGTATGCCGACGTCGCTTCTTTTGCCCACGCGCTGGTCGAGGCCGCGCCCGACCGCATCGTGTGGGGCACCGACTGGCCGCACGTGGCCGTCAAGGGCGCGATGCCCAACGACGGCGACATCTGCGACCTGCTGTTGGACTGGGTGCCGGACGAGGCTGCCCGTCGCAAGGTGCTCGTGGACAACCCGGCGAAGCTCTACGGGTTCTAACCGCTTCATGCGCAGGATCCTGCACCTCGACATGGACGCCTTTTATGCGTCCGTCGAACTGCTGAAGCGCCCCGACCTGCGCGGCAAGCCCGTGGTGATCGGCGGCCGCGGCGATCCCGAGAGCCGCGGGGTCGTCTCCACCTGCACCTACGAGGCGCGCGCTTTCGGCATCCGTTCCGCGATGCCCATGCGTACGGCTAAAAAACTCTGTCCCGACGCGATCTTCCTTCCGACCGACTTCGCGGCCTATCGCCACTGGTCCCATGTCTTCAAGTCAGAGATGCGAGCTTTGTCCCCTTTGTTCGAGGACCGCGGCATCGACGAGGCCTACCTCGACGTGACCGACGTGCCGGGCGATTCGGAAGCCATCGGGCGCGACCTGAAGGAGCGCGTGCACTCTGCTACCGGCATGACGTGCTCGCTCGCAATCGCGCCGAACAAGCTGCTCGCCAAGCTCGGCTCGGAACTCGACAAGCCCGACGGGCTCACGATCCTTGGCTTGGAAGACATCCTCACGCGCATCTGGCCGCTGGACGTTCGCAAGCTCCAGGGCGTGGGACCCAAGGCCGAGGAGAAGCTGAAGGCGCTTGGCTACCTCACCATCGGCGACATTGCCGCCGTGCCGCGCGAAAAGCTGCGCGAGTCTTTCGGCGAGTCTTACTCGCGGCATTTGCATGAGACTTCCAACGGCCGCGACGAACGTCCGGTCGTCACCTACCGCGAGCCCAAGTCCATCAGCGCCGAGACCACCTTCGAGGAGGACACGCGCGAGTGGCAGGTCATCGCCAAGGTGCTCGCGCGGTATGCCAAGCGCGTCGCGGACGAGCTGAAGGAGAAGGGGTATCTGTGCTGGACCGTGGGGATCAAGCTGCGGTTTACCGGGTTCGAGCTCGTGACTCGGGACAAGACGCTGCCGGTGGCGACGGATGACCCGCTGGTGATCCGGAATGCCGTGTTCGAGTGCTTGGAGCGGGTGGAGCTGAAGAAGAAGGTGCGGTTGCTGGGGGTAAGGCTGACGGAGTTGAGGCGGGCGGGGGAGGAGGAGAAGGTGGGCGGGGAGCAGCTGGAGTTGTTGTGAATTTGGAAGAATGTTTTGGAAAGTCCGCTCTGGGAGGGGGTTTCCGAGGTATTTTTTGTCGGTACCAGTACATTTACTCCTAAATTCTGATTGACATCCTGCCGTCTTTCTGTCGGAGGCGGTGATCGGGGGAAGTGCATGCCTGCGCGGGGATTGTGGTTTCCGGCAAGCAGGCATAAGGTGCTGAATGCATGGACAGTTGAAGTTGAGGGTGCGAATCTAAAAGTGAGATGCGAGCGGGGTTCAGGGAGCGTCAACTAAAAAATGTCATCTAAAAATGTCAACCAAATCTAGTTAGCAAGCAGAAGAATCCGATGCTGAAAGGCGCTGTCGACATTCAAGTCAAGCTCGATGAACTGCACAAGACCGCAGACGATCCGCTTTGGTTGAATGCAAGAAACGCATGGATTCGGGCACTAGCGCCGACCACGGTAGGCAGAATCGGCGAAGAACTAGCGCTCAAGGTGCTTGGCGGAAACCAAACAAAGAACAATACGGTCGGCTATGACATTGAACTGGAGGATCAGCGCATTGAAGTAAAACTGTCAACCGTCATAAACAACGATGGCCGACCAATTTTTATCTGGAGACAGATTCGGCCGGCCGATCCGTACACCGATATCTGCTTTGTCGCCGTGTATCCGAACAAGACCCGTATGTTTCTTGTCCCCAGGGAGAGAATTCCGATAGAGGTACTAAAACCTGGGCACGGCCGGAATGGGTCGCTGGACATCTTTCAGATACACACACGGAGGATCGATGACCTTTTCCCTTGGATGGTCGATCATGAGCTTTGAGTCGGGGCCAGAGATGCTTGCTTGTGATCAAGCACGGCGACGACTACATGGTCTGGGACACGGGCTTCCAGCCGGGCTCGAACCCGAACGCGCCCAAGATCTCGCTTGCCGAGCAGCTCGCGCAGATGAAGGTGAAGCCCGAGCAGGTGAAGTACGTAGGCATCAGCCACTACCACGCCGACCACACGGGCCAGCTCAACGCGGTGCCGGGCGCGACGCTCCTCATCGGCGCGAAGGAGTGGGCCGAGATCACGGCGGCCAAGCCCATGGCGGGCGTGAACGTGGCCGGGTTCACCCACTGGATCAGCGGCGGCGGCGAGGTGGAGCCACAGCCCGCGGACAAGGACGTCTTCGGCGACGGCACGGTGATGATCCTGCGCACGCCGGGCCACACGCCCGGCCACATTTCGCTGCTCGTGCGCCTCAAGGACAAGGGCCCGGTGGTCCTGGTCGGCGACCTCGCGCACTTCCACGAGAACTACCAGAACAACGGCGTGCCGGGCTTCAACTTCGATCGCGCCGATACGCTGGCCTCGCTCGACCGCGTGAAGCAGATCGAGAAGAACCTCAAGGCCACGGTCATCATCCAGCACGACCCGCGCGACATCGGCAAGCTGCCGGCGTTCCCGGCTTCGGCGAAGTAGGGCAGGGATGGGCGGCCCGGCGAGGGCCGCCCCGCGGCCTCGGATAAACGGCCTGTCGCCGGTCGCTGGACAGCTATACTCCTTAGGCGTACAGTACCCGGATGTTCACGGTCATCGAAACCCAGGTGTTTCAGAAGCAATGGCCCAACTACTGGAGTGAAGAGGAACGGGGAGAGTTTGCCGCCTATATCGCGGAGTTTCCAAACGCGGGCGATGTCGTGCCGCAATCCGGAGGCGTTCGAAAGGTTCGTTGGCGACGAATGGGCAAAGGGAAATCCGGAGGGGTTCGCGTGATCTACTTCACGCGAATGGTCGAGGAAGAAATCGTGCTCCTGCTTATTTACTCCAAGGGCAAGACGGACACGATTCCAGGATCCAAATTGAAGGAGGTACGCCGTGTCATCGAAAGCTAAACCGCTCACCGAGGCTAAGCTGCGGGCCTACGAGGCCAAGCGCGACCTCGGCGCTGAACTGCTCGAGTCCGTGAAGCAGATGAAAGCAGGAAAGACGCAGGTGGTGCTGTCGCCCGCCATCGAGGCGCGAGAGCGCACGGGGTTGTCGCAATCGCAATTCGCGAAGCTGCTGGGCGTGTCGGTTCGCACGCTTCAAGGCTGGGAGCAGGGCCGCAAGCAACCCAGCGGTGCCGCGCGCACTTTGCTTACCATTGCGCAGACCAACCCCAAGGCCTTGCTCGCCGTGGCCGGCAAACAGTAAAAGTGGGGGATTAAACGTGCAAACGCATGACCAACTGGTAAAGAAGCTGCTGCGTCGTCCTGGCGTACGGGCCGAAGTCGAACGGATCGAGCGCGAGGAAGGCGCGTTGCTGGATGCCCTGCTCAAGGCGCGCCAGGACGCGGGCCTTAGGCAGGCGCAGGTCGCTGAGCGAATGGGAACTCATGCCCCGGCAGTGGCGCGCCTAGAGCGGTCGTTGGCAACGGGAAAGCACTGCCCGTCAATTGCGACAGTGCGAAGGTACGTCAAGGCGTGCGGCAAGAAGCTGGTTCTCCGGGTGACTTGAGGAAACCGAAGACGAAATTCACATCATCTCCATGCGAAAAGCGGAACTCCATGAAATCGAAACGCTTGCCCGCTACCTCTAAGCAGCCACGCCTGCGCGTTGGCCTTAAGGGTGTCAGCCGGGAACAATTCTCCGCTGCAGTCAGTGAACGCCTGGGCAAGCAGCGCGTTTCAATCATGCTGGATGGCGCGATCATCGCTTTCTTCAAGGCCAAGGCCGGGGAGCGCGGCTACCAGACGCTCATCAATCAGGCGCTGCACCAGGCGATGACTGGCGAGCAGATTGAATCCACCCTTCGCCGGGTGATCCGCGAAGAACTTCATACGACGTGAGGTATTCGCGATCGGTAACTCGACGATGACGAGTTCAGGAAGAGGCCATTGACGATGCGAAAGATGACTGAAAAGCAACTCAAGAAGTGGGAGCAATCCCGCGATATCGGCGCGGAAATCCTCCAGGGAGTTCGTGACATCAAAGCCGGTCGAATCGGCCGCCGCTACACGATAGAGTCCTATCCAATAATCCGGGCCAGGGAGAAGTCAGGACTGTCTCAGGCGGAGTTTGCTCAATTGCTGGGTGTCTCGGTTCGGACCATCCAGGACTGGGAGCAAGGGCGTCGCGAGCCCAATGCCGCCGCAAAGACTCTGATTAAGGTTGCGGAACTTCACCCATCGGTGCTGCGCAAGATTGCAGCGTGAAGAGGTGGGGCTTTAAGGCCGGATGTAGGCCCAGCCCTCGCGCTGCTTCTGCATGATCTCCACCACGCCGGCATTGACGTAGCCGATTCCGCCCAGCATTTCGCCGCGAGCGATCTTCTGGTTGCGCATGGTGTTCTCGCACGCCACTACTTTCACGCCTTCCTTCATTGCCTGGGAAACGCCTCCGCTGGCTTCCGAATCCAGCTTCAGCATGCCGATCCCCGGGCCGTAGGCGACGACCTCGACCTCCACGTTGGCGGCGCCGAGGTCCTGCTGGACGTTGCGGGCGTTGTTGAGCGCCAGCCTCCATTTCCCCGGTTCCGCGTCGCTGACCTGGATGACGAGGCGCGCCTTGCCCGGTGCGGTCTGGGCATGAGCGAAGTGGGCGGAGAAGAAAGCTAAGGCGAGTGCAAGGGCCGCGAGGGCTTTCATCGGGAGACTCCGTTATCGGGCGCCTGCGCGCTCAAGGGTGGACGCAATAGTGGCATACCCGCGTCGCTTCGCGTGCTGCAGCGGCGTGACGCCGTCGCGGTCGGGCAGGGACGGGTTCGCGCCGTGTGACACCAGCAACCGCACGATCTCGGCATGCTTCGCGCCGCCGTCCCCGAGGATCACGGCCTCCAGCAGCGCGGTCCAGCCGAGGTTGTTGACGTGGTTGACGTCGACCTTCGTCTTCAGCATCTCGCGCACGGTATCGACGTGCCCGTAGTGGCAGGCGGGGATCAGCGCGGTCCCCCCATAACGATTGGTGCTCTTCAGGTCAGCGCCCGCGGCCAGGGTCAGTTTGAGAACCTCGGTGCGGCCACGCGCGCCGGCGATGAGGTAGGCGCTGTTCCGGTTCTCGTCCTGCGCGTTGACGTTGCCGCCTTCGCCGATCAGGCGCTGCACCGTGGCGGCGTCCCCGCGCTCGGCGGCGGCTATGAGCGCCCGGTCGAGGTCACGCAGCTGGGCCTGGGCAGGCATGGCGAGCGCGAGCAGCAGGGCCGGTAGCAGCAGCCGCATCCTGTAGAGTGCGTGTCGTGTCGCAACTAACATGGCGGGAATGATTATGGCGCAAACCACAAACCGGGTGACCCGGCTGGCGTTGGGGTTGATCCTGGCCCTCGTGACGACGGTGTCCCTCGCGCAGGGCTATCCGAACAAGCCGATCCGCATGATCGTGCCCTGGCCGCCCACCGGCACGGTCGACATCCTCGGCCGCACGCTCGGCCAGAAGCTGGGCGACCTCTTGGGCCAATCCATCGTCATCGACAACCGCGGCGGCGCGAACGGGATGATCGGCACCGACATGGCCGCCAAGGCCGCGCCCGACGGCTACACGATCCTCGTCGAGAACATCACCGGCCAGACCATCAACGCCGCGCTGCACGAAAAGAAGGCCTTCGACCTCTACAAAGACCTGACCCCGGTGAGCCTGCTCGCGTGGGTGCCTAACGGCGTGGTCAGCCTGCCGACGCTGCCCGCAAAAAACATCCAGGAGCTCATCGCGCTAGCCAAGGCTCAGCCGGGCAAGCTCACCTACGCGTCGTTCGGCATCGGCAGCAGCGCGCACCTGACCTTCGAAATGTTCAAGGGCATGACCAGCGTGGACATGCTGCACGTGCCGTACAAGGGCGGCGGCCCGGCGATCGCCGACCTGCTGGCCGGGCAGGTGTCGATCTACATCCCGGTGCTGCCGTCGGTGGTGGCGCTCTCCAAGTCCGGCAAGCTGCGGCTGCTGGCCGTGACCGGGGCCAAGCGTTCCTCGGCGCTGCCCGACACGCCCACGGTGGCCGAATCCGGCGTGCCGGGATTCGAGGCGAGCAACTGGTTCGGCCTGATGGTGCCGGTCGGCACGCCCGCCGATATCATTGCGCGCCTCAATGCCGAGGCCGGCCGCGCGATGCTGTCGCCGGACGTGAAGGAGAAGCTCGGCGGGCTGGGGTTCGAAGTCCAGTCCAGCACCCCGCCGGAATTCGGCGCATTCCTGCGCAAGGAAGGCGACAAGTGGGCCAAGGTGGTCAAGTCGTCCGGCGCGAAGGCGGAATAGGGGCGCCAACCTGAGATAATCGGGTTTTACCTCCGCAGGGGCAGTCCATGGCGCAGTACGTATTTTCGATGAAGCGGCTGAACAAGACGGTCCCGCCGCAGCGTCAGATCCTCAAGAACATCAACCTCTCGTTCTTCCCCGGCGCCAAGATCGGCGTGCTGGGCCTGAACGGCTCGGGCAAGTCGACGGTCCTCAGGATCATGGCCGGCGAAGACAAGAACTTCGACGGCGAAGCCATCCCGATGCCGAACATGACCATCGGCTATCTGCCGCAGGAGCCCGCGCTTGACCCGGGCAAGACCGTCCGCGAAGTCGTGGAAGAGGGCATGGGCGACATCGCGACGGCCAAGAAGCGGCTGGATGAGGTGTACGCCGCCTATTCCGAGCCCGACGCCGACTTCGACAAGCTCGCCGAGGAGCAGGCGAAGCTCGAGGCCATGCTCAACTCGGGCGGCGGCGACGACATGGATCACCAGCTCGAGATCGCCGCCGACGCGCTGCGCCTGCCGCCGTGGGAAGCCACCTGCGAGAACCTCTCCGGCGGCGAGAAGCGCCGCGTGGCGCTGTGCCGCCTGCTGCTGTCGAAGCCCGACATGCTGCTGCTCGACGAGCCGACCAACCACCTCGATGCCGAGAGCGTCGATTGGCTGGAGCAGTTCCTGCAGCGCTTCCCGGGCACCGTAGTGGCCGTGACCCACGATCGCTACTTCCTCGACAACGCCGCCAGCTGGATCCTGGAACTGGACCGCGGCAAGGGCATCCCGTGGGAAGGCAACTACTCCTCGTGGCTGGAGCAGAAAGAGAAACGCCTCGAGGCGGAAGCCAAGCAGGAAGACGCGCACATGCGCGCGATGAAGGCCGAACTCGAGTGGGTGCGGCAGAACCCCAAGGGCCGGCAGGCCAAGTCCAAGGCGCGCCTTGCGCGCTTCGACGAGCTGTCGTCCTACGAAAGCCAGCAGAGGAACGAGACCTCGGAGATCTTCATCCCCGTGGCCGAGCGCCTGGGCAACGAGGTCATCGAGTTCACCGACGTCACCAAGGGCTTCGGCGACCGGATGCTGCTCGACAAGCTCTCGTTCAAGGTGCCGCCCGGCGCGATCGTCGGCGTGATCGGCCCGAACGGCGCGGGCAAGTCGACGCTGTTCCGCATGATCACCGGCAAGGAAAAGCCCGACTCGGGCGAGGTGAAGCTCGGCAAGACCGTGCAGCTGGCGTATGTCGACCAGTCGCGCGACGAGTTGTCGGCCGACAAGACCGTGTTCGAGGAGATCGCGGGCGGGCAGGACCTGATCACGGTGGGCAAGTTCACGATGCCTTCGCGCGCGTACCTCGGCCGCTTCAACTTCAAGGGCGGCGACCAGCAGAAGATCGTCGGCCAGTTGTCGGGCGGCGAGCGCGGCAGGCTGCACCTGGCCAAGACGCTGATGTCCGGCGCGAACGTCCTGCTGCTGGACGAACCGTCCAACGACCTCGACGTCGAGACGCTCCGCGCGCTCGAAGACGCGTTGCTCGGCTTTGCCGGCAGCGTGATGGTCATCTCGCACGACCGGTGGTTCCTCGACCGCATCGCCACGCACATCCTCGCCTTCGAGGGCGAGTCGCAGGCGGTGTTCTTCGACGGCAACTACCAGGAGTTCGAGGCCGACAAGAGAAAGCGCCTCGGCGAAGAAGGCGCGCGGCCCAAGCGGATCAGGTACAAGCCGCTTATTGCCTGAAATGGAAAGACAACTGCCGTGAAAGCGGCTCCAGGCGGCGACTTCTGAACGTTAAAGTGTAACTTTATAGTCGTTCTTGGCCAGAACTTGAGGTCGCAATTTGCGACCTCAAGATTGCAAGCCCTTGATTGGTAAGCTGGGATTAATGGGGTCAGAGTCGACTTATTCGACCCCGACCCCCGAGTACCGCTCAGCCGCGCTTCTTGCCTTCCAGTGCAAGGAAAGTCGACTCTGACCCCGATTTTCAGAATCCAACTCAACGACCAGTCGGTGTTAGATTGCGGGCAAAGAAGACCCAGGGGAGACAAGGATGCAGCAGGCCGTCCTGATGATGGTGCTCGCGACCATGGTGTACACCGTGTCGCTCGACCTGCGCGTCGCCGACTTCCGCTACGTCGCCACGCACCCGGTCGCGGTGTGCGTCGGGCTGGTGTCGCAGTTCGTGCTGCTGCCGGGGGCGACGCTGCTCGCCACGCTGGTGCTCGAGCTGCCGCCCGCCACAGAGGCGGCCATGATGCTGGTGGCGGCCTGCCCGGGCGGGGCGCTGTCCAACGTGATCACGCACCTCGGGCGCGGCAACCTCGCTCTGTCGCTGTCCATCTCCGCCGTGAGCAACGTCCTCGCGTTGCTCCTGACGCCGCTGAACTTCACGCTGATGATCGCTGCCAACCCGGAGACGGCCGCATGGGCGCGTTCGATCTCGGTGGACCCGGCCGGCCTCGTGCAGAGCCTGGTTCTTCTGCTCGCGTTGCCGATGACGGCTGCGATGCTGACCACGCGCAACATCCCGGGCTTCGCGCTTCGCATCCGGGTGCCTCTGGCCCGCTTTGCCGGCTTCGCCCTGATCGCCTTCATCGTGCTCGCCGTCGCGGCCCAGTGGAAAGTGTTCCTGGTCGAAGTCACGCGCACGCTGCCGCTGGTGGTGGTCCAGAACGCCCTGGGCCTCGGGCTAGGCTACGGGGCTTCGGTCCTCGCGAAGATCGCCGTGGCCGACCGGCGCGCGGTGATCGTCGAGAGCGGCATGCAGAACTCCGGCCTCGCTCTGGGTATCATTGCTTCGCAGTTCAGCTCGGACCTCGCCATGGTGGCGGTGGCGGGCCTGTGGGGCATCTGGCACATCGTGTCTGGCGGGGCGCTGGCCATGCTGTGGCGGCGCCTCGACAAGGGGGAGCCTGCAAATGCTTGACCTGGTGATTCGCGGCGGGACGGTTTACGACGGCTCGGGCGCGCCGGGGCAGACGGCCGACATCGGCATTCGGGACGGCAAGGTCGAGGAGATCGGCAAGGTCACCTCCGTTGCGCAGAAAACCATCGACGCGACCGGCGCCATCGTCACGCCGGGGTTCGTCGACATCCACACCCACTACGACGGGCAGGCCTCGTGGGACGAGACCTTCAGCCCGAGCATCTACCACGGCGTCACCACGGTGGTGATGGGCAACTGCGGCGTGGGGTTTGCGCCGGTGCAGAAAGGCGAGGAATCGCGGCTGGTGCAGTTGATGGAAGGCGTGGAGGAGATTCCCGGCGCCGTGCTGGCCGAAGGCGTGCGCTGGGGCTGGAAGAGCTTCACCGACTACGCGAATGTGCTCGACGCCATGGGGCATAGCCTCGATTTCATGACGTTGGTGCCGCACGACTGCCTGCGCCTTTTCGTGATGGGCGACCGTGCCGCGAACCTCGAGGCCGCCACGCCGGACGACCTGAAGCGCATGCGCGAACTGCTGCGCGAGGCCCTGCAGGCGGGCGCGGCGGGGTTTTCCACCGGGCGCTCGGACAACCACCGCACCTCCAAGGGCCAGGACACGCCGGCTGCCGTCGCCGCGAAGGAAGAACTGGTCGAACTGGCGGGCGCCTACGACGGATTGCCCTACCGCGTGATGCACGCGGTAAGCGACTTCGACTGCATGCGCGGCGATCCTGCAGGCCAGCGGGCGAGGTTCGATGCCGAGTACGACCTGCTCGAAGCCGTGGCCCGCCGGACCGGCCGGCCGCTGGCGTTGACCTGGCTCGAGCGCGTCAATGCGCCGCCGCAATGGCAATGGCTGGCGGAGCGGGCGCAGGCCTCGAAGGCCAACGGCCTGGACATCCGCCTGCAGACCGGTTGCCGCGCGATCGGCGTGATGAACGGGCTCGACACCAGCTTCAACATCTTTATGGCGATGCCGACCTACCAGGAGTTCGCCGCGCTGCCACTGCCCGAGCGGGCCGCGCGCCTGCGCGATCCGGCCGTCAAGGCACGGATCCTCGCCGAGAAGCCGGTGCGGCTCGCGCGCGACGGCTCACCCATCCCGCCGCTCGTGGACCAGATCCTCGCGCAGCTCGACCAGATGGCGGCGCTGATGTTCCCGCTCAAGGTCGGCGCGAGCGGCCCGGACTACGAACCGCTGCCGACGGAGTCGTTTGCCGCGCGCGCGGCTGCACGCGGGGTCAAGGCTTTCGAGGTGCTCTACGACTACCTCGCCGAAGGCGACGGCACGAACCTCATCTACTTCCCGATCTTCAATTACCTGCGCGGGTCGCTGGAGACCGTGCGCACGATGCTCGAGCACCCGCAGGCGCTGCATGCGCTCTCGGACGCGGGGGCGCATGTGGGTACCGTGTGCGACGCGAGCTTCCCGACCAGCCTGCTGGCGCACTGGACGCGCGACCGCTCACGTGGGCCGAAGCTCGCGCTGGAGAAGGCGATTGCGATGCTGACCTCGCGCAACGCACAGCACATGGGGCTGAAGGACCGCGGCGTGCTGCAGGTGGGCATGCGCGCGGACATCAACGTCATCGACTACGCGAAGGTCGGGCCGCTAATGCCTGAGATCGTGCGCGACCTGCCGGCGGGGGGGAGGAGGTTTGTGCAGCGGGCTACTGGATACATTGCTACCGTTGTTAATGGTGAGGTGGTGTGTGCCGAAGGAAAAATTACCGAGGCGAGGCCCGGTAGGTGGCTGAAGGCTGGCGGCTGAGCGGGTTTGGTTTCCCCGCTCTCCTTGATTTGAGAGTTTTTGCGTTTGCGCGAATGCGCAAACACGTAAACTCTCAAATCAAGGAGATTCATTAACGTCAAACCCTGGAAGGCCTTAACTACGGAGCTGACAGTGCCCGAACACCTGCACCCCATTCACTCAAGCCTTTCCCTCGCGGCGGCCGAGCGCATCATCGACGCGGCCCTTGCGGCACGCCGCGCGGAGGGCCTGCTTCCCCTCGTGGTAGCGGTGCTCGACGCGGGCGGCAACCTCGTCGCCTTCAAGCGCGAAGACGGCTCCGGCGTGCTTCGCTTCGACATCGCCTTCGGCAAGGCCTGGGCCGCGCTCGGCATGGGCATGTCCACGCGCCTGATCCGCGACCGCCTCGCGCAACGCCCGGCCTTCCAGGGCGCGCTGGCAACGGCTTCGGACGGGCGGTTCATCCCGGTGCCGGGCGGCGTGCTGGTCCTCGACTCGGCGGGTACGGCGGTGGGCTCAGTCGGTATCAGTGGCGACGCCTCGGACAAAGACGAGTACTGCGCGATCGTGGGCATCCACGCGGCAGGCTACGGAAGCGAACCCGCGGCGCCGAATCCCGACTGGAAGAAGGCGGGCCTATGAGCCGTGAATGCTTCGAGGTGTCGGTGGAGGGGAAGGTCGCGCACATTCGCCTGTCGCGCCCGGAGCGGCTGAACGTGATGACACTGGGGTTCTGGAAGGAAATCCCGGAGATCGCGCGGGAGCTCGATGCGCGCGGTGACGTGCGGGCGGCGGTGATCTCGTCGACGGGCAAGCACTTCACGGCGGGCATGGACTTGTCGGTGTTCCAGGGCGCGGAGACCCTCGACACCGATTCCGTCGCGGCGCGCGGGCGGTTCCGACAGAAGTTGATCGAACTGCAGCAGAGCTTCAATGCGCTGGCGGAAGCGCGCTTCCCGGTGATCGCCGCGGTGCAGGGCGGATGCATAGGCGGCGGCGTGGACCTCGTGACGGCGTGCTGCCTGCGCTATGCCACGCGCGATGCGTACTTCGTGATCCAGGAGATCAACATCGGCATGATGGCCGACGTGGGCACCTTCAATCGCATGCCGAAGCAGTTGCCCGAGGCGATCGTGCGCGAGCTCGGCTACACGGGCGACAAGCTGGGTGCGGAGCGCGCCGAGCGCCTGGGCTTCGTGAACGGGATCTTCGACACGCACGAGGCGCTGGTGGGCGGCGCGTTGGGCGTGGCGAAAAAGATCGCGTCGAAAGCGCCTGTGGCGGTGGCCGCGACCAAGCAGATGATTTCGTTCACCCGCGACCATTCGGTGGGCGAGAGCTTCGAGTACATGAACGTGCTGCAGCCGGGCGTATTCAGCGTAGAGGACATCCGCCGCGCAGTCGGGGCGGCCAAGACCGGGCAACCGGCTGAGTTCGAAGACCTGCCACCGAAGCAGGCGTAGCAAGGCTTTACTCCCGGAGGAGGATCGCATGCGCAGCACGATGATGCAGGTGCCGCTTTCACTCAACCATCTGCTCGAGCGGGCGGGGACGCTGTTTCCGGAGTCCGAGATCGTCTCCCGGCTGCCGGACAAGTCGCTCAGGCGGCACACCTATGCCGAGTACTACGCCCGGACGCGACGGCTCGCCGCGGCCCTGCAGGCGTTGGGCCTTAAAAAGGGCGATCGCGTGGCGACGCTCTGCTGGAACCACCACGCGCACCTCGAGTGCTATTTCGGCATCCCCGCCGCGGGCGGGGTGATGCACACGCTGAACCTGCGCCTCGCGCCCGACGAGATCGGCTGGATCGCGGCTGACGGCGAGGATCGCATCCTCATCGTCGACGACATCCTGCTGCCGCTGTACAGGCAGTTTGCGGACAAGCACGCCTTCGAGCGCGTGATCGTGTTCCCGTTCTCGGGCGCGCCGGTCCCTTCAGGGTTTGACGACTACGAGGCGCTGCTCGCCAAGGCGCCGGATACGTTCGAGTACGCCCCGCACGACGAGAACGATCCGGTGGCCATGTGCTACACGAGTGGCACGACCGGGCGCCCCAAAGGCGTCGCCTATTCGCACCGGTCTACCGTGCTGCATACGCTGGTGGGCTGCCTGCCTGACCTCTGGTGCCTCGAGGGGACGGACGTGGTGCTGCCGGTCACGCCCATGTTCCATGCCAACTGCTGGGGCATGCCCTACGGCGCGGTGCTGCTCGGCTGCAAGCTGGTGTTTCCGGGACCGCACCTCCACCCGCAGGACCTGCTCGACCTGATGCAACTCGAACCGCCTACTATGGCGCTCGGCGTGCCCACCATCTGGCTGTCCCTGATCCAGTTGTTCGACGCAAATCCCGGCAAGTGGAAACTGCCCGTGGGCATGCGCAGCCTGGTCGGCGGAGCGGCAGTGCCTGTGTCGCTGATCCGCGCGTTCGCCAAGCACGGCGTGCACATCAAGCAGGGCTGGGGCATGACCGAGACCTCGCCGTTGGGCTCGGTGAGCTACATCAAGCCCGAGCTGACCGACGTCTCGGAGGAGGAGCGCTTCCGCCTGGCGGCGACGGCCGGGGTTACGGTGCCCCTCGCGGAACTGCGCATTGTCGGCGACGAGGGCATCGCGCCCTGGGACGGGAAGTCGGTGGGCGAAATCCAGGCTTACGGGCCGTTCATCACCGGCAGTTACCACAACGTGCCGCAGGACCCGGCCAAGTTCACGCCGGACGGGTGGCTGCGCACCGGCGATGTCGGCAAGTTCGACGCGCATGGCTACCTGCACATCACCGACCGCACCAAGGACCTCATCAAGTCGGGCGGGGAGTGGATCAGCTCGGTCGACCTCGAGAACGCGATCATGGCGCACCCGGGGGTGGCGGAAGCCGCGGTGATCGCCGTGCCGCACGAGAAGTGGGGCGAGCGGCCGCTGGCGTGCGTGGTGGCGAAGCCGGGGCAGTCGGTCCCGCCGGCCGAATTGGACGCGTTGCTGGCGAAGACCTTCGCCAAGTGGCAATTGCCCGATGCCTACGAGTTCCTCGAAGCGATCCCGCGGACCTCGACGGGCAAGTTCTGGAAGGTGAAGCTGCGGGAGCGGTACGCGAAGGGCGCTGAGCCGGGCTAACGCGCAAGCGTCACGATCACCAGACCCAGCGTCAGCAGCACCATGCCGACGATCTCGGTGCGCGAGAGCTTTTCGCGGAAGAGCTTGCGCGAGACGGCGGGCGCAATCAGCAGTTCGATCAGCCCCAGCGTGCGCACATGCGCGATCGGCTCGATTGCCATTGCAGTGAACCACCCGGCCGAGGCGGCCGCACCCATGAAGCCGGCGAACAGCGACCGCCGCCACGCGGCGAACACCCGCATCACCACGCTGCTGTCTCGCGCCAGCAGCCATCCCCCGAGCAGCACGGTCTGCAGGGACTGCGCGACAACCAGTGCGAAGGCAGCGGACATCATGAAGGGCGTATCGCCCAGCGCGAGCGCCGCGCCGCGGTAGCCGACGGCCGAGAAAGCGAAGAATGCACCCGAGGCGAGGCCCAGCAGCGCGGGGAGGGAGGTCCACCCGGTGAGGAGGGTACGCAGCGGCCTTTCGCGGTCTGCGGGCGTGAGGAGCAGCACGCCGAGCGTGCCGCAGGCCACGGCCAGCGCAGTGGTCACCGTGACTGGGTCACTGAGTACGATGAAGCCGAACAGCGCGACCTGGATGATCTCCGTCTTGGAGTAGGCGATGCCGAGCGTGAAATTGCGCTGCTGCATCACGCGCAGCAGCAGCGCCGTGGCGATGATCTGGCTTACGGCGCCGAACGACACCCAGCCGAGGAAGTGCAGGTTGGGCGTGGGCAGCGCGTAGCCGCCGACGGCCTGCACCCCGCAGAGCCAGAGCAACGCGAACGGCAGGCCATAGAGGAAGCGCACCAGCGTCGCCCCGAGCGTGCCGAGTTCGGCCGTGAGGCTGCGCTGCGCGGCGTTGCGCATCGTCTGCGCAAAGGCTGCGCAGACGGTGACCGGGATCCACAACCAATCGGGTGGGATCACCCCGTGTTGCCTGCCGGCGCGGTCATGCGATGCGCAGGGCCTTCAGCGCGGGCAGCCGGATCCGGGAGAAGGCCTCCGCGTCTTCATTCAGGCGGGCGAGGTTCTCGGCCGGGGTCTCGAGCGCCTTGTCGGCGACCACCAGGCGCTGGCCGTTGGCCTCCAGGCACTCCCAGGCGTGCTGCGCCCATTGCTCCGGCGCCTTGTGCCCGCGCTGGATGGCGCGGATGAAGAGCATTTCCTGGCGCGCGGCAAACACGCCGGCCCCGATTACCGGCGAGGCCAGCGCCGAGACGTTGTCGGAGACCGCGGCGCGGTCGAGGATGCGCTCGTTCAGCGCAGCGCAACGGGGCGCCGCCTCCTCGATGGCGGACGGTGGCTGCGCCGGGTGCAGGCTGCCCGCGCCGGTCAGCATCAATGCGGCCTGCGTCAGCTTGGGCAGGTCGAGCTTTGCGCACTTCGGATGTGCTTCGAGCTGGCGGAGCGTTTTCGGGGCGTACCCGTCCTCCGCCATCGCCTCGATGAACGGCCGGTATACGTCGGGGTGCAGCTCCGCTTCGCCCCCGGCGATCGCAACCTTCATGGGCACGTGGTCAGGGTGCTGCACCAGCATGAACGGCATGCTGCGCAGGCGCTCGTTGCGCGCTGCGGGGTGCAGCGTGCGCGGGCCCTTGACGAAGATGTCGCGGCGAAAGCGCTGGTTATGGATGAAGTCGAGCACGGTTTCGCGCAACAGCGGGTGCTTGATCCCTTCCAGGAGTTTCCTCGATTTTTCCGGCAGGCCGAGGCCGTCGATGTGTTCGCCGAGCGTGGCCGAAGTCGCGAACGTCAGCTTGGCCGCGGACAGCGCGCGCGCCACCTCCGACGAGGGCATCGGGTGCCAGTCGCGGTTGAAGTATTCATGCGCCAGGTAGTTGCGGCTGAGCTTGCGCATCTTCTCGAGCCAGTCCTTCAGGCCGGGATGCACCCGGAAGTACTTCGCGTCCGAATCGACAAGTGACTGCGCGAACTCCATCGCCGCGTCGATCTTGGCGATGAGGCCCGGCGCCTCGGCGCTCGCAAGCTCGGCGTGCTCGGTGAGCAGGTGGCGCAGCGGCATCTCGGTGGCCCAGCCGGGCCAGCAGTTGTAACTCATGTAGAACACGCCGCCGGGGGCGAGCTTGCGCCGCAGGATTTCGACCACGAGGTGGCGGTTCTCGGGGGAGATCCACGACCACGTGCCGTGCATCGTGATGACGTCGAATTCCGGCACGTCGTCGCGCGCCACGAAATCCTCGAACGAATCGTCGAAGAGCTGCGCGCCCGACCCGGAGGCGGTGGCCAGGTCGCGGGCGTTGATCGCGTGGGTCGGGTTGAAATCGATGCCCCAGAACTCGCCCTGGCAGGCCGCCGCGTGGATGTTGACCGACATGCCCTGGCCGAAAGCGAGCTCGAGGTACCTGAGCGGGCGGTACTCCAGCAACGTCGACACGCCCCGCGAGATGCACGCGAGGTCGAGGTGGGCGGGCGCGAGTTCACGGTAGTACCCGTGGGTGTAGTCGACCTCGTTTACGTATCCGTCGGTCCAGTCCATGTCCGCTGCCCAGCCCCGTTTTCCGGCGAACCCGCATTCTAGCGGGGCCGCGCCCGGATTTCGGTTCAATGCTTGACACAGTCGGAGCGCCTGCCAGAATTGATTTTCACAGGCCTGACGGCCGGAGCGGCAACGGAGGCAACAGATGAACAAGGAAATGGCGGAAGTCCTGGTACGCGTGGGGCCGGAGACCCCGATGGGCAAGCTGATGCGCCGCTACTGGGTGCCGGTGCTGTCCTCATGGGAGATCCCCGAGCCGGACTGCCCGCAGGTGCGGGTCAAGATCCTCGGCGAAAAGCTGATCGCGTTCCGCGACACCGACGGCAACCCCGGTCTCATCGACGAATTCTGCGCGCACCGCGGCGTGTCGCTCTTCTACGGCCGCAACGAAGAAAACGGCCTGCGCTGCTCCTACCACGGCTGGAAATTCGACCGCGAAGGCAAGTGCGTCGAGCTTCCCTCGGTCCCTGCGCTCGCCTCGAAGATGAGCATCACGGCCTACCCGTGCATCGAGCGCGGCGGCCTCGTGTGGGCCTACATGGGCCCGCCCGGCAAAGAGCCGCCGCCGCCCGGCCTCGAGTGGTGCGGCCTGCCCGACAGCCACAAGTATGTGTCCAAGCGCCTGCAGGAATGCAGCTGGCTGCAGGCGATGGAAGGCGGCATCGACACGACGCACGCGTCGTGGGTGCACCGCTATGAGCTCGAGAAGGACCCCATGCACCAGAAGGCGCTGGCCAACAAGTACATCAAGGCCGACCGCAATGCGGTGTTCGACGTCGAGGACATGCCGCACGGCCTGTCGATCTACGGCCGGCGTAACGGCGAGCCGGATTCGTACTACTGGCGCGTCACGCAGTACATCTTTCCCTGGTACACGCTGATCCCGCCGTTCGGGCCGCATCCGCTCGGCGGCCATATCTGGGTGCCGATCGACGACGAGAACTGCTGGGCCTGGAGCGTTAATTTCTATCCGGACAAGCCACTCTCCCACGAGGAGCGCAGCGAGCTGGTAGAAGGCAAGGGCATCCACGTCAAGTACGAGAAGGGTTCGTTCCGTCCCGCGGCCAACAAGGACAACGACTACTTGGTCGACCGTGTCGCGCAGAAGGAGAAGCGCTCCTTCAGCGGCGTCGAAGGGTTCTCGGTGCAGGACGCCTCGCTGCAGGAAAGCATGGGCCTGATCCAGGACCATTCCAAGGAGCACCTCGTCTCCACCGACAAGCCGATAGCGATGGCGCGGCGCATGCTCTTCAACGCGGCGCTGAACCTGTCGCAGGGCATCGAGCCGCCGGCACTGGACGACGGCGTGCAGCGCGTACGCGCGGCCTCGGTGCTGCTCGACAAGTCGGCCAGCGTTACCGAATGGGCGCAGGACGTCCTGTACGACGAGCTCGGTCAACCGGTGTTCTCGCTGTGAGGGGCCTGCGTGCGCTGACCCTCCTTGCCTGTGCCGCGCTTGCTTCGCAGGCGATGGCGCAGGAGTGGGTGCCGACCAAGCCGATCCGGATCATCGTGCCGGTGGTGGGCGGCACCAACGACCTGGTCGCGCGGCTGGTCGCGCCCAAGCTGCAGGAAGCCCTCGGCCAGTCGGTGATCGTCGAGAACAAGGGGGGCGCCGGCGGCAATATCGGTTCCGACATGGTCGCGAAATCTCCGCCGGACGGCACGAACCTGCTGATCGGCTACAACGGCCCGATCGCGGTGAACGTGTCGCTGTTCGACAAGATGCCCTACGACCCGGTCAAGGATCTCGCGCCGATTACGCTGGCCGTGACCGCGCCGCAGTTCCTGACGGTGCATCCGAGTGTGGCGGCCAATACAGTCGCTGAACTCGTGGCCCTCGCCAAGGCGCGTCCCGGCAAGCTCAGCTACGCGTCCATTGCGGTGGGCAGTGCGTCGCACCTGACGATGGAAATGCTGAAGACGGCCTCCAACGTCGACATCGTCCACATCCCGTACAAGGGGTCCGCCCCCGCGGTGACGGATCTCCTCGGCGGCAACGTGCAGACGGCGTTCTTCGTGCCGGGCAACGTCCTGCAGTACGTGAAGTCGGGCCAGATCCGGCTGATCGCCTCCACCGGGAAAAAGCGCTTCGCGAGCACGCCGAACATCCCGACGATGATCGAGTCGGGCTTTGCCGATTTCGAGGCGGTGGCGTGGATCGGGTTCCTCACCACCGGCGGCACGCCGCGCCCGATCATCGACCGCTTCAATCGCGAGATCGTCAAGATCCTGAACACGCCCGAGGTGCGCGACAAGCTCCTCGCCGTCGAGTTCGAGATGGTGGCCGGCACGCCCGAGCAGTTCGGCGAATGGATCCGCACGGAAATCCAGCGCTGGGGCAAGGTGATCAAGCAGACCGGCGCCAAGGCAAACTAGAAGAGGGGACCATCCCATGTCCGACAAAGCCATCCCCCATCCCTCCGTCTTCGTAGAGGCGCGCAGGCTCGAGCTCATCAAGGGCTACCGCGTGCACGAGTCGCGCACGCCGGCCAAGCCCGTGCGCGTGGTCACGCCTTCGCAGACGGTGGGCCCGTTCTACCCGCAGGCGCTGATCCATCCCGGCGATGACGATCTCTCGCGCAAAGTGCCCGGTGGCGCGCGCGCGCAAGGTACGCCCATCGTGGTTTCCGGGCAGCTGTTCGACGAGACCGGCAAGCCCGTGCGCGGTGCACTGGTGGAGGTCTGGCAGGCCAACAAGTGGGGCAAATACGAGCACCCGGCCGACCAGACGCCCGAGCCGCTCGACCCGAACTTCAAGGGCTACGGGCGCCAGCTCACCGACCCGGAGGGGCGCTACCGCTTCGTCTCGATCAAGCCGGGCGCCTACCCCAACCCCGGCTATGACAACTGGTTCCGGCCGCCCCACATCCATTTCTCGATCTTCGGGGCGGGCGTGATGCAGCGCCTGATCACGCAGTTGTATTTTCCGGGCGAGGCGCTGAACGATATCGACCCGATCCTGAACGGCATCGAGGACCTCGATGCGCGGGCCTCGCTTATCGCACGGCAGTTGCCCGACGAAGCCGACGGCTCGCTGGCGTTTGCGTTCGATGTCGTCCTGCGCGGCAGCGGCGAGACGCCGTTCTTCGTCGACGCCTGAGTTGGCCTCGGACAAGGCCCTCCGGGACTGCCTGGGACCGGTCCCGGCGCCGTCCCGGCCGCGCTGGACCCTGCCGGCCGGCGCGTGGGACACGCACTTCCATGTGCTCGGCCCGCAATCGAAGTTTCCCTATTCGCCGACCCGCAAGTACACGCCGCCTGACGCGACGCTGGACGCCTGCATGCGGATGCATGACCAGCTCGGCATCGCCCGCGGGCTGGTGGTCCACGCCAACACCCACGGATTCGACAACGCGGTGGACCTTGACGCCGTGGCGCGCTCGGGCGGGCGGTACCTCGCGGTCGTGCGGCTCGATGCCTCGGCCACCCGCACCGGCTGCGAGCGGTTGCATGAGCAGGGCGCGCGCGGCGTGCGCTTCGCATTCAATCCCCAGCATGGCGGGTCGCTGGACCTGGCGGTGTTCGACCATGTGCTCGGCTGCATCCAGGGCCTGGGCTGGTTTGTCGAGTTGCACTTCGATGCAGGCGCACTGCCGGGCCTCAGGGACTGGCTGGCCGCGATCCCCGCGCCGGTCGTGATCGACCACATCGGGCGCATCGATCCTTCGCTGGGCATCCGCCAGGAGCCTTTCGGCGCGCTGCTCGAACTCGCGCGCCGCGACCACATCTGGGTCAAGGTCAGCGGCGCCGATCGACTCACCAAGACGGGCGCGCCCTACAGCGACGTCACGCCCTTCGCCCACCGCATCATCGAGGTGGCGCCGGATCGCGTGATCTGGGGCAGCGACTGGCCGCATACCGGCGTGTTTGATCCGGCGCGCATGCCGGACGACGGCCGCCTGCTGGACGCCTTGTTCGAATTCGCACCCGACGATGCCGTCCGGCGCAGGATCCTTGTCGACAACCCGTGCCGATTGCTCGGCCTGCCGGAACCCACACCATGAATCGATTGCAGGGGAAAGTGGCCTTGATTACGGGCGGAGGCGCCGGCATCGGCGCTGCCACGGGCAGGGTCTTCGCGGCCCAAGGGGCTGCGGTGGTGCTGGTGGACCTCGATCCGGCTGCACTCGACAAGACCGTGGCCGGGATTCGCTCGGACGTCCCGGGCGCACGGGTGGACTGCTTTGCGGCTGATGTGGCAGATGCGGAGAAAGCCAAGGAGGCGGTGGCCCACGGCATGCGCGCATTCGGGCAGCTCGACGTCCTCGTCAACAACGCCGCGATGCGCAACTACGCATCCATCGGGGAGGCCACCCCGGAGGAATGGCAGGCCATGCTCGGCGTGAACCTGATGGGCGCCGCCAACTACTGCCGCGCTGCGCTGCCCGAACTGCGGCGCTCGGGCCGCGGCAGCATCGTGATCGTTTCTTCGTGCTACGCGGTGACGGGCCGCAAGGGCATGGGCCTCTATGACGCAACCAAGGCCGGGCTGCTCGCGCTCACGCGCACGCTGGCGTTCGAAGAGGCGGCGCACGGCATCCGCGCCAACGCAGTCTGCCCGGGCTCGACGCTGACCGATTTTCATATCGAGCGCGCGAAGGCCAAGGGCAAGTCCGTTGAGCAACTGCGCGGCGAGCGCAGCGACAACTCATTGATTGGCCGCTGGGCCTCGCCCGAAGAGGTCGCGAACCCGATCCTGTGGCTGGCCTCCGACGAAGCCTCGTTCATCACCGGCGCCACGCTGATGGTGGATGGCGGCTTGTCGATCATGTAGCGGTTCTTTTGTAGCGATCTTCATGACGGCTTTCCGGTGCGGGGTGAAGATTTCCAGAACCGGGGCAATCGGGTGAGGCGCCTAAGAGCGAGCCGTGCTGCGGTAACGCTGTCCTCTTCGCGCGCGGCAAGCCAGCCCCGGATGAACGGCGCGGATCCTCCGGCAGCCGGCAGTGCGGCGAGAAGGCGCGAGGCGGTTGCCGCGTCATTGAGCGCGCCCAGAGAATCCTGAAGCGCAACCAGTTCGCGCAGGTAGCGCCGTACGGACCTGGCGGCGTAAAGCGAGCCGAAGAACTCGACTGCATAGCGCAGCCGTTTGGCGCAGATCCGCGTCCGGTGGCGCTCTGCGGGCGTTCCGCTTCCGCCGAGGGCTGCCGCTTGGCGCAGAAGTCGTTTGTGCAGCTTGCGTACCTGGCCCGCTGCGTAGTCCGGCAATCGAAGAGCGACGTTCGGTGCGGTTGGGCCCTTGGCAATCCAGTGTTCGATGGCCGCAACCAACGCGGCATGGCGCGCGGAACCGAGCGCTTCACGCACGCGCTGCCGGGCCTTGGTGCGCTGTCGTCGGGCAGCGCCCAGCAGCCGCGCCATCTCGCGGGCGGCCTCCGCGCAGGCCGTTCCGGAAGCGGCATACGCCCGCCCTGCCGGGGGCAGCGTGACTGCCAACAGCACGTCCCAGTCCCGGGCCGCACCCAGGGTGCCCGACAGCCACTTGAGTTCCGTGCGGAGGAGGTAGGCCGCCGCGTCCGCAGGCCCGGTCAGGCGCAGCGCCGAGCGCATGCGGCGCAGCGCAATGCGCGCCTGGTGCAGGAATTCGGTGTTCCGCGAGGTGGCCGCATCCGGTGCGTTGGCGTTGAACTGCTCCAGGCAGGCGCGCACGAGTTGCTGCAGGGCCTCGTCCAGGGTCCAGTGCGAGTCAAGCGCGATGGGGACGGCCTTTGCGGGCGCGGCGGCGTTCATCCGCGACAGCTTACTCCGCGCCTGCCTCGACGGCCGGGGGCAATCGGCCTACCATCGCAGCGAAGAGGAGGTGGACATGTCAACGCTGTTTCGTTACGCACTCCCGGTAGAGGAGACGCACTGGAAAGTCGACGGCAAAGTGGAGGCCTCTTTCACCTGGGACTACGACGCCCGCAGCGAGGACCTCCTTAACCTGTACACCAAGGGAAAGCGCCAGCAGTGGGATGCCGAGACGCGCATCGACTGGACCCTGCCGGTCAATCCCGAAGACCCCATGGAAATGGACGAGACGGTGCTGCCGCTCTACGGCACGCCGTTCTGGGACAAGCTCTCCGAGAAGCAGAAAGTCGACCTGCGTTACCACAACCAGGTCTACCAGTTGTCGCAGTTCCTCCATGGAGAGCAGGGCGCGCTGGTGTGCGCCGCGCGCATCGTGCAGGATGTGCCGACCATCGAATCGAAGTTCTACGCGGCCACGCAGGTCATGGACGAGGCGCGCCATGTCGAGGCCTTCCGCCGGCTGCTTACTGACAAGTACCGGATGGTGTACCCGATATCGCCGCCGCTGAAGGACCTGCTTGAGAAGACCCTCACCGACCCGCGCTGGGATTTCACCTACCTCGGCATGCAGGTGCTGATCGAGGGCCTCGCGCTGGTCGCCTTCCAGAGCATCCGCGACTACTCGAAGAACCTGCTGTGCCGGCAGGTGAACGCCTACGTGATGCAGGACGAGGCGCGACACGTCGCCTTCGGGCGCATGGCGCTGAAGGACTACTACCCGCAGCTGACCGAGGCCGAACGCAGGGAGCGGGAGGAGTTCGTGATCGAAGGTGCGCTCCACCTCAGGGACCGGCTGCGCTCGCCGGAGATGTGGGAGAACCTCGGTTACGACCCGAAGGAGATCCTGCCCGCGCTGGAATCGTCCGAGGGCAACATCCGCTACCGGATGCGGTTGTTCTCACGCATCGTGCCCACCGTGCGCGACATCGGCCTGTGGAGCCCGCGTGTGCAGAAGGCCTTCACCGACATGGGTGTGATGAAGTACGCGACCACCGACGCCGAAGCCATGCTGGAAAAGGACGGCCAGGTCGCCGAGGAATTCGACCGGCGGATGAAGGAAGGGTGGGAAAAGTCAGCCTAGTCCAGCTTTGCCCCCGAGGCCGTAACCGCTTCGCGCCAGCGCTCGGTGTCCTTCTTCACGAACTCGCCGAACTGCTGTGGGGTGCCGGTCACGACTTCGAGGCCCTGCGAAGCGAACCTTTCACGTAGTGTCGGGTCCGCGAGGACTTTGGTGATTTCCGCATTGAGGCGCGCAATGACCGCTGCGGGCGTGCCGGCGGGCACCATCACGCCCTGCCAGCCTACCGCCGCATAGTCCTTGAGGCCGGCCTCGGCCATGGTCGGTACATCCGGCGCGGCAGGAGAGCGTGTCGTGCTCGTGATCGCGAGCGCCTTGATGCGGCCGCTTTTCACGTGGGGCAGTGCAGTGAGCAGGTCGTTCGACAACACCTGCACTTCTTTTGCGACCAGCGCATTGAGCGCGGCGGCCGCGCCCTTGTATGGCACATGGACGATGTCGATGCCGGCCTGCAGCTTGAACAGTTCCATCGCGAGGTGCGGGAAGGTGCCGTTGCTCGCCGAGGAGTAGTTGAGCTTGCCGGGGCTGGCTTTTGCGAGCTTCACGAGGTCGGCGATGCTGTTGGCCGGCACGTTGTCTGCGACGAGGATCAGGTTGGGGATGAACACCATGTTCACCACCGGTGCGAAGGCCCTGGCGCTGTCGTACGGCAAGGACTTGTACAGGCTCGGGTTGATCGAGATATTGGTGTTGGCGTAGAGCAGCGTGTGGCCGTCGGCCGGTGACTTGGCGACGATGTCCGCGCCCAGCGTCGCGCCCGCCCCGGGACGGTTGTCGATGACGAAGGGCTGGCCCATCGACGCGGCCAGCTTGTCGCCGATGAGACGCGCGAGGATGTCGGCCGAGCCCGCGGGCGGGAAGGGCACGACGAAGCGCACGGGTTTGGTCGGGAAGTCCTGCGCCACGGCACAGGAACAGGCGAACAGCATGAGTGCGGCGAGCCGCAGGGTAAAGCGAGTCATCGTTGTCTCCTCGTCATGTTTTTCTAGGCCAGCGCGCCGTCTACGGCGATCGTCTGGCCGGTGACCCAGCTTGCCGCATCGCTGGCAAGAAACAAGGCCACGTTCGCAACTTCCTCCGGCGTGCCCATCCGCCCCATCGGGCAGCGGGCCAGCACGTGTTCGTAGATCTGGGGGTTGTTCTGCCGGTTGACGTCCCAGGTGCCGCCCTTGAAGTAGATCGGGCCCGGGGCGATGCAGTTCACGCGGACCAGCTTCGGGGCGTACTGCACCGCCTGCGTCTTCGTGTACTGGATGATCGCCGCCTTGACCGCGCCGTAGGGCGGGGTGCGCACGCTCGGGCGCAGCCCGGCCAGCGCGGTGATGTGGACGATGGACCCCTTGCTCTTCTCGAGGAAGGGCAAGGCTGCGTAGGAGGCGCGCACGGGGGCCATCAGGTCCACGCCTATGCTCGCCGCCCAGCCGGCCTCGTCGTCCGAACGCCCGAAGGCCGAAGCGTTATTGACGAGCACGTCGAGGCCGCCAAGCGAAGCGGCCGCGGCGTTCACGTACGCGGTCACCGCGGGGCCGTCGGCGAGGTCGCAGACTGCGGCGTGGACCTTGTTGCCCAGCGCGCGCAGTTCTTTTTCGGTCTCGCGCAACGCACCTTCGCTGCGCGCGCAGATCGATACGTTGGCGCCGGCGGCGGCAAATGCCAGCGCAATCGACCGGCCGATGCCGCGGCTGCCGCCGGCGACGGCGACGTTCTTTCCCTTGAATGTGATGTTCATGCGTCTCCTTGTGATTGGCCTGCCAATTTTTCCAGCGCCTCGCCCGTGACGCGGAACAGGCGCCATTCGTCCAGGCGCTTGGCACCGAGGCTCTCGTAGAACCGGATCGATGGGGTGTTCCAGTCGAGCACCATCCATTCGAAGCGCCCGCAGTTGCGCTGGTGGGCGATGCGGGCGGTGGCGAGGAGGAGCGCCTTGCCGTATCCACGTCCGCGGTGCTCCTGCTTTACGAAGAGGTCTTCAAGGTAGAGGCCCTTCCTGCCGAGGAAGGTCGAGAAATTGTGGCAGTAGATCGCCATGCCCACGGCTTCGCCGTCCACGCGGCAGATCAATGCCTCCGCGGGACTGTCGGAGGCGAACAGTTCGCGTTCGAGCATCGCCTCGTCCGTGCTCACCATGTGCGCGAGCTTCTCGTAGTCGGCCAGCGCGCGGATGAGACCCAGCAGTTCGCGGGCGTCTTCGCGCGTGGCGGGGCGGATGTCGGGGGTGGGTTTCATGCGGACCTGCTATGACGAAGCGGTAGCTGCAATGCTACCCGGTATTGCTATAGTGCCGGCCATGCGAATACTGCGCGCCGCCGAGTTCACTGCGCTGCCCTGGAAGAACGGCCTGGGCGTGTCGCGTGTCATTGCTTCCGACCCTCCGGGGATGGGCTACGACGCTGTGCACTGGCAGGTGGGGACGACCGCGATCACTGCAGACTGTCCCTTTTCCAGTCTCCCGGGGACGGACCGGCAGTTCACGCTGCTCGAAGGCCGCGGTGTCGAGCTCAAGTGCCTCGCGCCCGCCGAGGGAGTGAACGTGACCCGCTCGGTTGATGCGCCTTTCGTGCCCTTTGCCTTTCGTGGTGACTGGGAGACGCACTGCCGGCTGCTGGGCGGGGTCGTGCAGGTGTTCAACGTGATGACCCGGCGCGGCCGGGCCGAGGCGAAACTGAGGATCACGCGCTGGAGCGGGGACATGCTGTGCGACCAGCATCCAGGCGAGACCCTGCTGGGCGTGATGCTCGAAGGGGCTGCAACCACCTTGGGCGAGCCTGGGGCGCTCAAGGGGAACGATACGCTGATGCTCAACGCCCCCGCGGGGGAGCGGCGCGCGATCCATGCCCTCGGTGACGGGGCACGGATCGCGATCGTCAGGATTGCGAGGGTTTAGTCCCGCAGGTCAGTCAGTCAGCTTGCGCAGCACGTGGCGGCGGTTCTTGGTGAACGGCCGCACGTGGGTCGGCCAGCGGCCGGCGTCCACGGCATGCGCCCAGCCCGGTCCGGTGAGGACGTCGGCGGTTTCCAGATCGTAGATCGCCATGTAGGCCGGCTCGCCTTCCATCACGATGGTCTTCTTCTCGCCGCCGAGCACCATGCTGAGCGGCACCATCTTGTAGCGCTTGGCCGAGACCACGCCCGGGACCTTGAGGATCAGGGGAATGTGCTCGGTGTCGTAGACCTCATTGAAGATCGCTTCCTTGTCGGCATCGATGTCCATGCTGACGGTGAAGATGTAGTTCGCTTTTCCGGCCATGATGCGCAGTCCTTTGCAAGGGGGGAGGTGACACCGCAATCTTACCAGCCGCGGATCACCAGCCCGAGAATCGCTCCCACGTGTCCGCAATGCGATCCGAGCCGTCGAGCACGCTGTAGCGGTCATACTGCGCCGCCGTGGCGCAGGCGTGGTTGGGCAGGATGCGCAGCCGCGTGCCCACGGGCAGGTCGGGCAGGCGGGCCGGGTCGCCGCTGCGGTGGCTGATGATGCCGTGCTCCTGGCTCGCGTCCGACACGATCAGGCCCTCGATCGGCCGGCCCGATTCATCGCAGACGATGCCGTAGCCCTGGTCCAGCGGCTGCTTCGAGGTGCCGCGGTCGCGCGACATCGCCATCCACCCTGCGTCGGTGAGGACCCAGCCTTTTTCACGCTGGTGGCCGATGACCGTGCCGAGCACGGAGAGCGCGATGTCGTCCACCTTGCAGACGTCGATGCCCGCCATCACGAGGTCGAAGAACACGAAGACACCAGCGCGCACTTCGGTGACCCCGGCGAGGTTCTCGCCGTAGGTGGCGGTCGGCGTGGAGCCGACGCTGACGACTGGTGCGGCGAAACCGGCGGCGCGCAGTGCCGTGGCGGCTTCGACGACCGCAGCGCGCTCCTTTTCGGCGACGGCCCGGATCGCCGCGATGCTGCGGCAGTCGTAGGACCCGCCCGCGTGGGTCATCACGCCGGCGACATCGGCGCCGCTGCCCGCGAGCGCCCGGGCGATCTCCACGATTTCGGGATTGCCCGGCTTGAGGCCTGCGCGATGGCCGTCGCAGTCGATTTCGACCAGCACGGCGAGCGTCTCGGCCTTGCCTTTCATCGCGGCGGCGAGAAGGCGCGCGGACTCGAGGCTGTCCAGCACGACGGTAAGCTTCACGCCGCTGCTCACAATCTTGAGCGCGCGGTCCAGCTTGCCGGGGGCGAACGCCACGCCGTAGAGGATGTCGCGATAGCCGTGGGAGGCGAAGACTTCGGCCTCCTTCAATGTCGAAACGGTGATCGGCCCGGAGTCGCCCGCGACCATCCGCGTGACCTCGAGGCACTTTGCGGTCTTCACGTGCAGGCGCAGCTTCGAGCCCAGCGCTTCGATGCGCGCGCGCAGGCGCGCGGCGTTGGCCGTGACCTTGCCGCGCTCGAGGAGGAGCGCGGGCGTGTCGAGGTCGGCGAGCGTCTGTGTTGGAGTCATGTCTGTCCTGCTTGTGAAAGGTAATCGTCCACCATTGGACGTAACGTGCGTGCCTGTGCCGCGGGTTCCGGGGCCCCCGGCGGCGCGGTGAGACCGACGCGGTTGTGCCAGAGGGTGTCCATCCCGACGCGGCCCGTGCCGATCAGGTCGAATCCCGACCCGGCCACGAACAGCACGCGATCCGCGGGCAGGCCGAGTTCGCTCAGGGCCAGCTGGTAGGGCGTCGGATCCGGTTTGTAGAACCCGGCGCGCTCGGCGGTCACTATGCAGTCGAACGGCACCTTCATGCGTGCGGCCGCACGCTTGCCGAGGCGATCGGAGCAATTGGTCACCACGCCGAGGCGGTAGCGGGGCTTCAGGTCGCCGAGCAGCGCCACCGCATCGTCCCAGGGTTGGAGGTCGTCCCACTCCGTGTCGAGGCGGGCCGCATGGGACGCGGACAGCCCGGTCGCGAGCGCGGCCTGCTCCACGAGTTCCTCGTAGGGGGCGTACGAGCCGCAGCCGTAGGTGAGGCGCAGGTATTCGGCGCGCCATTTGCGCCCCGGCTCCTCGCCGCCCGCGACGCGGTTCCACAGCGACCAGGAGTCGATGAGGGCGGTCAGCAGGTCGAAGAGGATGGCGTCGTAACGTTGCATGGGACTAAGCATAGCCCGGCGCAGGGCTGGTTGTGGAGCGGGGTAGTGGCCCATTCCACAGTTATGCCAACGCCTCGAATTGGCCCGCCGCCTCAGGGTGCGATTCCTTCAGCAATTCGATGGCCCGTTTCGCTCCGGCTTTCGCTTTGGCGCGCAGAGGCCTGGACATTGCGGCGATTGCATCGTGCAGCAGGAAGTCCTGCTCGTGCACGATGGCCGCTGCCAGGAGCGCTGCCTGCGAAAGGTCCTTCTGGGCCTTGGGGTTGTTGCCGCCGCCGCGCATCGAATACAGCGCGAGTTTGTGCACACAGAACCGACCTGCATGGGGAACCATGACCGGGACGATCCGGTCGCGCCCGAGCAATATCGATTGCATCGGATCCTGCAGGAGGAATCGAAGGTGCGGCAATCCGGTCGCATGCGCCCCGAGTTCGGGCACCGCCACAGGCTGGTAGGGTTCGCCTGACGATGGCACCAGCAGGTCGACCTTGAGGCTCTTTCCGCGCACCTTGAAAGAAGTTGCAGGCGCATTCGGTCGGATCTGCGGCACTTCATGGAACGGCAGCCCGGTATCGGTCAGGAGCTTGAGAAAGCCGCCTTTCGGCAGCGCTGCAACCTGGATCGGGCCGGCCCGGGCGACGTCGACGTCTTCGGTCATCGCGAACGAGGCGCCCGCGACCCCCAGTTCATTCAGGATCGCCCCGAACGCGTGCGTCCCGACGAGGATCCCCCCTTTCCCGAGCAGGCCCGCATTGAAAAGCGCCGCCACGGTGATCAGGGCGGAGTTCTCCGTGCTGTGAAAACCCACCTTGCGCAGGTCGCGGCTGTAGCCAGCCAGGCTGGCCGCGCCGGCGATCTCGGCCGCCGCCTGCGCGACCCTGGTCACCGTTTCCGCATCGCCCTCCGGCCCGAGGTATTCCGTAACGCGTTTGCCGAGGGCGTTGTACCGGTACCGATAGATAAATTGCCGGTCGCCGCGCTTTTCTGTCTGCAGGGATCCGGCGGTTGCGAGCGGAACCGTGGACTGCGTAAGCGCGAGTTCCTTCGCTTGGGCGTAGGCCGTCCGGAACGACAGGTCAAAGAACCGGAGCTTCATGCTGGTGCTGGAGCATTGTGGAACATAATTTAATAATATCCCACAATTGCACGAAAGGATACGGTCGGTTGGCGGCTAAAGTCCCGCCAGGCCCGAGGTCTGCCCAATTGCAAACCGCCCGAGCTTCGCCACGCGCCAGGCGAGTTCCAGCAGCGCCTTGTCCTTGGTGACGAGATGCCCGGCGTCCGCGGCCCAGGCAAGGTCGAGGAACTTCTGGTCGTCAGTGTCGCGACAGCGCGGGAGCAACGGGTCGGGCAGGGGCGTTTCCACGATTTCAGCGCGCGTTGCATACCAGTCGTAGGCGAGGGCCTGGGCGGCCGGGCCGAGCTTGAACTCCGGGTACCCGAGTACGCGCCGCAGTTCCTCGAGGCATTCGGCCGTGGTCAGGAGGCTGACCTTGCGGGCATCGATCGCGGCCCGCAGCGGCGCTGCGCCGGGATCGCGGAACACGACCAGGTCCAGCACCACGTTGGTGTCGAGGACCAGTCGCATCAATTCCCGCTAGCCGCGCCCGACGAACGGCATCTTCGTCGCCATGATGGTCATGAACTGCACGTTCGCATCGAGCGGCAGGGCCGCCATGTAGGCCACCGCACTGCCCACGTGGGCCACGTCCATGCGCGGCTCGACCATGGTGGTGCCGTTGGCCTGGGGCACGCCGTTCTTCATGCGCTCGGTCATCTCGGTGGCCGCGTTGCCGATGTCGACCTGGCTGCAGGCGATGTCGTATTTGCGGCAGTCGAGGGACGTGGACTTGGTGAGGCCCGTGACCGCGTGCTTGGTCGCCGTGTAGGGGGAGGAGAAGGGGCGCGGGGCGTGCGCCGAGATCGAACCGTTGTTGATGATGCGGCCGCCCATCGGGGTCTGCGCCTTCATGATGCGGATCGCTTCCTGCGTGCAGAGGAACATCGCGGTGAGGTTGATGTTCACCACGTTCATCCACTGCTCGAGCGTGAGGTCTTCCATCGGGATGGCGGGGGCGCCCATGCCTGCGTTGTTGAAGAGCACGTCGAGGCGTCCCCACTTGGCCTTGACCGCGGCAAACACGGGCGGGATGCCTTCGGGCTTTGCCAGGTCGGCCGACAGGGACAGCGTGCGGTCCGCGACGCCGGAGTCTGCGGCGGTCTTGTCGAGCAGTTCCTTCCTGCGACCGACGAGCGCCACGTGGTAGCCGTCCTTCAGCAGCGCGAGCGCCGCGGATTTCCCGACGCCGGTGCCGGCACCGGTGACGATGGCTACTTTGGTGGTCGAGTCCATGCGATGTTCCCCTTTGCGTTGGGTTTCGGTGTTCGTTTGCGCGATGACTGGTGCGATGACTACTCGACCCGGGCGCCGGCGTCGCGCACCACCCGCTCCCACATCGGCGCCTCGGCCCTCAGTTCCGCGTCGAATGCCTCGGGCGAGGCCGACGGCGTGGCGTCCATGCCCTGGAAGGCGATCTTCTCCCGGACGTCTGCCTTGAGGAGCCCCCGGACTGCGGCTTCGTGCAGGCGCTTGACCACAGCCTGCGGCGTGCCGGCCGGCGCGTAGAGCCCGAACGAGAACGTATGGTCGTAGCCCGCGAGGCCTGCGTCGCTGGCGCCGGGAATCCCGGGGATCGAAGGCGAGGCGGACTTCGAGGTGATCGCAATCGCGCGCATGCGGCCCGAGCGGATGAACCCCAATACAGTCGGCGGCGTGGCGAACATGACGTCAGTGTCGCCGGCGATGATGGATTGCGCCGCAGGCCCGCCGCCCTTGAACTGGACCGTGGTGAACTGCACTCCTGCCACCGACATGAAGTCCACGCCGGCAAGGTGCGGCGAGGATCCGTTGCCGGAGTTGGCGTTGAAGAGCTTTCCCGGGTTGGCCTTGGCGAACGCAATCAGCTCGCGCAGGTTTTTGACCGGGAGGTCGTTCTTGACGCAGATCACCAGAGGGCCCGCGGCCACGCGGGTGATCGCGACGAAGTCCTTGTCCGGGTCGTAGGCGAGCTTCTTGTACAACGCCTTGTTGATCGAATGGTGCGTGGCGTTGAACAGCGTGTAGCCGTCGGCGGGCGAGCGCGCCACCGCTTCCGAGGCGATCGTCGCCCCTGCGCCGGGTCGGTTCTCGGCAACGACCGCGGCGCCGAGGGCCTTGCCCATCTCTTCGGCCAGCAGCCGCGTGAGGAAATCCGCCGAGCCGCCCGGGGGGTAGCCGGTAACGATCTTGACGGGCTTGTTGGGAAACGCCTGCGCCGCCGCGCCCGCGGAAAACACGAGCGCCGCGAGAAGCATCGATAGACGCGCCGCCAGGCCCGCAGTTGTACGCGCAGTGATCCTGTCTTCCATGTCAGTCTCCTCCGTGGAGCCTGTCGCTCCGGTGATCTTACTTTCCGACGAAATTCGGTATGCGTTTTTCCATGAACGCCTTGCGCCCTTCCTGGTGGTCGTCGCTCCTGAAGCAGGTGAGCACCATCTTCATGGCGGTGTCCATGTCGCGGTCCGCGGCATCCTTGAGGCCCTGCACCACGGCAAACTTGGCAGCGGCCACGGTCAGGGGCGCGTTCTCGCCGATCATCTTCACGTACTCGGCGACCTTCGCCTCGAGCTCGGCGACCGGGTGGACCTGGCTGAGGAAGCCCATCCGCAGCGCTTCCTGCGCGTCGAATTTGCGCGCCGAGACGAAGATGTCGAGCGTGTTGGCCGCGCCGATCACGTTCATGAAGCGCTTCACGCCGCTGGGGTTGTAGCCCAGGCCCAGGCGCGCCGCCGGCATGCGGAAGATCGTGTTGTCAGAGGCGATGCGGATGTCGCAGGCGGCCGCGAAACCGAGCCCGCCGCCGATGCAGATGCCGCGGATGCGAGCCACGACCGGCTTGGAGCAAATGATCGGCGCGAGGTAAGCGGCTTCGACCGCCTTGTTGTATTCGGCCTGGGCTTCTGTTGTGCCGCGGAGCTTCTCGAACTGCGAGATGTCGGCGCCCGAGATGAACGCCTTCTCGCCGTCGCCGGCGACGACGATCACGCGCACTGACGGGTCGGCATCGAGTTCGGCGAGCGCCTTGGGCACCCCTGCCCACATGTCGAACGTCATTGCGTTCATTTTCTCGGGGTTGGAGAAGAGGACGGTGGCCACCGCCCCGTCGCGTTTCACGATGAGTCCGGACATCAGATGATCCCTTTCGTTTTGAATTGATCGATTTCGGCGGCCGAGTAGCCGGCCTCGCGCAGCACTTCCTCGCTGTGCTCGCCGCGCTCGGGCGATGCGGCGGCAATCGCGGCCGGGGTGCGCGAGAGTTTCACGGCCTGGCCCAGCAGGTGGAGCTTGCCGAGTTTGGGGTGCACCACCGGGGTCGACACGCCCAGGTGCATCACCTGAGGGTCTGCAAACACCTGGTCCATGGTGTAGATCGGGCCGCAAGGGACGCCGGCAGCGTTGAGGATCTCGACCCATTCGGCGCTGGTCTTCGCGAGCAGCGCCTTGTCGATCTCGGCATTCAGCGCCTTGCGGTTTTTCGAACGGCCGTTGGCGTCCTTGTAGTCCGGGTGCTCGAAGAGGTCGGGGCGCTTGATCGCTTCGCACAGGCGCGTCCAGATCGCCTTGCCCGCCGCCGCGACGTTGATGTAGCCATCCGACGTGGTGTACGCCGAGGTCGGCATGCTGGTCGGGTGGTCGTTGCCCATCTGCTCGGCGACCTCATTCGACATCGTGTAGCGCGCGGCCTGGAAGTCGAGCAACTGGATGCCGGCCTGCAGCAGGTTCGACTGCACCCACTGGCCTTCGCCCGAAGTCTCGCGCTCGAGCAGCGCGGTCATGATGCCGAGCGCCGCCATCAGGCCGCCGGTGACGTCGGCCACCGCCGCGCCCACGCGCATCGGGCCTTTGCCCGGCGCGCCGGTGACGGACATGATGCCGGAGAGGCCCTGCGCGATCTGGTCGAAGCCCGGGCGCCCCTGGTAGGGGCCGTCCTGGCCGAAGCCGGAGATGCTCGCGAGGATCACGCGCTTGTTGACCTTCTTCAACGACTCGTAGTCGATGCCGAGGCGGAATTTGACGTCGGGCCGGTAGTTCTCGACCACGATGTCCGCGGTCTCCACAAGCTTCATGAAGATCGCCTTGCCCTCGGGCGCCTTGAGGTTCAGCGTCATGGAGCGCTTGTTGCGGTGCAGGTTCTGGAAGTCGGGGCCGTCGCGCGCGCCGCCCATGTCTTCAAGCTCGGTGTTCTCGATCTTCACCACGTCGGCGCCGAAGTCGGCGAACTGCTTCACGCAGGTCGGGCCGGCGCGCACGCGCGTGAGGTCAAGGATGCGGAGGCGGGAAAGGGCGGGGGAGGCGGTAATGCGTGGCATGGGTCTCGGGGAGGCGTCGCGGGGACGCTCTTTGCGGGGGTGGCCGGGAGGCGAAGCGTAGCTTATCGGGGCCGGTCTTGCGACCCCCGTACGGGTTCAGCGCAGCAGTGACCGCAGGCGCGCCAGCGCCGCCTGTGCCGTGGACCTGGCGCGATAGAGGGCCTGCCACGCGGCAGACGCCCTCACACGCGCGATCAGCGCGCCTTTCGATGTGCCCGATCAACGGCAGCCGGGCGAGCCTCGCGAGCAACCGGTTGAGCGGTTCCCAGCCCCACTCCTCGAACAGGATCAGCAGCGCGAGGATCCAGCTGGCGAGGGTCTTCAGGCCGCGAAGGATCAGGCGCATGGCGTCAATCGACCGGCACGCCGCGCGCGGCCGCCACCTCGGCGGGGGACACGGGCGCCGCGCGGTTGCCCCATGCGCCGCGGATATAGGTCACCACGGCGGCCACTTCGTCGTCGCTCATCACATGGGCGAAGGGCGGCATTCCGTAGGGGCGCGGGTTGCCGCGCGTGCTGGGCGGGAACCCGCCGTTCAGCGCGATGCGGATCGCGTTGACGGGGTTGCGCATCAGCAGCGCGGCATTGCCGGCGAAAGACGGGTAGGCGCGCGGCACACCTTCGCCCCCGGGTTGGTGGCAGTCGGAGCAGCGGGCCTTGTAGAGGCGCGCGCCGAGCTTCATTGCTGCCTCGGCCTGTTCGGGCGTGACCTGCGCGCCTGAGCCCGGTCTGCGGATCGGGCGTGATGTTGGAGCTGTAGAGAGTGCCGAAGGGCGTGGGAATCGCACGGCCGCCGGCATAGGGCGGGCCTCCACGCGTGGTGTGGCAGGAAAAGCAATTGCCTGCACGAACGAGGTATTCGCCCCGGCTGGCCGGACGCGGGATGTCTGCCGCGGGCGGGGGCGCATCGGTGCTGCCGCACTTCACGGGCAGCCGCAGCGATCCGGGCGGCAGCGGCGCGGCAGAGGCACCCGATTGCGCCTGCGCGCCGAGCCAGGCTGCAATGGCCGCCACGTCGCCCGGCACCAGCTTCGCGGCCACGTCGGCCATGCAATCCGGTGCGTGGGCGCTGCGGGTCCGGTTGCGCCAGGCGCCCAGCTGGGCGGCGATGTACTGCGCGTCCAGTCCGAGCAGGCCGGGAATGCCGGGATTCATGCCGCTGAGCGCCTTGCCGTGGCAGGCGGCGCAAGCCGGGATCTTTCGCGTTGCGTCACCCTGCGACATCAGCGCCTGCCCGCGTGCAAGCAGCGGGCCGGGTGCCGCAGCTACCGCTGCAGGGTGGGTCGGCGTGAGCTTTGCGTAGTACTCGGCGATCTCGCGCAGGTAGGCGTCCGAGAGGGAGGCAACCATGTGATTCATGACCGGGGCCTGCCGCCGGCGGTCGCGGAAATTCAGCAGCTGGTTGTAGAGGTACCCGGCCGGCTTGCCCGCAATGCGGGGGTGGTACTCGTTAGTCCTGAGGCCTTCGCCGTTCCTGCCGTGGCAGGTGGCGCAGGCGGCAATGCGTTGCTCGAGCGTGTCGGGAATGGCGGCACTCGCCGCCGGAAGTGTGGCGAGTGCAGTGGCAAAGAGCAGGCAGAGGCCGAGGGCGCGGATCACGCGCAGATCGTAGCAGGCTGCGGTGCATGCAACCCCGGTTTGCCGGCCAGTCAGGCGGCAGGCGTGAGGCGCTCGCGCACCAGCGCAATGTGGCTGCGCAGCGAGTACAGCTCGTCGGTGTAGGACAGCGGCACCGAAATGCGCTCGGCCTTGGCATCGAGCTTGTTCAGTTCCTCGAGGAGGTCGGCGACCGGGATCTTCCCCGCCGAAATCGAATCCTCGATCTGGCGCAGCTGTCGGTACCAGCGGAAGATGCGCGAGCGGATGCGGAAGTTGTAGAGCGGCGGCACCACCCGCGCGAGCGGGATCAGGATCGCGATGATGGAGATCATCGCCACCCACATCCGGTCGATCAGGTTGGACAGCCAGAACGGCAGGTAGCGCTGCATCAGCGGCGGTCCGTTCCTGAGGAAGCGCTCCGCCTCCGGCGCAAGCGTGAATTCGATGTCTTCCTTCGACGGGAACTGGCCGCTTTTGGCGAACCAGCCCGGCTCCGCGTGGATGTCGCGCGCGGCCTGCACGAAAAGTTGCACCAGCGCGGGGTGCGTGCCCTCACGGGCGACCAGCATGGAGGTGGGGGCGATCAGCTGTACGTCGTGCGCCGGCACGTCATGTGCGAAGTCGGCAATGCCCCGCGGCAGGGTGACGGCGCTGAGGTAGCCGAAGCGGCGCGAATAGGCCTCGGCCTGCGTGAATTCGAACAGGCTGATGCCCGGGGTGCGCAGCAGCATCTGCAGGATCGGCGACTCGGGGGCCGACACCAGGATCATGGCGTCGATCTCGTTGTTGAACAAAGCGATCGCCGATTGGGTCAGGTCGAGCCGCTCGATCTTCAGGTCCTCGCGGTTCAGTCCGTTGGCGCTGATCAGCTTGGACAGCAGGTTGGTCGAGCCTGCGCCGCGTCCGCCGGTATTCACGCGCCAGCCGCGCAACTGGTCGAGCTTTTCTAGCTTTTTCCCCGGCAGCTTTTTTGCGGCATCGGTGCGATAGAAGATCCACACCGGTTCGAAGAACAGGCTGCCCAGCGTGACCAGCGGGAGTCCGGTGCCTTTCTCGTCCTCGGCCTGGATCACTTCGCTCGAGCCGCCGCGGACAAACCCGAAGTCGACTTTTTCCTTTGCGTCACGCAACAGGCGGCGGTTGGCCGAGGAGCCCTGGGTCGGCCGCAGGACAACCTCGATGTGATGTTTCTTCAGCGCGGCGGCGTAGCGCTTGCCGAATTCCGCGTAATCGCCCTGTTCTGGTCCGGTGGCGAGGACGACGCTACGCGGCGGGTTGGGCTGCAGCACGAAATACGCACCGATGAGCAGCACCAGCGCAATCAGGACGAACGGGCCAACGGTGACCGCAAGGTCGCGGGCCGACAGCAGGGTGTTGCGGATGATGCGGGGCATCGGCGCTCCCGGGTGGGGCCTCTCTCGGGACTACTCTATCTTGATTCCGCGCGCCTTGACGACCTTGCTCCAGCGCTCGTTCTCGCTGCGGATGAAGGCCGTGTAGGTTTCGGACGAGCCCCCGACCGGCGTCATGCCGCGGTCGCTCAGCTTTTCCCTCACGTCCGGCAGGGCGAGTGCCGTGTTGAACTCCGTATTCAGCCTTGCCACGATGTCCTTCGGCGTGCCGCTGCGCACGATGAGGCCGAACCAGGTGGCCGTCACTGCGTCGGGGTAACCCTGTTCGGCGAAAGTCGGCACATCCGGCAGTGTCGGCACGCGCTGGGCGCTGGAGATCCCGATGCTGCGCACCCGGCCGCCGCGGATCTGGCCCAGCGCGCCGGGCAGAGAGTTCACGCTCGCGACGATCCGGCCGCCCATCAGTTCAGTCATTGCGGGGGCATCGCCTTTGTACGGGATGTGGGTGAAGGTTGCGCCGGCAAGGGTGCCGAGCAGTTCGATCGTCAGGTGGGAACTGGTGGCCGCGCCCGGGGAGCCGAACATCGCCTCGCCGGGTTTCGCCTTGGCGAACGCGGCGAAATCGGCGAAGGTCCTGATCGGCGAATCGAATTTCACCGTCAGGATCACCGGGATATTGACCATGTGTACGAGGCCGATGAATTCCTTGAAAGTGTCGTAGGGCAGCGACGCGAACACCGCCGGGTTGGTAGCGTGCGGCAGCGCGACCAGCACGCTCGTGTAGCCGTCGGCCGGCTGGCGCAGCAGGTATTCCGTGGCCACGCGCTCGTTGGCGCCAGGCTTGGGATCGACCAGCACGGGCTGGCCGATGCGGGCTGAGACTTTCTCAGCCAGCGTGCGTGCGAGGAAGTCCGTGGGACCGCCCGCCGCATAGGACAGGACGATCGTAAAGGGCTTGGACGGGAAGCCCTGGGCGGGCGCGGTGGCGGGCAGCGCTAGCGCCAGCCCGGCGAGTGCTGCGGCGAGGATACGACGTGACATGGGGATCTCCTTGGTATCATTTTTATGGTGTGTTCAGTACGCAAGCCCGGCGTAATTCTCCGCCATTGCGGTCTGCGCGGCGCGCGACCCGGCGAGGTAGGCCAGTTCGGCCTGCTGGATTTTATGCCCGAAGGGGCCGTCTTCCGGCAGGCGGTGCAACAGCATGGTCATCCACCACGAGAAGCGTTCGGCTTTCCAGATGCGCTTCAGCGCGCGCTCGGAATAGCCGTCGAGTTCGGCGTCGCTACCGCGATAGTGGCTCTCCAACGCCTCGGACAGGTAGTGGACGTCGCTCACCGCGAGGTTGAGCCCCTTCGCGCCGGTCGGTGGCACGATGTGCGCGGCATCCCCGGCGAGGAACATCCGCCCGAAGCGCATCGGCTCGCAGACGAAGCTGCGCAGCGGCGCGATGCTCTTTTCGATCGACGGACCCGTGACGAGGTCGCTTGCAGCCTCTGGATCTAGCCTGCGACGCAGTTCGTCCCAGAACCGGTCGTCGGACCATTCCTCGACGCGCTCCGACAACGAGCACTGGATGTAATAGCGGCTGCGCGTGGGGCTGCGCATGCTGCAGAGCGCGAACCCTCGCTCGTGGCACACATAGATCAGTTCGTCCGACACGGGCTTCGTTTCCGACAGCACGCCCAGCCAGCCGAAGGGGTAGACGCGCTCGAAGTTGCTGATCGACCCGGCCGGCACGCTCTCCCGGCAGACGCCGTGGAACCCGTCGCACCCGGCAATGAAATCGCACTCCACCTCGTGCTCCCGGCCGTCTTTGCGGTAGCGCACCTTCGGGCGGTTCGAGTCGAAGTCATGCACGCTGACGTCCTCCGCCTCGTAGACCGTTTTTGCGCCGGCCGCTTCGCGCGCATCCATCAGGTCGCGGGTGACTTCGGTCTGCCCGTAGACCACCACGTGGCGGCCCGTGAGGCCGGTGAGGTCGATGCGCTGGCGCCCGGCGCTGTAGCTGATCTCCACGCCGTCGTGGACGAGGCCTTCGGCATGCAGGCGCTTTCCCACGCCCAGCCGGTCGAGCATTTCGACCGTGCCCATCTCGAGCACGCCTGCGCGGATGCGATCGAGCACGTAGTGCTTGCTGCGCTGCTCGATGATGATTGCGTCGATGCCCGCACGGTGCAGCAACTGCCCGAGCAGCAGGCCCGCCGGGCCGGATCCGATGATGGCGACTTGCACTCGCATGGTGGAAATCCTGTCTGGTCGAAATGAGAGAATACGCTAGGGGATCGACTGAAGGCGAATTCCAGGGATGGCCGGGTGAAGCGCTACGAGCAGCTTGTCGAACTGATTTCCGGGCGGATCCGCGCTGGTGTGTTGCGTGCGGGTGACAAGGTCCCGTCCGTTCGCATGCTGAGCACGTCGAACGAGATGGGGCCGGCGACTGTATTGCGTGCCCTCCACATGCTCGAGGACCGCGGGGAAATTCATGCGCGTCCGCGGTCGGGCTACTACGTCTGCCCGCGGCGCGGCGCGGCCGAGCCGCAGACTTCGCGTCCCCCGCTGGCCTCCACCAGGGTGAACGTGAGTGACCTGGTGTTCCAGATTCTCGGCACGGTCGGCCGCCCCGACGTGGTCCCGCTCGGTTCAGCCTTCATCGACCCTGCGGTGTTCCCCCTGAAGAAACTCGCGCGCTCGGCCGCGGTTGCGGTTCGCACCCTGGACCCGGCTCTGCTCGTCGCGAGCCTGCCCACCGGCCACGCGGAGCTCAGGCGTGCAATATCGCGCCGCTACCTCGACGCCGGGATGGCAGTGCCTGTGGAGGACATAGTGATCACCAACGGGTGCATGGAGGCTTTGAACCTGTGCCTGCAGGCGGTGACCCGCCCCGGCGACGTCGTGGCGATCGAGTCGCCCGCTTTCTACGTCGCGCTCCAGGCGATCGAGCGGCTCGGGCTCAAGGCTGTCGAACTTCCCACGCACCCTCGCGAAGGCGTCGACCTCGCCGCGCTCGATGCCGCGATCACGCGCCATGGCGTCAAGGCCTGCTGGTTCATGACCAGCTTCCAGAACCCCCTCGGCGCGCTGATGCCTCCGGAGAAGAAGCACGACCTCGTGAAACTGCTCTCGAGGCACGGCGTGCCGCTCATCGAGGACGACGTCTACGAGGAGCTTTACTTCGGCGCGCACAAACCGCGACCGGCCCGGGCCTGGGATCGCGATGGACTGGTGATGCACTGCTCATCGTTCTCAAAGTGCCTTGCGCCGGGGTTTCGCGTGGGCTGGGCCGCGCCAGGGCGCTGGGCGCGGCAGGTCGAACGCCTCAAGCTCATGACGACGCTCGCGACCGGATTCCATGCACAAGCGGCGTTGGCCGATTACCTCAGACACGGGGGGTACGATCACCACCTTCGTGGCCTCCGGGCGAAGCTCGAGGGGCAGCAGCGCGCCATCCTCACGGCTATCGCCCGGGATTTTCCGGCGGGCACCCGGATCACCCAGCCACAGGGCGGTTATTTCGTCTGGGTCGAGCTGCCCGGGAATGCCGACGCCCTGGAGGTGCATCGCCTCGCGATGCGGGTCGGGATCAGCATCGCGCCGGGGCCGGTATTTTCGCCGCAGAGAAAATTTGGCAACTGCATCCGCATCAACACCGGCCAGCCCTGGACCCCGCGGATCGGAAAAGCGGTCGCGACCTTGGGGCAGATCGTTGCCTCGCTGGCCTAGGCCAGTACGAGCTTCACGATCCCGAGCAGCAGGCACACGAAGCAAACTGCGCCTGCGAGGCCGCCTGCGATGACCTGGAGCGGCGTGATCGTGGCTGCGTCCGAATCCAGGTCGTGCCTGCGCCGCACGCCGAAGAAACTCCACAGCACCGCGCGGATCACGCGCAAGGGGCCGCCCCTGGGGCGGGTGCCCGGGCTTTCGAGGCTGCGTATGAGTTTGTACATGCGCCCACGTTAGGCGAGCGCCGCGCGGCCGAACAGTCCCAGTTGGTCGCGCGAAAAGCGGTAACAGGCCCGATTCAGCCGAGCATCTGCCCGCCGTCCACCGCAATCGTCTGCCCGGTCACCCAGCTCGCTGCGTCGCTCGCTAGAAAGAGCGCCACGTTGGCGACTTCCTCGGGCGTGCCCAGCCGGCCGAACCGGATGCTGCCGAGGATTCCATTGTAGAGCTTGGGGTCGCTGGTCTTCCGCTTTTCCCAGTTGCCACCGGGAAATTCGATCGACCCCGGGGCGATGCAGTTCACGCGGATGCCCTGCGCCGCGTACTTCGCAGCTTGCGTCAGTGTGTACTGGATCAGCGCGGCCTTGACCGCGCCGTAGGGCGGGGTGCGGGCGCTGTGGGTCAGGCCGGAGATCGACGAAATGTGGATGATCGAACCGCGGGTCTTTTCCAAGTGGGGCAGCGCCGCATACGAGGCGCGCACCGAGGCCATGAGATCGACGTTGATGCTCGCCATCCAGCCGGCCTCGTCATCGCTCGCGCCAAACCCCGAGGCGTTGTTGATCAGCACATCGATGCCGCCAAGTGCCTCGGCGGCCGCCTGGATGTAACCGGTCACTGCGGGCCCGTTGCCCAAGTCGCACGGGGCCGTGTGGACCTTGTGGCCGAAGGCCGCCAGGTCCGCGGCCGTGGCGCGCAGGCCGTCCTCGCCGCGCGCACAAATGGACACGTTTGCGCCAGCGGCGGCGAAGGCGAGGGCGATCGAGCGACCGATGCCCCGTGAGCCGCCGGCGATGACTGCATTGCGTCCCTCAAGGGTGATGTTCATTTTTCTGCTCCTGTCCGCTTCTCTTGTCCGACTCGTATTCTAGGATGCATTAAGATGGCAAAAAGACCTATAACTCGGAGAAAAATGATGAAACGATTGATCGCCGCCGGGCTCGCGGCTTCGATGGCACTGCTTGCGGGCGCAGCATTCGCGCAGTCTTACCCGGCCAAGCAGGTGCGGGTGATCATTCCCTATGCCGTGGGCGGCGGGGCCGATGCTGCGGCGCGGCTCGTGGCCGATCACCTCGGCCGGACCCTCGGGCAGGCCTTCGTCGTCGACCCGCGTCCGGGCGGCAACACCGTGATCGGCGCCGAGGCCGCGGCCAAGGCGCCGGCCGACGGGTACACGCTTTTCCTGACGGGGGCCTCCACCATGTCGATCCAGCCCTTCGTGTTCCAGGGCAAGCTTCCCTATGACCCGCTCGGCGACTTCGCTCCGGTCAGCATGATCTCGCGCTTTCCGTTTTTCCTCGTGGTGCCCTCGACGCTGGGCGTGAACACCTTTGCAGACTTTGTTGCGTACGTGAAGGCGCGCCCGGGCCAGTTGTCGTATGCGTCGAACGGCAGTGGCAGCCTGGGGCACCTGGGCACCGAGATGCTAAGGCAGGCGCTCAACCTCGATCTGGCGCACGTGCCGTACAAGGGGTTCGGTCCCATCCTGCCCGACCTGCTGGCCGGTCGCGTCGCAGCTGTGATGATGGACCTTGCGCCGCTCGGGTCGAATGCGCGCTCCGGGTCGGTGAAATTCCTCGCCGCGACCTCGTCTGGCCGCTCCTCCTTCATGCCGGAAGTGCCCACGGTGGCGGAACTTGCGATCCCGGGATATGAGATCGATGTCTGGTTTGCGCTCTATGCGCCGGCGAAGACGCCGGTGGCGATCATCAACCTGCTCAATGCCGAGATGCGCAAGTACCTGGGCTCGCCCGAGGCGAAAGAGGCCTATGCCAAACTCGGCCACGAGCCCATGTTCTCCACGCCGGAGTACGTGCGCGGGCGCATCGTCAAGGAGCAGAAGGTGTTTGCGCCGGCGGTGAAGGCGGCGAACCTCAAGCCGGAATGAAGGCGGGGCGGATGCGCTTCCAGGACCAGGTCTTCCTCATTACCGGCGCGGGCGCCGGCATCTGCCGGGCTGCGATCGGGATCATCGCCGCCGAGGGCGGGAAGATTGCGGCGTTCGACCGCGATGCCGCTGCGGTGGCCGGCACGATCGCGATGGTGCGTGAGGCCGGCAGCGAGGGATTGGAAATCGCCGGTGACGCGCTGTCGGAAGCCGATGCGGCGTGCGCCGTAGCTGCCACGCTCGAAAAATTCGGGTGCATCGACGTGCTCATCAATGGCGTGGGCGGCAGCACGATCGTGAAGAACGGCAGCGCGCTGCTCGAGGAGTTTTCGCTGGAGGAGTGGGAAGGGCTGATCGACTTCAACCTGCGTGGGACGTTCCTTTTTTCTCGTAGCGTGATTCCCGTGATGAAGAAGCAGAAGAGCGGCAAGATCATCAACATGGGTTCGATCTGCGCGCGCGGCACCGCCACTGCGAGCGCCGCCTACAGCGCCTCGAAGGCGGGCATCGTGGCCATGACGAAGAAGATGTCGCTCGAGCTCGCGCCTTTTGGAATCACCTGCAATGCGATCAATCCCGGCCTCACGATGACCGAGCGGATCGTCAAGGTCTTCGGCCCGCAGAGCGAAGAGGTGCACGCCGAGCGTTTGTCGCGCATTCCGCTGGGGCGCTATTCGCTGCCTGAGGACCAGGCGAAGGTGGTGTGCTTCCTCGCATCGTCAGATGCGGACTTCATTACCGGAATCGCGATCGATGTGACTGGAGGGCAATAGCGCCATGGCCGACCCGAAACCGTTTCGCTTGCATATTCCCGAGGACGCGATCCGGGACCTACACGAGCGCCTCGCGCGCACCCGCTGGCCCGACGAGCCGCCGCTCGAACCGTGGGTGTCTGGCACCAGCCTCGCCTACCTCAAGGACCTCTGCGAGTACTGGCGGAAGGGCTTCGACTGGCGTGCCTGGGAAGCGAAGCTCAATGCGTTCCCCCAGTTCACGGTGGCGATGGACGGGGTGGACCTGCACTACCTGCACGTCCCCGGCCGGGGCCGCGACCCGATGCCGCTGCTCCTCTCGCACGGCTGGCCGGGATCGGTGTTCGAGTTCCACAAGCTGCTGCCGATGCTTGCGGACGATTTCACCGTCGTGGCGCCTTCGCTGCCCGGGTATGGCCTGTCGTTCAAGCCGGGGCAGAAGCGTTTCGGCGTCGAGGATATCTCCGAGACTTTCGCGACGCTGATGACCGATGTGCTCGGGTACAAGCGCTACGGCGCGCAGGGCGGAGACTGGGGCGGCACCATCAGCTCGGTGCTGGGCAATCGCTACGCCGAACGCATGATCGGAATCCACCTCAACTTCCTTGCGGTCCGGCGCGACATCGTTGCCGGCGAGACGCCGGAAGAGGCGGCGTACTACAAGGACCTCGCGGCGTTCCTCAAGGAAGAGACCGGCTACCAGTGGATCCAGGGGACACGCCCGCAGACGCTGGCTTACGGCCTCAACGACTCGCCCGTGGGGCTGGCGGCGTGGATCGTCGAGAAATTTCGCGCCTGGACGGACTGCGGCGGGGACCCCGAAAGCGTGCTGTCACGCGACGAGATGCTCGCCGACATTGCGCTTTACTGGTTTACAGGCACGATCGGCTCGTCGTTCTGGCCCTACTACTCGCGCATGCACGGGCCGTGGCCGATTCCCGAGGGCGGGGCGATCAAGGTTCCCACCGGCTATGTCCAGTTCCCTAAAGAGATCTTTCGTCCGCCGCGCTCGGTCGCCGCGCGCACCTACACCGACATCCGGCGCTGGACGGTGGAGGAGAAGGGCGGCCATTTCGCGGCCCTCGAGCAGCCGGAAGTGCTCGCGCGCGAGATCAAGGCGTTCTTCGCGCCGCTTCGCTGAGCCGGGACGCAGGCGCCCGACTCATTGCTGCCCGGTGGTGGAGCGGTTAGCCTTGATGGTACAGCCTGCGCGCGGAGACCCGCCATGTTAAGCACGAGCGCCGTCGCCCAGATGCGACGCCTGACCCTGTTCGGCAACCTGTCCGGCGCACTCGGGACGTTCTTCTATTTCCGTTTCCTCGACGTGTCCGCGCACGAGAACTCGGCCGCTGTAGGGCGGGCGGAGATCCTGTATTTCGTAGCCGGGTTCACGATGATCTCGGTCATCGGGTACGCGGCGTTCTACCGCTGGTTCCGTCCGGTCATCCGTATCGAGGGCGCGCCGCTCGCGGGTCCCGACGGCGACGAACTGCGCAGGCGCGCGCTGCTCAGATCTTCGGCATTACCTTCGTGTCGGGCACGGTGGTGACCGCGATCATCTTCTTCGGCACCGAGCGCATCTGGCGGGGCGAACTGCCGCGATTGTTCCCGCGCGGAGACCTGAGCGCTGTCCAGGGGCCGCGCCTGAACGTGCGCGCGCGCATGGTCGCCGTGTTCCTGCTGATGAGCCTGGTGCCGATGGCTGTGTTGTCGGCCGCCGCGCATGCGGGGCTGGACGAGGGCGTGGCCGCCTACAACCGGGGCGACTACCCGACGGCACTGTCCGAATTCCGTCCTTTGGCCGAAAAGGGGGACACGAGCGCGCAGAACCGGCTGGGTCACATGTACATGCAGGGACAGGGCGTGGCACGCGACACGGCGGCGGCGATCGCGCTGTGGCGCAAGGCCGCGGACGCAGGGCATGCCACTGCGCAGTTCAACTTGAGCGTCGCGTACGGCATAGGCGCTGGCGTGCCGCGCGATGCGGCCGAGGCTGAGCGCTGGCTGCGCAAGTCCGCCGGCCAGGGCTTGCCCTCTGCGCAGAACGTGCTCGCCAGTCGCTACGCAGTGGGGCTGGGCGTGGAGAAGGACGAGCAACTCGCCGTCGCCTGGTGGCGCAGGGCGGCTGCGCAGGGCCATGCGCCATCGCAGTTCGCACTGGGCGAGGCGTACCGTTCAGGCAAGGGTGTGGCGCAGGATGACCAGGAGGCGCTCTACTGGTACCGGCAGGCAGCGGGCCAGGGCAATGAGTCCGCGCAAGAGGCGCTGAAGCGGTTCCAGAAGCGCTAGCCGGCCAGGCAGTCGCTCAGCCGATCCATGGTCCAACCGCCCGATGAGGCCGGGGAAAGTGCCGCCCGCGTGGGGCAGGTTGATCTCCAGCTTCGGGAAGGCGTCCATCACGCCGCCGTGCGCGGGGCCCTCCTTTCTCAGGAGTTCGAGGAACTCCGCCGGGTACCAGTGCGCATGCGTGTCGATCGTGACCCCGTGTAGCGACGAGGGCCGTGGTCATGGTGATGTGCGTGGTGGTGCATGGGACGGTTCAGCTCGCGACGTTCCAGTCCACGCCGCCCATCCCGCAGCGCAGCGGCACCGAGGGCACGTAGAACATCGTCTCGGCCTTGCGATTGCCTGCGGCGCCCATCGCCACCAGCCAGGCCAGCAACTCGACCGTGCCACCGTCGCCGGCGCCGATCATCTTCTCGATGGTGACTTCGCGCAGCACGAGGTCCGGGTCGCCGGTCGCCAGCAGTTCGAGGAACCAGCGGTCGAATTTCTCGTCGACGTCGAAGTACTTCTGGCCCCCCGGGTCGTGCGACAGCCCGCCCGTGGCCATGATCGCGACGCGCAGATTCGCGGGCCACGCGCGCACGATCTTGGCGAGCACCTTGCCGAACTCGAAGCAGCGCGCGGGAGAGGGCATCGGCGGCACCACACAGTTCATGTGGATCGGCACGAGGGGCACGTTGTAGTCGGGCGTGAGGAACTTGAGCGGCACGGACCAGTTGTCGTCGAACTGCAGCTCGCTCGAGAACGCGAGGTTGAACCCCTGTTTGCCGGATTCGCGCACGATGCGCCGGGCGAGCTCGGTGTGGCCGTCGAGTTCGTAGTCAGGCACGTTGATCCAGTCGCGGAACCATTCGGCCGGGCCCTTCCAGCGCGGCGCGGTGCCCACGCACCAGTCGGGCACGCTTTCCATCGGGAAGTTCAGCATGTGGTCGTTGGCGACGCCGACGATGATGTCGGGCTTCGTCGCGCGCAGGGCTTCGCCCATGCGCGCGTAGCCCGACAGCACGGCGTCCTGTTCGTGCTTGGGGGCCTTGTCGATCCAGCCGGTGGCACCCGGTGCGTGGGCAAGCGCGATGACGGAGACGATGTCGGCCATGATCAGCCCTTCAGCATTTTTTCGGCGTAGAGCAGTGCGGCGGCGCTCTCGTTGTGGTTGTAGCCCGCGCCGCGGAACAATCGCGCGACCTGCGGGAGGAAGTAGGGGTGCATGCCGAGCTCGCCCAATTTTTTAAGGTCGACCTCGCGCAGTGCCTTCTGTTCCTCGAGCGACAGCCCGTAGTCGCGCATCATGCCGTCGAGGTCGGTGCGGAAGCGCTCGCGCTTGGTCGCGTCGCGCCGCACCTCGAAAATCAGCTTGTTGGCCGGCAGCGTCTTGTCTGTGTTGAGGATGCTCATAGTCCCTGTACGATACCAGACCCGCGCTCCCAGACGACGCGTCCGCCGGCGACGGTGAGGGCTGGTTCGATGTGTTGAATGCGTTCGGCGGCCACCGTGAGCGGGTCCTCGTCCAGCACGATGAGGTCGGCGCGCTTGCCGGCCTCGAGCGTGCCGCGGTCCGCCTCGTCCATGCACAGGTACGCGCCTTGCGTCGTCGCGCAGCGCAGGGCGTCTTCGCGGCCGATGCGCTGGCCGGGCGCGACCACGCGACCGGTGTCGCGGTCGACGCGTTCGATGGCCTGCCAGATGCAGGGCCACAACGAGATCGGCACGTTGTCGCTGGCGAGCGATACCGGCACGCCGGCCGCCAGCAGCGAGCCGATCGGGCAGAGCGTCTCCTCCCGGGCGGGGCCGAGCTTCGCTGCGATCTCGGCAGCCTTCTTCCAGATATAGGCGTTGGTGTGCGTCGTGATGACGATGCCCAGATCCTTGAGCTTCGCGACCTGTTCGGCGTCGATCGTGATGGGATGGGCGATCACCCAGCGCAGGTCGTCGATCGGCGCCTCGCGTGCGGCCGCCGCGTAGAACTCCAGCATCTCCATCTGGATCCCGCAGACGCGCAGTTTTTCGCGCGCGGCGGACTTGAGCAGGGCGAGGAGCTTCTCCGGCGGCAGCGTGCAGTCGTAGTTGAAACCGGCCCAGCCGGTGCGCGGGGCGCATTGCGCCCGCAACCGCGATTCGAGCGGCTGCGTTTCAGGCTCGGCATAGAGGCCGGCGAGGCGCACCCAGTCGTCACCTTCGCCGTCGCCGGCGAGGCGTTTCGCATGCTCCGTCACCCAGCCGGCGACGTCGTCCCCGCTCGCCCCGCTCCAGCCGGGGCTGAAGGAGAGTGTTGCGCGCACCGTCTGCCGGTCGCGGGCTCGCAGCGTGCGGTAGGCATCGACCACTTCCGGTGCGACGCCGTGGCCTTCGAACACCGATGTCGTGCCGCAGGCGTTGTAGAGCTGCATCGACCGGCCCAGCGTGCGTACGCGGTCGTCGGCGGTGAAATGCGGCGCGGCCCGGAACAGCGTGAATTCCGCGATGGGCTGGTAGGCGTCGTCGCGCACGATGCCGGTGGGCTCGCCGCGACCGTCGAAGTCGATCCGCACGAGCGGCGAGGGCGATGCCGTACCGCGGCCGACGCCTGCGAGTTCGAGCGCCGCCGAATTGGCGACCGACACCAGCGGCAGGCGGAACGGCCAGTAGCCCCAGGCGCAGCGGATCAGGATTGGGTGGCGCGTGGAGGCGCGGTCGAGGTCATGGCGGTCGGGAAGGCGCCCTTCCTCGAACATCGACTCTGAAACGTAGTACTCGGGCGGCTCGCCGAGCGGCATGGTGATGATCCACTGCCCCGGTGGCGTCTGGGCTGCGATCTCGGCGAGGCGCTCCACCAGTGCCTCGATCGAGCGGCAACCGGACAGCGACGGCAGCACTTCCTTGAGGCCTTCGCGGTCGAGGTGGGCGTGGCCGTCGGTGAGGCCGGGCATCAGCGTGCGCCCGGCAAGTTCGATGACGCGCGTGGAAGGGCCGATGCGTGCCGAAGCGTCTGCGTCGCTGCCTACGATTGAAATCCGCTCGCCCTCGACCGCGACGGCCCGGGCCTTGGGTGCGGCGCCCAGCGTGATGACGTTGCCACCGCGAAAGACCAGTTCAGCGTGACGGGCCATGCGCTACTCCGGCTTGATACCCGCGTCCTTGACGATCCGCGCGTACTTGGCGAAGTCTTCGCGCAGGATCTCGCCGAACGCCTCGGGGCTGGTGTGCGCGATTTCGCTGAAGCCGTCGGTCACGCGCTTGGTCACGTCCTTGTCGGCCAGCGCCTCGGCGAATGCGAGGTTCAACTTGTCGACGATGGGCCGCGGCACGCCGGGAGGCAGCATCACGCCATGCCAGCCCACGAGGATGAAGCCCGGCAGCGTCTCGGCCATGACCGGGACCTCGGGAAGAGGCGCGCCGCGCGTCGGGCGGGTGAGGGCCACGGGCCGGATCTTGCCTGCGCGGATCTGGGGCAGCGACGTGTTGTACAGGTCGAAGAGGATGTTCACCTGCCCGCTCAGCAGGTCGGTGAGCGCCGGGGCGTTGCCTTTGTACTGCACGTGGATAATCTCGGTTTTCGTCATCGTGCGCAGCCATTCGCAGCCGAAGGTCATCAGCCCGCCGCCCGAGGCGCAGGTGACGCTGCCGGGTTTCGCCTTCGCGGCGGCGATCACCTCGGCCACGGTCTTCGGCGCGAAGCCCGGGTTGGCCACCAGTGCGTAGGACTGCACGGTCATCTGCGTGAGGGGGGCCAGGTCCTTCAGCGGGTCGACCATGTTCTTGAAGAGCGACGGGTTGGTCACGATGTTCGGCACGACGTAGAGCATCGTGTAGCCGTCGGGCGCCGAGCGTGCGGCGGCCTCATGGCCGATGTTGCTATTGCCGCCGACGCGATTGTCGATGACGACTGGTTGGCCGAGGCGCTCGGCGAGCTTGGGCGAGACGATGCGCGCGATCACGTCGGCTGGGCCGCCGGCGGAGAAGGGGACGATCCAGCGGATCGGCTTGGTCGGCCAGGCCTGGGCCGCCGCCGTGCCGGCGGAAAACGCCAGGCAGGCGCACAAGGTCCGCAATAGTATGTTTTTCAATTCAGGCATATAAACTGTCACAGAAATAGCTCCAGGTATTGTGTTTTGTAAGTAAAAGTTAAACTTTCAGTATCGCCCGGACGGCCCGTTCGAGCGCCGCCACAGGATCATCAGCCAGCCACCCAGCATCCCGCCGAGGTGGGCGAAGTGCGCCACGCCCGAGGCGGTGCCGGTGACGCCGAAGAAGAGCTCGATCGCGGCGAACACGAACACGAAGGTGCGCGCCTTCATCGGGATGGGCGGGATCAGCAGCACCACCTTGCGCTGCGGGAAATACACGCCGAAGGCCAGCAGGAGCCCGTAGATCCCGCCCGAGGCGCCCACCACCGGGATGGCCGGGCCGCCCAGCAGGGCTGTGATTCCGAGATGGGCGAGCGCCGCCACGACCACGCTCGCGAGGTAGTACTGGGCGAAGAAGCGCGAGCCGAAGAGGCGCTCCACGTCGCTGCCGAACATGTACAGGCCGAACATGTTGAACAGGATGTGCGACAGGCCACCGTGCAGGAAGCTATAGGTCACCAGCTGCCAGGGCGCGAACCCCGAGCCCGGCGGCCACAGCGCAAGCCAGTCCAGCATGAGCGGCACATTGGCCTGCAGCAGGTAGACGGCGACGCAGGCGTAGAGGAGGGCGCGGGTAACGGGTGGCATGGGTTCGCTATCTTATTCCGCCCTGTGGGGCATCGCGTTTTTAAAGTAGACTTTGTGCACTCTGTTTTACAGGATTCGCCATGCTCACGTCCCAGCGCTTCCGCGCTTGCCTCTCCGTGCTCCTGATGGGAGCCGCCTGCACTGTCCTGGCGCAGGCCACTTACCCGGCCCGCCCCGTGAAGATCGTCGTGCCTTGGCCGCCGGGTGGCGCCACTGACGTGATCGCGCGGCTCCTCGGCGAGCGCCTGTCCTCGCGACTCGGCCAGCCCTTCATCATCGACAACCGCGCCGGGGCCACGGGACAGATCGGCTCGCAAGTCGTGGTGCAGGCCGCCCCGGACGGCTACACACTGCTGATGATGTCCGCCACGGTGCACTCCTTCGGCCCCAACCTGTCGAAAACCTACCCGTTCGATCCCATCGACGACTTCTCTCCGGTCTCGCAGACCGTGTCCTTTCCCTATGTGATGGTGGTGGCGAGCAACAGCCCGTACAACACGGTGGCCGACCTCGTCGCGGGTGCGAAGAAAGCGCCGGGCAAGATCGCCTACGCCTCGTTCGGCCTGGGCAGCGCCCCCTATCTGATCACCGAGCTTTTCGCCATGTCCACCGGGTCCCAATTGCTGCACATTCCCTACAAGGGCGCGTCGCAGGCGCTCACCGACCTCTCGGGCGGCCAGATCGCGTTCTTCATCGATTCGCTGCCGTCCCCGCTGCCCCATGTGCGCGGCGGCCGGCTCCGGGCGCTCAGCGTCACCACGCCGGCGCGCACGCCGATCCTGCCGGACGTCCCGACGATGGGCGAGACAGTTCCGGGGTTCGAGGCGATCAGTTGGCTGGGGGTAGGGACGGCGGCGAAGACGCCGCGCGACATCCTGCTCAAGCTCAACGATGCAATAAAGCAGGTCGCGGCCGAGCCGGACTACATCGCCAAGCTGCGCCAGATCGGCGCCGAGCCGGTGGCCAGCGCCTCGCCCGAGGAGTACCGCGCCTTCCTGGTCGGACAGAAGCAGCGTTGGGGAGATGTCGTTAAGAGCGCGAAGATCCCGCTGGTGGACTAGATAGTCTTGTAGCCGTAGTGCTTCTCGGCGTGTTCCGCCGAGATCAGGCCGTTCCTCAGGTCCGTTTCCACTGCAGAGCGGTCCCGTTCCATCGGATCGCCATAGCCCCCGCCGCCGGGGATGTGGCTGACGATGCGGTCGCCGGCGCGCAGGATCACCTGCCGGCCGGCATCGTCGCTGGTGCCGCGGATGGTCAGGTAGCCGTTCGGCCCGTCACCGCCCCCGAGCACGCCCGGCACCGGGTGGATGAAGCGCCCGCCGCGAAAGCTCGCCAGCACGTCGCCCACCGGGCCGAGGTCGCCCTCGAGCATGCGCAGGATGTACTTCTGCCCGAAGCCGCCGCGGAACTTGCCGGGGCCGGCGGAATCCTCCCACAGCGAACGCTCCTCGACGATCATCGGCACTTCGCTCTCGATCACCTCGGCGGGCGTGTTGCCCACGTTGTAGGGGAAGGCGAGGCACGACACGCCGTCCTTGCCGGCGCGCGCGCCCAGGCCACCGCTCGAAACGTTGAAGGGCGCGAAGTCCGCGCCGTCGCGGCGCTTGCCGAACATGTACTGGCCCCACATCGGCGTGGCGCCGGCGCCGGCGCAGATCCGCTCGGGGGCGGCGGGCGCGATGGCCTGGTAGACGAGGTCGGGCAGGAAGTTGCCGATGGCGGTGCGGCCGAACACGGGGGCCGGGAAGGTGCAGTTCAGCACGCAGCCTTCGGGCGCGATCACGGTGATGGGGCGCAGCGTCCCTTCGTTCACCGCCACCGGCAGGTCGAGCATGCACAGCACGCCGAACACGGTGTAGGCGGCGGTGTAGGTCAGGGTGCAGTTGATCGCGGGCTTGACCTGCGGCGAGGTGCCGGTGAAGTCGACGATGATCTCGTCGTCCTTGATCGTGACCGAAGTGCGGATCACGAGCGTCTCGCCGCCGACGATGTCGACCTTGGATTCGTTCGTGTAGGTGCCGTTCGGCAGCTTGGCGATCTCCGCGCGCGTCACCGCCTCGCTGCGCGAAACGATCTCGTTGGCCAGTCCCTGCAGGCTCGGCCAGGCCATCTCGATGCAGATCTCCTGCATGCGCTCGCACCCCACGTGGCATGCGGAAACCTGTGCGCCGAGGTCGCCCATGACCGTCTCGTGCGAGCGGATGTTCTGCTCGATGAAGGAGAAAACGTCGCGGTTGGCCTCGCCCCGGCGGTAGAACTTCAGCGTCGGGATGCGCAGGCCCTCCTCGTAGTTGTCGCGGCTCTCGGTGGTGGCGCGCCGCCCGCCGATGTCGACGTGGTGGCAGCAGGTGACCACGTAGCCGATCAGCCGCCCCTTGTGGAAGGTCGGCGTCATGATGCTGATGTCGTTGTGGTGGCCGCTCGCCTTCCACGGGTTGTTGCCGATGATGACGTCGCCGTCCTCCAGCTTGGCCGGCGGGTGCGCCTCGAGCATGTGCCGCAGCATCGAGCCCAGAGGACCGCACAGGCCGGGGGTGCTGTCGGGCGTCTGTGCGAGCAGGCGCGCCTCGGCGTCGAAGATGCCGCAGCCGTAGTCGCCGATGTCGCGCACCACGGTGGAGAAAGACGTCCGCCGCAGCGTGGAGCCGAGCTCACCGACAATGGAGACGAGCCGCCGCCAGAGCATCTCGAGCGTGATGGGGTCGATCACCTGCTGGGTCATGTCGTTCATGCCGTGCTCCGTTGGCCTACTTCGCGAGTTTTACGATCAGGCTGCCATGCGCATCCACGTGCACCCGCGCGCCGCTCGGGACCACCGTGGTGGATTCGTTTTCCTCGACGATCGCCGGACCGGGAAACTCCACGCCCGTGCCGATGCGGTCCCGGCGGTGGACGGCGAACTCCACGAACTCGCGCCGCTTCGGGCAGAACGCGCGGCGCGTGCCGGTCTTGCCGTCGCCCTGGGCGGAGGCGTCTCCGCGCCCGACGTCCGCGACGTGGCGGCTCGCGCTTGCCGACAGCCGGAAGCTCATGACCTCCAGCGGCAGGTCCGGGAAGATCCGGCCATACAACTTGAGGTAGGTGCGCTCGAACGAGGCGCGGATTTCAGCGATCGCCTTGTCCGCGCCGTCCGCGAGGGTGAAGGCCGCATTCACGTCATAGCCCTGGCCCAGGTAGCGCATGTCCACGCTGTATTCGTGGCGAACTTCCGCAGGGTTGACCGTCTTCGGGAGGCGCTCGCCGCACTCGGCCGCCATTTCGGCGTGCACCTGGTCGAGCAGGGCAGGCGTGAGGTCCCGGTAAAGCATCCGGCGCGAGCGCACGGCGTCATAGGTGACCGGGGCCACGATCATGCCGAAGGCCGCCGCAACTCCCGCGCGCGGCGGGATCAGCACTGTTTCGATGCCCAGGCGCGCGGCAAGGTCGCAGGTGTGCACCGGCCCCGCACCGCCGAACCCGACCAGCGCGCAGGATTTCGGGCTCTCGCCCTTTTCGCTGACATACGACTTCGCGGCCGAAGCCATGTTCTCGTTGACGATCGCGTGGATGCCGAACGCGGCTTCCTCGACCGAGATGCCCAGCGGATCGGCCAGCGCGCGCTTGATCGCGAGTTCCGCGGCCGGCTTGTCGAGCTTCATGCGCCCGCCGAGGAAGTGGTCGGCGTCGAGGTAGCCGAGCACGAGGTCGGCATCCGATACCGTGGGTTCCGTGCCGCCCTGGCCGTAGCAGGCCGGGCCGGGCACGGCGGAGGAGCTTTCCGGCCCCACCTGCAGCGTGCCCACGCGCGTGAGCCGGGCGATGCTGCCGCCGCCCGCGCCGATCTCGATGAGGTCCACCACGGAAATACGCACCGGGATGCCGCTGCCGCGCTTGAAGCGGTGCACGTGCGCGACCTCGAAGTCGTTGGTGCGGATGGCGCGGCCGTCCTCCACCAGCGCGAGCTTGGCGGTGGTGCCGCCCATGTCGAAGGCCAGCACCTTGGGCAGGTTCGCCAGCTGCGCGAAATGGGCCGCGCCGAGCGTGCCCGCCGCCGGGCCCGACTCGATGATCTGCACCGGGAACTCGCGCGCGAATTCGACCGAGTTGATGCCGCCGCTCGACTGCATCAGCAGCAGCTCGCCCTTGAACCCGCGGCCGCGCACGCGCTCTTCGAGCTTCGTGAGATATCGCGAGGTCACCGGCTTGGCGTAGGCGTTGAGCACGGTCGTGGTGGTGCGCTCGTATTCCTTCATCTCAGGCAGGACGTCGGAGGACAGCGTCACCGGGATGCCGGGCGCGATCGAAGCCAGGATCTCGCCCACGCGCCGCTCGTGCGCCGGGTTGCGGTAGGAATGCAGCAGGCACACGGCGAAGGATTCGCAGCCTGCGGCGAGCAGCGCCCCGGCCGCGGCGTGCACGCTGTCCTCGTTGAGCGGAGTGAGGACGGACCCGCCCGCGTGCATGCGCTCGTCGATTTCCATCCGCATGGAGCGCGGCACCAGTGGCGCCGGGAATTCGATCTGCAGGTCGTACGCGTCGAAGCGTTTTTCTCGGCCGATCTCGAGGACGTCGCGAAAACCGCGCGTGGTGATCAGGCCGGTCTTCGCGCCCTTCCTTTCGATGACCGCGTTGATGACGAGCGTGGTGCCGTGGACCATCGCGTCGATCGCGGCCGCGGTGCGCCCCTGCCGGGCGGTGAGTTCCTGCACGCCTTCCTCGATCGCGCGCGACGGGTCGTCCGGCGTCGTGAGGCATTTGTAGACTTCGACCCGTCCGCTGGTTTCGTCCACCTCGACGAAGTCCGTGAACGTGCCGCCGATATCGCTGCCGAGAGTAATCATGCGGGGATTATTGCCGGAATCGCGCGCGGCGTGGGATCAAGGCAACCCGCGGTTCGCTATTTTGGCGCGTCCCGGTTCAATCGGCGCGCGCGCCGGTGCTCTTCACGACTGCGGCCCACTTTGCGATCTCGCCCTTCAGGTAAGTGCGGAACTGCTCCTGGGTCTCGTGGGCTGGTTCGACGCCTTCGCGCGCATACCGCTCCCGCACATCGGGCAGAGACGAGATCCGGAGGATTTCGGAGTGCAGTCGGGCCACGATCTGAGGCGGCGTTCTTGCCGGGACAAGTACGCCGAAGTAGCTCAGCACGTCGTAGGCCGGCACGCCCGATTCCGCGATCGTTGGGACGTCCGGCAGCGCGGCACTGCGCCGCGTTGGTGTAATGCCGAGTGCGCGGACCTTTCCTGACTTGATGAAGGGCACGGCAGAAGGCAGGAAGTCGAACATCAACTGGATCTGCCCGCCGATCAGGTCCGCGACGGCGGGAGCGTTCCCCTTGTAAGGCACATGGACGATGTCGATGGCGGTGAGCGACTTGAACATCTCGCCGGCGAAGTGCGCGCTGGTGCCCGTCCCCGCTGAACCGAAGTTGAGCTGTCCCGGCTTTTCCTTCGCGAGGGTCACAAGGTCGCGCACTGTGCGGGCCGGGATTGACGAATTGACTAGCAGCACGAAGGGCACCGATCCGATTAGCGCTACAGGTTCGAGGTCCTTGTTGAGGTCGTAGGGCAGCGCGCTGTACAGGCTGGCCCCGATCGCCAGCGTGGTGACCGAACTCATCAGCAGCGTGTGGCCGTCCGGTGGCGCCTTGGCAACCGCGTCCGTGCCTACGTTGCCACCGGCGCCGGGCCGGTTGTCGACGACCACCTGCTGGCCAAGGCTTTCGCTGAGCTTTGCCGCGACGATGCGGCCCACGATGTCCGTGCTGCCCCCCGGCGGATAGGGGACGACCATCCTGAGGGGGCGCTTCGGGAAATCGGACGGGGCCTGCGCTACCGCCTGCGCCACACAAAGAAGGCACAGGACCGCGGCGATCGTTGAAGGCAGTATGGGTCGGTTCGCTGGCGGGTGCATGGGCATCCTGAAGACTCTAGAGTGGTAGGGGTTATTTGCCCGACGTCGTATCCATCAACGAGCGACGCAGGACCTTGCCGTTGGCGGACTTCGGCAGGACATCGACGAAATCGAACACCTGCGGGACCTTGTTCCGCGCAATGCGCGACTTTAGCGCCGTGCGCAGCTTCTCTGCATAGCCACCGGTGATTGCGTCTCCCGTCGTCAGCGGTGCCTTCAGCACAACGACCGCGCGGATCAGGTTCCCGTCAGTGGTGCTGGGAGCAGGGAGGACGCAGGCCTCGGCGACCACGGCCTGCTCAAGCAGCGCATTTTCGATTTCGATGGGAACAATGAAGATCCCGCGGCTCTTGAAGCAGTCGTCCCCGCGCCCGGCAATCCAGAAATAGCCGTCCTCATCCTTGCGAGCAAGGTCGCCGGTGTGGAAAAGGCCGTCGTGAACCACGGCGGCGGTCTTCTCCGGATCCTTGTGGTAGCCGAGAAAGAGGCTTGGATTGTCTGTTCCGAAAACGAGTTGGCCTATTTCGCCCTGTGGTACCGGGTTTAGTTCGTCGTCCACGATTTCTGCCGTCACGTCCCAGGGAATGCCCACTGACCCTGGTTTGATCGGCAGCAGCGGGCTCTGTCCCAGCACCATCTGGTACTCCGAAATGCCATAGTGCTCGAAGATGTCTGTCCCGAACCTCTGCTTCCACGCGGTCAGCGGCGCGGCGCCGAGCGCCTCGCCGCTCGCGTTGCATGCGCGCAGGCTAGACAGGTCGTAGTCCTTTTCGATTCCGTCGATGGCCAGCGTGCGGCGGTAAAGCGTCGGGACCGCATAGGCGACCGTCACCCGGAACCGCGCAATGCTCTCGAGGAATTTTTCCGGCGAGGCGCGATCCTCGAGGATGGCTCCGGTGATTCCGTTGCGCAGGGCGAACAGCACGTTGTGCCCGAGCAGGCTGATGAAACTCCATTCGCCGGCGGCCAGTGCGATGTCGTCCGGCTCGGGCGGCAGGCGCAACCGGTTGGCGTCGCCGCGCCCGATGATCCAGCGATTGGCATGGACTATGCCTTTCGGTCGGCCCGTGGTGCCCGAGGTGTAGCACATCAGTGCGGGCTCGTCGGCGCCGGTGTCCGCGATGTCCACACTGCCTTCCCGGACCATGTCTTCGTAGACACCCTCACCGGGCCCTGCGCCCCGGGCGACGATGAGCCCCTTGGGCAACCTATCGGCAAGCTCACGCAGCGGCCCGGCCAGTTCGGCCAGCGCAACTGCGGCGACCGCATCGCTGTGCCCGAGCACGTATTCCACGTCATCGAGCCCCGCAGCGGAGTTCTGCATTACCGGCACGGCGCCGAGCTTCGCCAGTCCCAGGAAAGCCACGGCAAATTCGATGCAGTTCCAGGTTCGGAGCAGCACCCGGTCTCCGCGCGCGATGCCTCGCGCCGCGCAGGACGCGGCGAATGCACCTGACTGGGCGTCAAGTTGCGCGTAGGTGAGGTGACCGAGCGGACCGACCAGCGCCACCTTGCCGCCGAGCCCCTTGCCGAGTGCGCCGGCCAGGGCCTCGCGCGCGATGTTTAGGCGTGCCGGGATCATCCGGCCCGGCATATCTGTCTTTACTGAGTATTCGCCCAAGCCGGCCTCAGAACGGCGAGTTGTCGTAGTACGGGCCGCGGTACTCGGCCTTGCGCTTGCCGAGGAATGCGCGAATGCCTTCCTGGCAATCCTTGGTGCGCGTGATCTCCTTGATGGCATCCAGCTCGCGTCCCCAGCCTTCCTCGGTCCGGTTGGTATTCCAGTAATGCTTGACGAGCTGCTTGGCGTAGCGCACCGACAAGTAGGGGTTCGAAGCCACTTGCGCGGCAAACGTCAGCGACTCCTCCATCAGCTTCTCGTGCGGGATCACGCGCTCCACCAGGCCGATGCGTTCCGCCTCGGTCGCATCGATGATCCGGCCGGTCAGGATCAGTTCGAGGGCTTTGCCGACGCCGACGAGCTTGGGCAGGTTGCGCGCACCGCCCGACTCCGGGAGGAACCCAGCCGGCACGGCGACTTCGCCCAGCTTGGCGCGATCCGAGGCAAAGCGCATGTCGCAAAGCGTGCACAACTCCAGCCCGATGCCCACCGCAGGCCCGTTGATGGCCGCAATGGTGATGGCCTCGAGGTCTTCGAATTTTCGGAAGCAGCGCTGCAGCACGGAGTGGCGCAGGTCGTTGAAGAAGTAGTGGGCCAGTTCCTTGTAGGGACCGAAATTGCCCATGTCGAAGTCCTCTTCCCCGGCGCCAAGCGGCCCGGCCTCTGACTTGAGGTCGCCACCGGCCGAAAAGCCGCGCCCGGCACCGGTGATGACGATCACGCGCACGTGGCTCTGGTGCCGGATTTCGTCGAGCAGGATGTCCAGTTCGACGCGCATCTTCACGTCGACGGCATTCAGGAAATCCGGGCGGTTCAGGGTAATAACCCCGATGGTCTTTTCCTCTGGGCGCAGTGGATTGGGCAGAACTTCCCAAGTGAGCGTCTTGTATTCCATGGGGATTCCTTTTCCTTGTCTCTGGGATAGGTCGGTGCAGCATCCCCGGGATCGGGGCGCATTGGATGGTACGGTGCAACGACTCGCATAGGCTACGCGGGCTTGCCACCCGGATCAACAGGGAATCGCGGGTGTTTTGCTACTGGTGCTACGGCACGACAGGCGTTGCTGTGGGAAGCGGAACGCCGCGCTTCTGCATTTCCACGCGAACCAGGTCCGGCCGGTCGCTGATGATGCCGTCCACGCCGAGCTCGAGCATCCTTGCGATGTCGGCTGGCTCGTTCACGGTCCACACGACGACCGCGAGCCCCAGCGACTTCGCCTCGGCCAGTTTCGCCGCGTCCAGGTCGGCGAAGAACGGCGACCAGGTGTGGCCTCCCGCGGCCTTTACCATCTTCGGCACCGACCCGTGGCGCTCGATCTGCAGGCCCGCGGTCCATGCCGAACCGGGGGCGACGTTGTCGAGCCATTTTTGCTGCGCGGTGAGGTAAACGGTGGGGATCTCCGGCGCCTCGGCCTGCACGACCTTGAGCGTGCGCCAGTCGAAAGACTGGATGCTCGAGCGCGCCGCCATGCCCCCTTCGCGGATCGTGCGGACAAGGGCGCGGGCGAAGGCCTCCGGGGGCAGCGTCGCCTGCGGCGCGCGCGGGTCGATCTTGGTCTCGATGTTGAAGCGCACTGCGGTGTTGCCGGAGCGCTTTACCAGGTCGAACAGGTCGGCGAGCTTCGGGATGCGCGTCCCGTCGGCGGGGACTTGGGCGGGGTAGCGTTTGCCATAGGGCGTGGCCGGGTTGAGCCGGCCCACGTCGTAACGCGCCAGCTCAGCGTAAGTGATTGAAACGATCGCCGGGCCGTGCGCCGTAAGCCACGCGCCGTCGGGCCCGCGGGTCGTGTCCGGGTGCAGGAAGGGTTCGTGGGAGATGACGACCACGCCGTCCCGCGTGACGCCGGTGTCGAATTCGAGCGTGGTGACGCCGAGCGACAGCGCGGCGGCGAAAGCGGGCAGGGTGTTCTCAGGGGCAAGGCCCCGCGCACCGCGGTGACCCTGGAGGTCGAAGGCGTGCGCCCCCACGGCGAGGGCGGCCAGCGCGGCGGCCAGGGCCGCCCTTAGCGCGTGCCCAGCCATCAGGTCCCTGGTTTTCGTTTCCCGGATTTCTTTTCGGCCAGTTTGGCTTTCTCCAGCGCCGTGACCTTGCGCAACTCCGCCTCCCGGTCGTCCTTGCGCTTCTGGATCTCCGCCAGCACTTCCTCGGGGGTCGGCGGGTTCCAGTCGAGGAACTTCGGCCGGTTCCGGGCGAAGAATTCGCTGGAGGACTCCTTCGGAGCGGTCGTTTTAGCCTTCGTCTTCTTGGCCTGCGCCATCATTCGTCCCCTGTGCGGTCGTCCTGCCGCTCTTGTCGCGCTGCGTGTTTGCAAGGTTGAAGGTCGTGTACGGCCCCCTCACGGTGCGTGCCTGCCTCGGTGTGGCCGCCTGCTTTTCGGCAGTCAGGATCCCGCACCAGAAAGAAGGCCTGGCCGGACCGGTCTTGATGTCTTGCATGTTTCCCCTCCCCGAGGGCTGGCGTGCGGTGTCTACTGTAGTCCTTCTGAGGGCTGCCGTGGGAGGAATCCTCGATTGACGCAGATCAATCGGCGCCAGGCGGGGCGCGCGAGAATCGGTGTATCAACGGGAGCAAGCCATGGAATGCGCCGTCCTTTTTGCCGATGTCGCCGGAAGCACGGCACTGTACGAAGTCCTCGGGGACGAGCGCGCCTTCGCGCTGGTCGAAAACTGCCTGCTGACGATGTCAGCGTGCACCACCGAAGTCCACGGCCGCGTGGTGAAGACCATCGGCGACGCGGTGATGTCGGTTTTCAAGGACGCCGACGATGCGGCCGCGGCCGCGGCCGAGATGCAGTTTCGTGTGGACAAGCTCGGGCCGGCGGTCGGGGTCCGGCTCGGCGTGCGCGTGGGATTCCACTTCGGCCCGGTGGTCGAGCGGGACGACGACGTGTTCGGCGATACGGTCAACCTCGCCTCGCGGCTGTGCGACCTTGCCTCCAAGGGCCAGATCATTACCGACCAGGGGACGGCCGGGCACCTGTCGAACCTCTACACGCCGAACCTGAGGAAGCTGTTTTCGATCCCCGTGAAGGGCAAGGAACAGGAGGTGGACCTCATCGAAATCGTCTGGCAGACCGCGACCGAGGAGATGACCTCGATCGTGACGCAGCCGGCCAATCCTGCGGCCGGGCGCGCATTGCTCGAGATCGAGCTCGACGGCGCCCGCATCGAAATGGGCCCGCAGCGGCGCAAGGTCACCTTCGGGCGCGACCACGAAGCGGACTACACGATCCACAACGCCAAGGTGTCCCGCGCGCACGCGATGATCGAGCGGCGGCGCGAGCATTTCGTGCTCGTGGACCACAGCTCCAACGGCACCTTCGTGACCCTCGAGGGGAAACCCGAGCTGAAAGTGCAGCACGAGGAGATCACGCTCCTCGGGCACGGTTGGATCGCCTTCGGCCAGCCGCGCGCGGAGGCCGTACAGGTGGTGGAGTTCCGCAGCGTGGAAACTTGGCGGCCGGAGCGGGATCCGGTCCCCGCCTGAGCGGGGCACGGCGCTGTCGTCAGGACCTGGGCCGGGACTCCCAGGTTCAGGTCTATCGCCTTCCGGTCACTTCAGGTACATCCGCCAAGCCAGTGAGGGCTTGTGGACGTGCGCAACGGTGACACATTGGTCGGCGAATCGGTGCTCCCAGCTTGGTCCGGGTCCAGATCCTGACGACAGCGCCGGCTGGTGAATACTGCGTTCCAGCAGCTGGCACTAATTTTATCGTCAGGCCCGGGGAAACCTTTAGCCGAGCTTCGCCCGGATCTTCGCGCCGATGGCGCGGATGCGCTTGGCGTTCACGCCGAAGTCGCTGCGCCCGACCCGCGACATGGAGCGGATGTCGATGCGCGTGCCGCCGTCCTGGGCGACCACGCGGAGCACCACGTCGTCCTTGAAGCCGAACAGCATCGACGTCGCCACGGCCTCGATGCGGCCCTGTACCGGGTCGAAGTCGCTGATCTCGAAGCCGAGGTCCGTGAGGCTGGCTGTGGCGGCTTCGAACGCCCTGGGGGCGGGCACGGCGAGGACGAGCGGCGCGATGTCAGGGTAGGCCGCCTTCTGCAGGTCGCCGACCTTGGGGCCTTCGTAGGCCAACGGGTGGTCGTCCTTGACGCGCAGCGTGGCCGCACGCACGAAGGCCGGCGGGTTGGCGAGGTCGGTGGTGATGTCGTGGATGCGCGGCAGGCTGTCGGCGGTCTGGCGCAGGTGGTAGGGAGCGTAGGCGGTGACGCTCGCGATAACCACGCCGAGCGCGCCCATGACGATGGCGGTGTTTCCCGCCTTGCGGGCAAACGCGACGGCCAGTGCAACAAGCGTGACGATGCCCGTGCAGGTTGCCACCCAGAATACGTAGCCGAGCGTGGCGATGCCGGTGCGGAAGTGCCACAGGCCGTAGCGATAGCCCAGTCCTGCGCCGAGCGCCGTGACCGCGCAGGCCGCGGCCACCACGAACCCTGTCTTTGCCACTAGTGCCGAGAGTTTGGTCATTGCTTCGAGTCCTCCTGTCGCGATGCAAACGATGCTAGTGTAGTGCTTCGTAATTAATAGAACCAAATGCGTTTCGTCGAGTCCAACGATTATCAGAAGCGTTTTGGAGACGACGATGCGAGTGGCAAGTACGATCGAACTGGACGACGCGCAACGGGAGAAGCTGGTGAAGCTTGC